>NZ_JAYRZN010000040.1:0-27495 GCF_041916475.1 Paenirhodobacter sp.
GCCGGGATAGGGGCGCCCGGCCGTCGTTGCCGCCCGCGGCCGCCCGAGAAGCCCGAGCACCGCATCGCCTGCCTGCTCCGCGAACGAGCGGAACGTCGTCCACTTGCCGCCGACCAGCGACAGGACCGGCACCGGGCCCCAATCGTGGCGCAGCAGCGCATGGTCGCGCGCGGCCTGGGTTGCATTGCCGCCGCTCGCCTGCAGCGGGCGGATCCCGCTGGTGACGGCGGCGATATGCTCGGGCCCGACGGCGATATCTTCGAACAGACGGTTGATCGCCCCCAGCAGATACGCGACCTCATCGCCCGCCACGGCATGATCCGACGGGTCTGCCGTCTCGACCTCGGTCGTGCCGAGCAAGATGATATCGGCCACCGGCAGGCAGATAACCATCCGCCCGGAGCCATCGTCGAAATAGAAGGCGCGCCCCGCCATCCGGCTGTGCAGCGCATCATGGCGCAGCACCAGATGCGCGCCCTTGACCCCGCGCACCAGGGCCGTGCGCAGGCCGAGCCGCGCATTGACCCCATCGATCGCGGCACCGGTCGCATTGACGACGACCCGCGGCGCAAGGGTCGCCTGCGATCCGGTCTCCGGATCGGTCACGGTGATGGCGCGCCCTTCCACCGCCCAGCGGACGTGATTGAGCGCCGTCACGTTGTCCGCTTCGGTCGCGGCACCCAGCATCTCCAGCGCCAGAGCCTCGGGCCCGGTAATCTGCCCGTCGTAATAGCTCACGACCGCCCGCACCGCCGCGGGCGTGCCCGCCGGGAAGCCCGCCCGGGCCAGCCGGACGCCATGGCGCGGCAGCGCCCGGCGCACCGCACCAAAGCGCTCATAGATCATCAGGGCGCCCTGCAGCGCCGCCAGGCTCAGCGGCCCCGCCCGGCGCGACAGGCCACAGAAGCGCAGCGCCGTCTGCGGCAGCCCCTGGAACCAGGAGCGCAACGGCACCACGATTTCCAGCGGCTTCACCAGATGCCCGGCATCGTGCAGCAGCATGTTGCGCTCCCGCGCGGCCTCCGCCACGAGGCGGAATTCGCGCCCCTCCAGATAGCGCAGGCCGCCATGGGCCATGCGGCTGGAGGCACTGCTGGCCCCGGTGCAGAAATCGCCCTCGTCGATGAGGACCGCCGAGACCCCGTTGAGCGCGAGATCCCGCAACAGGCCGATCCCGTTCACGCCGCCGCCGAGGATCAGCACCTCGGGCTGCGCCAGGCCGCGCAGCTTCGCCCAGGCGGTCGCGCGGGCGGATGGGAAGGGAGGAGTGAAGGCGCTGGCAGTCATCGTATCATCCGGTGCAATCTGACCCGGATTTTGATCAAGAGCTTATTTTTGTCAATATTCATTTCCTAATGTAAAATACGACCAAAGTCGCGCGCGGCGATTGCCCGTGCATGCTCAGGGGGGCCGCCCGGACCGGAGCGCGACAGCATCAGTGGCGAAAGCGCCGCTGATCCGCGCCAGAGCGCCCGCTGCCACGAGAAACGGGCAAGTGGCCAGCCCTGATGGAGCCGTCCCGATCCCGGAAGAACGCACGATGCCGCGTTTCGCGCAGCGCTCGGCGATGCGACGCGCGCTTTGAGAAGCCCGCAACGGGCGTCATCGGGCGTGTCCTGCATTACAGGCTCGGGATGCAGCGGCTACGGGGAAACTCAGTCGGTAATCCCGTATCCCAAGGATCGAGCCGCCCTGGCACGTGAGATCTGTTGCGCTCCGGCTCCGGCGCGGAGATTTGCCCTTGAACACGCAGCCCCCATGAGGTCGGCCTCACGGAGATCGGCGGACCATTCAGAGGCGCGGCTTCCCGGGCTGGCGGCGTTGGAGGTGGCGGGGCATCGATGCTGACGGCCAAGTGCGGCACGGGTCGGGCGATGCTTTGGCAACGAAGGAAAGCGCCGGTCGGAGCGCGATGTCTGCGCGCATCGTTCTGTCGTGATCGCACAGGTGGGACGGCGATGCACATGAGGTAAAGGGACCGGATAGCACGGTCCTGTTCCGGCTGGCCTCGCTCTCCGATGCGGCACGGCCGCGATCATGGGTTCGGTCCTACGCAAGGGTCGGCGTATCCCGGCCATCGCGCCCTGCTCTGCCACCGGTTCGGAAGCAGCATTGCAAGGCCAAAGGCCTCGCGACGCGGGGCAAAGCCGTCCGCGGCCTCGGCGCGCGCTGCATCCTGCGCCGGTGGCGGAGCTGAGCGCGTCCTTCGCCAAGAGAACCTGATTGAGAAGGGTATGCTGAGATGGGCCGGGCTCCGGATGGTGGCAGCTGGCACGGGCGTTGCCGCGAGCGCCTGCGTTGAGTGCCCGCGGCGAACCCTCCGACACGGGATGCGCGCAGGGAAGAGCTCGGCGCCTACCGGCCGCGGGTGGAGCCTATTCCAGAACCAGCGGCGGCTTGGCATCGTGCCCGCAGCGGGCCGCGGCCAGATAAGAACGAGATCTCGCCGCATTTGGCTTCAGCCTGCACCGGCGCCCTCTGGTGACGGCTGGTTCCCTCCCCGCGACTGGCCGTGTTCATCTCCGGCAGGGGGTGTGACGCTGACAGGATTTTCGAAGAGACTGAAAGCCCGGGCGTCCCGCAGATCATACCGATGCGACAGAACCGAAAGCAGCCCAAGGTCCGTGATATGGCCAGCGACATCCCACGCAGCATGGCCGAGCGATGCATCCCCAATTGCGAGAGCTGCCTTCGGCTTTGACACAGCTGCTCCGGCCTCGCAGAGCCCCCATGCCACAGGTTCTGGCGCCGCCGTTTTCCGACACCCCCCAAACGATAGCGGGCCCTTGGCAGGCCCGCAAATGCTCTCCGCCGGCGCGCAGGATACAATTCGCCAAAACGCCCCCCGCATGGGGGCGTTTGATCACTGGTCGAGGAAACTGCGCAGCTTGCGCGAGCGCGAGGGGTGCTTCAGCTTGCGCAGCGCCTTCGCCTCGATCTGACGGATCCGCTCGCGGGTCACGCTGAACTGCTGCCCGACCTCTTCCAGCGTATGGTCGGTGTTCATGCCGATGCCGAAGCGCATCCGCAAAACCCGCTCTTCGCGCGGCGTGAGCGAGGCCAGAACCCGCGTCGTCGTCTCCTTCAGGTTCTCCTGAATGGCGCTGTCCAGCGGCAGAATCGCGTTCTTGTCCTCGATGAAATCGCCGAGCTGGCTGTCTTCCTCGTCGCCGATCGGGGTCTCGAGGCTGATCGGCTCCTTGGCGATCTTCATTACCTTCCGCACCTTCTCGAGCGGCATCTGCAGCTTCTCGGCCAGCTCTTCCGGGGTCGGTTCGCGGCCGATCTCATGCAGCATCTGGCGGCCGGTCCGCACCAGCTTGTTGATCGTCTCGATCATGTGCACCGGAATCCGGATCGTGCGCGCCTGATCCGCGATGCTGCGCGTGATCGCCTGACGGATCCACCAGGTCGCATAGGTGCTGAACTTGTAGCCGCGGCGGTATTCGAACTTGTCCACCGCCTTCATCAGGCCGATGTTGCCTTCCTGAATGAGGTCAAGGAATTGCAGCCCGCGGTTGGTGTATTTCTTGGCGATGGAAATCACCAGGCGCAGGTTCGCTTCGACCATTTCCTTCTTCGCCTGCCGGGCTTCCTTCTCGCCCTTCTGCACCTGGTTCACGATGCGGCGGAATTCGCTGATGTCGACGCCGACATATTGCCCCACCTGCGCCATGTCCGAGCGCAGGTCATCGACCTTGTCGCCGGTTTTATCGAACAGCAGGTTCCACGCGCGGTTGCCCTTGGACTGCATCCGCTCGGCCCAGGTCGGATCCAGCTCCGCCCCGCGATATTCCTCGATGAACTCGCGCCGGTTGATCCGCGCCGCATCGGCGAGCTTCACCATCGCACTGTCGATCGACATGATCTTGCGGTTGATGCCGTAAAGCTGGTCGATCAGGGCTTCGATCCGGTTGTTGTGCAGGTGCAGCTCATTCACCAGCCCGACGATTTCCGAACGCAGCTTCTGATAGGCGGCCTCCTCGGCCACGGTGAAGGTGCCGTCCTCGTTCAGCGTCGCCGACATCCGCAGGTCCTGCATTTCGGCCAGCATCGCATAGTCGCGCGCAATGACCTCCAGCGTCTCCAGGACCTTGGGCTTCAGCGCATTTTCCATCGCGGCGAGCGAGAGGTTCTGCCCGTCGTAATCTTCCTCGTCCTCTTCTACCGGAAGCGGGTTGCCATCCGCATCCACGGGGCGGGATTTGGCCTGCCATTCCTCATCCGTAGCCTCGCCCTCGGGGGCGGTGCCGGCGGGCATTTCCTCCTCGAGCGATTCCCCCTCGCCTTCCTCATCGACCGAGCGTCCGAAGGTCGCTTCGAGGTCGATGACGTCGCGCAGCAGGATCTCTTCGTTCAGAAGCTCGTCGCGCCAGATGGTGATCGCCTGGAAGGTCAGCGGGCTCTCGCACAGGCCCGCGATCATCGTGTTGCGGCCCGCCTCGATCCGCTTCGCGATGGCGATTTCACCCTCGCGCGACAGTAGCTCGACCGAGCCCATCTCGCGCAGATACATCCGCACCGGGTCGTCGGTACGGTCCAGATTTTCCGTGGTGGAGCTGGCCACCGCCAGTTCGCGCGAGCCGGAGGACCCGGTGGACGCCACCTCGCCGCTCTCGGGCTCCTCGCTTTCCTCGGCCTCGACGACGTTGATCCCCATTTCCGAGAGCATGGACATGACGTCCTCGATCTGGTCGCCAGAGACCTGATCGGGCGGCATGACCGTGTTCAGCTGGTCATAGGTGATGTAGCCGCGCTCCCGTGCATCCGCGATCATCCGCTTGACTGCGGCTTTCGACATGTCGAACGAGGTGTCCTCGTCTGCGGAGGTTTCGGGTTTGCTGTCGTCGAGATCCTTGGCGGCCATGGGCGCTCCTGCGGGTCTGTGCGGGATGGCGTCGCGCCGGGCGGGCGGCGCGACAGAATCGAATCGTTCGGGTCGTTTTATCGAATCAAAGGGACGAATCACAGGGCCGAATCAGGGCGAATCACCCGACTGCCTAGTTTCTGCGCGATCCGCGACCGCCCCGGCTGAAATCGATTGAATCATAGAAGGCCCGGCTCTGTTCGAGCTCCTCCTTGTCTAGCTCCACTCCATTCTCGGCCCGCACCGTGGCGCGGTCATCGGCCTCCGTCGGCTTCAAGGCCTGCTCGAAGGCGCGCGCGGCCTGCGCGAGCCTCCAGGTCACGCCTTCATCCGCCAGCCCCTCGATGTCCTCGCGCGCCTCGGCGATCTCCTGCACCAGCGCGCGGGCGGCGGTCAGCTTGGCCAGATCGGCGGCAAGGCAATGCGCGGCATATTCGGCATCCTCGCGGATATTGGTGACGAGAACGGTGCGCACATGGGGATGGGTCATCAGCTTGTCAAGATCCGCCCCCGATTCGTCCGCGAGCTCCGGGGCGATGAGGTCCACCGGCCGATGCGCCAGCGCCAGCATCCGGCGGCACAGCCGCTCGTGCAGCGGGTCGGCGAAATGCAGCGCCTCCAGCCGGCTCTCGAACCGCGCGATCAGCTCCGGATGCGTGGCCAGCACCGCCAGCACCACCGCCTCGCGCAGATGGCCCGTCACATCCGGATCGGGCGCGGCGGCCAGAAGCGTGGTGCGCGTGCTGGCCAGCGGCAGCGCCGGCGGCTTCGCGCCCTTGCCAAACCCGCGCGCATAGCCCGGGCCTTCGCGGCGTGGCGCCCGCGCCCCGGCCTGCGGCTGGCCAAAGCCGAACAGCGCCTCGCGCAGGCGCTTCACCTCGGCCCCGTAATGCGCCTTGATCGAAGGATCCTTGATCCGCGCGATCGCGGCACGCAGCCGCTTGTCCAGCGCGGCGCGCCGCTCGGGGCTGTCGAACACCTTGCCCTCGGTCTCGCGGGTCCAGAGCAGGTCCACCATCGGCCGCGCGGCCTCCAGCACCTTTTCCATCGCCTGCGGCCCGGCCGCCTTGATCAGCTCGTCCGGGTCCTGCCCGCCCGGCAGCATTGCAAAGCGCAGCCCCTTGCCCGCCTCCAGCAGCGGCAGCGCCAGGTCGATCACCCGCAGCGCCGCCTTCATCCCCGCCGCATCGCCATCGAGCGCGATCACCGGCTCGTCATCGATGCGCCACATCATCTGCAGCTGCTCCTCGGTCACTGCGGTGCCCAGCGGTGCCACCGCGCCGCCGAACCCCGCCTGCGCCAGCGCGATCACATCCATATAGCCTTCGCAGACGATCAGCCGCTGGCCCTTGCCCGCCGCCTCCCGCGCGGGGCCGTGGTTGTATAGCGTGCGCCCCTTGTCGAACAGCGCCGTCTCCGGCGAGTTCAGGTATTTCGCGGAGTCCTTCGGATCCATCGCCCGGCCGCCGAACGCGATGCAGCGCCCGCGCGGATCGCGGATCGGGAACATGATCCGGTTGCGGAACGTGTCATAGGGCTTGCCGCCCTTCTGGCTGGGCTTCGCGAGGCCTGCGCCGATGATCAGCTCATCGGCGATCCCCCTGGCTTTCAGCGCGTCCCACAGCCCCTGCCAGCCATCGGGCGCAAAGCCGATCTCGAAGCGCGCCACTGTATCGGGTGTCAGGCCGCGCCGCGCGATATAGGCCCGCGCCTCCGCGCCCGCCTGCATCGACAGCGCCAGCCGGTAGTGCTTCACCGCCTCGTCCATCACCCGGGCCAGCTCGGTGCGGTGATCCGATCGCTCCGCCTCGCGGGCATCGCGCGCAGGCATCACCATTCCGGCCTCGCGCGCGAGGATTTCCACCGCCTCCATGAACGAGACGTTTTCCGTCTCCTGCACGAATTTCAGCGCATCGCCCGAGGCGTGGCAGCCGAAGCAATGATAGAAGCCCTTGCGGTCGTCCACATGGAACGAGGCCGACTTTTCCTGATGGAACGGGCATGGCGCCCACATGTCGCCCTTGCCCTGGTTGGATTTGCGTGGATCCCACACGACCTTGCGCCCGACCACCTGCGAGATCGAGACACGGTTGCGCAGTTCATCCAGAAAACCGGGGGGCAGACTCATGCCCCTAATATCGGCCCAGAGCACGCCCATGTCGAGAGGCGCCAATTCCCCGCCTGCGCCCGCGATTGGCCCCAATTCTGCCGCGATGCCGCGTCAGACAGGCCGCATGTGGCGGAGCAAGACGATGACCAGACCCTGGGCCAGGATGGCGATCCGTTTCCTGCGGCGTGAGGATGGCGCGCTGCTGCCCTTCGCCGTGCAGATTTTCCTGATCATGATGATCTGCCTCGGCATCACCGTCGATCTGATGCGGCAGGAGGAACTGCGCACCCGGGTGCAGAACACCATCGACCGCGCCTCGCTGGCGGCGGCCTCGCTGTCGCAGACCCTGCCGCCCGCGGCGGTCGTGGCCGATTATCTCTCGAAATCGGGGCTGGGCTATCTGAACGTGGTCCCGGTGATCGAGGAGGGCTCGCTGAAGGAATGGCGCCGGGTGACGATCAACACAAATGATGGCATCACCACCATCTTCGGCCCGCTGATCGGCATCGACCAGCTCAGCGCGACGGCGGTCTCTCAGGCCGCGGAATCAATTGGCAATGTCGAGATCTCGCTCGTGCTCGACATTTCCGGCTCGATGAATTTCAACATCAATACGGGGGCTTCCGGCGTCTCGCCGACCCGGATGGAGCAGCTGAAGCCCGCAGCACTGAACTTCGTGCAGAAGATGTTCGACACCGTACAGGCGCCCGGCGCGCCGGCCGGCCGGTTGTCGATCTCGATCATACCCTACAACCAGCAGGTGACCCTGGGCAGCGCCACCGCGGCGGGCTTCACCCTCTCGGCCGATCATACCAGAAACACCTGCGCCGATGTCGAAACCCTGCCCAATACCGATATCGCCATCACCCCCACGACCAGCCTGCTGCGGACGATGTATGGCGACAGCTTCGATTACTGGGGCCAGTCCGCGCTCGGGCAGGGCAACTGGACGATGCCGACCCGCGTCACCAACCAGAACTGCCTGGAGAACGCGGTCTCCTCGGTGCTGGCGCTGTCCAACACCAAGGCGGTGATCGACGCGAAGATCGCCACGCTCACACCGGGCGGCGACACGGCCATCGACGTCGGCGCCCGCTGGGGCCTCGCGCTGCTCGACCCGGCCGCGCAGCCCGCGGTGACCAAGCTGATCGCCAATGGCACGGTCAGCAGCACGCTCGCCGGGCGCCCCTTCGACTATGGCTACTCCGGCGCCGAGCTGGGGAAATCCTCTATGAAGATCATGGTGCTGATGACAGATGGCGAGAACACCCGCTCCTATTCCACCAAGGCCGCCTACCGGACCGGAAGCTCGGGCCTGGTCTCCACCATATCGGCCACCTCTTTCGCCAACAGCTCGGACGATTCAACGGCGTGGAGAGCGCTCCACTATTACGTCGCAGGCCGCAGCGCTCCCTATTACCGCCTTTACGACGGCAGCTGGCGTACGGCGGCGCAGCTAGGCTCCAGGATCTACGATGTCAGCTGGCAAACCGTCTGGGCGAAGGGCTATTCGCTGCAATATGTGATCGAGACCTTCCTGTATCCGCCCAAACGCGCCGTGACAGCCACCACCACCAAGGCCGCGCTCTACAACGACATGGCGATCCAGTCGGAGTTCACCCAGAAGGACACCAACCTGAGGGCGCTCTGCACCGCCGCGAAGGCCTCGGGCCGCGGCATCTATATCTTCACCGTGGCCGTGGATGCGCCGGATACCGGCGCCGCGATCCTGAGCGAATGCGCCTCCGACGAGGGCTATGCCTACAACGTCACCGCCGCGAGCCTGACCGAGGCATTCTCCTCGATCGCCTCCTCCATCAACGCCCTGCGGCTGACGAACTGAGAGGACCCATGCGCTTCCTGAGATCCGAATCCGGCGCGGTCACGATCCCCACGGTACTGTGGATCCCGCTTTTCGTGATGATACTGGTGGCGGCGGTGGAGCTGATGCTGATCGAAATGCGTCAGGTGCTGCTGAACCGCGCAGTCGACATCACCACGCGCTCGCTGCGGCTCGGATCGGAGAGCCTGCCCTCCCACGAGACCCTGAAGCAGCAGATCTGCACGGCGATCCATTTCGTGCCCGATTGTAGCGAGAACCTTGCGGTCGAGGTCTTCCCGATCAATACCGACACCTGGTCGCTCAGCAATACCAATGCCCCGCTGTGCACCGATGGCACCTCCAGCGCGGTCCTGGATCCGGAGATCGAGACCGGCGGCTCGAACCAGCTGATCGCCCTGCGCGCCTGCCTGAAGCTGACCCCGATGGGCTCCGGAGATCCGCTGGCCATGGCCCTGCAGCTGGATGCGGGCGGCCGGTTCGCGCTGGTTGCCATGACTGTCTTCGTGAACGAACCGCGGAGCTGAGAGATGCGGATCCTGCGCGACGAAACCGGCGCCGCCCCGATCGAGGGGCTGATGGAGGGGCTGCTGCTGCTGACCTGGATCATGGTCGCCTACCAGTTCTACGATGCGTTCCGGCTGCGCGCTCTGGTGGGCTCGGCCACCTATACGGTCGCAGACCTGATTTCACGCCAGAAAGGGGCGATCGGCCCGGCTTTCATCGACGGCAACAAGCACATCTTCGATCAGATGACCCAGGTCCACGACAGCAGCCGCAGCTGGATGCGGGTCACGCTGGTCACCTGCCCCGCCACCAGCACGGACCTGCTGCCCTGCGATGGCACGATCAAGCAGTTCCGCATGGACACCTCCTATGCGACAGGAACCCACGCCGCCCTGACCCAGGCCGATATCACCGCTGCGGGCAGCCGCGTGCCGGTGATGGGGGCGGGGGATGCCGCCGTGGTGCTGGAGACATTCTACAGTTACTGGCCGATTTTCGACATCGCCGACAAGACGATGACCCTGGATGGCCAGACGTCCTTCACCCTCGGGCTCGGCTCCGGCATCGTGTTCAGGGAATTCGTGGTGACGCGGCCACGCGGGCCGCACACCGTCTGGAACAGCAGCAAATAGGGGCGGCCCGGGCCGCCCCGGCCGGCCCTCAGCGGATCGGGTTGCGGTAGATCATCCGCCGCACCGATCCGGTCTTGGAGCGCATCAGGATGGTTTCGGTCTCGATGAAGCCCGGCTCGCGCTTCACGCCCTTCACGATCGAGCCATTGGTCACGCCGGTGGCGGCGAAGATCACGTCCGAGCGCACCAGTTCGTCGCGCGAATAGATCTTGTCCAGGTTGGTGATCCCGGCCTTGTGCGCGCGCCCGCGCTCGTCGTCGTTGCGGAACAGCAGCTTGCCCCACATCTGGCCGCCCATGCACTTCAGTGCCGAAGCCGCCAGCACGCCTTCCGGCGCGCCGCCCGAGCCCATGTAGATGTCGATGCCGGTGATCTCGGGTTCGGCGCAGTGGATCACGCCCGCCACGTCACCATCGGTGATCAGCCGGATCGCGGCGCCGGTCTCGCGCACTTCCTGGATCAGGTCCTCATGGCGCGGGCGCTCCAGAATGCAGCAGGTGATGTCGGCGCTGGTCACGCCGCGCGCCTTCGCCAGCGCGGCGATGCGCTCGGTGGGCGTCATGTCCAGGCTGACCACGTCCTTCGCATAGCCCGGCCCGATCGCGAGCTTTTCCATATACACATCGGGCGCATGCAGCAGAGTGCCCGCGGGCGCCATAGCGATCACGGTGAGCGCGTTCGGCATGTCCTTCGCGGTCAGCGTCGTGCCTTCCAGCGGATCGAGCGCGATATCCACTGCCGGGCCCTTCCCCGTGCCGACCTTCTCGCCGATGTAGAGCATCGGCGCCTCGTCGCGCTCGCCTTCGCCAATGACGACGGTACCGTCGATGTCCAGCAGGTTGAGCTGATCGCGCATCGCGTTCACCGCCGCCTGGTCGGCGGCCTTCTCGTCGCCGCGGCCGATCTGACGCGCGGAGGCGTGGGCCGCGGCCTCAGACACCCGGGCGAGGCCCAGCGAGAGCATGCGGTCGTTGAAATCAATGGGGGAAGTCATGTCTATTCCTGTCTGCCAAAGCGAAGGGCCGCGGACAGGTAAGCCCGCGACCCCGCCATAAGCAAGTCTGAGAACGCTAACTTCCGATGCAAGATGCCGGAATGGCGCCGAAAACCGCTCAGAGTTCCTCGATCCGCAGCGCCACGGTCTCTCCGGCGACAACGCCGGTGCCGGGGAAGGCCGCAATGGCGGCGTCGATCGCGTCGCGCGTGGTCTTGTGGGTGACGATCAGCACCGGCGCCGTCGCATCGGCATGGCCATACTGGCGCAGCCGCGAAATCGACACGCCCGCCTCGCCCAGCACTGCCGCCACCTTGGCCAGCGCGCCCGGCTTGTCCAGCAGTTCGAGCCGCAGGTAATAGGGCGCGGCTGCGGAGACCACCGCCGCCACCGGATCTGCCAGCGTCGCCGCGGGCTGGCCAAAGGTCGGCAGGCGGAGCCCGCGCGCGATGTCCATCACATCGCCCATCACCGCCGAAGCCGTCGGCCCCTCGCCCGCACCCGCGCCGCGCAGCACGATCTGGCCGACCGAATCGCCCTCCAGCACGACCATGTTGGTCCCGCCCTGCAGCTGCCCCAGCGGCGAGACCGACGGCACCAGGCAGGGCGTCATCCGCTGCTCCAGCCCGCGTCCGGTCATCTGCGCCACGCCCAGCAGCTTGATCTTGTAGCCCATGTCGTCGG
Organism: Paenirhodobacter sp.; assembly: GCF_041916475.1. Classification (GTDB taxonomy): domain Bacteria; phylum Pseudomonadota; class Alphaproteobacteria; order Rhodobacterales; family Rhodobacteraceae; genus Rhodobacter. The sequence goes on from NZ_JAYRZN010000040.1 coordinate 11,635, forward strand.
CCCGGCGGATATCGTCGATCGAGATCTGCTGGATCCCCTCCAGCACCACATCGTCGAAGCTCACCTTGGTGCCGAAGGCAATCGCGGCCAGGATCGAGAGCTTGTGCCCGGCGTCGATACCGCCCACGTCCAGCGTCGGATCGGCCTCGAGATAGCCCAGCTGCCGGGCCTCCTCGAACACCGTGTCATAGGGCAGGCCCGCAGTCTCCATCCGGGTCAGGATGTAGTTGCAGGTCCCGTTCATCACCCCCATCACCCGGCGGATGCTGTTGCCCGCGAGGCCCTCGGTCAGCGCCTTGATCACCGGGATGCCGCCCGCAACGGCCGCCTCGAAGCGGATCACCCGGCCCCGCGATTCGGCCAGCTCCGCCAGCGCCTGCCCGTGATGCGCAAGCAGCGCCTTGTTCGCGGTGACGACGTCCTTGCCCGCCTGCAGCGCGGCCTCGGTCGCAGCCTTCGCCGCGCCCTCGTGCCCGCCCATGAGTTCGACGAACACATCCACGTCGTCGCGCTGCGCCAGCGCCACCGGATCGGTTTCCCAGGCATAGGCCGAGAGATCCGCGTCGCGGTTCTTGGTCCGGTCGCGCGCCGAAACCGCGCTGATCACCACCGTGCGGCCCGTACGTGCGCTCAGCAGCGCGGCATGGCGCTGCACGATCTTGACGACGCCAATGCCCACGGTGCCAAGCCCCGCAATGCCAAGACGGAGCACAGATGCATCGGGGGCAGACATGGGAACCTCATGGACAGGGGCTGTTCAGCGCCCTGTTAGCCTGTCGGCGCCAGCCTTGCAACGCATCCGGCTGCCAGGCCTGCGGAGCCGGGGCTCAGGGCTGGGCCGAACGCAGGGCATCGGCGCGTGCGCGCAGGGCGTTACCCTGCGCCTGCAGCTCCGCCGTGGGTGCAGGCTCCACCGCCTCCGCGCCCAGCAGGCTGTCCATCGGCACGAGGGCGGGATAGTCCTTCTGCGGCCCGGCGCAACCGATCAGCGCGATGGCGAGGGCAAGGGCGGCAGGCAGGCGGATCATCGGCAGGCTCCTGGGTTGTGGCCCGACCATAGGCCGCCCCGCGCGCCAAGACCAGAGCCCGGGGCGGCGGCCTTCCGCGCATTGATAATGAACAATCGTTCATTTACCCTGCACGGATGGCACGCAAGACCGGCTCCCATTCCGAAATCACCGGCCCCCGCATCCGCGCGGCGGCCCTGTCGCTGTTCGCCCGCCACGGCTTCGCGGCCGTCTCCATGCGCCAGATCGCGGCCGAGGTGGGCGTGCAGGCCGGGGCGCTCTATCTTTATACGCCAGACAAGGAGGCGCTGCTGTTCGATCTGCTTCGCAGCCATATGGAGGAACTGCTGGCCGCCTGGGAGGCCGAGCCGAAGCCCGCGGAGCCTGCGGCGCGGCTCGATGCGTTCGTGCGCTTCCATATCCGCCATTCGCTGATGCGCACCGAGGCCGTGTTCCTGAGCTACATGGAGCTGCGCAACCTCTCGCCCGGCAATTTCGCCGCCATCGGCCGGCTGCGCTCGGCCTATGAGGCGGAGCTGGAAGCGATCTTGCGCGCGGGCCAGGCCGAGGGCAGCTTCGCCCTGCCCGATACCCGCCTCGCAACCATGGCCATCATCGCCATGCTGACCGGGGTGAATACCTGGTACCGCGAAGGCGGCCGGCTCAGCCGCGCCGGCATCGAGGAGATCTACCGCGACATGGTGCGCAAGGCGGTGGCGGGCTGAGCGCCTTTCGGCTATGCAGCCCTCATGACCGCATTCCTGAACGTCGAACATTCGCTGACCGGCCGGCGCTGGATCGGCCCCTCCGTCGAAGCCGACCGGCTGGCCGAAGCCATGGCGCGCGACACCCGATTGCCTCTGCCCCTCGCGCGGGTGCTGGTCGCGCGCGGGGTCGCCCCGGAGGAGGCCGCGGGGTTTCTGGAGCCCACGCTGCGCGACCTGCTGCCCGATCCGCGCAGCCTGAAGGATATGGAGACCGCCGCCGCCCGCTTCCTGCGCGCGGTGCGCGGGCGCGAGAAAATCGCCGTCTTCGCGGATTACGATGTGGACGGCGGCTCTTCGGCCGCGCTGCTGATCAGCTGGCTGCGCACGGTCGGCCGGCAGGCGACGCTCTATATCCCCGACCGGATCGACGAAGGCTACGGCCCGAACGTGCCCGCGATGCAGGCCCTCGGGCGCGAACACAGCCTGATCATCTGCGTCGATTGCGGCACGCTGAGCCATGAGCCGGTGGCCGCCGCGGCCCCGGCCGATGTGGTCATCCTCGATCACCACCTGGGCGGCGAAACCCTCCCCGATGCCTGCGCCGTGGTAAACCCGAACCGGCAGGACGAGAGTGGGGATCTTGGCCATCTCTGCGCGGCATCGGTGGTATTCCTGATGCTGGTGGAGGCAAACCGGCAGATGCGCGCGGAAGGCGCGGCGGGGCCGGATCTGATGGCGCTGCTGGATCTGGTGGCGCTGGCAACGGTCGCCGATGTGGCACCGCTGGTGGGGGTGAACCGGGCGCTGGTGCGGCAGGGGCTGAAGGTCATGGCGCGGCGCGAGCGGCCCGGCCTGGTCGCGCTCTCGGATGTGGCGCGCCTCGACAGTGCGCCTTCGGCCTATCACCTCGGCTTCGTGCTCGGGCCGCGGGTGAATGCGGGCGGGCGGATCGGCGCGGCGGATCTGGGCGCGCGGCTCCTCGCCACGGCGGATCCGCTGGAAGCTGCGGCGCTGGCCGAGCGGCTTGACCGGCTGAATTCGGAGCGGCGCGAGATCGAGACGCGCGTGCGCGAGGCGGCCCTGGCCCAGGCCGAGGCCCGCGGCCTCGACGCGCCGCTGGTCTGGGCGGCGGGCGCAGGCTGGCACCCGGGTGTGGTCGGCATCGTCGCCGCACGGCTGAAGGAGGCGACACATCGCCCCGCCGTCGTCATCGGGCTCGAAAACGGTATCGGCAAGGGCTCTGCGCGCTCGGTCTCCGGGGTGGACCTCGGCGCCGCCGTGCACCGGGTCGCGGCAGAGGGCCTGCTGCTGAAGGGCGGCGGGCACCGCATGGCCGCGGGTCTCACCGTCGCCGAGGATCAGCTGGAGGCCGCGATGGCGCGCCTCGCCGAGCTTCTCGCCCGCCAGGGCGCGGGCGAAGGCGGGCCGGAAGACCTGCGCCTCGACGGCATGCTCATGCCCGGCGCCGCCTCCCCCGAGCTCATAGAGGACATCGACCGCGCAGGCCCCTTCGGCCAGGGCGCCCCCGCACCCCGCTTTGCCTTCGCCGCCATGGAGGTCTCCGGACCGCGCAGGATCGGCGAGACGCACCTGCGCTTCACGCTGGGTGACGGCAGCGGCGCACGCATCGAGGCCGTGGCCTTCGGCGCCTTCGACGGCCCCCTCGGCCCGGCGCTGAGTGCAGGCGGAGCGGCACGTTTCCACCTCGCCGGGCGGCTGGAAATCAACACCTGGGGCGGGCGCCGCAAGGCCCAGCTGCGCCTGGAAGATGCCGCCCGCGCGTGACCGCCTCCGGAAGCATCCAGCAAGACGTTGAAACAGTTACAGTTTGTGGTACCGGAAGAATTTTTGAAAAAACACAAAAATGGCTCTTGCGCGCCACGCACGCCTGGCCTAAACACCCGCTCACACCGCAGCCGACGGCGACGCAAGAAGCCTGAAGCGGTCACGGTGGCCCGTTCGTCTATCGGTTAGGACGTCAGGTTTTCAACCTGAAAAGAGGGGTTCGACTCCCCTACGGGCTGCCACTTACAAGTGTAAGTTATTGATTTTGTCGCTAAATTATCAATTCGAAAAATCTTACTATAGAATTACTACAACGAAAATTTGGCGACTGCCGACCCGCCGCAGGCCGGGAAAAGTTCACGTATTCGTGAATGATTGTCCTTGCCTATGACTTCGGCGACGTAAGCGCCCCACCGTCCTGTAACGCTTCAAGCATATACAAGGGGTCAAGAGCCTTCGAACGGCGGCCCTCAATCTTTTTCTGGTAGCGCCCGGCGTCCGGCCCCCAATCGAAATAGATGCCATGATCGGCCTTCCGAAGCTGTCCCGCCTCGTGAACGTCGATTGAAAGTCGAATGGTGGACAGAAGAAGCGTCATGTCCTTGCCGATGATCTTCGCGAAAACTTCAAGTTCGTAGTCGCCCGCCGCGAAATCGAAGCCTTTGATGTCGGTTGGAGTAAGGAAGTGATGGTTCGTCGCGATACCTTCTTGACCGACGAACAAGCCGCTACCCCGTGCCAAATCCTTTTCGCCGTAAACCCAAACATTAAAATTCTGTTGCGTTTCACCGCGACGCAAACGAATGAACAAATGTTCAAGCACTATGCCTCGCTTTCCAGTTGAATATAGTAGTGTTCGTAAGAAGACCTTCGATATGCCACCTTCGTTCCCATCGGGACCAAAGAACACGACCGTTGGACGTGTCATTTTCAACGCCCCCCGCCGAAGGTGCGTAAGCCACAACGTTACCCCCGAAACGATCAACGCAAGAACTGAAATTCCGATTGAAGTATACTGCATCTTGTTGCCTCATAAGCTTATCGACACGATGAGGTGGGCTTCGCGACATAGCAACGAAAAAGCCCCGACCGAAGCCCCCTGCGCCCCGTCTTGGCTTACCCGCCGCCCGGTGCTGGCCAGCGGAATTGGGATCAGCGCACCGGCAACAGCGAGCGCAATTTCAGCGCCACAGCGGGCGGCATGGCCTAAAGCGGAAAGCCGATCACGGCCCGGTCGGCATCAGGGTCAACGCCAGCGCGCCGCACTCAGACCGCACGGCCTAGACCACAATATTGTCGATCATCCGCACATCGCCGAGCCAGGCCGCCGCCAGCATGCGCACCGGTTCTGCCAGATCGGCAACCGGGCGCAGCCCCTCGGCGCTGCGGATCTCCAGATATTCGATCTCACGATAGCCCGCCGACAGGATCCGCACGCGCGCCTCGGCCAGAACGGCCGCCGGGTCGGCGCCACCCCGGATCGCTTCTGCCGCCGCCTGCATCGCCCGCCACAGCGCCGGGGCGATCTGCCGCTCCTCGGCCGACAGCCGCACGTTGCGCGACGACATTGCCAGCCCGTCCGCCTCGCGGATCGTCGGACAGCCGATCACCCGCACCGGGATGTTCAGGTCGGTCGCCATCCGCTTCACCACCTGCAGCTGCTGCCAGTCCTTCTCGCCGAAGAAGGCCCGCCCGGCCTGGGTCATGCCGAACAGCTTCGCCACCACCGTGGCCACCCCCTCGAAATGACCGGGCCGGAACGCGCCCTCCAGCGGCTCCGACACCCCCGCCACCCGGACCTGCGTCGCAAAGCCCTGCGGATAGACCTCCTCCTCCCCCGGCGCGAACAGAACGTCCACGCCCGCAGCCTCCAGCAACGCCAGATCGCGCGCTTCGTTGCGGGGGTATTTGGTCAGATCCTCGGGGTTGTTGAACTGCATCGGGTTCACGAAAATCGTCACGATCACCCGGTCCGAATGCCGCCGGGCCTCCTCGATCAGGCTCAGGTGACCCTCGTGCAGCGCCCCCATCGTCGGCACCACGCCGACGAGGATGCCCGAGCGTTTCCACCCCGCCACCTTGTCGCGCAGCTGGGCCGAAGCCCGGATCACCTGGGTCATGGTGCCACCTCATCGGCAAAGGAATGCTCGGGGCCGGGGAAGCGGCCCGCGCGCACCTCCGCGGCATATTGCGCCACGGCCTCGGCCGCCGCAGCGCCCAGCTCCGCATAGCGCTTCACGAATTTCGGGCGGAAATCCTGAAACAGGCCCAGCATATCGTCGATCACCAGCACCTGCCCGTCGCACTCGGCCCCGGCTCCGATACCGACCGTGGGCACGGCGATCGCCGCGCCGATCCGCGCGGCCAGCCCCGCAGGCACCTTTTCCAGCACCACGGCGAAGGCACCCGCCTGGGCCACCGCCTGCGCATCCTCCAGCAGCCGCCCGCCATCGGCGCCCCGGCCCTGTACCCGGTAGCCGCCCAGCGTATTCACCGATTGCGGCGTGAGCCCCACATGCGCCATCACCGGGATCCCGCGCGCCACCAGGAAGGCGATGGTCGGCGCCATATGCGCGCCCCCTTCCAGCTTCACCGCGCCCGCCCCGGTTTCCGCCATCAGCCGCGCCGCGTTGCCAAACGCCTGCGCAGGGCCCTCCTCGTAGCTCCCGAAGGGCATGTCGATGACCATCAGCGCCCGCGCCAGCCCGCGCCCCACCGCCTGCCCGTGCAGGATCATCATCTCCATCGTCACACCGAGCGTGGAGGGCAGCCCGTGCAGCACCATCCCCACGGAATCGCCCACCAGCACCAGATCGCAGGCCCGATCCGCAATCCGTGCGACCGGCGTGGTATAGGCGGTGAGGCATACGACAGGCACCCGGCCCTTCATCGCCACGATATCGGCCGGCATCAGCCGCCGTTGCTCTGCGGTTGCGCTCATCTGGATCTCCTTCCCCCGGGCAGACGGATAGCCCCGCGCGGGCCGCGCTGTAAAGCGTTTCGCTGCGCTGCAGTAGGCGCAAATCCCTTGATGCCGCTGCCCCGAAGATACCGACCCCCGCAGGAGGCCCGATGTTCCACCGCCTGATCGCCGCCGCGCCGCTTGCCCTATGGGCCGCGGCCGCGCTTGCCGCCCCGGATGCCGTGACGATCGGAATGGTGCTGGAACCGCCGAACCTGGACCCGACCGCGGGCGCCGCCGCCGCGATTGACGAGATCGTCTATGCCAATGTCTTCGAGGGCCTGACCCGCTTCGCCGCGGATGGCTCGGTGCGCCCAGCCCTGGCCACCCGCTGGGATATATCGGAAGATGGCAGCGCCTATACCTTCCATCTGGCGCCGGGCGTCACCTTCCACGATGGCACCACCTTCGATGCGCAGGATGTGAAATTCAGCCTGGAGCGCGCCGCGGCCGACGACAGCACCAATGCGCAGAAGGCCCTGTTTGCCGGCATCGCCGCGGTCGAGGTGATCGACCCGCTCACGGTGAAGGTCAGCCTGTCCGCCCCCGACGGTGCCTTCCCGTTCAAGATGGCCTGGGGCGATGCGGTGATGGTCGCGCCGGAATCGGTGGCCAATGAGGCCACGCACCCTGTCGGGACCGGCCCGTTCCGCTTCGAGGACTGGGTCCGGGGCGACCATGTGACGCTCGCAGCCTTCCCGGGCTACTGGGGCACGAAGCCCGCACTGGCGCGCGCGACCTTCCGCTTCATCTCGGATCCGACCGCCGCCTTCGCCGCGGTGATGGCCGGGGATGTGGATGCCTTCCCGAGCTTTCCCGCCCCGGAAACGCTCGTCCAGTTCGAGAGCGACCCGCGGTTCCGGGTGATGATCGGCACCACGGAGGGCGAGACCATCCTCGCCATGAACAACCGCAACCCGCCTCTGAACGACGCCCGCGTGCGCGAGGCCATCGCCCATGCGATCAACCGCCAGGAGGTGATCGACGGCGCCATGTATGGCTACGGCACGCCGATCGGCACCCATTTCGCCCCGCATCATCCGGATTACGTCGATCTCACCGGGCTCTCCGCCTATGACCCGGCGAAATCCAGGGCGCTGCTGGCGGAGGCCGGGGTGAAGGATCTGAGCCTGCGCCTCGCGCTGCCGCCGCCGAGCTATGCCCGCCGGGGCGGCGAGATCGTGGCCGCGCAGCTCGCCGCGGTGGGGATCGCCACGCAGATCACCAATGTGGAATGGGCGCAATGGCTGGAGCAGGTGTTCAAGGCACATGACTTCGACCTGACCATCGTCAGCCATACCGAGCCCTTCGACATCAATATCTATGCCCGGCCCGAATATTATTTCGGCTATGGCAAGCCGGATTTCGTGACGCTGATGTCGGAGCTCGACCGCGCCACGAGCCCCGCCCAGCGCGCCGCGCTGACGAAGCAGGCCGAGGAGATGATCGCGCGCGATTACGTCAACGCTTATCTCTTTCAGCTGGCCAAGACCGGGGTGGCGAATGCCGATCTGATCGGGCTATGGGAGAATGCGCCGACCCCGGCGAATGACCTCACTCAAGTCCACTGGAAGCCATGATGCTGATCGAACGCCTGAAGACCGACGGAATCGAACCCGAGGTCACCCGCCCCGATGCCGACATGCTCGTCGCGGGCGACCCCGTCCACACCACCTGGAACCTGGACGACGACAACGGCCTCTATTGCGGCGTGTGGCAATCCACCCCCGGCGCGTGGCGCACTGTGTATGAGGAATGGGAATACATCTACGTCCACGAAGGCCGCGCGGTTCTCGAGGCCGACGACGGCACCGTGGTGGAGCTTGCTGCGGGCGATTCGCTCGTGCTGCGCCCGGGCTACAGCGGCGTCTGGCGCGTGCTCGAAACGCTCCGCAAGGATTATGTGATCCTGTTCCGCTGATCCATCGGCGGTGGGGCCTGCGGGCCCCGCCCTCGCGCTCAGTTCTGGCCGGTCAGGAGGCGCTCGCGCTCCTCGGCCGAAGCCACTGCGGCGGCGTGCTGCTGCTGCTCCACCGTGGCGTAATCCATGATCTGGCCCGCATTATAGGCCTTCTGATCGGCCTCGATCGCGTCGATATCATTGGCCGAGACGACATAGCCCGTGTGCAGCTCCACCATCGCGCCCTCCATCGCCAGGCTTTCGGAGGCGCTGCGCACATGGACGGGCGTGCCCAGCGGCACTTCCTCGAACATGTCGATGATATCCTGATTGAACAGCCGGATGCAGCCCGCAGAAGTCGCCTTGCCGATCGAGCTCGGGTCCATCGTGCCATGGATGCGGTAGTAGGTGTCGCGATTGCCCTGATAGAGATAGAGCGCGCGCGCGCCGAGCGGGTTGTCGAGCCCGCCGGGCAGCCCGCCCGCCAGCGGGCCATAAAGGTCCGGGTCGTTGCGGATCATGTTCGCGGTCGGGGTCCAGGACGGGTATTCGCGCTTGCGCCGGATCACGGCATTGCCTGCGAAGCCCTTGCCCTCCTTGCCGACGGCAATCCCCATCCGCATCGCCTTCCCCGGCTCCACCACATGATAGAGCACGCGGGCGTAGGGATCAACGACGATCGTGCCCGGCGCCTCCGGCCCGGTATAGGCCACCCATTGCCGCTGGTTGCGCGCGGTCAGGTAGGCCGGATTGACGGCCGGGATATGATTGGCCCCGTCCTCGCGCGCCTGATAGGCCGCGGGAACCGGCGGCGGCGTGCTGGCCGCATTCCTTCCACCGCAGGCCGCCAGCGCCAGAACCGAGAGGCAAGCCAGAACGCCGAGGCCACGGCGACACGCGATCACATCCAAGACGACACCTGTTTTCACGAAAAGCGCTTCAGGGAGATGTCCCCGGCCTCCGGCATCAGGTCAAGTCCCGCGGGCGCCTTCGGGTTCCCTCAGACCCTGCAAAAAGCCCGGGGTGGGTTCCCCAAGCCGCGTTTTGCCGTGGCTCTGCCAGCGATCAGAGCTTGCCGAGAGAGAGGAACAGGGTCTCGCCCGAGCTGTCGTCGAGGCCGTCATTGTCGGTGACGATCCAGCCCTGCCCCTGCGCGTCGATCGCGAACCCCTCGACCTTGTCGACGACATAGCCGCCGTTGCGCTTCAGATCGGGGATCAGGTCGCGCACCTCTTCCTTCTGCACCACCGGCAGCTCGGAGCCGAGCGGCGCGGGCTTCAGATCGGAGAGCTTCACCCGGTAGATCCGCTTCACCGCGGCCTTGTCGCCGATCAGGTTGTCGCGCTCGATCACATAGGCATGCTCCCCCTGCACGGTGAGCTCGGACAGGCCCATCCAGCCTTCCGCGCCCTTCTCCAGCGGATAGCCGACCGCGCCCCATTCCTTGGATTTGGTGTCATAGGCCACCAGCTTCGTCTGCCCCTTCGGGTCGTCCTTCCAGGGGCGCTGCTGCGCCATCCACAGCACGTCGCCGACCTTGGCAATCCCTTCGAAGCCGAAGCGGGTCTGGGCCAGGGCCAGCTCATCGGGCAGGCCGATCTGCTCCTTGATCGCGCCCTTCGCGTCCAGGTGCAGGATGCCATGCGGGATCATCTTGTCGGAGCGCCCCTCATTGGGGATCCAGTACCCGCCCTTGCCATCGAGCGCGATGCCTTCCATGTCCAGCAGTTGCGCCGGGGCACCATCGCGGGTGACGCTCAGCGCCGCGGTGATCCTGGCCGGATGGGTCGTCGCGTCGATGGTGAAGATCCGCGGCTGCGCGCCATAGGCGCTGTCCGAAATCGCATAGAACGTGCCCGGCTTCTCCGGATCGGCCGCGAGCCCCGACAGCGCGCCCCAGCCGATCAGCTCTGCCGTGCCCGCCGAGGTCAGCGTCGGATAGAAGGCCGGGCCTTCGGCGCGGCGATAGATCATCACATGCGACCGCGCCGCCCCGTCTGCGCCGAGGTCCGTCTCGTTGGCCGAGACGAGCAGCCCGCGCGACGGGATCGTGGCGAAGCCTTCCGGCCCGATCCCCGAGGGCAGCAGCTGCAGGAGCTTCGGTGCGGCTACATCGCTCACGTCATAGACACCCACCGCCGAGCCGCGCTCCGAGCCCACGAAGGCCAGCCGCTGGCCGTCGAACGTGCCCACGCGCACCGATTCCGGCTCTACGCCCTTCTTGCCGGCGCGGCCTTCCGGGAAATGGCCGATCTCGGCCAGCGCGCGCTCGAAGCTGTTGCCCGAATCCCAGACCAGCTTGCCCGCCGTATCGAAGATCGACCAGCCGCGCGTGCCGCCCTTCCAGTCGCCCTCGTTCGCGGTGGCGAAATGCTCGGTGTCGATCCAGGCCACGCCGTCGGGCTCGCGCGGCACATCGGTAATCTTGCCGGTGAAGTCGAGCTTGCCGTCCTTTTTCGTGTCGATGCCGTCGAGGCTCGTCGTGCCCGCGCTGAACTGGCGGATCTTGCCATCGGCCGCCACCACGACCAGCGCGTTGTTCTCCTGCAGCGTCAGGACGATATCGCCCCGATCGTTGATATCCACGAATTCGGGCTCCGGGTCCTCGGGCGCAATCTCGCTCAGGCCGCTGACGTCTATCTTCTTCAGCCCGGCGCAATCGGGCATGCCGTTCTTCACCGGCAGCGTCACCAGATAGCCCGCGGGCATCTGCGGCAGCGCGCCATCGTTCAGATCCTCGTCGCGCTCATTCTCGATCGCGATGGCGACGAAGCTGCCATCCTTCGAGCGCGCGATGGAATCGGGCTGCCCACCGAGATCGCAGGACGCGAGCGCCGCCTTCTTCGCCAGATCCACGACCGCCAGCCGCCCGGAGGGCGCCGCATAGCTCTCCGACGTGTTTACCGCCACGAGCGCATTCGGCCCGATCACGGTGACGGAGGTGGGCTCGCCCTGCATCGCCACTTCGCCGAGGCCCTTCGGCGCCGTCGGCTCGGCGATGTCGATCAGCCCGATCAGGCCCGCCGGGCTGTCGGTATAGACCAGCACCATCCCGTCCTCGGAGGCGGCGATGATTTCGGCCGAGGTTTCCGCGCTCTTGTCGCCTGCGGCATTGTCCGCCACCGCGAAGGAGGCGATCCGGTTGAAGGTGGGGGCGGCCAGCGTGGGCAGGGCGGTGCTCAGCGCCAGCAGTCCGCCAAGCGTCAGTCGCAGGATCATAGGGTCACTCCTGATGGTTTTGCGGATGCGATGCCGAAGTGAGGTGACAGTGGCGCAACAGTCCTGCGACGTTTCGGTGAACCCCGCCCCAGACTGGAAACGAATCAAATTGACGTAAACGCCTTGTTAACTTTGTGCTGCGAGAAAGATCTTGCGAACGAGGCGAAGAGGATGAAAGCAGGTTGTTTTCTTGTCGCACCCCCTTCACCCCACCCACCACGGAAGAAGATGAGCTGAGCATCCTCCGCCTCGTTCGTTCCCGCCGCGTCGGCGCCACGACCTTTCATCGTCTGCTGGCCGAGCATGGCTCCGCCCGCGCGGCGCTCCGCGCCCTGCCCGATCTGGCCCGGGCCGCCGGCGTCTCCGATTACGAAGCCTGCCCCGAAGCCGTCGCCGGCGCCGAGCTCGCCGCCGGCAAGCGCGCCGGGGCGCAGCTGCTGCATCATGGCGGGCCGGGCTACCCCGCGGCGCTGCTGCCGCTGGCCGATGCCCCGCCCGTCCTCTGGGCCATGGGCACCCTCGAATTGCTGAACCGGCCGATGATCGCCGTGATCGGCGCGCGCAACGCCTCCTCGCTCGGGCTGCGCATGGCGCGCAGGCTGGCGGCCGATCTTGGCGCGCGCGGCATCGTGGTGGTGTCGGGCCTCGCCCGCGGGATCGACGCCGCCGCCCATGACGCGGCCATGGATACCGGCACCATCGGCGTGCAGGCGGGCGGCATCGATGTGATCTACCCGGCGGAAAACACGGAGCTGGCGCAGAAGATGGCGCATCGCGGGCTGCGGCTGGCGGAGCTGCCGCCCGGGCACGAGCCGCGCGCCCAGCATTTTCCGCAGCGCAACCGGATCATCGCGGGGCTGAGCCGCGCGACCGTGGTGGTGGAGGCGGCGGCCCGCTCGGGCAGCCTGCTCACCGCGCGGCTGGCGCTCGATTACGGGCGCGAGGTGCTGGCCGTGCCGGGCCATCCGCTCGATGCCCGCGCCGCGGGATGCAATATGCTGATCCGCGACGGAGCCGTGCTGATCCGCGGCATCGACGACATTGCCGAAGCGCTGGCTCTTTCCGTCACCCCCGAACAGCCCCCCGCCGCGGCAGCCCCCGAAGCGCCGTCCCCGCGCGAGACCCCCGCCGCCCCGAAGGCACCGGCCCCGGCCGCCGACCCGGACATGCTGATGGAGCAGGTGATGGAGGCCCTCGGCCCGCAGCCGATGCATGAGGAGGACCTGCTGCGCAGCCTCTCCTGCGAGGCCCCTGCCCTGACGCGTCTGCTCGTTGAACTGGAGATCGAAGGCCTCGTCGAGCGCCACCCCGGGGGAATGATCAGCCGTCTGTGATCTCGGGTTATACACGCCGCATTGACATTCCGTGCCGCGCACCCACATTTTGCCCGCCCAGAAGCCGACCGAGTATTTGAAGAGGAAGTCATGGCCGTCGTCGTTGTCGAATCCCCCGCCAAGGCCAAGACGATCAACAAATATCTGGGCTCGGACTATACCGTCCTGGCCTCTTTCGGGCATGTCCGCGACCTGCCGCCGAAGGATGGCTCAGTGGACCCCGACGACGATTTCGCGATGAAATGGGAAGTCGCGAGCGATTCGAAAAAGCATATCAAGGCGATTTCCGATGCGCTGGCCTCGGATGACGAACTGATCCTCGCCACCGACCCCGATCGCGAAGGGGAAGCGATTTCGTGGCACCTGGAGCAGGCACTGGCCTCGAAGCTGAAATCGAAAAAAGTGTCGCGCGTGACCTTCAACGCGATCACCAAAGCCGCGATCACCGAGGCGATGCAGCATCCGCGCCAGGTCGACAAGCCGCTGGTGGAGGCCTACCTGGCGCGGCGGGCGCTGGATTACCTCGTGGGCTTCAATCTGTCGCCGGTGCTCTGGCGCAAACTGCCGGGGGCGCGCTCCGCAGGCCGGGTGCAGTCGGTCTGCCTGCGGCTGATCGTCGAGCGCGAGATGGAGATCGAGGCTTTCAGGGCCCGCGAATACTGGACGGTGACCGCCGTGCTGAGCACGCCGCGCGGCCAGGAATACACCGCGCGCCTCACCGTACTGGGCGGCAAGAAGCTCGACAAGTTCGACCTCTCCACCGCGACGGATGCGGAAATGGCGGTGCAGGCGGTGACCTCGCGCGACCTCACGGTGACCTCGGTCGAGGCGAAACCCGCGAGCCGCAATCCCTACCCGCCGTTCATGACCTCGACCCTCCAGCAGGAGGCCAGCCGCAAGTTCGGCATGGGCGCGAAAGCCTGCATGCAGGCGGCGCAACGGCTCTATGAGGCAGGCTACATCACCTATATGCGGACCGACGGCATCGACATGGCCCCGGAGGCGGTGATGGCCGCCCGCGCCGAGATCGAGCGCCGCTTCGGCGAAAAATACGTGCCGAAATCGCCGCGCATGTACAAGAACAAGGCCAAGAACGCGCAGGAGGCCCACGAGTGCATCCGGCCCACGGACATGAGCCTCGACCCCGGCAAGATCAGGGTCGCCGATGACCAGCAGCGGCTTTACGATCTGATCTGGAAGCGCACGCTCGCGAGCCAGATGGAGGCCGCGCGGCTGGAGCGCACCAACGTCGATATCGGCTCGCGCGATGCCCAGGTGGAGCTGCGCGCCACCGGCCAGGTGGTGACCTTCGACGGGTTCCTGAAGATTTACGATCAGGGCCGCGACGACGACGACGACGACGACGGCGCCCGCCTGCCGCAGATCATGCAGGGCGAGCCGGCCGAGAAGAAATCGGTCACGCCCGACCAGCATTTCACCCAGCCGCCACCGCGCTACACCGAGGCCACGCTGGTGAAGCGGATGGAGGAGTTGGGCATCGGCCGGCCCTCGACCTATGCCTCGATCCTGACGACGATCGTCGACCGCGGCTATGTGAAGAAAGACAAGAACCGCCTGATCCCCGAGGATACCGGGCGGCTGGTGACGGTGTTCCTGTCCAATTATTTCCGCCGCTATGTGGAATATGATTTCACCGCCGATCTGGAAGAGCAGCTCGACGACATTTCTGCGGGCAGCCGCGATTACAAGGATGTGCTGGCCCGGTTCTGGCGCGATTTCTCGGCCGCGATCGGCGAGACCTCGGAGCTGCGGATCTCCGAGGTGCTGGACAAGATCGACGAGGTTCTGGCCCCGCATCTGTATCCGCCGCGCGCCGATGGCACCGATCCGCGGATCTGCCCGGTGTGCCATCAGGGGCGGCTGCATCTGAAGACGGCGCGCTCCGGCGGGGCCTTCATCGGCTGTGGCAATTACCCCGAATGCCGCTACACGCGCCCGATCTCGGTGCCTGCGGATGGCGAAGCGGCCGCGCTCGACGGGACCGTTCTGGGCCATGATGAGGGTCTGGAGGTCACGCTGCGTATCGGCCGGTTCGGCCCCTATGTGCAGAAGGGCGAGCCCACCGAGGACCAGCCGAAGCCGCCGCGTGCCTCGCTGCCGAAGGGCTGGCGGCCGGAGGCTATGGACCTGGAGAAGGCGCTGCAGCTCCTGAGCCTGCCGCGCGAGATCGGCCCGCACCCCGAGGACGGCGCCCCGGTGGAGGCCGGCATCGGCCGCTTCGGCCCGTTTGTGAAACACAATTCGACCTATGCGAACCTGCCGGAGGTGGATGAGGTCTTCACCATCGGGATGAACCGCGCAATCGAGGTACTGGCGCAGAAGCTGGCGCGCGGGCCCGGCCGCGGGGCCGCGGCCAAGGCGCTGCGCAGCCTCGGCGAGCACCCCGACGGCGGCGTGGTCGAGGTCATGCCCGGCCGCTACGGGCCCTATGTGAAATGGGGCAAGGTGAATGCCACGCTCACCAAGGACATGGATCCGGAGACGGTGACGCTGGAAGAGGCGCTGCCCCTGATCACGGCCAAGGCCGGGAAAGGGGGCAAGAAAGCCCCGGCCCGCAAGGCCAAGGCCACCGAAAAGAAGGCGCCGGCGAAAAAGCCCGCAGCCAAGAAGGCGGCGACCAAGAAAAAGGCTGCGAGCGAGGGCTGAGCCCGGCACGCCTGCCCGTTGATTGACAGCACCCCGCCGCTTCGCCACAAATTCTCGGACGATCACTGGGAGGGGTTTATGTCGAAGGTATATATGTCCGCGTCGGCGGCTCTTGACGGGCTTTTGTCTGACGGGATGACGCTGGCTGCGGGGGGGTTCGGGCTTTGCGGGATCCCGGAGCTTCTGATCGATGCGCTGGTGGCGAGCGGGGTGAAGGATCTGACGATCGCGTCGAACAATTGCGGGGTCGACGGGTTCGGGCTCGGCAAGCTTCTGGACA
>NZ_JAYRZN010000041.1:0-27326 GCF_041916475.1 Paenirhodobacter sp.
CTCCTCCTCACCATCGAGGCCATGAAAATGGAAACCGGCATCCATGCCGACAAGGACGGTACCGTAAAGGCAATCCACGTCTCACAGGGAACACAGATCGACGCAAAAGACCTCATCATCGAAATCGGGTGACCTCACGTCAGCCAGCCGCTCCGGAATGCAATGCGGTGCAAATGCCGCTTGGAAATCGGCAACGAACATTGCAAAATCGGCTGAGGGAGCATCACATGGACGCAGCAACACCCGCCACGCCACCCAGGGACTACGAAGAACTGATCCGTCTGATCCATGATCGCCACGATCATATGAGCAAGACCTATCAGCGCATTTCCGTATTCCTGACCCAGAACCCGAACGATGTCGCGGTGCAGTCCGTGAACGCGATCGCGGACCGCTGCGGCATACATGCCTCGAGCTTCGTGCGCTTTGCGCAGGCGCTCGGCTACAAGGGGTTCAAGGAGCTTCAGGCGCTGTTCCAGCAGCGCCTGGCCACCGCGGCGCCGGGGTTCGAGGCGCGGGTGAAGGCGCTGGAATCCGAGCTGCACACCTCGGGCGACCGCAGCGAGGTCGGCTATCTGAGCGATCTGGTGGTGCGCGATATCGCTTCGCTGCAGGAGCTCCTGAAGGACATCCGGCAGGAGGATCTGGCGCTTGCCGCCCGGCTGCTGCACGAGGCCGATACGGTCTATCTGATGGGCCAGCTGCGCTCTCTGCCGGTGGTGGAGCTGATGTGCTACCAGCTGACGATGCTGGGCAAGCGCTGCGTTCTGCTCGACAATGCCGGCGGGCTCGCGACCCATGTCGCGCGCACGATCACGCCCCGCGACGTGCTGATGGCGGTGTCGTTCCGCTTCTATGCCAAGGAGGTGGTGAACATCACCGAAGAGCTCGGCGCGCGCGGCATCGACATCGTGGCGATCTCCGACAGCACCCTCTCGCCGCTGGCGAAATCGGCGCGGGTGCTGTTCCCGGTCCCCGAGCACGATTACACCTTCTCGCGCTCGCTTGCGGCCCCGATGTGCCTCGCGCAGGCGCTGGTCGTCGCGGTGGCGGCCCAGGTCCAGCACGACGATCGCGCGCCGCGGATCCCCACCGTCACCGGAACCTAGAGCCCCGCGACCCCGTCCCAGATCAGCTTCACCGCCACCAGCCCGACGGAGGCATAGGTCAGCGGATAGAAGATCGACGGGCGCATCCAGTGCACGATCCGCCCCCCGATCCAGGTGGAGACCACCGCGACCGGAAACATCAGCGCCGCGCGCCCGAGGTTCTGCGCATCGAATTCGCCCAGCATCGCATAGGGGATCAGCTTCGCCGCATTGGTCAGCGCGAAGAACATCACCGTGGTGCCGGTGAACAGCTTCGGATCGAGCTGCAGCGGCATCAGGTAGATCTGCAGCGGCGGCGCGCCGGCATGGGCGACGAAGCTGGTATAGCCGGCCGCAGTGCCGCAGGCATGGCCGAGCGCCCGGCGCCCGCCGCGCAACGCAGGCGCGCTGCGCGGCGCAAAGGCCGCCTTCGCCACGAACAGGAGCGACACCACCCCCACGATCAGCCGCACCGCCGCATCCGAGACCATCTCCGCCGTCATCCAGCCGATGGCGATGCCCGCCGCAGCCCCGGGCAGCACCCGGCGCAGGATCGCCCAGTCCACCCAGCGACGCCATTGCGCCACGCTGACCACATCCATCACCACGAGAACCGGCAGCAGCACCGCGGCCGCCGTCACCGGCGACATCACCAGCGCCATCAGCGGCACGCCCAGCATGCCGAGCCCCGCAAGGCCGCCCTTCGACAGGCCCACCAGCACCACCGCCAGCAATGTCACCGCCAGTTCGGCGGGCGAGGAGAACAGATCGTAGCGCATTCGGGGCTCATCCATGAAAGCGCCCGGAGCGGGGGGCGCTCCGGGCCGGCGAAAGGGCGCGGCAGGCTCAGGCCTTCTTGCTGCGCGCCTTCTGCCGATAGACGTCGGCCACCACGGCCGCGACGATGATGATGCCCTTGACGATTTCCTGATAGTAGGCGTCCACCCGCAGGAAGGTGAACCCCGACATCATCAGCCCGAGGATCACCGTACCGATCACGGTGCCGAAGATCCGCCCGCGCCCGCCGGTGAGCGAGGTGCCCCCGATCACCGCGGCGGCGATGGCGTCGAGCTCGTAGGACATGCCCATCCCCGCCTGCGCCGTCTCGGCCCGGGCCGCGGTCACGATCCCGGCCAGCCCCGACAGCAGCCCCGCCACCGCATAGACCTTGATCAGGTGGCGCTGCACATTGATGCCCGAGACGCGCGCGGCCTGCGGATTGGCGCCGATCGCATAGGTGAACTTGCCATAGCGGGTGTAGCGCAGCGCGACGTGGAACAGCACCGCCACCAAGAGGAAGATTACCACCGGCCAGGCACCGGAGCCGATCTTGGCGAAGCTTTCGGTTGGGAAGGAAATCGGCTGGCCCTTGGTGTACCACTTGGCGATGCCGCGCGCCGTCACCATCATGCCGAGCGTGGCGATGAAGGGCGGGATCCCCGTCCTGGCGATCAGCGCGCCGTTGATCACCCCGGCCAGAAGCCCGAGCCCGAACCCCACCGCGAGCGGCACCACCACCGGCATGTCGGTCAGCGCAGGGTATATCGCGCGGGCATAGTCGCTGGTTTGCGCGAAGCTCATCGCGATCATCGCCGTCATTGCCACGACCGAGCCCGAGCTCAGGTCGATGCCGCCGGTCACGATCACCTGCGTCACCCCGATGGCGATGATCCCGATCACCGAGACCTGCAGGATCATGATCGTAAGCCGCTGCGGGTTCATCAGGAAGCTCTGCCCCTGCAGGATCCAGCCCAGAACCTCGAAGATCAGCGCGACACCGATCAGAACCAGAAGGATGTTCACCTCCTGCGGCACCCGGCGCTTGGCGCGGGCCGCCGGCTCGATCTGCACGTTTTCCATATCGTCCTCCTCCGGCGCCGCCTCAGCGGGCCGCCAGCTCCATGATTTTCACCTGATCGGCCTCGGCCCGGTCCAGGATGCCGGTCATATGGCCCTCGTGCATGACCATGATCCGGTCCGACATGCCCAGCACCTCGGGCAGCTCGGACGAAATCATGATCACGGCGACGCCGTCCTGCGCCAGCCGCGAGATCAGGCGGTGAATTTCGGCCTTCGCGCCGACGTCGATGCCGCGCGTCGGCTCGTCGAGGATCAGGATCCGGGGCTTCGTCAGCAGCCAGCGCGCGATCAGCACCTTCTGCTGGTTCCCGCCCGAGAGGTTCTCGATCCGCTCCTCCAGGTTCGGGGTCTTTACCCGCAGCCGCTGGCGCATCTCCTCGCACAGGCCCTCCATCGCGGTCTCTTCCACGAAACCGGCCTTCACATGGCCCTGGTGCAGCGCGGCGATCTGCATGTTCTCGAGGATCGAGAGCTGCAGGAAACAGCCGGTGTCCTTGCGGTCCTCGGTCAGCAGCGCCATGCCCTCGCGCATCGCATCGGCCGGCGAGGCGATGGAGACCGTGCGGCCATCCACCCGGATCGTACCGGTGGTGGCGGGCGTGACCCCGAAGATCGCCTCCGCCACATTGGTGCGCCCCGACCCCACCAGCCCGGCAAGGCCCAGGATCTCGCCCCGGTGCAGCTCGAAGCTGATATCGTGGAACACGCCCGGGAGGCTGAGGTTCTCGACCTTCAGGATCACATCGCCGATCGCGGCCTCTTCCTTCGGGAACATCTCGGTGATCTCGCGCCCGACCATCATCCGGATGATGTCGTCGCGGGTCACATCGCTGCTCGCATGGGTGCCGACATAGGTGCCATCGCGGAACACCGAAAATTCATCGGCGATCTCGAACAGCTCGTTCATCTTGTGGGTGATATAGACGATGCCCACGCCCTTGGCCTTCAGGTCGCGGATGATGCGGAACAGGTGCTCCACCTCGGATTCGGTGATCGCCGAGGTCGGCTCGTCCATGATCAGCACATCGGATTCGTAGCTCACCGCCTTGGCGATCTCCACCATTTGCCGCTGCGCGACCGTCAGCGTGCTGATCTCGGCCGCAGGCGAAATGCGGATGCCCAGCTGGTCGAACAGGGCCTGCGTCCTGCGCGCCATTTCGGCATGGTCGATCAGCCCGAAGGCATTCTTCGGCTCGCGCCGGATCCAGATGTTCTCGGCCACCGTCATCCAGGTCATCAGCGCCAGTTCCTGGTGGATCATGGCGATGCCGCGCTCCAGCGCATCGAGCGGCCCCTTGAGCTCCACCTCCTCGCCCGAAAGCCGGATCGTGCCGCGGTCGGGCGTATAGATCCCGGCGATGATCTTCATCAGCGTGGATTTGCCCGCGCCATTCTCGCCCATCAGCGCATGCACGGTGCCGGGCTTCAGCCGGAACTGGACGTTGTCGAGCGCCACCACGCCCGGGAATTCCTTGCGGATGCCTTCGATCTCGAGGACGTAGGGCCCGGCCTTCTGCCGCACCCGCTCGATCGCCTGCAGTGTTCTCGTCGATACCATGGTTCCCCCCTGCACCGGCTGCGGCCGGGGCGCCGGGCCTGCCGGCGCCCCGCGCGGATCAGTTCTTCTTCAGGTACGCGTCGAGGTTCGCAGGCGTCACCAGCTCGAACGGCACCGTCACCTTGTGCTCGAAGCTGTCGCCCTTGGCGATTTTCAGCACGGTATCGAGCGCGCCTTCGCCCTGCCCCTTCGCCGATTGATAGACGGTGACGTCCAGATCGCCGCCCTTCATCGCGGCCAGCGCGTCCTGCGTCGCATCCACCCCGGCCACGATCACGTCCTTCATGTCCACACCCGAGGACTTCAGCGCCTGGATCGCGCCGAGCGCCATCTCGTCATTGTTCGCCACCACCGCCTGCGGCTTCATCCCCGAGGTGTTCCAGTTCGTCATCAGGTCCATCGCCGGGGTGCGCATCCAGTTCGCGGTCTGCTGATCGAGGATCTTGATCCCGTCGCAGGGCGGGTTGGAGAACACGCGCTCCTCGGCCGCGGTCCGGCCGCGCTGGCCGGTGGTGCCGAGTTGCCCCATCAGGATCAGCGCATCGCCCTTGCCGCCCATCAGCTTGCAGACCTCGGCCGCCTGCAATTCACCGGCCTGCTCCTCATCCGAGCCGACCCAGGCCTGCTTCGCGGGGAACTTGTCCATGTTCGCGGGCAGCATGTTCACGAAGACCAGCGGCACACCGGCCTGATCGGCGATCTTGGACATGGCCTTGCCCGAATCCGCATCCACAAGCATGACGATGATGCCATCGACCCCGGAGGCCACGAAATTCTCGATCTGCGACTGCTGGCGCGCGATGTCGCCCAGGGCGTCCTCCATCTGCACCTGCACGCCCAGGGCATCGGCATGGCTCTGGATGTTGTGGCGCAGCACGGTGAGATAGTTGTCGTCGAACAGCGACATCGCCACACCGATCTTCTCGGCATGCGCGGTCCCGGCCAGCACCGCGCAGAATGCCGCAGCCGTCGCAAACGTCTTCATCATGGTCTTCTCCTCCTCCTGTTTATCTCTGGGCCGCCGCCGCGCCGGGGTCTCGCCCTCGGCCGGCAACGTTCCGGGCAGGTGCATCCGGGCATGGCTCCGCCTGCGGCCAGAAGCCGCGCGCCCCGACAGAAGCTGGAACCCCCCCGTTTGCACCGGCGCCCGGCGCCGGTTCCCGGCAGGCCCGCGCACGGATCCGCCGATTTCTCCCAGCGGCGGGAATCCCCGCCGCCTCCGTTTCCGACACTAGCCGGGCCGCAATCCGTTTGCAACGAAAATTGCAATTCACAATTGCGGCAATATTCAGATCGTCGCCACCTCAGCCGCCAAGGGCCAGCGCGCCCGATCCCGCCCCCTCCAGAAGGCCCACCAGCTGCGCGCAGCATCGCGTCGCCACCAGCCCGTCTTGCGCCGTGGCGAGGTCCGGGTCCGCCCGGCCCGCGCGGCAGGCCGCGACCCAGGCCTGATCCTGCGCGCGGTAGCTGTCCGCGAAGCGGCCGATCCAGTCCGCCGGATAGGCCGCCTGCGCCGCGCCCGCCGCCCGCAGGCGCACCGGCGCCGGCTCGGCCATCGCCACTGCCCCCGCGCGCCCGACGAGCTCGGCATGGACGTGGTAGCCATAGGCCGCGTTCATGAACACCTCGATGCGCACCACCGCGCCGATATCGGTCTCGAGCTCGGCCAGGATCAGGTCGCCCCGGTCCCCCACCGCGCGGATCCGCGCCGCCGTATACTCCGCCCCGAGCAGCCAGCGGCAGATATCGATCTCATGCACCATCGCATTGGTCACGATCATAGGCCCAGTGAACCACCCCGGCGCAATCTGGTTGCGGTGCACGCAGTGCAGCACCATCGGCGCGCCCACCCGCCCCGCATCCAGCGCGGCCTTCATCTCGCGGTAGGTCTCGTCGAACCGCCGCATGAAGCCGGTGCAGACAAGCCCGCGCCCGGCATCCGCCGCCACGATCTCGCGGCATTCCGCCACCGTTGCCGCGAGCGGCTTTTCGCACAGAACCGGCTTGCCCAGCCGCAGCGCCTCCATCACCAGCCCGTGGTGCGCGGCATCGGGCGCAGCAACGAGAACCGCCGCCACCGCATCGTCGCGGATCAGCGCCATGCCATCGCTATGAACCCGCGCTCCGGCGGCCACCGTCTCGGCCCGGGCGCGGTCCGGATCCGAGACCGCAGCCAGCCGCGCGCCCCCGATCCGCCCGGCGAACAGGCGGGCATGATACCCGCCCATCACCCCGGCGCCGATGACGCCGACCCCGAGCGTATTACCGCTTGAGATAGGCATCTGCGGTCTCCGGCGTCACCAGCTCGAACGGAATGTAGACGGCCTGCTCGGACAGCTTCTCGCCGCGGGCGAGGGCCGCGATGACCTCGGCGCCCTTGCGCCCTTGCGCCCCTGCCCCGCCGCATCCTGGAACACGGTGAGGTCCACATCCCCCGATTTCAGCGCCATCAGCGCGTCGGGCGTCGCGTCGATCCCGGCCACGACCACTTCCTCCGGAGGCACCCCCGCCGCCTTCAGCGCCTGCGCCGCGCCGATCGCCATTTCGTCATTGTTGGCAAAGATCACATCCGGCTGGATCCCGGCCGACAGCCAGTTCGACACCAGATCGCTCGCCTTGCTGCGCGACCAGTCCGCCACCTAGGTATCCACGATCTCCACGAAATCGCATTCCGGCGTCTTCACGAAATCCTGCACCGTCTGCGTGCGCACGCGGCCCGCCTGGATGAACAGATCCCCCGCCAGGATCACGCCCCGTGCCTTGCCGTCTCCGACGCGCGCTTTCACCTGCTTGCAGGCCTCGCGCGCCTGGATTGTGCCGGCATCCACCTCGCGCGAGCCGACGAAGGCCTCCAGCGGCCCGAGCTTGTCCACATTCGGCGGCTCGCGGTTGATGTTCACCACCGGAATCCCTGCGGCATTGGCCAGCTTGTCGATCTGGGTGATCAGGTCGGAATCGACCGCGACCACGATGATGCCATCCACCCCCGAGGTGATGAAATTCTGCACCTGGCTCAGCTGCCGCGGCAGGTCGTTCTGCGCATCCTCGAACTGGAGGCTCAGCCCCTGCTCCTTCGCGCCCTCCTCGATCCCGTGGCGCAGGATCGTCAGGAAGTTGTTGTCGAACTGCGCCATCGCCACGCCGATGTTCTGCGCATGGGCCGCCCCCGCGGTCAGCGCGAGCGCCGCCGCCATCATATATGTCCGCATTCTGTCCTCCCTCAGGTTTCAAACAGGCAGGGCACCCAGGCCCCGCCCTGCGCATGCGAGCGGATCGCGGCCTGAATGAAGGCCACCCCCGCTGCGCCATCCTCCAGCCCCGGACAGGCGATCAGCCCCTCCGGCAGCACCCGCCCCGCCCGGCGCGCCTCCACGGCCACGGCGAATTCCTCATACAGGTTGCCCCAGGCATCGCTCAGCGCCTCCGGATGGCCGCGCGGGATATGGACGAAGCGCGCCACCTCCGGCAGCACCCCCGCCCCATGCCCGCGCGAAATCCGCTGATGCGGCGCGTTGAACGGCCGCAGATGCACATATTCGGGGCTCTCCTGATCCCATTCCAGCGTCCCCTCGGTTCCGGAGATCCGCAGCCGCAGCGCGCAGCTCGCCCCCGCCACCGCCTGCGAGACCAGCAGCGTGCCCGGCACGCCCCCCTCGAAGCGGCAGGTCATGAACGCGGTATCCTCCAGCGGCTGCGGCGCGCCCAGCGTATGGAAATCCGCGCGCAGCTCCGTCATCCGCAGCCCGGAGACGAATTCCGCCAGGTGATGCGCATGGATGCCGATATCGGCCGTGGTCGCCGCACCGCCGACCTTGGCCGGGTCCTGCCGCCAGGGCGTGCCGGACCAGGCCGCATCCGCAGGCAGCAGCGCCAGCTCCTGGAAATATTCCACATGGATCTGCGTCACCCGCCCGATCGCGCCCGCGCGCACCATCTGCCGCAGCTGCCGCACCATGGCATGGGCCGCGAAGGAATAGGTCACCCCGAAGAACAGCCCGGTCTCGCGCTGCTTCGCAATCAGCGAGCGCGCTTCCTCCAGCGTGTTCACCAGCGGCTTGTCAGAGATCACATCGATCCCCGCCTCCATGAAGGCCATCGCCACCGGATGGTGCAGGTGATTGGGCACGGTGATCGCGACCGCGTCGATGCCATCGGTCCGCGCGGCCTCGGCGCGCGCCATCTCGCGCCAGTCGGTATAGCTGCGCGCCGGATCGAGGCCCCAGTCCCGCCCCGAGGCCTGCGCCACCTCCGGACGCGAGGACAGGGCCCCCGCGACGATATCCCACCGATCCGACAGCCGCGCACCGCGGGCATGCACCCGCCCGATGAAGGCCCCTGCCCCGCCGCCAACCACGCCAAGGCGCAAGCGCCGCCCCGCGGCGGGAAGCGCTCCCGCCGGTTCTGCCTGCTCTGTCATATGCTCCTCCCCTGGCCGAATCCCGGCCCCTGCGGCGCATCAAACCGAACCCCGGCAATTTTCGCAACATCTATTGCATAAATTCCACCAATGATGTTTCCGTTGCTTTGGAGGAAATCACCATGCAACAGAATCGCCCGCCGGAGGCTCTCCGGCTGGACCAGGTCGCGCATGCCTATGGCGCGAACCCCGTCCTTGCCGGGATCGACCTGCACGTCGGTGCGGGCGAAGTGCTCGCGCTGGTCGGCGAGAATGGCGCCGGGAAATCGACCCTGATGAAGATCATCGCGGGCTATATCACCCCGCGCGCGGGGGATGCCCGCTGGCGCGGCGCGCCGGTGCCGCAGGGCGCACGCGCCGCGGAGGCCGCGGGCATCGTTCTGGTGCATCAGGAATTCGCCCTGATCCCCGATATGACCGTGGCCGAGAACATCCTGCTCGGCCATGAGCCCACGCGCTTCGGCCTGATCGACCGTGCCGCGCTGCGCGCCCGCGCCCGCAGCGCGCTGCGGCTCCTGAAGTCCGAAATCGACCCGGATACCGGGCTCGCGCATCTGCCGGTGCCCAGCTGGCAGATCGTCGAGCTGGCCAAGGCCTTCGCCGCGGCGCCGCGCCTGCTGCTGATGGACGAGCCCACCGCCGTCCTCGGCGCGCAGGAGACCGAGGCGCTGTTCGCCCGGATCCGTGCCTTCGCCGCGGAGGGGGGCGCCGTGATCTTCACCTCGCACCGGCTCGACGAGGTCCGCGCGATCTCGGACCGGGTGGCGGTGCTGCGCGACGGCGCGATCACGCTCGACCGCCCTACGGCGGAACTGAGCGAGCACGATATCGCCTCGGCCATGATCGGGCGCGAGATGGCGGACCTGTTCCCGCCGCTGCCGCCCCGGCCCGCCGCGCCGCCGATCCTCTCGGTCTCGGGGCTGGAGGTGCCGCGCGGCTTCGGCGCGCCGGTGCGCGAGGCCAGCTTCGATATCGCCCCGGGCGAGATCCTGGGCGTGGCGGGCCTCGTCGGCGCCGGCCGGACCGAGCTGTTCGAAGGCCTCGTCGGGCTGCGCCCGGCCAGCGCGCAGCGCTTCGTCTGGCGCGGAACCGCGCGCCCGCTCCCCGATGCCGTCGGCGCCTGGCGCATGGGCATCGCCTATCTGACCGAGGACCGCAAAGCCCGCGGCCTGCTGCTGCAGGAGGATCTGGAGCTCAATACCGCGCTCACCGTCGGCGCCCTGTCGGGCGGCGCGCGGATCGACCGCGGCGCCGAGGCCCGCCGCTTCGCCGAAGCGCAGAAGCGCTACAGCATCCGCGCCGCCTCGCCCAAGGTCAGCGCCGGGCAGCTCTCGGGCGGCAACCAGCAGAAGGTCCTTTTCGCCAAGACCCTCGCCTCGGACCCCGATCTGGTGATCCTCGACGAGCCCACCCGCGGCGTCGATATCGGCGCGAAGAGCCAGATCTACGAGGTGATCGCGGGCCTCGCCCGGCAGGGCAAGGCGGTCGTGGTGATCTCCTCCGAGCTGCCGGAGCTGATCGGCCTCGCGCACCGGATCATGGTCATCGACCGCGGCCGCATCGCCGGGATCCTGACCCCGCCCGACGGCACCCGCCCCTCCGAACGCGCGATCCTCGATCTCGCGCTCGGCCTAGCCCCACAGGACATCTCCCGATGATACGCACCTTCCTGGGCCGGATGGGCCCGCTCCTCGCCCTGCTCCTGCTGTTCGTCGCGGGCAGCCTGCTCAGCCCCACCTTCCTGACCTCCGAGAACCTGCTGAACGTGCTCACCCGCTCCTCGGTGATCGGAATCATCGCCATCGGCGCGACCTTCGTCATCACCGCGCGCGGGCTGGATCTGTCGGTGGGCGCGATGGCGGCGCTGGTGGCGGGGCTGTCGATCCTGTGCATGAACGGGCTTCTGGGCGCGATGGGCGCCCTGCCCGCGCTGATCCTCGGCCTTGCGCTCGCGCTGCTGTTCGGCGGCGCCGCGGGGCTGGTGAACGGCGGGCTCGTCGTCTGGGGCCGGATCGACGCCTTCATCGTCACCCTCGGCACGATGGGGATCATGCGCTCGCTGATCACCTGGATGTCGGACGGCGGCTCGATCTCGCTCGATTTCGCCCTGCGCGGCGTCGGCCGCCCGCTCTATTACGGCACCGTGCTGGGCGTGCCGGTGCCGGTGCTGATCTTCGCAGCCCTCGCCCTCATCGCCGAAATCGCCATGACCCGCCTGCGCTTCGGCCGCCACGTCACCGCCATCGGCTCCAATGCCGAGGTGGCCCGCCATTCCGCCATCCGGGTCAGCCGGGGGCGGCTGGCCACCTATGTGCTGCAGGGGCTCTGCGTCGGCCTCGCGACGCTGATCTACATCCCGCGCCTCGGCGCCGTCACCCCCTCGACCGGCATGCTGTGGGAGCTGGAGGCCATCGCCTCGGTGATCATCGGCGGCACCGCGCTCGCGGGTGGCTAT
This sequence comes from Paenirhodobacter sp., assembly GCF_041916475.1. Lineage (GTDB taxonomy): Bacteria > Pseudomonadota > Alphaproteobacteria > Rhodobacterales > Rhodobacteraceae > Rhodobacter. The sequence goes on from NZ_JAYRZN010000041.1 coordinate 11,379, forward strand.
GGCCGGGTCTGGGGCACGGTGGCCGGGGTGCTGATCCTCGGCCTCGTCGCCAACATCCTGAACCTGACGAGCTTCGTCAGCCCGCATCTGAACGGCGCCTTCCAGGGCGCGATCATCGTGATCGCCGTGTTCCTGCAGCGCCGCACCGCCAAGACCATCTGAGAGGAGGAGATCCGGATGAAACTGAACCGTCGCACCATGCTCGCTGCCGGCGCCGCAGGCCTCGCCCTGCCCGCCGCCCTGCCCGCCCGCGCGCAGGACAAAACCGCCAGGATCGGCATCGCCATCCCCGCCGCCACCCATGGCTGGACCGGCGGGCTGAACTTCCACACCGAGCGCACCATCAAGGCGCTGGAAGCCGCCTTCCCGCAGCTCGAATTCGTGCTGACCACGGCAGGAGACGTGCAGGCGCAGGTGAACAACGTCGAGGACCTGATCGCGCGCCAGATCGACGCACTGGTGATCCTGCCGATGGAGAGCGCGCCGCTGACCGAGCCGGTGAAGGCCGCCAAGGCGCGCGGCATCTTCATCACCACGGTGGACCGGGGCCTCTCGGAGGAGGGGGTCGAGGATCTCTATGTCGGCGGCAACAACCCGCAATACGGCATCGAGGCGGCGGAGTATTTCAAGGCACGGCTGCCGAAGGGCGGCAAGATCGTGGTGATGCGCGGCATTCCGACCGCGATCGACAACATCCGCATCGAGGCGTTCCAGAAGGTGCTGGAAGGAACCGGCGTCGAGATCCTCGACATGCAATATGCGAACTGGAACCCCGACAAGGCCTTCGAGGTGATGCAGGATTACCTGACCCGCTTCCCGCAGATCGACGGCGTCTGGGCCGGAGACGATGATGCCGCCCTCGGCGCCAAGGCCGCGATCGAACAGGCAGGCCGGCAGGAGGGCATGCTGCTGCTCGGCGGCTCCGGCATGAACCGGGTGATCAAGATGATCATGGATGGCGACGCGGTGATCGACGCCGACATCTTCTACCCGCCGACGCTGATCATCCCGGCCATCGAGGTGACCGCGATGCGCTATGCCACGCAGGCGCCGATCCGCGGCCGCTATGTGCTCGACAGCCCGCTGATCACCAAGGAGAATGCCGCGGAATTCTACTTCCCCGACAGCCCCTATTGAGCGGTGCGGGCCGGGCCTCCGCGCCCGGCCCTATTCCCAGGTGAAGCCCTCTGTGCGCAGCGCGGTCTCGGCGCATTCTACATCCTCGAACCCCTTCACCCCCGATACGCCAATCCCGCCGACAACGACGCCATCGTGCTTCACCGGCAGCCCCCCGCTCCAGACGATCAGCCGCGGACGGTTCGCCAGAACCATGCGGCTGTCGTCGCGCTCCCGCGTCTCCTCGAAATATTTCTGCGTGGTCTTGCGCATCAGCGCGGCGGTATAGGCCTTGTCCGTCGCAAAGCCGAGGATATGCGCGCCTACCCCGTCGAGCCGCAGCGACGCGAGCACCGTCCCGTCCGGATCGGTGACGACGCAGGCCACCGGCCACCCCCGCCCTTCCGCATGCGCGCAAGCCAGGTCCACCAGGCGAAACGCTGTCCGTGCCGAAAGCACCGGCCGCATGATGATCATTCTTCCCTCCCAGATCCGCAGGGCACCGGCGCCCTTCGCTCAATGAATATTCCAGGACGTCAGGCGCATCAACATTCATTGCCTGCGGCGATCATGTCTCGCGGAAGGCGCGGGCGAAATAATCCGTCACCGGCTTCATCAGATAGCTCAGCGCCGAGCGCGACCCGGTGGCCAGCATCACCTCCACCGGCATCCCCGGCAGCACCTGCGCCGCGCCGAGCCGCGCCCGCTCTGCCGGATCCAGCGCCACCTCGGCGCGGAAATAGCTCTGGCCCGAGGCCTTGTCCTCGAAGGCATCGGCCGAAACCAGCGTCACCCGGCCGCGCAGCTCGGGCGTCGTGGGGCTGGAAAAGGCGGTGAAGCGCAGCTTCGCCTCCTGCCCCGGATGCACGCTGTCGATCTCGTTGGGGGAAATCCGCGCGGCGATCACCAGCGGCCGGTCCTGCGGCACCACATAGCCCACCGTCTCCGCCGCGCGCAGCACCGCATGCGGCCCCGAAACCGCCAGCCCATAAAGCACCCCGCCCACCGGGGCGCGGATCTCCAGCCGCGCGATCTTTTCGGCCAGCGCCTGGCGCTTCTCGGCGAGCTGCAGCGCCTGAACGCCCAGGTCGCGCAGCTCGGTCGTGGCCTCCTCGCGGCGCTGCGCATCGAGGTTCAGCACCTCGAGCCGGGTCTCCACGATCCGCCCGCGCGCCTCGCCCACCTGCGCCATCAGCGCCCCGCGCTCGCCCTCCAGCCGCGCCTTTTCGCGGTCCAGCGCCATCACCGTGGAGGCCTGCATCAGCCCGCGCTCCAGCAGGCTGCGCTTGTCGGCCAGCTCCTGCCCGATCAGCCCCGCCTGCCGCTCCAGCGCGGCAATCTGCGCGGCATGGCCGCTGAGCTGGCTCTCGATCTGGGTGATCCGCTCGGCCAGCTGCTCGCGCTGGCCGCTGAGGGTGCGGGCGCGCGCCGCAAACAGCGCCTCCTGGCCCCGCATCAGCTCCGCCACCGCCGCATCCTGCGCCGCGCGCGCGCGCAGCTCCGCCGCGAACGCAATCTCCCCGGCCGCGTCGCGCTCGGCCTCCAGCCGCCCGCTGCGCGCCAGAACCTCGAAATACTGCGCATCGGCCATCGCGCGCTCGGAGCGCAGCGCGGTGCCATCGAGCGCCATCAGCACCTGCCCCGCCACGACCGGCGCGCCCTCCTGCACGAACAGCTCCGCCACCACCCCGCCATCCGGGTGCTGCAGGATCTGGCGCTGGTTCTGCACCTCGACCCGCCCCGAAGACACCACCGCCCCCGAGATCGACGACAGCGCCGCCCAGCCCCCGAGCCCGAACACCAGAACCGCAAGCGTGGTGAACCCGGCCATCAGCGGCCAGCGTGCCGACCGGATCATGCCGCACCTCCCACCGGAACCCCGCGCAGGATCTGCGCCGGATTGCGCACCCGCGTGCGCAGCACTTCGTCGCGCGGGCCGAAGGCCGCCTGCCGCCCGCCCTCCAGCATCAACAGCAGGTCGCAATCCTGCAGCGCGGCGGGCCGGTGTGCCATCACCATCACGATGCCGCCCGCGGCCTTCACCCCCCGGATCGCCGCATTCACCGCGGCCGAGCCTTCGGCATCCAGGTTCGAATTCGGCTCGTCGAGCACCAGCAGAACCGGGTCGCCATAGAGCGCGCGCGCGAGCCCGATGCGCTGTATCTGCCCGCCCGAAAGCCGCCCGCCCTCCGCCGAAATCCGGGTATCGTAGCCATCCGGGAAGGAGAGGATCATCTCATGCGCGCCCGCCCTCTGCGCCGCGCGCAGCACATCGGACGCGGCGAAGCCCGTGGTCATCCGCGCGATATTCTCGGCGATGGTGCCATCGAACAGGCCCACCCTTTGCGGCACATAGCCGATCAGGCGGCCAAGCGTCTCCTCGCCATATTGCTCGATCGAGACCCCGCCAAGCCGCACCGAGCCAGCCATCGGCGCCCAGATCCCGGTGACCGCGCGCCCGAGCGAGGATTTCCCCGAAGCCGAGGGCCCGATCACGCCCAGCACCTGCCCCGGCTCCAGCGCAAAGCCGATCCGCTGCAGCACCGGCTGGCGCTCGCCCGGCGCCCCCGCCACGAGGCCCTCCACCACCAGCCGCGCCGCGGGCCGCGCGAGCGGCATCCGCGCAGGCTCCGGCGGCACCGCCGCCAGCAGCCCCGACAACCGCCCCCAGGCCCGCCGCGCCGATTGCAGGAGCGCCCATTGCCCCACCAGCGTCTCGATCGGCGCCAGCGCCCGCCCAAGCAGCACCGACGAGGCGATCATCACCCCCGACGACACCTCATGGCGCAGCACCAGCCAGGCCCCGAGCGCCAGCATCGCCGATTGCAGGAACTGCCGGAAGATCTTGGTGGCGGAGCCAAACACCGTGCCCATATCTCCCGCCGCGACGCTGCGCTCCAGCATCCGCGCGCGCGCAGCCTCCCAGCGGTCATGCGCCGCGCCGCGCATCCCGAGCGCGCCGAGCGGCCCGGCCTCGGCGCGAAACTGCGCGGCCAGCCGGTCGGTGGCGATGGCCGCGCCCGAAGCCTCCGCCCGGCCGCGCGCGGTCAGCATCTGGTTCGCCACCGCCACCGCCAGCAGCATCGCGCCGCCCAGCACCGCCAGCGCCCCCATCAGCGGATGGAAGAAGAAGATCCCCGCCAGAAACAGCGGCGTCCAGGGCAGATCGAGGCAGGCAAAGAACACCGGCGCGCCCGCGAACTGGCGCAGCGTATCCACATCGCGCTCGCCGCTGGCCGCGGCCGCATCACCCGGCTGCACCGCCTGCCGGCGCAGCGCCGCATCGAACACGCGCCGGTCCAGGCCCGCCTGGAACCGCGCGCCCGCCCGCGCCATCACCTGCGCGCGCACCGTCTCCAGCACCGCCATCGCCCCGAACAGGAACGCCACCAGCACGAACAGCGCCAAGAGCGTCGCCTCGGATCCGCTGGCCAGAACGCGGTCATAGACCTGCATCATGAACAGCGGCCCGGTGATCATCAGCAGGTTCACGAAGGCCGAGAACAACACGACAGCCCAGAACAGCGGACGGAGCCGGGCGCGCGCGGCGCGCAGCTCCGCCGCGCCGCGAGAGGGGGCGGGGCGATGCGTCATCATCGGATCCTTCGCCTCCCGCTCAGGCCTTGCGGCGCAGCACCGCCGCCCCGGCGCCAAGCGCGCCCAGCAGCAGCGGCAGCGCAGCCGGAACCGGCACCGCGGGCAGGCTGCTCCCGCTTTCCAGCGCGAAGGCGGCCGTGCCCACGAAATCCGCCCCCGGCCCGAACGGGTCCGCAAGCGCGCTGTCGAAGGTCAGCGTCACGCTCAGCCAGTCGCCGAAGGGCGAGCCCTCCGCGAGGTCGAAATCGAAGCGCAGCACATGATCGCCCGCGAGGGTCCAGCTGTCGGTCTCGGCAAACAGCAGCTGCGCCGCGCCATTCTCCAGCGACAGCGCGAATTTGGGCGCGAAGCCCTCGCCGCCGCTCAGGCTGGCATAGCTCACCGCAAAATCCGGCGACACCGGCGCCGCCGCATCCACATAAATGTCGCCCGCGGCGAGGAACACGGCCGCGGCATCGTCGCGCAGGGTCGCGGCCTGGGCCGCGGTGGTGGCGCTCAACGCGGCGGCAAGGATCAGAAGGTTACGCATGGAAGTACTCTCACATTGACAGGAAGGCGCCGCCCGCACCGCAGCGGGCGGCATCCGGTTCAGACGAAGGCGAGGTCGTCGAAGGCGGTCACGCCGCTGAGCAGGATCTGGTCGCGGTCCTCGCCGACCCAGAGCAGCACCGAAGCGGCACTCGCCTGCACCTTCACGATCTCGGCGCCGCCAAGGTCGATCCGGTCCTCGCCCACATGGTAATCGGTGATGCGGGTGGTCTCGCGCATGCCGTTCGCGGTCTCCGCGCCGAAGACGAACACATCCGCCCCGCCGCCGCCGGTGAGCACATCGAGCCGCCCTGCCCCGGCATGGATCAGCTCGTTGGCCCCCGTCCCCACCAGCACATCATTGCCCGAGGTGCCATGGATCTCGAACTGGAACGGTTGCGCCAGATCGACGATGGCAATATCGTCAAAGGCCGCCCCCGCCGCGCCCCAGCACCAGACCCCGGCCGCGCCGGTGGGCAGGTCGCGCACCTCGATCGGATCGGCAAACAGCGCCAGCCCATCGACCCAGGCCTGGATCTTGCCATCCACCACCTCAGCCTTCAGCGCGAAGCCCTCGCCCGGCGTATAGGTGGTAGTAGAGCGCGCGAGGTTGGTCTCGTAGCCGTCCACCACCTTCACCAGCGTGGTCAGCCCGACGCGCTGATCGATCTCGATCTTGTAGTAATTGTCCTCATCTTGCCAGTTCAGCATCAGCCCGACCGCGCCCGCGGGCGCCTTCACCTGCGTCTGGATGCTGTAATCCGCAAGCGCGGTCTCGCCGTCCCACAGCGCATAGGAGCCCTTGTGCAGCGCATAGGTGCCATCGCCCTGCGGCGACCAGCCCTTCTGCCACACATCGGCGGCATTGGCGCCCTCGTAGGTCAGCTCGCGGCTGTAGGCGCCCGCGCGCTCCACCAGCTGGCCGTTCACCACGGCCCAGTCGGCCCGGCCGATCTCGGTGGTATCGACGATCCGCCAGCCGGCATGATCGCCGTCCTCGAAGCGATCGGCCGCAATCAGCCGCGCGCCGGAGGCCACATTCACCGTCACCGTATCGGTGCTGCCATCCACGCTCAGCGTGAAGTCGTTGCGCCCCTGCCCGGCCTGCACAGTGGCCTCCAGCACCTGCGCCTGCCCCCCGCGCCCGGACCATTCCGCCCCCGCGCCGAGGGATTGCGTGCCGTCCAGCGCCACGAATTCGATGCCGTCGCCGTCCCAGTCGATCAGCACGCGGTCGGGCCCGGCAATCGCCTCCGCATCCGGCGCCCGCACCACGATATCATCGAAGATCGAGCCGCGCTGCGCGGAGGAATAGAGCCCGACCGTGCCCGAAGCGAGCGGATCGGCATCCTGAACCGCGCCGCCAAACAGCGCCACCCCGTCCATCGAGACGGCGATGCTGCCGCCCACCACCGCGATGCGCAGATCGAAGGCGTCGTTGAAGCGGTAGCCGCCGGTCTCCGTGGCCAGAACGCTGCGCACCCCGTCCTCGATGCGGATCAGCTGGCGGGTGTTGGTCGCGTTGTCGAGGGTGAGCAGGTACTGGTTGTCCGGGTCCTGATGGCGGAAGCTGAGCCCGATCGTGTCCTTGTCCATCGAGCGCAGCGTCGCCTCGATCACCTGATCGCCCCAGTTCCCGTTCTTCCACACCACAAGGTTATCGGCCTGGCTGGACTGGTCGAACAGCGCGCCCCCGGGCGCCGCGATGGCCGCGTCCGTGCCGTCGCGCACCGTGGCCGATCCCTTCACGAACAGCGCCCCGGTTTCCGATCCGGTCGAGAGATCCAGCCGCGACACCTCCGCATGGCCCACATCCGCAGCCGAAAGCGCGCCCTCGAAGGTCAGCTGGAACGCGCCCTCGGTGGCCTCCCCCGCCAGCCCGCCGGTGGCCGATACGCCCCCCATCGCCGCCACCTCGGCCGCGCTCAGCACCCGCGGCGTGAAGCCCACCGAGGCCGCATAGAGCGGCGAGGTCTCGCCATCCTCATCGGAGAAGATCAGGAAGCCCTGCGCGCTGTCGATCGTCCAGCGGGTGCCATCGGCGGTATCGGCATCCACCGTCTGGGTGCCGATCAGCGCGCCGTCCAGGTATTTGCGCAGCACCTGCGCGCCGTTCTCCACGCTGAAGGTCAGCGTGATCCGGTTCCAGCTGTCGGTCGGGATCTCGCCCTGGTAATTGCCCGAAATACCCAGGCCCGAAACCCCGCCCGACGTGCGCAGGAAAATCTCCGCATCGCTGGTGTTGGTGATGTCGGACTGGAACAGCGCGGTATAGCCGCGCGCGCTTTCGGAGGGCAGATACAGGTCATAGACCAGGGTGAAGTTCTGGATCATACCACTGGTCGTGGGCTTCACCAGCAGCCCCTCATCCTCGCTCAGCGCGCCCACCGAAGCCACCGCCGTGGCGCCCGCGCCAATCGGCGCGATGCCGAAGCCCGTATCCGTCCCGAGCCCGATCTCCGTGCCCTGCGGGGCCGCGCCCGCCTTGGCCCAGCCATCGGCATTGCCGTCGTTGAAGGTCTCCACCAGCCAGACCTTGTCGGTCTGCACGATCACGCGCTGTTCGTCGCGCGAGACCACCCCCGATGCCGTGCGGATCGTCAGCGTCAGGTCATGCACCCCCGCCCCGAGCGCCACCTGCGCCTCGCGGCCGGTGGCAATCTCGCGGCCCTCGGCATCGCTCCAGCTGTAGCTGACCGCCTCGCCGCCCGGATTGGTGGATTTCGCCCCCGACAGGCTCACCAGCGCGGTTTCCGCCCCTGCCTCGGCCTGCACCACGCGGTCGTCGCCCGCATCGGCCTCGGCCACCGTGGCCCGGCCCAGCTGCGCATCCGTCAGCTCTTCCTGATGGCCGGCATAGGCGCCCGTCAGCCCGTCGCGGTTGTAGTCCTCGGTCTCGCGCGGGGCGGTGTAATAGGTGTCGAGTTCGGTGAAATAGGTCTCGGTATAGATCGCGTCGTTTTCCGGGTCGATCGTCACCAGCCGGATCGCGCCATTGCCGCCATTGCCGCCCTGCGCCGCATCGCCCGCCCCGGTGGTCTCGCTCGCCACGCCATTTTGGTAGTTCACCAGGAACTGGAACACCGGATAGCCATAGTCGTTGTACGATACGATCGTCTGCGCGCCATCGCCGAAGATATGCCCGCCCGCCGTCATCACCACATTGGCATGCGAGGAAATCACCTCGCGCCAGATCTCCTCGCCGTCCCAGGCCCCTGCCGGATCATTGCCGAGGCCGTAGTTATAGGCCGCGCCCTCATCTTCCAGCACGGTCCCGAGCGGGTCGTGGCGGCTGTCGTAGTTGTTGTAGCTGTGCGTCACCACCATGGCCTTGCGCCCGGCATATTGGGTCAGCACCTCGTCGGCCCAGCGGAGCACATCGTCGCGCGGCCCGAATTCCAGGTTCAGCGTGATCCATTCGCTGCCATCGGCCGCGGTCCACAGGTGATAGTTGTTGTCGTAGCGCCCGGGCTCCTGGTCATAAACCCCGCCGAAGCTCGGATCCTCCGACATGTAGCCTACGGAGAAAGCATTGTTGTAATTCGTCGTCACCCGGCTGTCGGAGGAGCCCGACGTGCCGATGTCATGGTTGCCCGGCAGCACCGAGAACGACACCCCCGCCGCGCGCAGCGTCTCCATCGCATCCTTCGCCATGGTGAACTGCGACGCCGCCGCCCATTGGGTAATGTCGCCCACATGGGTCACGAAGTTCAGCCCCTTGGACGCGGCATTGTCGGCCAGCCACTGGGTCATCTCGTAGAAGGTGTGGTTGATCCCGGCGTCGGAGGTGTAGTCCTGCGTATCGGGCATGATCGCGATCGTATAGGCGCCCTCCCCCGCGACCCGGATCCGCACATTGTCGCTCACCGTCTCGCCCGCCCCGTTCACCGCCGAGATCACCAGGTCCGAAAGCCCGAGCGCCGTGAAATCGAAGGCCAGAACGCCATCGGTGATGGTGGCGCTTACCGCCTCGCCGTTGGAATTGGTCACGGTGAAATCATGCGCATTCGCGCCGAAGACCTCGCTCAGGTCATAGCGCACCGCATCGGTCGAAAGGCTCACCAGCATGTCGCGGATGCTCACATGGCCGGTGTCGCCCGGGTCCACCGGGGTCTCCTGCGGCACGATCACCTCCACCGCACCGGCGCTCACCGTGGGCTTGTAGCCCGCGAAATCCAGCGTCAGCAGCGTCGCGCCGGGCGTGCTGCCAGCCGGGCCCATCGCCGCCACCGCGCCCGCATCGAGCGCCCCTTCGGTGAGCGCGAATTGCGCCAGGTAGCCCGGCGCCACCTCGCCATCCTCGTCGCTCAGGATCAGGAAGCCCGTCCCGGCATCGAGCGTATAGCGCGCCGTCGGCATGGACTGCGTGCCCACCAGCACCCCGTCGATATATTTCGCCAGCGTCGAGCTGCCATCGCCATTGTCGGCCACGCTCAGCACGATCCGCGACCAGCTCCCCGCCGGCACCGCGCCGCTATAGGTGCTGTTGATGCCGATGCCGCCCGCGCCCGAAATGAAGAAATCCGCGTCGGAGCTGTTGTCCGCCCCGGTCTGCAGCAGCGCCTGATAGCCGCCGATCGCTTCGGGCAGGATGTCCCACATCAGGGTGAAGCTGGTCAGATCGCCGCTGCCCTCGGGCAGGCTGATGCGGATGCCCTCGTCCTGCGCATAGCCCTGATACGAGAGCACCGGCCGGTCCGCGCCCGGGGCCACGATGCCGAACTGCGCCGCGGTGCCGATCCGGCTTTCGCCCAGCTCGGCGATGGTGCCGTAATCGGATCCCTCCAGCGTCACCGCGCCCGCGCCATAGCGCAGCGCGACCGTCTCGCCCGCGAAGCTCACCTCCAGCGCACCGCCCGCCGGGCTCACCGGGAAGAAGCCCGCAGCCGATGCCTCCGGCGCCGAGGCCACGATCGCCGCCACCACATCGGCCTCCGGCGGATCGCTCAGCAGCAGCACCGAGGCCACATAGCCCGCGCCGGTCTCGCCATCGTCATCGGTGAACAGCTTCAGCCCCGCCGCCGGGTCGATCGCCCAGCGGTCGGTCTCGCCCAGGGCCTGCGTGCCCACCAGCGCGCCATTGACGAACTTGCGCATCACCGTCTCGCCATCCTCGAGCGCGACCGAGACCACGATCCGGTTCCAGGCGTCATAGGCCACCACGCCATCATAGACCCCTTGCGTACCGATCGCGGCGGTGCCGTCGCCCCGGTCGCGCAGGAACAGGTCGGCATCGCCGGTCCCGGTCTGCAAAAGCGCGGTATAGGCCCCCTCCGGCTGCGGCACATAAAGATCGAGCGCCAGCACCCATTGCGTGAGCGCCGCATCGGCCGCGGGCTTCAGCCAGACCGATTGCGCAGGGCTCAGCTTGTCGAAGGCCAGCACCCCGGCAGCAACGCCGCCGATCGCGGGCAGGCCAAAATCCTCGGTCGTGCCCAGGCTGTGGGCGGTCAGGTCGATGGTCATGGTACAGATGTCCTCGCTACGGCGGCGGCGCCGAATTGATGGCAGAGGCTTGCACCCGGAAAATCCATAGGACAAATACGTTGTTGCGCCACAATCCATAGGCCAAAGCGATGAATTTTCAGCAGATCCGCGCCTTCCATCTCGTCGCCAAGGAAGGCAGCGTCAGCCGCGCGGCCGAGATCCTCGGCCTCTCGCAGCCCACACTTTCGCAGCATATCAAGGGCTTGGAAGACCGCTACGGCCTGCGCCTGTTCGAAAAGCGCGGCCGCGGCCTGGCCCTCACCGAAACCGGCGCGCATCTCTTCAGTGTAACCACAAAGTTAATGGAGCGGGCCGAGGAGGTGGAGGATCTGCTCTCCCGGCGCACAGGCTCGGCCAGCGGCCGGCTGCGGGTGGCGAGCGACTCTCCGGCCATCGCAGTGCGGATCGTGCGGCGGATGCTGCTCAGCCACCCCGATATCGAGGTCACCATCCGCAAGAACAGCGTCGCGGGCATCGCCGAGGCGCTGCTGGAGCTGCGCGCCGATGTGGGCATCGCGGTCGATCCGCTGATCGGCAACGCGCTGCACATCTCGCCGCTGCGGCGCGAGCGGCTCTGCGCCTGCCTGCCGCGGCACAGCCCCCTCGCCGGCGAGAGCTTCCCCATCGGCCGGATCGCGGGCCAGGTCCTGATCCTGCGCGAAAAGGCCTCGCGCACGCGGGCACTGATCGAACGCGCGCTCGCGGCCGAAGGCGTGGCGCCCGCCCGGATCATGGAGGTGGAGGGCGCCGATGTGGTGCGCGAGGCGGTCGCGCTCTCGCTCGGGCTGTCGTTCATCGCCGAATCGGAATGCCCGCCCGATCCGCGGCTCAGCTATGCCCCGGTGGTGGCCCCCCGCGCCACCACCGCCTTCATCGAGAACCTGCTCGTGCGCCGCGACCGCCGCCGCGTGCCCGCGATCGCGGCCTTCCTGCAGGCCGCGCATGAGGAGCGGGTGCTGCTCGAAGGCGGGCTTCTGGCCCCCGATCCCGCGCCCTGAGCCCGCGCCCCCGCCCTCCCGTCCGGCGCAAAGAACACGCCCCCCGCGCGCGCCAGATCCCCCAAGGCCGCCTCCTGCCGCGGGGGCCGACGGCTCCCTGCCCTGCCAGCCGTGCCCAGGGCCTGATCCGGGCGGCCAGCGCCCCTCTGCCCCGGCCCGGAAAATCCTGTTCCCCGCAGCCCGCCGCCGGGAACCACCCCCTTCCCCCACAGCGCCCGACAATGGAATGGCCCGAAGCCCCCCCTCGGGCTACGAATAATACACGACATTCAAAATCGTGTTTTGGCCGAAGGCCTCCCCTGCCGGCCCACGAAGGAGACCAGAATGAAGACCGGATTGCTCCTCAGCCTCGGGCTGCTGCTCGCCGCCATCTCGCCCGCAGGCGCCCTGACCGTGGGCGTCACCCCCGGCGCGCTGGCCGATTCAATCGAGACCGCCGCCGAGGAAGCCCGCGCCCAGGGCCTCGACGTGAAAGTGGTGGAATTCAGCGACTGGACCACCCCGAACCTCGCCCTCGAAAACGGCGACCTCGACGTGAACTATTTCCAGCACCGCGCCTTCCTCGACAATGCGGTGAAGGAAACCGGCTACAAGCTCGCCGATGTCGGCCTCGGCATCCTGCCCAATATCGGCCTCTATTCCGCGAAATACACCGCGCTCGACCAGCTCCCCGAGGGCGCCCGCGTGGCGATCGCGTAGGATCCCGTGAACGGCGGGCGCGGCCTTGCGCTGCTGCAATCGGCCGGGCTCATCAGCCTGCGCGAAGGCGCAGGCCTGCGCGGTACGCTCAATGACGTCACCGCCAATCCGAAAAAGCTCGACCTCGTGGAGATCGAGGGGCCGCAGCTCGTGCGCGCGCTCTCGGATGTCGATCTGGCGCAGGGCTACCCCGCGCATTTCATCAATGCGGGCCAGGCCGATATCGCCGGGCGCGCGCTGCTCTTCTCCGGCGTGACCGACGATTATTTCGCAATCCGCTTCGCCACCCGCGAGAACAATGCCGCCGATCCGGATGTCGCCCGCTTCATCCGGATCTACCAGACCTCGCCCAAGGTGCGCGATCGGATCGACGCCTCCTACGCCCATAACCCCGCGCTCTACGTCCTGCCCTGGACGAAATGAGCCCCAGCCCGGATACAGCGATGAAACTCCCCTCCCTTCTGCTCTCCGCCCTGTTCGCCTTCGGCTCCATGGCCGCGGCCGAGCCCCTGAAGATCGGCGTCGTGCCCGGCGCCTATGGCGATGCCGTGGAGGTCGCGGCCGCGGAGGCCAAGGCCCAGGGCTTCGACGTGGAGCCGATCGAATTCAGCGACTGGACCACGCCCAATGTGGCCCTCGCCTCGGGCGACATCGACCTGAACTTCTTCCAGCATGTGCCGTTCATGACCAATGCGGAGAAACAGGGCGGATACGACCTGCACGCGGTCGCGCCCGGGATCCTCGCGAACCTCGGGCTCTATTCGCTGAAGCACAAGAGCTTCGACGAAATCCCCGATGGCGGCTCCGTGGCGATTGCGAACGATCCGGTCAACCAGGGACGCGGCCTGCTCCTGCTGCAAAAGGCGGGGCTCATCACGCTGAAAGACGGCGTGGGCTTCCTCGGCACCGTCGATGACATCACCGCGAACCCGCGGCATCTGAAATTCACCGAAGTCGAGGGCCCGCAGCTGGTGCGCATCACCGGCGATGTCGATCTCGCCCAGGGCTATCCGCATTTCATCGTCGCCGCCGGCACCTTCGACCCCACCAGCGCGCTCCTCTATTCCGGCATCGAGGACCGGCAGTTCGCGGTCAATTTCGTCTCGCGCGAAGACAACAAGGACGATCCCCGCATCGCCCGCTTCATCGCGCTGTTCCAGCAGTCGCCCGCGGTGAAGGCCCAGATCCACAAATCCTTCGCCAGCAGCGACAAGCTCTACATCCTGGCCTGGGGGGCGAAATGACCGGGCTCGCCATCGGACAGGGCCTCGCCCGCGCCGAGCCCGCCGCCGCCGCGCCGCGCCGCGCCGGCACCCTGCGCTTCGAGGGGCTGGGCAAGGTCTATACCTCCGCGGCCGGCGCCGTGCCCGCGCTCAGCGGCATCGACCTCGACATCCGCGCAGGCGAGATCTTCGGCATCATCGGCCGCTCGGGGGCGGGCAAATCCAGCCTGCTGCGCACCATCAACCGGCTGGAGGAGCCGACCCACGGCCGCGTGCTCGTCGATGGCGAAGATATCGCCGGGCTGAACGAGGCCGGGCTGGTGGCGCTGCGCCGCCGGATCGGCATGATCTTCCAGCATTTCAACCTGCTCTCGGCGAAAACCGTGCAGGAGAACGTGGCCCTGCCGCTGCGCGTGGCGGGCGTGCCGCGCGCCGAAACCCTCGCCCGCGTGCGCGAGGCGCTCGATCTCGTCGGGCTCACCGGCAAGGAAGCGAGCTACCCCTCCCGCCTCTCCGGCGGCCAGAAGCAGCGCGTGGGCATCGCCCGCGCCCTGATCAGCCGCCCCGAGATCCTGCTGTGCGACGAGGCCACCTCCGCGCTCGATCCCGAGACCACCGTCTCGATCCTCAGGCTCCTGCGCGACATCAACCGCCGCCTCGGCCTGACCGTCGTGCTCATCACCCATGAAATGAGCGTGATCCGCGAGATCTGCGACCGGGTGGTGGTGCTCGATTCCGGCCGCATCGTCGAGACCGGCCCGGTCTGGCAGGTGTTCGGCACGCCGCAGGCCGATGCCACCCGCGCGCTCCTGCAGCCGCTGCAGCATGCCCTGCCCGAAGATCTGGCCGCGCGGCTGCGCCCCGGCCCCGCGCCCCATGCCGGTGCCCGCACCCTGCTGCGGCTGAGCTTCACCGGCGCCACCCCGGCCGATACCGGTGCCCTCGCCGCCGTCCCCGGTGCGCGCATTCTCGGCTCCCGGATCGAGCGGATCCAGGGCCATTCCCTCGGCCAGCTGCTGCTCGCGCTCGCGCCGGGACAACAGGCCAGCCTCCTCGCGGGGGCGGCCGATACGCTGGAGGTGCTCGGCCATGTTGACGCCGCAGATGATTGACCGCCTGGTTCAGGCCTTTCTCGATACCCTGTTCATGGTCGGTGTGTCGGCGGGCATCGCCGTGCTGGCCGGGATCCCGCTTGCGGTGTTCCTCGTCACCTCGGAGCGCGGCGGCATCTTCCCCGCCCCCCGCCTCGGCCGCGTGCTCGGTACTCTGGTGAACGGCTTCCGCGCCGTACCCTTCATCGTGCTGCTGGTGGCGCTGATCCCCTTCACCCGGCTGGTCGCAGGCACCACGATCGGCGTCTGGGCCGCAATCGTGCCACTCGCCGTCTCCGCGACGCCCTTCTTCGCCCGGATCGCCGAAGTCTCGCTGCGCGAGATCGACCCGGGCCTGATCGAGGCCGCCCAGTCCATCGGCTGCAAGCGCTGGCATATCGTGCGCCATGTGCTCCTGCCCGAGGCCCTGCCGGGCATCATCGGCGGCTTCACCATCACCGTCGTGTCGATGATCGGCGCCTCGGCCATGGCGGGCGCGGTCGGCGCAGGCGGGCTCGGCGACGTCGCGATCCGCTATGGTTATCAGCGCTTCGATACCCTGGTGATGCTGGTGGTGATCGCGATCCTGATCACCCTGGTCTGCGCCGTGCAATTCGCGGGCGATACCGCCGTGCGCCGCCTGCGCGCACGCTGAAAAAGCGTCTCTGTTCCGGCCCGAAACGCCTTTCGGGCCGGACCTGCTTGCGGGACTGAGGCCAATCTGGGCGTAGGCGTCCGGCCTGACCGCTCTGCCGCAGCGCGATTGTGCCGGATAGTGTCCACCAAGGATAGTGGACACTATGGTGCTTGATGGCGCGGCGAACGAGGCGACTTTGGACGGATGAAGAGAAGCGGTCGATCTGCCTGCAAACGACCGCGCCGGGCGTATCCGTGGCCCAGGTGGCGCTTCGCTATACGGTGAACGCGAACCTGATCTTCAAATGGCTGCGCGATCCCAAGTATCGGCCCAAGCCCGAAACGGGATCAGAGGACGCCGGTTTGCGCTTTCTGCCGGTGGAGATCGTCAAGGAAGTGCCGGTGATCCGGCAGATGCCTGCCACAGATAACCACATCGAGATTGACTTGGTGGATGGGCACCGGATGCGCGTCAGCGGGAGCTATGATCCCGAGGCATTGGCGCGGCTGATCCGGGGTCTGACGGTTTGATCCCGGTTCCGGTCAACACGCAGGTCTGGCTGGCGGCGGGTG
>NZ_JAYRZN010000042.1:0-26289 GCF_041916475.1 Paenirhodobacter sp.
ATGATCTGCTCTTCCGTCAGTCGTGCCTTCTTCATCGTCCGTCCTCTCCATGGGCCGGACTCTAATCGCAGATGGAGGAAAACTCCCGTGGCAGGTCAGAAGCGCTCGGCCCCGAGATCGGGGCTCTGTCGAAATCCATGGAGGATGCGGCGCGCGATCTCGGCCCGGCGCTCGAGCAGCTGCGCGCCCTGATCGACGACATGCAGAATTACGAGGCGCCGGTGCGGCTGCCGAATGGCGATATCCTGATCCGGCGCAAGCCGGAGGCCGCGCCCCCGGGCCCGCCTGAAATGGAGCTCTAGCCTCCGGGCCTTATCACCACCGGCGCCGCTTTCAGCGCCGTGGCAAGAGACTGGAACCGCGCCTCGCAAACCTCGCCAAACAGATCGACGCCGCGCCGCGTGAGCCGCAGGGTCAGCTCCGTCTTCTTCGCCGACAGGTCCAGCGTGCCCGCCTCCTTCGGATCCTCGATCGCGAACATCGCGCCGAAGCGCATCGCCTTGCCGAGGATTTCCGCCTCCTGGATCTGCTCCGGGCTCAGGAGCGCACAGAGCGGCTCCAGCCGCGATCCGGCGCGCGAATTCTTGTAACGGTGCAGCAGCGCAAGGCCGATGAACACGCGCTCCGAATGGCTGAGCGCGGCCAGGTTCGCCCGCGTCACATTGTCGAAGCAGGCTTCGGCGCGGTAATCGGGGTGCGTGCGCCAGCTCGTGTCGTGCAGCAGGCAGGCGGCGCGGTGCAGGCGGAAGCGCTCGGGCGGGACCACGCCCAGAACCGGCTCGATGAAGCTGTGCAGGCGCTTGCCGAAGCCCGGCATCCGGGCCTGCATCTTCTCCGCATAGCGGCAGGCTTCGATCAGCGGGTCGCGGCGGCGCAGGCGCTCCGGCATCTGCTCATAGAGCAGGCCTTCGCGGATCCCGTAGGAGGAGATGTCGATTTCCCTGGGCTTGAACAGCTCCACCAGCTCGCGCAGCACCAGCGCCGCGAGCGGCACCAGATCCATCCGCGCGGCGGAGGTGCCGGTTTTGGCCCGCAGCTGGCCAAGGTCGCTTTTCTCGATCCATTCCAGGGTCTTGAGCAGGCTTTCCGGCTCCATCCGGTATTCATGCAGAACCAGAAGCGGATAATTCCGGCGCTCCATGTCCAGCCGGGCGATGGCGCGCCACGAGCCGCCGACCAGGTAGATCCGCTCGTGCCCGGTACCCACCGCCTCCGCCAGCGTCGCCATCTGCGCGCGGATATGGGCGATGATCTCCTTGCGTCCGCCCTTCACCTGCTGCAGGCGGAACGGGCCAAGCTGCGAGGTCGCCCTGCGCCCGACGCGGCCCTCGCCGACTTCGGCGAGCTCCATGGAGTTGCCGCCGATGTCGCAGATCAGGCCCTGCGCCTCGGGCCAGCCGAGCAGCACCCCCTGCGCCGACAGCCGCGCCTCCTCGGCGCCGTCGATGATATGCAGGTGCAGCCCGGTTTCCTTTTCGATCAGGCGGCGGAATTCCGGGCCGTCCTGCGCGTCGCGCATCGCGGCCGTCGCCACGCAGGTCAGCGGCCCGATGTCCATCCCGCGCGCAACCATGGCAAAGCGGCGCAGTGCCGAAAAGGCGCGCTCGCGCCCGGTCGGGTTCAGCATGCCGGTCTCGGCCAGCCCCTGGCCCAGCCCCGCCATGACCTTCTCGTTGTAGAAATAGGCCGGAGACCGGGCCGCGCCGTCGAAGACCACCATCCGGACCGAGTTCGACCCCACATCCACCACGCCGACCCGGCTCAGGGCGCGGGCGGAGGGGTCATCAAACAGCGGCTGCCCGAACGGGTCCCAATCTTCGGCATCGAGGGTCTGCCGCGGGGCATCGTTCTTCGGAGTCATCTTCTCGTCCTGCCGTGAGTCGCTCTCGGGGGCTCGCGCGCACGTTAACCTCTAGTCGGTGCTATGGGCAAGCTCGGGGACGTCCTTCGCCCCGGCCGAGCCGCGCCCCGACAGCGAGGGGTTCTCCATGAAGAACCTGTGGCAGGAGAACAGGTCCTTCCCCTCCGGCAGCTCGCGCAGGAATTTGCCATCGGGCTGCAGGACCCAGCTCTGCGCCTCGTCGGCCATGTTCGCCGCCATGATCTGGCTCACGATCTGGGCCTTCACCGTGTCGTTCATCGCCTCCACCAGCGTTTCCACGCGGCGGTTCAGGTTGCGCCCCATCCAGTCGGCCGAAGACATGAACACCCGCGCCTTTTTCGAAGGCAGGCCATGGCCATTGCCGAAACACACGATGCGGCTGTGCTCCAGGAACCGTCCGACGATGGATTTCACCCGGATATTCTCCGACAGGCCCTTGATGCCCGGCCGCAGCCCGCAGATGCCGCGGATCACCAGGCTGACCTTCACCCCCGCCTGGCTCGCGGCATAGAGGGCGTCGATCACCTCGGGGTCGACCACGCTGTTCATCTTGGCCCAGATCTCGGCCGGGCGCCCGGCGCGGGCATGCTCCGCCTCGCGCCCGATCAGCTCCAGCAGGCGCGGCTTCAGCGTGATCGGCGAGATCGCAAGGTTCTCCAGCCCCTCGGGCTGCACATAGCCCGACAGGTAATTGAACACCTTGGTCGCATCGCGCCCAAGGGCCGCGTCGCAGGTGAACAGGCTCAGGTCGGTATAGATCCGCGCCGTGATCGGGTGGTAGTTGCCGGTGCCGAAATGGGTATAGGTCACCAGACGGTCGCCCTCACGGCGTACCACGGTGCTGATTTTGGCATGCGTTTTCAGGTGCATGAAGCCATAGACCACATGCGCCCCCGCGCGCTCCAGCCGGCGCGACTGGCGGATGTTGGCGGCCTCGTCGAAGCGCGCCTTCAGCTCCACCAGCGCGGTGACGGATTTGCCGTTCTCCGCCGCCTCGCAGAGCGCATCGACGATCGGGCTGTCCTTGGAGGTCCGGTACAGCGTCTGCTTGATCGCCAGCACATTCGGATCCAGCGCCGCCTGCTGCAGGAAGCGGATCACCATGTCGAAGGTCTCGTAGGGGTGATGCAGCAGCATGTCCTTCTGCCGGATCGCGGCGAACATGTCGCCGTCGTGGTCCTGCACCCGCTCGGGCACGCGCGGGGTGAACGGCGGCCAGAGCAGATCTGGCCGCGAGGACAGCACCAGCTCCTTCAGATCGGCCACACCGAGCAGGCCCTTGACCTCCACCACCTCATCCGGGACGACGTGCAGCTCTTCCATGATCAGCGAGCGCAGCGCCTCCGGGGCGCCGGCGGTGATCTTCAGCCGGATCACCTGGCCGCGGCGGCGCCGCTTCAGCGCCGTCTCGAATTCGCGCACCAGATCTTCGGCCTCGTCCTCGACCTCGAGGTCGCTGTCGCGCAGCACCCGGAAGGCGCAGGAGCCGGTATCCTCATAGCCCGGGAACAGCGAGCTGAGGTTCAGCATCAGCAGCTCTTCGAGCGGCAGGAACCGCGCATCCCCCGGCAGCCGCACGAAGCGCGCGATCTGCTGCGGGATCGGCAGCAGCGCCTGCATCCGGCGGTGGTCGGTCTGCCGCTCCAGCTCCAGCGCCAGGCAGAAGCCGGTGTTGGGGATGAAGGGGAACGGGTGCGCCGGGTCGATCGCCAACGGCGACAGCACCGGGAACACATTCGACAGGAAGTAATCCGCGAGGAAGCGCCGGTCGTCGGCGGTCAGCTTGCCGCGGGTGAGGATATGGATGCGCTCGGCTTCCATCTCGCGCCGGATCGCGTTCCAGCTCGATTGCTGGGTCTCCATCAGGCGCCGGGCATCGGCGTTGATCTCGCTCAGCTGCTCCGAAGGTGCGCGCCCGTCATCGGAGTGCAGGGCATTGCCTTCGCGCACCAGCTCCATCAGCCCGGCGACGCGCACGGTATAGAATTCGTCCAGGTTGGTGGCCGAAATCGAGAGGAACCGCAGCCGTTCCAGCAGCGGCACGAGCGGGTTGCGCGCCTCGTCCAGCACCCGCCAGTTGAACGCCAGCCAGCTGAGCTCGCGGTTGAAGAAGCGCTTCGGCCCGGCGAAGGTCTCGGCGGGCAGCTCGGCGGCGGCGGGGAAGGGTGATTTGAGGAAATCTGCCTGGGTCATGATGACGCTCTTATGGAGCGGGTTTGTAATCGGTATGTGACAGTTGTGACTGGCTCAGATGAAGCTGTCCAGCACCTCGACGGCCATGGCGCGCGTGAGCGGGCGCCCTTCGGCCACTGCCCGCGCATCCAGCGCCGCCACCAGCCGCCGCGCCGTGCCGAGCGAGCGGTCCATGCGCGTCACCAGCCAGGGAATCAGGCTCCGCGGGACCTTGGTCTGGCGGTCCGCGAAGAGCTTCACCAGAACGGCCGCCAGGAGTGCATCGTCGGGCGGCGCGATGCGCACCGAGGCCGTGGCCTCCATCCGGCTGCGCAGGTCTGGCAGGTGCAGGCCCCAGTCGCGCGGGGGGGCATTCGCGGTCAGGAGCAGCCGCCCGCCCTCGGCCTGGGCCAGGTTGTGCAGGTGGAACAGCGCGGCTTCGGCGGAGCCGATGGCCTGCACATCCTCCACCACCGCGGCATGGGCGAGCACAGGCGCCATCTCCGGGGTCAGGTCGCGGGCACGCACGATGCTGGCGCCGTGCTGTTCGGCCCAGATCGCCGCGAGATGCGATTTCCCGGCCCCCTCCGGCCCGATCAGCAGCATCCTGCCGGAGGGCCAGCTTTCCGGCGCATCCAGCGTTGCCAGCGCCAGCGCATTGGCCGGCGCCACGAAAAAATCGTCGCGCCCGCGGGCCTGGCGCACGGGCAGGTCGAGGATCAGCTGGCGGGCCATTCGGGCACCCTTCTTCGGCCCTCACGGTTCTGCGGGAGGGCCATGGTCTGCTTCCACCCCCAGATAGAGGCGCCCCTGCAGGTAACGGTCGAGCACGTAACGCGCAAGCACCCCGATCACCGCTGCGACCGGCACCGCGACCAGCATGCCCACGAAGCCGAACAGCGTGCCGAAGGCCGACAGAGCGAAGATCAGCCACAGCGGATGCAGGCCGATCGAATTACCGACCAGCTTCGGCGTGATGACATTGCCTTCCAGGAACTGGCCCACGGCGAAGATGGAAACGATGGTGCCGATGGAGAACCAGTCCCCCCAGAACTGATAGAGCGCGAGGCCGATCGACAGGCTGCCGCCGATGATCGCGCCGACATAGGGGATGAAGGTCAGCCCGCCCGCGATCGCCCCGGCGATCAGGCCAAAATTTAGCCCGGCGATCATCAGCGTCGCGGCATAGAACGTGCCGAGAATCAGGCAGACGGAGACCTGCCCCCGCACGAAGCCCGAGAGCACGCGGTCGATCTCGCGCCCGATGCGGCGGATCTCGTCGGCATGGTCGAGCGGCAGCCAGCCATCCACCTTCGCGATCATCCGGTCCCAGTCCAGCAGCATGTAGAAGGCCACCACCGGCACCACGACGATGAAGACGATGAAGTTCACCACGCTCATCGCCGATGTGAGCAGCGTCTGCGCCAGCTCGCCGCCGCGCGCCTTCACCGCATCGCCGAGCGAGGTCAGCGTTTCGTTGATCATTGAGCCGCGCTTGTTGATCGAGGGGAAATGCTGGGCGATGAATTTTTGCAGCTGCGTGGCCATATCGGGGGCCGAAGACACCAGCTGCACCAGCTGATGCGCCAGCACAGGGATCACCGCGAGGCCCAGCACCACGAAGATGAGCGTGGCAGCGAGCGCGATGGTGGCCGTCGCCCAGACCCGGGACATGCCCCATTTCTCGAGCCGGTCCGCCAGAGGGTCCAGGAAATAGGCGATCGCCCCGCCGACGAGAAACGGCAGCAGCACCGAGCCCAGCCCCCAGAGCGTGGCAAACAGCACGAGCGCCGCAATCCCCCAGTAAAGTACCTGTTGCTTCTGCGGCAATGCCATGCGTGCCCCCGTGTCTTTGCGTCAGATTGCCTGTCCGGCTGGCGGACGCAAGGGCCCGGCATCGCGTTTCGGCGCCCGGTCAAACGAAAGCCCCGGGGAAAGGTTCCCCGGGGCTTGGTCGCTCAGAGCTTGCCGTTGCGCTGCTGGATCATCAGGAAAGTGTCGTAGTTGTATTCGGCCACCTGGTCCCAGAAGTACCAATCCTTGCGGAAGGCCTTGATCGATGCCCAGATCTTCTTGAAATCGGCGTTGGTGGCCTCGATGTCGGCATAGGTCGCGTCGGCTGCGTCGAAGCAGGCGGCGAGGATTTCCGGCGCGAAGGGGCGCAGCTGCGCGCCCTGTCCCATCAGGGACTTGATCGCCTGGCTGTTCTTCCAGTCGTATTTCTGGAGCATGTCCGCGTCTTCGGCCTGGGCCGCGATACGCAGGATCTTCTGGTAAGTCGGGGGCAGGGTCTCCCAAGCGCCCTTGTTGAACATGAAATGCACGGTCGGGCCGCCTTCCCACCAGCCGGGATAGTAGTAATAGGGCGCCACCTTGAAGAAGCCGAGCTTCTCATCGTCATAGGGGCCGACCCATTCGGTGCCGTCGATGGTGCCCTTCTCCAGCGCCGGATAGATATCGCCGCCCGCAATCTGCTGCGGCACGACGCCGAGGCGCTCCATCACCTTGCCGGCGAAGCCGCCGACGCGCATCTTCAGCCCTTTCAGGTCTGCGACGCTCTTGATCTCCCTGCGGAACCAGCCGCCCATCTGCGCGCCGGTATTGCCGCCGGGCAGGGCGAACAGGTTTTGTTTCGCCATGAATTCGTTGTACAGGTCGATGCCGCCGCCATGATACTGCCAGGCATTCATCCCGCGGGCATTCAGCGCGAAGGGCACCGCCGAGCCGAGCGCCCAGGTCGGGTCCTTGCCCCAGTAGTAATAGGCCACGGTATGGCAGGCCTCGACGGTTCCGGCCGCGGCCGCATCCGCCGCCTGCAGGCCACCGACGATTTCGCCCGCCGAGAAGACCTGGATCTGGAAATTCCCGTCGGTCGCTTCGCTGACCATCTTCGAGAGCACCTCCGCGCCCCCGTAGATCGTATCGAGCGATTTCGGAAACGATGAGGTCAGCCGCCAGGTGACCTTCGGATTGGCTTGCGCGATCGCGGGCGCGGCCAGCGCACTCGCGGCCCCCGCAATCGTGCCGCCCACGGCAGCTTTTGTCAGGAACGAACGACGATCCATGGAGTCCTCCCTTGTTTGTTCTGCCGAACCGGGCCCCTCTGGGGTCCTCCGCCGGATCGGCTCAGAACGGACTTTACCCTACCGTAAACATCTGTCCAGCCCGCCCGCGCGAGGAGGAAAACGAAAGGTTGTGCGGTCCGGGTGTGCAGGGGGCTGCTGCTGGCGCGCGTGCAGGAGAGGGGAACGGCTTGCGCGAAGGCTGCACAAGGCGCCACTTTGGCGGCGCTGTTCTGCTCCGATGCGCAGGTGCGACGGGCACATCGGCAATGTCATGCCGCAAGGCCGAAACAGAGAGCGTCTTGTGAGGGGGCTGTGGCCGTGCCGAGCTGGCGCACGCGATGCTCGGCGAGCAGATATCCGATTTGCATGGGGCCCTGGCGTCCGAAGGAGCGCCGATATTTCGAAGCACTGCGAGGATACGGGCTTGCGCAACGCGCGGTGGCTCTGCGCCCGGGCGCCCGCACCCCTGGGCCGGCGCGGGGGGAGCCCCGCGCCCCGACAGAGAATATGACGACCCGAACGGGGCGCCGCCGATGGCGCCCCGGGCCGCGGATCAGAGCGTGCCGTTGCGCTGCTGGATCATCATGAAGGTGTCGTAGTTATACTCCGCCACCTGCTGCCAGAGGTACCATTCCTTGCGGAACGCCTTGACCGAATCCCACAGCGTCTTGAAGGCCGGGTTGGTGGCCTCGATCTCGGTATAGGTATCGTTGGCGGCCTTGTAGCAGGCCTGCAGGATCTCGGGCGAGAACGGGCGCAGCTGCGTCCCCTCCGCGATCAGCTTCAGCAGTGCCTTCGGGTTGTTGTAGTCGTAGGCCTGCAGCATGTTGGCATCGACTGCCTGGCTCGCCGTGCGCAGCAGCGATTGATAGGCCGGGGGCAGCTCGTTCCATTTTTGCAGGTTGAACATGAAATGGACGGTCGGGCCGCCTTCCCACCAGCCGGGGTAATAGTAATACGGCGCGACCTTCACGAAGCCGAGCTTCTCGTCATCGGCGGGCGAGGTGAACTCGACCGCGTCGATCGTGCCCTTCTCCAGCGCGGCATAGATGTCGCCGCCGGCGATCTGCTGCGGAATCACGCCGAGCTTCTCGACGATCTTGCCGGCGAAGCCGCCGATCCGCATCTTCAGCCCCTTGAGGTCGTCGAGCGTATTGATTTCCTTGCGGAACCAGCCGCCCATCTGGGTGCCGGTATTGCCGCCGGGCAGGGCGTAGATGTTCTCCTTGGCCAGGAACTGGTTGTAGAGGTCGATCCCGCCGCCGAAATAGTGCCAGGCATTCATTCCGCGCGCCGACAGCGCGAAGGGCACAGCCGACCCCACCGCCCAGGCGGCGTCCTTGCCCCAGTAATAATAGCCGACCGTATGCGCCGCCTCGACCGTCCCGGCCGTGACCGCATCCGCCGCCTGCAGCCCGCCGACCAGCTCGCCCGCCGCGAAGGACTGGATCTGGAAATTGCCGTCCGAGGCCTCGGCCACCCGTTTGCACAGCTCTTCGGTGTTGCCATAGAGCGTCGCGAGCGATTTCGGGAAGGACGAGGTCATCCGCCAGGTGATCTTCGGATTGGCTTGCGCCAGCGCGGGGGCCGCGAGGCCCGTGGCGGCCGTGCCGAGCGCGGCTTTGGTCAGGAAGGAACGGCGATCCATCTGGATCCTCTCATGCATCAGGATAGACTGGCGCGCAGGAGTCGCGCGGCGGCGCGAACCTGTCAGCTTGATGCCGGACTGTCCAGCGCTGCATTGCGGAAAATGCAGCGATTGCGCAACAAAACAACGCGGGGAGGCTCAGCCGCGGGAGTCCGGCAGCTGGATCCGGGCGACCTGTTCGGCAATCGGATCGACGGAAAGCGGATGGGTCTCGCTGTCGTGATCGGCCGGGTTGCCGATATCCTGCCAGCGGCCGCCCTTGTAGATTTCGAGCGCGCCGAACTTCGCCTTGTAGCCCATCTTGCGCGAGCCGGGCACCCAATAGCCCAGATACACATAGGGCAGGCCCGCGCGGCGCGCGAGATCCACGTGATCGAGCACCAGATAGGTGCCGAGGCTGTCGATCGGCCGCTCCGGGTCGTAGAAGCTGTAGACCATGCTCAGCCCGTCATCGAGCACATCGGTCAGGCAGACCGCGCTCAGCGCCCGGGTCGTGCCCGGAGAGACATCAGTCTCGCGGTATTCGATCACGCGCGACTTGACCGGGGTCTCCTCGATCATCGCGGCAAATTCGAAAATATCCATATCCGCCATGCCGCCATCGGCGTGGCGATGGTCCAGATAACGGCGGAACAGGGCGAACTGCTCCTCGGTGGCCCAGGGGCTGGTCGCCGTGCGCTTCAGATGCGCGTTGCGCTTCAGCAGCTTGCGCTGCGTGCGCGTGGGCTCGAAATCCGCGACCCGGATCCGCGCGGAGAGGCAGGCCGCGCAATCGGCGCAGCTGGGCCGGTACAGCACGTTCTGCGAGCGCCGGAAGCCCTGCCGGGACAGGGTGTTATTCAGCTTCTCCGCGCCTTCTCCCTGCAATGCCGTGAACAGCTTGCGCTCCGACCGCCCGTCCAGATACGGGCAGCTTTGCGGGGCGGTCACATAGAACTGCGGAGCAAGTGGTAGAGAATGGCGCATGTCAACCCGGGGAAGGTGGTCGGAGAGGCCGCATGGGGTCGGCACGAGGGAGGCTAGCAAGATCAGCCCTGCGCGCCAAGACATTCCTTGCCATCAGATAGTTACAACCCCGCCTTTTACAAGGCGGGGCCGGAATATGGTGTCTGTGGGCCGGGCTCATGCTTCGGGCGCGCCATCCTTGTGCTCCACGGGGCGCTCGGCGGGCTGCGCGGCCACGCGGGAGCGTTCTTCCATGTACTGGTCGAACTCGGCCTTGTCGCGGGCTTCACGCAGGCGCCCGAGGAAGGCCTCGAACTCGTCTTGCTCGCGCTCCAGCCGGGCGAGGGTGTCGGCCTTGTAGGCGTCGAAGGCGCGGTTGCCGGTCTGGCGCGAAGCGTGGAAATGCATCCGCGGGCCGCAGGCGGCGAAGCCCTCGCGGCGGGCGCGGCTGCGGAAGCGGCCGGTGATCAGCATGAAGCCCAGCACCAGCAGCCCGAGCGGGCCGCCGAAGATGAAGGACCCCACCATCACCACGATCCAGGACAGCGGGCCACGCTCGTCCATCCAGGCGACGACGCTCTGGGCGCGGGCGATCCAGCCCGGGCGCGCGGGGGAATTGGTATAGGCGTAAGACATCGGAACCTCCGGGTTGGATGTGAACAGTATTCACATGACCCAAGATGGGGGATCCGCAGCGGCCTTCAAGAGGCAATGTAAACGATTTTCACATTACTCGGTGAAATCGGCAGGCACCGCGCCGGTGATCCGCTTCAGCTCCGCAGGCGTGGAGCGGAAGATGTGCCGCGGCGTGCCCGCCGCCGCCCAGATTTCGAAGAAACCGTCGAGCCGCGGATCCCAGTAGCTGCGCACGGGGGTCAGATGCCCCACAGGGGAAACGCCACCGATGGCGAAGCCCGTTTCGGCGCGGATCAGCTCGGCATCGGCCTTGCCGAGCGGCTGGCCCGCCACGGCGCTCGCCTTCGCGGCGCTGACCCGGTTGCCGCCCGCGGTCAGGAACAGGACCACATGGCCGCTCTCCTCGCCGCGGAAGATGATGGATTTGACGATCTGATCGACGCTGACCCCGGCCGCATCCGCCGCTTCCTGTGCGGTGCGGGCCTGGCCCACTTCGCGGATCTCGGTCTCGGTGCCGGCGGCGGCGAGGGCGGCCTCCACGCGTTTCAGCGATTTGCTCATCGGTCTCTCCTGTTTGGCGCGACACTTAGCCCCGTCCGGCGGCCAGCGGAAGGGCATTGACCGGATCGCACCCGCCCGGGCACTGTGCCGCCATGAGCTTCGTACCGACCCGCTGCCCGATCGCCCATGAACCCGACCGCGGGGCCGATGCCGCCGCGGCCTTCGCCGATCTCGCGCCCGAACTGCGCGGCCTGATCGCCGGGGCGGCGGGCTGCTCGCCCTACCTTGCCGGGCTGATGCAGGCGGAGGCCGGCTGGCTGCGCCCGGCGCTGTCCGGCGATCCGGCTGAGGCGCTGCAGGCGGAAATCGTGCGGATCGGGGCGGTGCCGCCCGATACGCTGGAGGCGGAGCTGCGCCGGGCGAAGCGGCGGGTGTCGCTGCTGACGGGGCTCGCAGATCTGGGCGGGGTCTGGACGCTCGGGCAGGTGACCGGGGCGCTGACGCTGCTGGCGGACCGGGCGGTGGATCTGGCGCTGCGGTTCTTCGTCTCCGAGGAGATCCGGCGCGGCAAGCTGCCCGGCGCCCGGCCCGAAGATGCCGAGACCGCGGGCGGGCTGTTCGCGCTTGCCATGGGCAAGATGGGGGCGGGGGAGCTGAACTACTCCTCCGACATCGACCTGATCTGCCTCTATGACGAGACGCGCTACGCCCCCGACGACCGGGCAGAAGCGCGCGCGGCGCTGGTCCGGGCGACGCGCAGGATGGCGGCGCTGCTGTCGGACCGCACGGCCGAGGGATATGTGTTCCGCACCGATCTGCGCCTGCGCCCCGATGCTTCGGTGACGCCGGTCTGTATTTCGATGGCGGCGGCGGAGCTGTATTACGAAGCCGAGGGCCGGACCTGGGAACGCGCGGCCTATATCAAGGCGCGCCCCTGCGCGGGTGACACCGCCGCGGGCGGGCGGTTCCTGCAGGCGCTGACCCCGTTCGTCTGGCGCAAGCATCTGGATTTTGCGGCGATCCAGGACGCGCATGACATGCGGCTGCGCATCCGCGACCACAAGGGCCTGCATGGCGCGATCGACGTGCCGGGGCACAACATGAAGCTCGGCCGCGGCGGCATCCGCGAGATCGAATTCTTCACCCAGACCCGGCAGCTCATCGCCGGCGGGCGCGAGCCGGAGCTGCGCGACCGCACCACCGTGGGCGGCCTTGCGATGCTCTCCGCCAAGGGCTGGCTGCCGCCCGACGTGGCGCAGGAGCTGACGCAGCTCTACCGCGCGCACCGCGAAGTGGAGCATCGGGTGCAGATGGTGAATGATGCGCAGACGCATCTGCTGCCCGCCACGCCCGAAGGGCTGGACCGGATCGCGCGGATGATGGGAGAGGGCGATACGGCCGCCTGGGCGGAGGCGCTGCGGGCGCGGCTGCGGCGGGTGGAGGAGCTGACCGGGGCGTTCTTTGCGCCCTCCGAAGGGGCGGGCCGGCCGTCGCTCAGCCCGGCCTCGGAGGCGGTGATCGACGGCTGGCGCAGCTATCCGGCGCTGCGCTCCGAGCGCGCGCAGGCGATCTTCCGGCGCATCGAGCCCGAGATCCTGCGCCACCTGCAGCGCGCGGCGAACACCGACGAGGCGCTTTTGCAATTCGATGGGTTCCTCAAGGGGTTGCCGGCCGGAGTTCAGCTGTTCTCGCTGTTTGAATCGAACGCCACGCTGATCGATCTGATCGTCGATATCTGCGCCACGGCGCCCGGGCTTGCGGCCTATCTCTCGCGCAATGCGGGCGTGCTGGATGCGGTGATCGGCGGCGCGTTCTTCGCGCCCTGGCCCGGGGCGGAGGCGCTGCGCGCGCTGCTGGAAGCCGCGCTCGCGGCCGAGACGGATTACGAGAGCAAGCTCGATGCGGCGCGCCGCTTCGCGAAGGAATGGCGGTTCCGGGTGGGGGTGCATCACCTGCGCGCGCTGGTGGATGCGGCGGAAGCGGCGCATCAATATGCCGATATCGCCTCCGCGGCCGTGGCCGCGCTCTGGCCCGAGGTGGCGGCGGAATTCGCGCAGCGGCACGGGCCGCAGCCGGGCCGGGGGGCTGTGGTGCTGGGGATGGGCTCGCTCGGGGCGGAGCGACTGAATGCAAGTTCGGACCTCGACCTGATCGTGATCTACGATGCCGCGGGGGTGGAGGCATCGGACGGGCCGAAGCCGCTTGCGACGCGGGCCTATTTCGCGCGGCTGACACAGGCGCTGATCACCGCGATCACCGCGCCGATGCCGGAAGGGCGGCTCTATGAAGTGGACATGCGGCTCCGGCCTTCGGGGCGGCAGGGCCCGGTCGCGACCTCCTTCGACGGGTTCCGCAGCTATCAGATGGACGAGGCCTGGACCTGGGAGCATCTGGCGCTGACGCGGGCGCGGCCCTTGGCGGGGGATCCGGGGCTACAGGCCGACATCGAGGCGGCGCGGCAAGAAATTCTGGCCGCGAAGGGGCGCGATCCGCGGGTGATGCCGGACCTTGCCGGGATGCGCGCGCGGATCTTCGCCGCCAAGGCGCCGGATGGGGAGTGGGAGGCCAAGATCGGGCCGGGGCGGCTGCAGGATCTGGAGCTGCTGGCGCAGAGCTTCGCGCTGCGCGCGGGTGCGCCCGCGCGGCGGGTGGAGGCGCAGCTGCGTGCGGGCCTGCGCTCGGGCTATATCGGCAAGGCGGATGCGGAGGCGCTGGCCTCGGCCTACCGGTTCCTGTGGCGGCTGCAGGCGGGGGGGCGGCTCCTGACCGACCGGCCGCTCGATATGGCGGCGATCGGCGAGGGCGGGCGGGCGTTCCTGCTGCGCGAGCTGGACCTGGAAACGCTCGATGATCTGCGCGCGCGGCTCTTGCGGACGACCGGGACGGTCGCCCGCATTGTCGATGCGGCGCTGGGCGCCTAGCGGGGCAGGGCGGCCGCTTCGCGGGCAAGGGTCTCGATGCCGGCCCAGTCGCCCGATTGCACCTTGGCATCCGGTGCGACCCAGCTGCCGCCCGCGCAAAGCACATTGGGCAGGCTCAGGTAATCGGTGGCATTCGCAAGGCTGATGCCCCCGGTCGGGCAGAAGCTGACCTGCGGCAGCGGCCCGCCGAGCGCCTTGATGGCAGGGGCGCCGCCCGACGTGGCGGCCGGGAAGAATTTCAGCACGTCATAGCCCCATTCCAGCGCCTGCATCACCTCCGATGCGGTGACGGTCCCGGGAAGGAGCGGCAGCCCCTCGTCCTCGCAGGCCCGCACCAGTCGCTCGGTCAGCCCGGGGGAGACGCCGAATTTCGCGCCGGCGGCCTTCGCGGCCTTCACATCGGCGGGGGTCAGCAGCGTCCCGGCCCCAACAGTGCCCCCCTCGACCTCCGCCATGGCGCGGATGGCATCGAGCGCGCAGGGCGTGCGCAGCGTCACCTCCAGCGCGGGCAGGCCACCCGCGACGAGCGCCCGGGCCAGCGGCTCCGCATGGGCGATGTCCTTCACCACGATCACCGGCACGATCTGGGCGAGGGCGCAGATCTGGCGCGCGGCGGCGGATTGCAGGGCGGGAATCATCAGGGGTCCTTTCGTTCAGACGACAACCGCCGCGCCGGTCGTCGCGGGACCGACGTTGCGGCGGAAGGCGGCAAAGAGCTCACGGCCGATACCGTAGGCGTTGTGCGACAGATCCGCCACCACCGGCGCGCGGTCCTCGAAACCGGGGGTCAGGCAGGTGAGGGTGCCCGCTTCGGCATCGAGCCGCACGATATCGCCATCGACGAGCTTCGCGATGGCGCCGCCGGTCGCGGCCTCGGGGCTGACATGGATGGCCGCCGGCACCTTGCCGGAGGCGCCCGACATCCGCCCATCCGTCACCAGCGCCACCCTGAGCCCGCGCCCGAGCAGCACCGACAGCGTCGGCGTCAGCGAATGCAGCTCCGGCATGCCGTTGGCCTGCGGCCCCTGGAAGCGCACCACCACCACCACATCCGAGGTGAACTCCCCGGCCTTGAAGGCGGCCTTCACCTCCTCCTGGTCGTGGAACACGCGCACGGGGGCCTCGATCACATGGTATTCGGGCGCCACGGCCGAAATCTTGATCACACCGCGACCGATGTTGCCATCGAGCTGCCGCAATCCGCCCTGGGGCTGGAAGGGCGTGGCGGCGGGGCGCAGGATCTTGTCGTTCAGGCTGTCCTCCGGCCCCTCCTGCCAGCTCAGGTGCCCGTCGATCAGCTTCGGCTCGCGGGTGTAGGCGGCGAGGCCATCGCCCGCCACGGTCTTGGCATCTGGGTTCAGCAGCCCCGCCTTCAGCAGGTCCCGGATCAGGAACTGCATCCCACCCGCGGCATGGAAATGGTTCACATCGGCGAGGCCATTGGGATAGACCTTGGCCATCAGCGGCACCACCGCGGAGATCTCGTCGAAATCCGCGAGATCCAGGATCACCCCGGCTGCGCGCGCCATCGCGGGCAGGTGCAGCACCAGGTTGGTCGAGCCGCCGGTGGCCATCAGCCCGACGATGCCGTTGACGAAGGCGCGCTCGTCGAGGATCTCGCCCGCAGGGCGGAAATCGTTGCCAAGCGCGGTGATTTCGGCCGAGCGCCGCGCCGCCTGCTCGGTCAGCGCATCGCGCAGCGGCGTGTTCGGGTTCACGAAGCTCGCGCCGGGCAGGTGCAGGCCCATGATCTCCATCAGCATCTGGTTCGAATTGGCGGTGCCGTAGAAGGTGCAGGTGCCGGGGCCATGATAGGAGGCCATCTCGGCCGCCATCAGCGCATCGCGGCCGACCTCGCCTGCGGCGAACTGCTGGCGCACCTTGGCCTTCTCGTCGTTCGGCAGGCCCGAGGTCATCGGCCCGGCGGGCACGAAGACGGCGGGGATATGGCCGAAGGTCGCGGCTGCCATGATCAGCCCGGGCACGATCTTGTCGCACACGCCCAGATACAGCGCCGCATCAAAGCAGTTGTGGCTCAGCGCGACCCCGGCCGCCAGCGCGATCACATCGCGCGAGAACAGGCTCATCTCCATCCCGGTCTGGCCCTGGGTGACGCCATCGCACATCGCGGGCACGCCGCCTGCGACCTGCGCCGTGGCGCCGACGCCCGCCAGCGCGGCGCGGATCCGCTGCGGGAAGGTCTCGTAGGGCTGATGCGCCGAGAGCATGTCGTTATAGGCGGTGACGATCCCGATATTGGGCACCCGCCCCTCGGCCAGAAGCGCCTTCTGCGCGCCCATCGCGGCATAGGCATGGGCCTGGTTGCCGCAGGCCAGATGCGCGCGCACCGGCCCCGCCGCGACGGCCGCCCGCAGCCGCCCGAGGTATTCGCCACGCGGCCCCTCGGAGCGCTGGCGGATCCGGTCCGTCACTCGGGCGATCGTCGCGTTCGTGGGGGAATTGGTCATGGCGTCCATCCGGGGGCTGTGGTTGGCGGGCTGTGAACGGGATATGCCGTTATCGCTAACAAATCAATCCTGCCGCAGAGGCTATTGTGCAGCCACGCGGAGCCGGCACAAGGGTTTCCGGCTCATTCTTTCTTTCGCGCGCAGAGATTGGCCCAATTCGGCGCCTTCGCGCGGGCTTTGTCTTTCCTTGCGGCAGGGCGCGCGCTAGAGGGGGCCAAACGACAGGAGCCACCGATGACCGAACCCAGTACCCGCCCCGTGGTCCGCCTGCGCCCGAAGGCCGAGGCCCGCGCGATCCGTCATGGCTTCCCTTGGGTCTATGCCGATGAGCTGGTGACCGACCGGCGCACGCAGGCGATTGCGCCCGGCACCATTGCCACGCTGGAGGACGCGGAGCGGCGTCCGCTGGCCACGGTGACGGTCAATCCGAAATCGAAGATCATCGCGCGGGTGCTGGACCGCGACGCAGCGGCGGAGATCGACCGCAGCTGGATCGCCGCGCGCATCGCCCGGGCGGCGGAGCTGCGCGCCCGGCTGTTCGATGCGCCGTTCTACCGTCTGGTGCATGCCGAGGCCGACGGCCTGCCGGGCGTGATCATCGACCGGTTCGGCGATGTGGCGGTGGTGCAGCCCAATGCCGCCTGGTCGGAGGCGATGATCGGCGATATCGCCGCGGTGCTGAACGGGATGGGCATTGAGACGGTGGTGAAGAACGGCTCCGGGCGCGCCCGCGGTCTGGAGGGGCTGGCGGAGGAAACCGTGGTCCTTTGCGGGGCGGTGCCGGGCCCGATCGCGGTGCCGATGAACGGCGCCGTTTATATGGCCGATGTGGTCGGCGGGCAGAAGACCGGCCTGTTCTTCGACCAGCGGCCGAACCATGCCTTCGCGGCGCGCCTCGCGCAGGGGGCGCGGGTGCTCGATCTGTTCAGCCATGTCGGCGGCTTCGCGCTGGCGGCGCTGGCGGGCGGGGCGGAGCGGGCGCTGGCGGTCGATGCTTCGGCCGCGGCGCTGGAGCTTGCGCGGCAGGGCGCGGCGGCAATGGGCGCCGAGGCCCGGTTCGAGACCCGTCAGGGTGATGCTTTCGCCACGCTGGAGGCCCTGGCCGCGGAGGGCGCGCAGTTCGATCTGGTGATCTGCGATCCGCCCGCCTTCGCGCCGAGCCGGCAGGCGCTGGAGGCCGGGCTGCGTGCTTATGAGCGGGTCGCGCGGCTGGCGGCGCCGCTGGTGGCTCCGGGCGGCTATATCGGGCTGTGTTCGTGCTCCCATGCGGCGGATCTGGTGCAGTTCCGCGCGGCTTCGGCGCGGGGGCTTGGGCGCGGCGGGCGGCGCTCGCAGCTGCTGCACACGGGCTATGCCGGGCCCGACCACCCGATGCTGCCGCAGCTGGCGGAAACCGCGTATCTGAAGGCGCTGTTCTTCCGGCTGGACTGATGAAGATCCTGCTCGATGCCTGCGTGCTCTATCCGACCGTGCTGCGCGAGATCCTGATCGGCGTGGCGCGGGAGGGGCTGTACCGGCCGCTATGGTCGGCGCGGATCCTGGAAGAATGGGCGCGGGCGGCGGCGCGGCTCGGCCCGGCGGACGAAGCCATCGCGCGGGGCGAGGTGGCGGCGCTGCGTGCGGCTTTCCCGCAGGCGGAGGTGGCGGCCCAGCCCGGGCTGGAGGGGCGGCTGCACCTGCCGGATCCGAACGATATTCATGTGCTGGCCGCGGCCATCGCCGGCCATGCCGATGCGATCGTGACCTTCAACGCGCAGGATTTCCCGCGCGGCACGCTTGCCGCCGAAGGCCTCGAGCGGCGCGACCCGGACGGCTTCCTGTGGCAGCTCTGGTCGGAGCGGCCGGAGCCGGTGGCGGGCGTCGTGGAGCGGGTACGGGCCAAGGCCGAAGCCCTCTCCGGCACGGCGCAGCCGCTGCGCCCGCTCCTGAAGCGCGCGAAGCTGATGCGGCTTGGAAAGGCGCTGGGCGCTTAGCCGCCCGCCGCGAAATCAGGCACTTGCGCGATTTGGCGCCGGCTCCGTGCCAAACCGCTTTGTCGCTGCGGAGCGCCGCACTAGACTGACGCCGACGATCTGCTAGAAAGCGTCAGTTAGCGCTAACAACGGAGCAGCCAATGGTTTCGCGCGTCATTCCGGTGGAGGTCTTCGACCTCGTGATCTTTGGCGCCACCGGAGACCTCGCCACCCGCAAGATCCTTCCGGGGCTCTATCGGCGTTTCTTCAGCGGCCAGATGCCCGAAGGCGCCCGCATCATCGGCTGTGCCCGCGCCGAGATCGACACCGAGGCCTTCCGCGCGCAGGTGCGCAAGGCGATCGACGATTACGTCGGCGTGGCCAAGCGCGACAAGGCGCAGATCGAGGCCTTTCTGGAGGCCCTGTTCTATGTGGCGGTGGATGCGACCGGCAGCAACGGCTGGGGCGAGCTGAAAGCGCTGGTGCGGCCCGATGTGGTCCATGCGTTCTATTTCTCCGTCGCCCCGGCGCTTTTTGGCGATATCGCGGAGCGGCTGCATGGCCATGGCATCGCCACGGCGGATGCGCGGATCGTGGTGGAAAAGCCCTTCGGCCGCGATCTGGCCACGGCACGGGCGCTGAATGCGACGCTGGCCGAGCATTTCGAGGAAGGCCAGATCTACCGGATCGACCATTACCTGGGCAAGGAGACGGTGCAGAACCTGATGGCGGTCCGTTTCGCCAATATCCTGTTCGAGCCGCTGTGGAACAATCAGTATGTGGACCATGTCCAGATCACCGTGGCCGAGACGGTGGGCGTGGGCGGGCGCGGCTCGTACTATGACAAATCGGGCGCGATGCGGGACATGGTACAGAACCACCTGATGCAGCTTTTGTGCCTGATCGCGATGGAGCCGCCCTATCATTTCGACCCGGATGCCGTGCGCGACGAGAAGCTGAAGGTGATCCGGGCGCTGCAACCGGTGGAGCCGCAGGATATCGTGCGCGGGCAATACCTTGGCAGCCGCGGCAAACAGGCGCAGACGGGCTATCTGGACGATGTTGGAGACCCGTCCAGCCGGACCGAGAGCTATATCGCGCTCAAGGTGCAGGTGGCGAACTGGCGCTGGCAGGGCACGCCCTTCTACCTGCGCACCGGCAAGCGGCTGCGCGCGCGCACCTCGGAAATCGCCATCACCTTCAAGCAGCCGCCGCATTCCATTTTCGACGAAGCCGGGCACGACTGGCGCGAGAACGTGCTGGTGATCCGGCTGCAGCCCAATGAGGGCATGAACCTGAAGGTGATGATCAAGGAGCCGGGGCCGGGGGGGATGCGGCTGGTGCAGGTGCCGCTCGACATGTCCTTCGCCGAGGCGTTGGGCGAGGAGGGCGCGGATATTCCCGATGCCTACGAGCGGCTGATCATGGATGTGATCCGCGGCAACCAGACGCTGTTCATGCGCGGCGACGAGGTCGAGGCGGCCTGGGCCTGGACCGACCCGCTCATCGCCGGATGGGACCAGCGCGGCGAACGCCCGCAGGGCTACGATTCGGGCACTTCGGGGCCGGATGACGCGCTGATGCTGATGCACCGCGACGGCCGCCGCTGGCGGGAGATCCGCGAATGATCCTGAAAGAATATCCCGACCGCGAATTCATGATGGTCTCGCTCGCGGACCGGATCGCCTCGGAGCTGCGCCAGGCGCTGGCCCAGGGGCCGGCGACGCTTTCGGTGCCGGGCGGCACGACGCCGGGGCCGGTGTTCGACATCCTCTCCGATCTGGATCTGGACTGGGCCAATGTCTCGGTGCTGCTGAACGACGAACGCTGGGTCGGCGAGGACAGCCCGCGCTCCAACACCCGGCTGCTGCGCGAGCGGCTCTTGCGCAAGCGCGCGGCTTCGGCGCGGCTGGTGCCGCTCCATGCGCCCGTGCCCAGCCCCGAGGAGGCGCTGGAAGCGCTTTCGGCTCAGGTGGAGGCGGCGCTGCCGATTTCCGTGCTGCTGTTGGGGATGGGGGCGGATATGCACACCGCCTCGCTCTTCCCGGGCGCGGACCGGCTGGAGGAGGCGCTGGCCCCGGAGGCGCCCGCGCTGATGGCGCTACGCGCGGAGGCCGCGGGCGAGCCCAGGATCACGCTCACGGCGCGGGTTCTGCGCGATGCGATGCATTGTCATGTACTCATCACTGGCGAGGAGAAGCGGGCCGCGCTAGAACGGGCCGAAACCCTGACGGACGCCGAAGCTCCGATCCGCATCGTATTGAAAAACGCCACAATTCACTGGGCTCCCTGATGAACCGCTTTTCCGACCTGATCGCCCATGCCGCCGCCCATCCCGAGCGCCGGATCATGGATCTGTTTGCCATCGAGGACCGCGCCGCGGAGTTCAGCGCGCAGTTCGGGGATTTCGTCTTCGACTATTCCAAGACCTCGATCGACGCGGTGGCGCGGGACAAGCTGATCGCGCTGGCCGAGGCCACAGGCGTCGCGCAAAAGCGCGAGGCGATGTTCTGCGGCGCGAAGATCAACGACACCGAGGGCCGCGCAGTGCTGCACACGGCCTGGCGTAACCCGGAGGCCAGCGTGCTGGTGGACGGCGCCGATGTGATGCCGAAGCTGCGCGAGACGCTGGCGCGGATGGCGGCTTTTGCCGAGGATGTGCGCGCGGGCCGCTTCACCGGGCAGGGCGGCGCGATAACCGATGTGGTCAATATCGGCATTGGTGGGTCGGACCTCGGGCCGGTGATGGCGGTGCTGGCGCTTGCGCCCTATCACGACGGGCCGCGCACGCATTTCGTCTCCAACGTGGACGGGGCGCATATCCATGACGTGCTGAAGGGGCTGAACCCGGAAACCACGCTGGTGATCGTGGCCTCGAAAACCTTCACAACGATCGAGACCATGACCAATGCGCAGACCGCGCGGGCATGGATGGCGGCGAAAGTGGCCGATCCGGCGGCGCAATTCGCGGCGATCTCTTCGGCCACCGACAAGACCGCGGCCTTCGGCATCCCGGAAGCGCGGGTCTTCGGCTTCGAGGACTGGGTCGGCGGGCGCTATTCGGTCTGGTCGCCCATCGGGCTGAGCGTGATGCTCGCGGTGGGGCCGGGGAATTTCGCGGAGTTTCACGCCGGCGCCGCGGCGATGGATGCCCATTTCCGCACGGCGCCCTTCGCGCAGAACCTGCCGGTGCTGCTCGCGCTGGTGGGGATCTGGCACAATCAGGTTCTGGGCCATGCCACCCGCGCGGTGCTGCCCTATGATCAGCGCCTGCTGCGGCTGCCGGCCTATCTGCAGCAGCTGGAGATGGAATCGAACGGCAAGCGGGTCAGCATGGATGGCGCCGATCTGCCCTATAATTCCGGCCCGGTGGTCTGGGGTGAGCCGGGCACCAATGGCCAGCATGCCTTCTATCAGCTGATCCATCAGGGCACGCGGGTGGTGCCGTGCGAATTCCTGCTGGCGGCGCAGGGGCACGAGCCGGAGCTCGCGCATCAGCACATGCTGCTGATGGCGAACTGCCTCGCGCAATCGGAGGCGCTGCTGCGCGGCCGGTCGCTGGAGGAGGCGACGGACATCATGCGCAAGAAGGGCCTGAGCGGCGCGGAGCTGGAGCGTCAGGCGCGCCACCGCGTGTTCCCGGGCAACCGGCCCTCGACGACGCTGCTCTACCGCAAGCTCACGCCCCATACGCTGGGCGGCATTATTGCGCTTTATGAGCACCGGGTGTTCGTGGAAGGGGTGATCCTCGGGATCAACAGCTACGACCAGTGGGGCGTGGAGCTCGGCAAGGAGCTGGCGCTGGCGCTGGCGCCGGTGCTGGAAGGCGCCTCCGACGGGGCGGGCAAGGATGGCTCCACCCTTGCGCTCGCCGCGCGGATCCGGGCGCTGCGCGCCTAGCGGGTTTCCTTCGGGCGCAGCGCGAGCCAGATCAGCGCGGCGCCCGCCAGCGTCAGGAACGGCAGCATGGCCAGGTTTACCGCCTGCCAGCCCGCCTGCGGATCGCCGGCCTCGGCGCAGTTCATCAGGCTGCCCGAGCTGAGCGACGCCAGGAACACCCCGCCAAACACCACGAAATCATTGATCCCCTGCACCGGGCCGCGCTCTTCGGGCCGGTGCGCGGCGGCGAGCATGGCGGTGGCGCCGATGAAGCCGAAGTTCCAGCCGAGGCCGAGCAGGAACATCACCGCGAAGAACTGATAGAGCTGCACCCCGGTCATCGATACGGCGCCCGCGCAGGCGAGGATCGCAAGCCCCACGCCCACGATCGGGCGCGCGCCGAAGCGCGCGATCAGGCTGCCGGTGAAGAAGGAGGGCAGGTACATCGCCACCACATGCGCCGAGACCACATCCGCGGCATGGGTGGGCGCAAAGCCGCAGCCGACGATGGCGAGCGGCGCCGAGGTCATCACCAGGTTCATCAGCGCATAGGAGACCATGCCACAGATCATCGCGACCAGGATCACCGGATCGCGCAGCAGCTCGGCGCGGCTGCGCCCGGCGGCGGCACCCTTCGCGCGGCGCCCGGGGGCGGGAATGTCCAGGAAGGAGAACAGGACCGGGCCCAGCAGGTTCAGCCCGATGATGGCGAGATAGGTCGCGAGGAAGGGCACCACCATCGCCTGTGCGGTCAGCTTGACCAGCTGCGGCCCGATCACCGCCGCGGCGAGGCCCGCCGCCATGACATAGGAGATCGCGCGTGGCTGGAACGCGGGGCTCGCGCCATCGGTCGCGGCGAAGCGATAGAACCCCTGCGCGGACATATAGATGCCGGTCAGGAGCGAGCCTGCCATGAACAGGGCGAAAGACTGCGTCCAGAGCGCCCAGGCCGCGATGGCCGCGCCGAAAGCACCGGCGAAGGTGGCGAGGATGAAGCCCGCGCGGCGCCCGCGCACCGCCATGAACCCCGACATCGGCTGCGCCGTGAGGACCGAGCCCAGCACGATCATCGAGAGCGGCAGCGTGGAGAGGCAGGGGTTCGGCGCCAGCGATTGCCCGGCGAGGCCGCCCACGGTGAAGATCATCGACATCTGCGCCCCGAGGAGCGCCTGCGCCAGCACCAGAACGGCGACGTTGCGCCATTCGCGGCGGCTCTCGGAGGGGGCGGTCATGTCCATGCTGCATGCGTAGCGCGGCGCAAACGGGCTGGCAAGCCGCGGCGGCTTGGGGCAGGGTGGCGCCATGACGGGACGGATCATCACCTGCGACGACGATATTGCCGAGGGCATGGGCTGGCTCGCCGCGCGCGAACCGGCCTTCGCGCGGGTGATCACGGCGACCGGCCCCTGGCCGCTGCGGCGGCGCGAGGACGGCTTTGCGGCGCTGCGCGATGCGATCCTCGGGCAGCAGGTCTCGGTGGCGTCGGCGCGCGCGATCCAGGGGCGGTTGATCGGGGCGGGGCTGGGCGAGGCCGGGGCGATTGCTGTGGCCTCCGAGGAGGCACTGCGGGCCTGCGGCCTGTCGCGGCAGAAGATCCGCTATGTGCAGGCGCTGGCGCGCGCGGACATCGATTTCGAGGCATTGCGCGGGCTGCCGGATGCGGCAGTGATGGAGCTTTTGCTGCCGCTGCCGGGGATTGGGCGCTGGACGGTCGAGATGTATCTGATCTTCGCGCTCGGGCGGGCGGATGTGTTCGCGGTCGATGATCTGGCGCTGGCCGAGGGGGCGCGGCTGCTGTTCGGCCTGCCCGAACGGCCGCGCGGGAAGGCGTTTCATCAGATGGCGGAGGCCTGGTCGCCCTGGCGTGCGGTAGCCGCGCGCGGGCTCTGGGCGTGGTATGCGGTCAACAAGCAGAGGGAGGGCGTGGCCCCGTGACGCGAGAACTCAAGGCAGGGCGCGTGGCGCCGGCATCGGGCGCAGTGAAATCCGTGGTGGTATTCCTGCATGGCTATGGTGCCGATGGCGCCGACCTGCTGGGACTGGCCGAGCCGCTGGCAGAGCACCTGCCCGATACGCTGTTCGTGGCGCCGGATGCGCCCGAGCCCTGCGCAGGGAATCCCTTCGGGCGGCAATGGTTCCCGATCCCCTGGCTCGACGGGTCGAGCGAGGAGCAGGCGGCGCAGGGCCTGGCGGCGGCGGCCGCGGATCTGCAGGCGTTCCTCGATGCGGAGCTGGCGGCTGCGGGGCTGGAGGCAGCGGAGATGGCGCTGGTCGGGTTCTCTCAGGGCACGATGATGGCGCTGGAGGTCGCGCCGCGGCGGGAGGTGGCTCTGGCCGGCGTGGTCGGGTTTTCGGGGCGGCTGCTGCGGCCGGATCGGCTCGCGCCCGAGGCGGTGTCGAAGCCTCCGGTGCTGCTCATCCACGGCGATGCCGATCCGGTGGTGCCCTTCGACGATATGGGCCTTGCGGGCGATGCGCTGGTAGAGGCGGGGTTCGAGACCTATGCCCATGTCATGCGCGGCACCGGCCACGGGATTTCCCCCGATGGGCTGGGGGTGGCGCTGTCTTTCCTGAAGGACCGGCTCTGACCTCCTCTTGTGCCCGGCCTCGGTGCGGGTTCCGTATGATGTTCCCGGCTCTAAGGAGCGGCCGGGGTTGCTGTGCGCAGGCCGGTTGGCGCGATGCATACTCAGGGCGCTCCGGCGGGCGTCTCATGTAGGCACGCGCGCGGCATCGCCACTCAAGCGCTGCTCGGCCGCCATTCAAGCCTGATCGCGCAGGCAGGCGCCCAGAGGGCGGGCCGGCGGCTGATGTGGGGACTTCGGCGTGGCCGGGGGCGACATCGAGACCTGTCTGCGCACTCATGGCAGCGCCCGGCGGAGGCGCCGATGCAGGCGGGATAGCTCCTAGGGCTTCTCGATGCTGTACGCGGGCAGCCGCCAGGCGTTCGCGCCAGGCCGCCCCGGCTGCTGGCTGCGTGAGGCGCTGGATGCACTGTGGACCATCCCCCCCGGCAGGGCGGCTGCACCCGGATCTGAAAATGCAGGAACCGCGGGTCAGGCCCTGGGCCGGGAGTGCCGCCGCGCACAGATCGCGGCGCGCCAGGCCGGAAGATATACCCCTGTCACAATTCCATGCGATCCCTGCTGCAGAGCGGCAATTCGCAGATTGCGGGGCTTGTCAGGGGCGAAGCGCCAGATATAGTCAACGCATCGGCTGGGGCGGGATCCCCCGCGCCCCCGCCGGATCGGACGACTGGGCGAGGAAAGGTGACGGCATGCCGGAACGGAGTAACAGCACGGATTTCCGGATACGGGCGTGGCAGACGCCCCGGCTGCTGTGCCCGTGTCTTGTCGGCCCCGTAGCCCCGACGCTCAGGGCGGGAAAATACCAGATCGATGCAAAGCGCGTGGCTGCCACGCGCTTTTTTCTTTTTCAGACGGAGGTGTCGGTATGAACCAGCCGCTCGGAAACCTGCGCACGCTGGTGCTCAACGCCGACATGCAGCCGCTCAGCTGGGCGCCGCTGTCGGTCTGGAACTGGGAGGACGCGTTCGTGGCGGTCCATCAGGAACGGGTCATCCAGGTCAAGACCTATGAGGATGTCTTCGTACGCTCCGCCTCGCGCAGCTATGCGGTGCCCGCGGTCGTCGCGCTGAAGCGGTTCCGCAAGCGCAAGAAGGTCGCCTTCACCCGCTATCACGTCTTCCTGCGCGATGAATTCACCTGCCAGTATTGCGGCGAGCGCTTCCCGGCCAAGGAACTGACCTTCGATCATGTGGTGCCACGCAGCAAGGGCGGCACCTCGAGCTGGACGAACATCGTCGCCGCCTGCGGGCGCGACAATCTGCGCAAGGCGAACCTCACCTTGCGGCAGGCGGGCATGAAGCTGCTGCGTGAGCCGTTCGAACCCACCGTGCATCAGCTGGATCAGGCCGCGCGGCGCCTGCCCTTCGTGAAGGGGGAGCTGCATCAGACCTGGATGGATTTTCTGTACTGGGAGGCGGAGATTATCGCCGAGTAGCGGGATGGCGATAAGATATGTGAATTCTGGCATCGAAAGCGCCAAAGACGGCTTTCTGTTCGTTTCGTCCATGTATCTGCTCTGCCCCCCTAGAAACTGGATCGCTTGAATCTGGAGTTTTCGGCTAGTTTTCCCTGGCTGGGATAGGAGCTGAAGACGATGAAGGCATCGAGGTTCACGGAAGCGCAGAAGGCGTT
>NZ_JAYRZN010000043.1:0-26113 GCF_041916475.1 Paenirhodobacter sp.
CGATGGCTGGGAAACCCTTTCTCAGCCTCTCGTGCCGATGTCTCTTGACCTCGCGGCCTGACCGGAGCCAACGTTACATGCTCGGAGCGCGCTGCTCGCCAATTTCCACCACATTCGCGACACGACCCGGCAGTCGGATTCGGCGGGCAGCAGGCACAGGATCGGCGCCGGGTCGTTCGCGACGAAGCTCGCCACCGCCGAGGTGAGAAGCGTGGTGAAGCCCACGCGCACCGGCTTCACCAGCGTCACCCGCTCAATGAGGGGATCGCCGATCGCGTCGGCAATCTCGCGCTGGAACGGCCAGAGGCGTACCGGGCCGGGCTGGCTCGATACGCCCTCGGGCAGGCACACCTCACGCTCGATCCATTCGGAGAGGCGCAGGCGTGGCGGCGGCATCAGGGCGCGCAGGGCCTCGGCCCGGATCTGGTCAATCGTCGGCATGGGCAAGCTCCTCGAGGGCGGTGCGGATCTCCCGGTCGATCGCGGCGACCTCGGCGGGGCCGATCTGCGGCAGGGCGGCGCGGAGGCGAGAGGGCACAGAGAGGATGCGGGCGCGCACCTGGCGCAGGACCCCCGCCCATTCCTGGCTCACCTCCTGGGCACTGACCATCTCGCCGCGCAGGGCCGCGTTCTTCAGCGCCTGGGCATCGGCCTGTTCCTTGGCGAGCCGGGCGCGTTCGGTGGTGAGGGCGAGCACATGCTCCTCGCCGCCGCGGGCGCTGGCCACGCCACGAAGATGCGCGACATAGGCCGAGACGGTCGCGCCGAGGTCGTAGGCGTCATGGCCAAAGCGCACCGCGATCCCGCGCTTCTTCAGATCCGAGAGCGCAGCGGGCGAAATGGCCAGAAGTTCGCACATGTCCGGGCCGGAAATCCGGTGCACGCTCTCCCCGCCAAGCTGAAATTCCGTCAATATCTTCAACGGTTTCACCCTCTTATGTTTTTCTGCATCGCGTGACATGCCGGGGCGCGAATGACCCCCACCCGGCCCCCGCCCGGAAGGACCCTCGCCAGCTCGCGAAGCTCGTGCTCGATCTCGCTCTTCTCGATGTGGAAGCGCTCGGGGTCGCGCCGGTCAGGGCAGAGCCGCCCCACCCGGTCGGCCAGATCCCCGATTTGCTGCCATGCATTGAAAGGTTCGGGTTGCTTCGAGCGCATCACCAGATCCCCGCCTTCAGCTCGACCTCATGGCGCATCGAGCGCAGCTTGTAGACCATGCCAACCAGCTTCCCGGCCTCCCGGATCGTAAGAAAGTCGGTGCGCGCCACCGCTTCGATAAGCGCGGCCTCACTCTTCCCCAGCAGATCGACCAGCTTCTCGGCATCAGCGTGTCCCGTTTGTCCCGGCTCAGGTTGGGACACAGGACGGGACAACCCGGGAACACCCCCCCTAAAGGGGGGTGTCCCGTTTGTCCCGCCTGTCCCGACCGGCGACCAAGCCGGGACATTCCCGCGTGTCCCGGCTTGTCCCGGCATGTCCCGTTTGTCCCGATGTGTCATGCCAGCCACCAGATTTCATTGAAGCTACGCGCAAGCCCCTTGTCGTTCAGCTCACCTATTGCCCGGTTGAAGGTTCTCTTGGCGCTCTCATGTTCTAGTCCTTCAAAGAGCCCATGCAGCTCAGCACAGCTTCTCCATTGCTCCTTGGTCACGCTCCTGCCGTCCGGGTAGTCCGGGCCGGTGCGCTGGACGCCGTGCCGCTCGATCGCCGTGTGGAGCGCCTGCAAGGCGATCTCTGCCTTGCCCTTCACCTTGGCCCGCCGTGGCTCCTCGCCATCGGCTGCCCGCTCCACGACGCAGGTCGAGATATCGTCGCCGTCCTGGTCCTTCCCGAGAATGCGCTCCGACAGCCGGTAGCGGAAAATCGTCCCGCGCGGCATGTCCCGCTGCTTTGTCGCCTCAGCCTCGATTACATGGCTGCCGTCCTCCTTCGTGACTTCGATTTCGGTATCGACGGCGGCACGCAGGCTGGAATGCCCCCGCGCGCCCTGGGCCGCGCTCTTGCCGGTGTGGTGGATGAGCAGGACGCACGCCCCGGTGCGCTCCTTCAGCATCTCCGCAGACGCGATCAATCGCCCCATGTCCTGCGAGCTGTTCTCATCCCCGGGCGACATTGCACGGGCCAGTGTGTCG
Source organism: Paenirhodobacter sp. (assembly GCF_041916475.1). Taxonomy (GTDB): domain Bacteria; phylum Pseudomonadota; class Alphaproteobacteria; order Rhodobacterales; family Rhodobacteraceae; genus Rhodobacter. The sequence goes on from NZ_JAYRZN010000043.1 coordinate 2,133, forward strand.
ATGATGATCAGGCCGAATGGCCCGGCTTCTTCCTCCAGATCCTCGATCGCCTCGGCAAGAAATGTCGGGTCGCGGCGCGGATCGGTGAAACTGAGAGGGGCGGACAGAACCCAGAAGCAAGGGTTCTCCAGAGCGGCCACGCGCTTGTCGAAGCCCGCCCCGCCTTCGAGCGTGACATAGAGCACCGGCGCGGTTTGAACCCGGCACCCGCCCCAGGATGCACCCCGAGAAACCGCATGCGCGATATCGAGGGCGAGGAAGGTCTTGCCCACGTTCGCCGCCCCATAGAGAACCGCGAGCGAGCGCGGCGCCAGCCATCCCTTGATCAAGTAAGGCACCTCCGTAGGGGCCTCGATCTCGGAGGCGCGGCGGAACCGTTGCAGCAGCTCGACAGAGCGCTGTTGCTTCGGACGCTTGTTGCGGATCTGCGTGACGTTCTGAAGCGGATCGCTCATGCGGATGCCCTCCGCGACACATAGGCGAGGAACCCGGCCTGCTCCTTGGGCGAGATTGCATCGAAGCAGGCCAGCAGCCAGGCCTTGCGCTCGAAGGGCGTGGCCGTCGCGGCCCAGTCCCGGGCCTCCTCCATGGCGTTCATCAGCGGCGGGATCGGCGCGCCTTTGCGCATGCGTTCGAGCGCGTCCGACATGACGAGCGCCGCGTCTTCCGGGTGGCAGTATTCCATCGCAAGGCGGAGGGCACTTGCGTGCTCGACGCGCCGCCGGTAATCTGCCGTCCTGAAGTCTGACACTTCATATTCAGCCCCGGTTGCGCCCGCCAGCGCTCCGGGGTTTTCGTTTGCCGGATCACATTGTTCAGTGATTTGTGCAGTTGAAACTTTCCTGTTTAGTTCTTGCTTTGTCGGGGGGCATTTTGAAACATACTCGCCCTGATTTTTCTTACTTTCTGGTAGGATTGCAAATCCGTGAAGACCGGTTCGATTCCGGTACCCGCCTCCAAACAAAATCAATGACTTATGTCTTGATCTCGGAACCAGTCAAATAATCTGGCAACATGGTTGGCAACATTCTCGTTGCGTCCATGTTCCGTTCCTGAGGTGGATGTGCGCCACTTTAGGAGCGGTTACGGAGCTCGCGCGCCGATGGCTGACCCGCACTACGGGATGACACCATCCGGTAGCCCACGCCCCATACATTTTCGATGCGCATATCGCTCGGGAGCTTCTTGCGCAGCCTGTGCACCAAAACCTCAACGATCCTTGGCTCGGCCTCGTCGGGCTTGTTTGCATATAGCCGGTTCATGATTCGCTCCCGCGGGATCGTTACGCCTTCCTCCCGTTTCAGGATAAGGTACAGGTGAGCTACCTGCCTTTGGACGCCAAGCTCCACCATGACTCTGACCACATCATCGTCGGACCCTTCATAGGTGCAGGTAAGCCACTCGATGCGCGCCGCCAGATCCTCGATCACCTCATCGCGCGGCCTTTTTTCTGCGCGGATCTCATCGCGCAACGTTGGCATCCGGCGCGCACGGCCAGCGGACAAAGCCTGACGGTCAATCGCGATATAGGTATCCAGCGCCTGCGCCAGAAGCGGGCGGGCGGATCGGGCCGGGGCGCCGACCTCTCGCTCGTATTCCTGCACCGGCCACTTGTCGATCAGGAGAGATGTCATCACGTCGAGAGCCATGGGCGGAATCTCCACACGGGATGGGTCCTCCATGAACTGCAAGGCTGCCTCGGCCTGCTGCTCTGATAGGTAATGCACCAAGTTCATGTGCGATGGCTCGAGCCGTGCCCCGAGGATGGCCTTTGCCGGTGGACGCTTGATCATCAGGGGATCTGCTCCCCCCGGATCATCCCCAGCAGGCTCATCCGCTCCTGCTCGGACGCCTCATAGATCCCCCGCCACATGGCCGCTTCACGCGCGCCGCCATCGGCTGCGATCATGGCATCCATCCGCGCTTGTAGTGCTGCCTGAGCATCGCGTGCGCTCCGCAGCGCCGCTGAAGCCTCTGCGGCGTCGATCTCCGATTGGGCGAGCCGTTGCTCGATGCTGGCGACCTCTGCTGCCAGCATCGTAATCTGTGCGCTGAGCGTCACGCTCGGATCCACCCGGAGGTATCGAGGCCGGTGTAGCGATAGGACTTGAGCGTGTCGTGCATCACCCGCCGCAGATAGAGCAGGCCCGTAGCGTCGAGCGCGACCAGATCCTCCGCGGTGGCTGGCAGTTGCGCCGGGCTGCACCCGGTCAGGATGATGGTTGCCGCGCCGCCCATGATCCACTTTGCCAGAGGCTTGTTGCCCAAGTGGAAGGTGTCGGTATTTACGTCCTGGTTGTATAGGTCGTCGAAGAACGTCGCGCTTGGCGCAAGCCCTGCGAGTGTGTCCAGACGGATCCGCTCCATGATCACCGGCAGCGGCATGAACCGCACGGCGCGGCGCCCGGCAGGGCGGTATGCATTGGCCAGCGTCAGGGCCGTCTCATAGCGCAGCAGGTGCCGCGAGCAGAAGTTCGTCCAGTCTGTCAGCGTCACGGTATCGCCAGAGGCCAGACCGCGCCGCAGCTGGGCCGACCACAGGACGACATCCGCCCCGGCCCCGCCGTCTCCAGATGCCCAATACAGCTTGCACCACTCCAGCACCTGCGACGCGAACACATTGGGTTCAATCGAGGCTGCGCCGGAGCTGTCGGTCAGCAGGAGCGTGTTAACGTCCGCCGCGTGCCAGCGCCCCTGGCCCCCGTAGCTGTCGCCATCGGCCTGTGCCATCGCCCACCGCGCCGACATGAACGACCCGGCGATGGTGCTGTTGTAGACATAGGCTGCCCGCTGCCCGCTGACCTGATACAGGAACCACTGCAGACGGTTGGTGTTAGCGGTCTTGTCTCCGGCCCCCTCGAACACCGGATCTAGGCCGGAATTTCCAGATCCCATGATCTTGAGCGTGTTGACCGCAGCAAGGGTCTGCGCCGGTACGCCGACAGACTTGTCGGTATTATTAACTGCACAGGTCAGGTTCATGCCGGGAGCCCTCCTACGGCGAATGCCTCGATTTTGTAGATCCGCAGTGCCCGGCCTTGCGCCGGGGTGTAGGTCCATGCGCCATTGAGCGTCTGGTTGGTGAGGTCGATGGTTCGGAACTGATCCGTGATCCGAAGGTCGCAGGCGCCGATACTGGCGGAGATGTGCAGGATGTCGGTGTCCCGCGTGGCCGTGGTCGAGAGCGTATCAAGGCGCGGCTGCCCCGGGCGCCCATAGCTCGACGGGAGCGCCATCAACCCCTCGTTGATATAGCGGATGCCATAGCTTTCATCGAGCTGGAACTGCGCACCGGCAACGTCCGATCCGAACAGCCAGCGATAGGTCGGGCTGCCGCCAGCGGCAGAGGAGAACACGCCCCAGATTTCGACCTCATGCCATCCGGGCGTGGATTCATAGACTCGCGCCCCGGCGATATAGGCCCCGTCTGCCGCAGGGTTAGCTACGCCCTGATGCAGGCGGCTGATGGTCATGGTATCGAAGTCCACTTCGAGACCGGCCAGTGCCGGGGCATTTGCAGCCGTCATGGTGAACAAATTCGCGCCCCCAAGACGCAGCTCAATGACCAGTTTCGCCCCCGCCGTCTCGCGCTTCACGGCATGACGGAAGGAGAATTCTCGATACCCTGCCATCAACGCCTGCGTCGGGGTATTGACCCATGCTGCGCCGGAAGAATAGGCCGTGGGCCAGGTGCGGCGGCGCGCATCGTTCGCGTAGCGTCCGGCGCCGGTGAGCGTCTCCGTGGTGGCGCTTCCGAACCCGACATAGGCATCCGACTTGACCTGCCCCGCTTGCCCGTAGCCGAGTGCCCCCGTCTGATCTGCGAAGGGCTCGATCAGTAGGGCCGCATATTCCTGACCATAGTGCAGCCGCGCCACATCGGCGTTGAAGCTCGAATAGCTGCCGCCCGATCCGATTGCGACGGCGCGCGTCGTGCGGGTGACGCTGACGTCGGACGGGATTGCTCCGAGCGTGAAGTTCCACCCGGCGAGGGCGGTCTGGTCGATCTCCACACCAATCTGCGTGATCTGCGCCGAGGCAACTGCGCTGTCGCCGCCGGTCGTGGTCCGCAGGAATGCATGCAGGTAATAGACCGCATCCTCAGGAACGCCGGTGATTGCAAATGGCCCGGATTCGGTAACAGCGTAGTTACCGGTTTGCTGCGCCCCGGTCCCGGCGACGATCTGCGCCGCGGTCATCGTGGTCGCGGTAGAAATGGCCCAATAGACCGTCCCGGCGCGGTTGACAGTGATGTTCGCAGGCGTGCCAGCAGGAGACCCAGCGATATAGCCGATGGCCAGCGTCGGGGCCGCCACATTCACGGTGACGGAAACCGTAGCAGGGGTAGAGAGCCCTGCAACAGATGCTTGCACTGTCATCGTCCCGGCCCGATCCGGCGTGATCGTAGCCGAGAACGCCGCGCCGCTCGTATAGACCTGCGTTACCCCGTCGATCACGGCACCGAACATGGTGAAATCGGTGGAGGCGGTGTTTGCCGCGGTGCCGGTAATGGTGACCGTCTGCCCCATCGTGATCGTAGAGGCACTGGCCGAGAGCGAGAGGGAAGTGGTCGCAGCGGCTGCGCCGGACGTCGCCGTCTTGCTGGTGGACCATGTTCCCGCGCCGATGGCGTTGCGCGCCCGCACCACAGCCGTGTAGCTGGTGCCCGCCGCAGCCATGGTCAGGGTCCACGGCGAAGCGCCAGTGAGCGGGATCGCCGTAGTGCCGCCATCGAGCGAATACTCGCAGCCGGTGATCTCCGATCCGCCGTCGCTGGGCGCGGTGATGCTGGCCACGATCTGCGATGCCGCAAGCCCCGTCGTCCACGTCCAGGTAGTGACCTGCGCAGGGGCAGTCGGAGCCGCTGCAACCGGGCCAACGCCCGCGCTCGTGGCCTGTGCGCTGCCGCCCGCATTGGTGGCGGTGATCCGCACGCTGATGCTGGCGGCCTCATCGGCTGCGATCAGCAAATAGGTGGTGCCGGTTGCGCCGCTGATCGCGGTGCCATTGCGCAGCCACTGGCGCGCATAGCTGGGCGATCCGGTCCACGTCCCGACGGCAGCCGTCAGGGTCTGGCCGACCGTCGCCGTGCCGGTGATCGACGGAGCGACGGTATTCGTCGGCGCCGAGGGTGCGGGCACATCATCGCCGAAAACTTGCGTCTCGCCGCGATAGGCCGCGACAATCTCGGTGCTGCCCTGATAGATCGCCGTAAAGTCCTTGAGTCCCATGATCAGGCCTCCGCGCGGATAAAATAGAACTTGGCCGGGTCCTTGGTCGTCAGCGCATCGTATTCCGCCTGCGTCAGGACGATCGTGGTCAGAGTGCCGATCTTGGTCACCGCCAGCGTGTGGAGGGCCACCGGCGTGGCGCTCTCCGGCACTGCGATATTCGACAACGCCACCGTCTTGCCACCAAAGGTCGGGGTGAAGTTGACGGCATAGAGAGAATTGGTCAGGCCCCCGGTATTGGGCCACAGGTCAACGGATCCGGTACCGTCGAGCTCGATCGGGACCTCGACCACACTCGGCACGACGAAACCAGCGTCGATGTCGTAGCCGGACAAGGTGAAGGTCGCTTTCCCGCCGCGCACAACGGTGCCGTCGGGGTTGTGCAGCGCAAATGTGACCGTGGTGGGAGTTTCGGCCATGTCTCAATCCTCGCAGATGGCGTTGAAGGTGCGGATGAACTGAGCGCCCGATTGCAGCGTCTCAGCGGTGTCGCGGGTGGAATAGGTGGGTAGATCGCGCCGCAGCTCGCGGCAGATCGTGCGCTCAGTCTCGGATGCGCCCTGAGCGGCGCAGCTCGGCAATAGGGTCGTCAGCAGCAGCAGCCCGAGCAGCGTCAGCGCGCGCCCGGACATCATCAGCTCGTGCATGGTCGGCATCCTTGGCTTTGGTGGTGGCGGCAGTCGATCCGGCCCGGCGGCCGAGGATCCATGTTGCGGCGATCGCTGCGACCAGCGATCCGAGCGCCGCCAGGGCGCGCTGGATCGCGGTCATGTTGCCCACCCGTATTTTTTGGCGAGGGCATATCCCCACTCGGCCACCGCACCGATTGCCACACCAAGGAGGAGCGTGAGGTCTGCGTCAGACCCGAGCGCCTGCCCCGCCTCGGCGGTGATCAGGCCCCACGCCACGAGTGCGCCGGAGAGATAGCGCATAATGATACGCGCGATGACTGCGATCATGGTCAGGCTCCTTTTGCCATTGCGAGCGCCGATACCTCGACGCGATTGAGGCGGGCCGACCAGCCGCGCCCGAATGTTTTCCAGGTGGAGAGAGAGATCAGGAACGATTTGCGCGCCTGCAGCGCGCGATAGATGGCCACAGGCACGTTTGCGGCCTGGGCGGCCATCAGGGTTTTGGCCCCGATCATGCCATCAGCCCCTGCGCCGACGGCGGACTGCAGCCATTTCGAGGCCCGCTTGACCCCGCTGTTCACCGCAGCATCAAACGCCACGAGGTCGAGCCCCGCGGGCAGCTCATCGCCCCGGACCGCATTCCAGTAGCCATTGCGGTAAATCTGCGCGACCTCCGCGTCAGTGATGGCCCGCAGGTCCGCCTTCGTCGCACCGGGCCGGTACTTGCGATAAGTCGCAAGCGTGATCCCCTTCATCGTCGCACCGCCAGGGTCTGCGGGATGGTCTGACCATCCCCCCTCGCTCAGCAGGACCTGAGCAAGGCAGGCGGAGAAATTCTCCTTCGCCATGTTCTCTCCATAAAAAAGCCCGGCACGCGGCCGGGCCATCCCATTGATGGGTTAACGTTAGTGTCCCTTATTGCTGGCTCAGCTTGCTCAGCGCAGCCTTGATTTCGCTGATGCCAATCTGGATGTTGCGTAGGTCCGAGGATTGGCTGGCCTGCGCGATCTCGACGGACCGAATCCGCGACTCATGCGCGGCAACATTGGCCTGCACTTGGATCATTTCGCGGGATAGCCCCTGCTGCCCTGCAACCAGAGTGAACCACGCACCGACCGCTCCGAACAGGACGACGCCTATGGTAATCAGGTTTCCCAAGCTCATCTTCCTGTCGAACTCGAATGGCATTCGCGCCTCCTGCGCATCGGTATGAAAAAGCCGCCCGGAGGCGGCGTCAGACGATCTTGAGGGTGCCACCGTCGGACCAGACCGTGCCTTGCGCCGCGCTGTCGGCGGTCGTGGGCGCATTGGTGAAGCGCGGCCGATTGATGATCGCCGGGGCCATGCCCGAGCCCTGCAACTGGATGCCTGCGGTGCTGCCTGCCTTGACGGCCTGAGCCACCGCGAAATCCGTGAGGGTGACCTGCGTGACGATAGGACGATCTTCCCACAGGAAGCCCCAAGCCACGCCGCTATAGGCGGCTTCGTTGCTCGAATAGCTGACGCCAGCGCCGGTCCACTTGTCCGCGCCTCCCCCGATGACGGAGCAATAGTTCTGCACACGATGCTCTCCGCGGCGCAGTCGAACGAGTAATAGATGCCGCGCAGGTCAGCTTGCCTAGTCCCGCGCCACGCCCCAGATGTCAGACATGAGCGGCTTCGCATAGCCACACGACGCGACCACACGTGCCGCATCGTCAATCGTCTGGTCCTCCAGCAGCGCATTGCAGGTATAGCCCATGTCGATGCAATGCTGCCGCCACTCAACCAGCCCGTCATCATCGAGGAGGTCGATGGGAACAGGGTCTAGGTTCTCCGTGCCGACGAATATGTCGCGCAGGTGCGGAGCGGGGTTATCCGTGACCGTCCAAGCGTTCCATCCAGAGCCATCCCAGTCCTTTACATACCCTCCTGCGATGCACGAAACCTGATCCGTAGACCTGTTACGCACGCGGATTGCCACTGCTGCCAGATCCCGAGAAGGCAGTGGATGATCGTTCCAGATGCTGACGGAGCGCAGCAGATAGAGCGTATCATAGACGCCATCCCGGCTCATCACGATCTGCCCGGGAGAGGTCCCCTGATAGCCCCAGAAATTCCAGATCTGCCCATCATAGGCATAGGACGCACTGTCATATTTAGAGGCCTCGAAAGCCGCCCCGCGCCGGACCTCGATCTCGTATCTGCGCGCAGAAAACGTGTCCCGGTCCAGCATTATCGTGGCGGTGTAGCGGTCGAGCGTCGTGTGCCTGACATTGGTCGTACCGCTGTTGTTGCGGGTCAGATAGTTTTCGGATCCAGATCCGTAGAAGTAGCTGTTTGCCGAGAAAAGGCCGCTCGACGGCGCTACGGTCTGGCCCGGGCTCGCGATGCGCGCCTCTACGAACCCCTCCTTGCTGGATGCCGATGGAGACACTGTTGCATCATCAGACCATACTAGGCGGATCGTCGCGCGCATCCGGCGCACCGATGCCGCCTGAAAGTGCAGCTCTGGCAGGTTGATCCATGCCCCACCAATGGGCCGCATCCGCAGGCGAAGCGGAACGCGGATCAGGTTAGTATCACTGGCGTTCTTGGACAGGCCGGAGGTGAATGTGATCTGCAGCTGATGCTCATCCGGGTAATCCCGTGTCGCCACCACTTGCACCTGCGGCAAGGCGGCGTCCTGCGTCCCTGAGGTAGTGTCCAGCGTCTGCCATCATCCTCATCGACAAGGTGCCCGCGCAGCTCCGCCTGTACGCTTTCCGTGCGGCTCTGCCTTTGCGTCAGGGTCACCCTGTTCATCGGCGTCGGGCATGAGACCACGGGCGCCTCCGCCTACAGCAGCGACGAAATCCGGGGCCTTCTGGACTGGCTTCAGGAAGACCCCGCGAACCGCCATGCGATCATCGACGCGACCTCGCTTCTGGGCGCGATGCCCTGGCCTCCGGTGCTGGTGGCCGGCGTGCTCGCGCGCTGCTGCCTGTTCATGCCGCTGCAAAAGGCCATCGGCGGGGTCGCGGGCTATTATGTGGCCAGCTTCACCCCGGAGGCGCTGGAGGCGATCGGGCGCAATCTCGCGCGGCCAAGCTGGGCGATCGCACGGCAGCTGAGCCTGTCGGTGCCGAAGGATCTCGCCCATCCCCTCACCGGCGGCCGCACCCTGGCGACGGGCCCGTTCTATGATCCGGCGCAGGACCAGATGCTGGGCGGCGTCATCAATACCTACAGCCTGCTTGCCTTCGCCGAGACCACCTACGGCCTGAGCTGCCTCGCGCAAAGCATCGGCCCGGCCAGCGCCCTGAACGCGCGCTCCCGCGCGAACCTCGCGCTGGTCGAGGACTGGGTCGGGCGCGAGCCTCTGTTCTCCCTCGCGGTCGGGCGGGCGGAGAAACGCGGCACGGCGGTGACGCTGCTGTGCGTGAACGACCCCGACATCGCCCCCCTGCACGGCACGATCCTCGCCCGCGCGAAGCAGCTTCTGGGCCATCAGGGCCTCACCCATCCGGACGGGCAGCACGAACCCGGCCTGCGCGCGGCGCTCTATGTGAATGCCTTCCCGGGCATGGCGGGGGATTTCCGCGCTTGGATCGGCGGCGTGCGCCCGGCCGAAGACATCCACGCGCTGCTGGAGAATCTGCGCCACGCCTGGCTGCGGGCGAAGGCACTGGTGATTGCGGAAGAGCTGGCAGCGCGCGGCGAAGACGCCCCCGCTCTGGCCGCCCTGCCCGGCCTTCAGCGCCTCGCGCGCGAGGTGGAGGATCTGGCGGCGCTGCTCGGGGGGCTGCGCGATGGCGCGGATCTCGCCCGCCACCGCGACGCGCTCACCGCGGGCCTGCAGGGGCTGGCGGAAAGGCTCGCCACCGTCGCGCCCGACTAGTCCGCGCGACTGGCCCATGCCGCCTCAGGCCTGCCGGGGCTGGCGCAACGGCTCGGCGCCGCCGCGCAAGACTGGCCGGCGCCCGGCACGCCCGCGCCCCGGATGGCTGATCCGGGGGGCGGGCCGCGCCATCCGGCGCATGCCGCCCGCGGCCGGGCGGCGCACCTGCCCCGGCTCCGGGCTGCACCTGGCGGGGCCAGACCGGCCACACTCCGGCCCCGCTGCCACGGGGCGGCGCCCGGTCATGCCGGGGTGACCGCGCCCCGCTCTTACTGAAGCAGGTCGAAATTGGTCGTATCGGCCCCTTTCACCGCCTGTTCACCGGTCTTCTGCAGATCCGCGCCCATCTGCTGCGACGGGGTGAGCGGCTGCGGCTTGGGCGGCTCGGCCGGAACGCAGCCGCTCAGAAGGGCCGCGCAGGCCACGGCCAGCGCGCAGGCAAGGGGATTGGGCATCGCGCTCTCCAACTCTGTGGTCTCGCAAAAAGCTATCGCCGCGCTGCCGGCCGGGCAAGATCCGCGGCCAGCCGGAGAGGGCCCCTCCCGCGCAGCGCCCGCCGCGACGCGCAGACACCAGCTCACAGGCCGCGCGGCCAGCGCGGCGGCTCCGGCCAGCCCTGCGTCCGGCGGCAGAGCCGGGCCACTGTTCGCAAGACCGGCCCATCGGAAGGATGAACGACAGCGCATGCCCCAAACCGGCGCCGCCCCGATGGAAACCCGCCCCCGGGCCGCTCAGCCCCGCGGACGCCCCGCGCGCGGCCTCAATGCGCTTCGGCCCAGCTCGCGCCCACGCCCGCATCGACCAGAAGCGGCACCGAGAGCTTCACCGCAGGCTCCGCCGCGCCCTGCATGACCGCGCGTGCCACATCGGTGAGCCGGGCCACATCCGCCTCGGCCACTTCGAAGATCAGCTCGTCATGCACCTGCAGCAGCATCACCGCATCGAGGCCCCGGATCGCCTCCGGCATGCGGATCATCGCGCGGCGGATGATATCGGCGGCTGCCCCCTGGATCGGCGCGTTGATCGCCGCGCGCTTGGCAAAGCCCGCGCGCGGGCCGCGATCGTTGATTTCGGGGGTGTGGATCTTGCGCCCGAACAGGGTCTTCACATGGCCATGCGCCTTCGCGAAGGCCACGGTCTCGTCCATATAGCGCCGGATGCCCGGGAAGCGCTCGAAATAGCGGTCGATGAAGGCCTGCGCCTCGGAGCGCGGGATGCGCAGGTTGCGCGCCAGTCCAAAGGCCGAGATGCCGTAGATGACGCCGAAGTTGATCGCCTTCGCCTGGCGCCGGACCATCGGGTCCATACCCTCGATCGGCACGTTGAACATCTCGGAGGCGGTCATGGCGTGGATGTCCAGCCCCTGGTGGAACGCCTCCTTCAGCGCCGGAATATCGGCCACATGGGCAAGGATGCGCAGCTCGATCTGGCTGTAATCGAGGCTGACGATGCGCCGCCCCTCGGGGGCCACGAAAGCCTCGCGGATGCGGCGGCCCTCATCGGAGCGCACGGGGATGTTTTGCAGGTTCGGATCGGTGGAGGCGAGCCGCCCGGTGTTCGCGCCCGCAATGGAATAGGAGGTGTGCACCCGCCCGGTATCGGGGTTCACATGGGTCTGCAGCGCATCGGTGTAGGTGGATTTGAGCTTCGCGATCTGGCGCCAGTCCAGCACGCGGGCGGCAAGCTCGGCGGCCTGCGCATGGTCCTCGAGCGTGGTGATGTCCTCGAGCACATCGGCGCCGGTGCCATAGGCGCCGTTCTTGCCGCGCTCACCGCCCGGCACGCCCAGCGTATCGAACAGGATATCGCCGAGCTGCTTCGGAGAGCCCACATTGAAGGGCTGCCCCGCGACCTGCTGGATCTCCTCCTCCAGCCGCGCCATGCGCTGCGCGAAGACATTGGACATCCGCGCAAGCACCGCCGTATCGACCTTCACCCCCGCCATTTCCATTTCGGCCAGAACCGGCACCAGCGGCCGCTCAAGCGTTTCATAGACGGTGGTGACCTGTTCGCGGTGCAGCCGCGGGCGGAAGGCCTGCCACAGGCGGAAGGTGATATCGGCATCCTCGCCGGAATAGGCGGTGGCCTTGTCGATCTCGGTGCGGTCGAAGGTGATCTGGCTCTTGCCCGAGCCGATCAGCTCCTTGATCGGGATCGGCTGGTGGCCGAGATATTCGGTGGAGAGCGCGTCCATGCCGTGGCCATGCAGGCCCGAGAACATCGCGTAGCTCATCAGCATCGTATCGTCGAACGGGTGGATGCGGATGCCGTGGCGGGCGAAGATCTTCCAGTCGTATTTCATGTTCTGGCCGATCTTCAGCACGGCTTCATCCTGAAGCACCGGCTTAAGTTCGGCTAATGCGGCCGCGAGATCCATCTGCCCTTCGCTGCGGGTAGCGGAGCCGAAGAGATCGCCGCCGCCGGTGATATGGCCGACGGGCACATAGGCCGCGCGCCCGGCCGCAGTGGCGAGCGAGATGCCGACGAGCGCGGCCTGCATTTCATCGAGCGAGGTGGTTTCGGTATCGACGGCGAGCCAGCCGGTGGCGCGGGCCTCGGCGAGCCAGGCGCGCAGGGTCGCGGCATCGCGGATGCAGGTGTAGCCGCCGAAGGGGGGGGCCTCGGCGGAGAGGGCGCTGCCCCCTGCCTTCTCGGCCCCGCCGGCTGCGCCGGCCCCGCTCCCCACGCCCGCGGCCGGGGATACGGCGGGCTGCTCCACCCCGAATTTCTCCGAGACGCGGCGGGTCAGGGTGCGGAATTCCATCAGGTTCAGGAAGTCCATGAGCACCTGCGGCTCGGGCTCCTTCACCTCCAGATCGTCGAGGCTGAAATCCAGCGGGGTTTCGGCATCGAGCGTGACCAGCCGCTTCGAGACGCGGATCTGATCGGCGAAGTTGATCAGGGTCTCGCGCCGCTTCGGCTGCTTGATTTCGGTCGCGCGCGCGAGCAGGGTCTCGACATCGCCGAATTCCTGGATCAGCTGCGCGGCGGTCTTGATCCCGATCCCTGGTGCGCCCGGAACATTGTCGACGCTATCGCCCGCGAGGGCCTGCACGTCGATCACCCGGTCGGGCGGGACGCCGAATTTCGCCTCCACCTCTTCCGGGCCGATGCGCAGGTTCTTCATCGCATCGAGCATCTCCACCCCGCCGCCGACGAGCTGCATCAGGTCCTTGTCGGAGGAGATGATGGTGACCCGGCCGCCCGCTTCGCGCGCCTGGCGGGCGAGCGTGGCGATGATATCGTCGGCCTCGAAGCCCTCCAGCTCCTTGCAGGCGATGTTGAAGGCGCGGGTCGCGTCGCGGGTGAGCGGGAACTGCGGGCGCAGGTCCTCGGGCGGCGGCGGGCGGTTCTCCTTGTAGGCGGGGTAGATCTCGGAGCGGAAGGTCTTCGACGAATAGTCGAAGATCACGGCGGCATGGGTCGGCGCGTCCGGCCCTTTCGCATCCTCGATATAGCGGAAGATCATGTTGCAGAACCCCGCGACCGCGCCCACTGGCAGGCCATCCGATTTGCGCGTCAGCGGCGGCAGCGCGTGATAGGCGCGGAAGATGAAGGCCGAGCCGTCGATGAGATGCAGGTGGCAGCCTTTGCCGAATGCCATGGGGAACCTCCGTATGGGCCCCCGTTGTGCCACAGCCCGCCCCGGCCCGAAACCCGAATCCCGCCCGCCGGGACGGGTGGCGGCAGGGTAGCCGCCTGTGCAGTGGCTGCGCCGCACGGTGTCCGCTTGCGCGCAGGGGGCAGTGCGAAGGGCGCATATGGGGCACCAGACGCCTGTACGCACGACTGTATCTTCGAGGGAGCCCGCCCGGAGGGGGCGGCAGGGCGGCTCGGCGCAGGCCCGTTGGGGTGGCGGCCCCGCCGGGCGGCCTCCCTCCCCGTGCCGGATACCGCCGCAGGGCCAGCCCCTCCGGGTGCCGGGATGACCCGCAAGGGCTTTCGCAGAAGACTTACCGGCGAGAGGGATGGGGCGGATCATGGAGGTTGCCCCTCCGGCGCCCTGACCGATGGCCGATCTGGAAGAGCCCCCTGAACGCCCGCAGCGGCTGCGGAGCGGGTCTTGCGGCGACCTTCCCAGCCCCACCGCGGCCCAGATTTCCCGGGCTATCCGGAACATTGGGCAAGCCCTGCCGCCGCGCCAGAGCGTGGCGGATACGGGATGGGCGTCGCCTGCTGCTTTCGCAGCCTGTCCGGCAGGCGTTTTGATGGGCGCTGAACGACAGCCCGTGGGGTGTATGGGGTGGATCTGCCTTTGCGGCCTTTGAACATGCCGCGCCATTCGGCGGGCGGGGAATGCCCGCCGGAGGAACCCAGGGCCGATCGGTGCGCGCTCATAGCCGAAGCCGGCTTTCGCATGCTCCGGGCGGTACAAACAGCACGGCCGCCGCGGGAGGCGGCGGCCGGCAGGTCTGGCAGTGCGCGCGGGATCAGAGCCCGGCGGCCTTGCGCATGGCGCGGCGGTCCTGCAGCTCCTCGGCCACGAGGAACGCGAGCTCCAGCGATTGCGAGGCGTTCAGGCGCGGATCGCAGGCGGTGTGGTAGCGGCTGGACAGATCCTCGTCCGACACCGCCCGCACGCCGCCAGTGCATTCGGTGACGTCCTGCCCGGTCATCTCGAAATGCACGCCGCCGGGGATCGTGCCCTCGGCCTTGTGCACCGCGAAGAACTCCCGCACCTCGCGCAGCACGGAATCGAAGGGCCGGGTCTTGAAGCCCGAGGCGGCCTTGATCGTATTGCCGTGCATCGGGTCGCAGGACCACAGCACATTGGCGCCCTCCTGCTGCACGGTACGGATCAGGCGCGGCAGATGCTCGCCCACCTTGCCCGCGCCGAAACGCGCGATCAGCGTCAGGCGGCCCGGCTCGTTCTCCGGGTTCAGCCGCGCCATCAGCACCTTGAGGTCTTCGGCCGTGGTCGAGGGGCCGCATTTCAGCCCGATCGGGTTCTGCACGCCGCGGCAGAATTCCACATGCGCGCCGTCCGGCTGCCGGGTGCGGTCGCCGATCCAGATCATGTGGCCCGAACCCGCGACCGGGATCCCGGTGGTGCTGTCCACGCGGCACAGCGCCTCTTCGTATTCGAGCAGCAGCGCCTCGTGCGAGGTGTAGAAATCCACCTTGCCGAGCTCATGCGCGGTTTCGGAGGTGACCCCGGCCGCGGCCATGAAATCCATCGCATCCGAGATCCGGTCGGCCACGGCGCGGTAGCGCGCGGCCTCGTCCTCGTCGGTGAAGCCTGCGATCCAGCTCTGGACCCGGTGGATATCGGCATAGCCGCCCGTCGAGAAGGCGCGCAGCAGGTTCAGCGAGGCCGCGGCCTGGGTATAGGCCTGCAGCATCCGCGCAGGGTCGGGCAGCCGCGCGGCCTCGGTCGGATCGAAGCCGTTGATGATGTCGCCGCGGTAGCTCGGAAGCTCGATGCCGCCGACCATTTCGGTGGGCGCCGAGCGCGGCTTGGCGAACTGCCCGGCCATCCGGCCGACCTTGATCACCGGCACTTTCGCGCCCCAGGTCAGCACGATCGCCATCTGCAGCATCACCTTGAAGGTGTCGCGGATGTTGTCGGCCGAGAATTCGGCAAAGCTCTCGGCGCAATCGCCGCCCTGCAACAGGAAGGCCTCGCCGCGCGCCGCCTTCGCCAGATCTGCCTTCAGCCGCCGCGCCTCGCCCGCAAAGACAAGGGGGGGCATCTTGGCAAGCTGCGCCTCGACCGACGTCAAGGCAGAAAGATCGGGATAATCGGGCATCTGGACCCGCGGTTTCGCGCGCCAGCCCGACTTCGTCCATCCCTTCGCCATGTTCCCCTCCGAACCATTCAGAATTGCCGGGCGTATATAGTCCCTGCGTTAGCGAGAACAAAGCGGATTCTCTCAATGCACAAAGAATGTGCGCTGCCCGAAATGATGCATTCCATACACAGAGATGATCTTGCCGTGGCGCCGGAACGCTGTATGGAGAACCGCGAAACGACATGCCAGAGGTCGCAAATGCGCCTGCCAGCCACATCCCGTACCCATTCCCGCCCCGCGCCCTCGCACGGCACGATGAAACTGCCGGTCGCGGAAAAGCCGCGCCGCTATCTGTTCCTGCTGCTCGACCGCTTCACCATGATCGCCTTCGCCTCGGCGATCGAGCCGTTGCGGCTGGCGAACCAGGTCTCAGGGCAGAAGCTCTATGAATGGAAGCTGGTCTCGGAGGACGGGCAGGACGTCGCCTGCTCCAACGGCACGGTGGTGCGGGTGGATATGGGGCTCGGGCCGGTCGGGCGCGACGATACGGTGCTGGTCTGCGGCGGCATCGACGTGGCGGAGGCGACGACGAAGCCGGTGCTGAGCTGGCTGCGCCGCGATGCGCGCCAGGGTTCGGCGGTGGGCGGGCTGTGCACCGGGGCCTGGACCGTGGCCAAGGCGGGCCTGCTGGAGGACCGCCGCGCCACCATCCACTGGGAGAATCAGGACAGTTTCGAGGAGGACTTCATCGACATCCACCTGACGAAATCGGTGTTCGTGATTGACGGCAACCGGCTGACCACGGCCGGGGGCACCGCCTCGATCGACCTGATGCTGCGGCTGATCGCGCGCGACCATGGCGATGCGCTGGCCAATACCGTGGCCGACCAGCTGATCTACAATTCGATCCGCACCGACCGCGACACGCAGCGCCTC
Organism: Paenirhodobacter sp.; assembly: GCF_041916475.1. GTDB lineage: Bacteria > Pseudomonadota > Alphaproteobacteria > Rhodobacterales > Rhodobacteraceae > Rhodobacter. The sequence goes on from NZ_JAYRZN010000043.1 coordinate 18,523, forward strand.
TCGATCCCGACGCGGATCGGGGTGCGGCACCCCAAGCTCGCGCAGGTGATCGCGCGGATGGAGACGAATATCGAGGAGCCGGTGAGCCCGGCCGCGCTGGCCGAGGGGGTGGGCATGTCCACCCGGCAGCTGGAGCGGCTGTTCCGGCGCTACTTGGGCCGCTCGCCCAAGCGCTATTATATGGAGATCCGGCTGCAGAAGGCGCGCAACCTGCTGATGCAGACGGAGATGAGCGTCATCAACGTGGCGCTGGCCTGCGGCTTCGCGAGCCCATCGCATTTCTCCAAGTGCTACCGCGCGCAATATCACACCACGCCCTACCGCGAACGCGGCGCCTCGGCCGCAGGCCAGGAGGCGGAGGCGATGGCGGCCGAAGACCTCGAGGACGAATGCGATTTCACCGGGATCGACTTCCCCGAGGAGAAGTTCTGAGCCGCTTTTCTTTTCGCTAGGGCGGGTCTAACCTTCGCGCATCAATAGCAATCGGGGAGTGTACCACATGAGGAAACTGCTTCTGGCGAGCGCCGCAATCGCGCTGACCGCGGGCGGGGCCCTGGCCGAGGACATCAAGATGGGCATTTCGCTCGGGTTTACCGGGCCGCTGGAATCGATGTCTCCCGCGATGGCGCAGGGCGCCGAGATGGCGATGAAGGAAGTTTCCGCGTCGGGCAAGCTGCTCGGCGGCACCACCATCACCCCCGTGCGCGGCGATTCCACCTGCATCGACGCCGCCGCCGCCACCGCGACCGTGGAGCGGCTGATCACCTCCGAGGGGGTGAAGGGCATCGTCGGCGGCATGTGCTCGGGCGAGGCCATCGCCTCGGTGACGAATGTGGGCGTGCCGAACGGCGTGGTGATGATCTCGCCTTCGGCCACCTCGCCTGCGCTCTCGAGCGCCGATACCAAGGGCTTCTTCTTCCGCACCTCCCCCTCCGATGCCCGCCAGGGCGAGGTGATGACCGACATCATCCAGGAGCACGGGGTGAAATCGGTGGCACTGACCTATACCAACAACGACTACGGCAAGGGCTTGGCCGACAGCTTCGCCGAGGCCTTCAAGGCCAAGGGCGGCAAGGTGACGATCGTTGCTGCGCATGACGACGGCAAGGCCGATTACGCGGCCGAAGTGGCGGCGCTGGCCGCGGCGGGCGGCGATGCGCTGGTGATTGCGGGCTATGTCGATCAGGGCGGCTCGGGCATCCTGCGCGGCGCGCTGGACAGCGGCGCCTTCGAGACCTTCGTATTCCCGGACGGCATGGTCGGCGAGACGCTGGAGAAGAACTTCGGCAAGGAGATCGACGGATCCTTCGGGCAGATGCCCTCTTCGGAAGGCGCGGGCCACGACAAGTTCCTCGCGGCGGCGAAGGAAGCGGGCTTCGATGGCACCTCGGTCTATTCGGGCGAAGCCTATGATGCGGCGGCGCTGATGCTCTTGGCGATGCAGGCGGCGGGCTCCACCGACCCGAAGGTGTACAAGGACAAGATCCTGGAGATCGCCAACGGCCCCGGCGAGAAGATCCTGCCCGGCGAGCTGGCCAAGGGGCTGGAGCTGCTGAAAGAGGGCAAGGCCATCGACTATGACGGGGCGACCTCGGTCACCTTCGTGAACGGGCGCGAGAATGCGGGCACCTTCCGCGAAATCGCGATCAAGGACGGCAAGATCGAGACGGTGACATACCGCTGATCCGGCGCCACAGCACGGGACGGCCCGGAGAGATCCGGGCCATTCCCATTAAATAACAAGGCCATAAACGGCCAAACTCATGCAATGCATGAACCAGGGGACGTCATGATACGGGTCGAGAACCTGCACAAGCATTTTGGCGGATTCCATGCCGTCGATGGCGCGTCGCTCGAGATCGCCAAGGGCTCGATCACCGGGCTGATCGGGCCGAACGGGGCGGGAAAATCCACGCTCTTCAACGTGATCGCCGGGGTGTACAAGCCGACGTCGGGGCGGGTGATCATGGATGGCGAGGATATTTCCGGCCTGCCGCCGCATGAGCTGTTTCACAAGGGGCTGCTGCGCACCTTCCAGATCGCGCATGAATTCCCGACGCTGACGGTGCGCGAGAACCTGATGATGGTGCCTGCCGGGCAGGCGGGCGAGACGCTGTGGAACAGCTGGTTCCGGCGCGGGCGCATCGCACAGGAAGAGCGCGCGCTGCGCCGCAAGGCCGATGAGGTGCTGGAGTTCCTCACCATCACCCATGTGGCCGACGAGCGCGCAGGGAACCTCTCGGGCGGGCAGAAGAAGCTTCTGGAGCTCGGGCGGACGATGATGGTCGATGCCAAGATCGTGTTCCTCGACGAGGTCGGCGCCGGGGTGAACCGGACCCTGCTCAACACCATCGGCGATGCGATCGTGCGGCTGAACAGGGAGCGCGGCTATACGTTCTGCGTGATCGAGCACGACATGGATTTCATCGGGCGGCTGTGCGACCCGGTGATCGTGATGGCCGAGGGCAAGGTGCTCGCCGAGGGCAACCCGGCGACGATCATGCAAAACGAGGCGGTGATCGAGGCCTATCTGGGCCGCGGCCTGAAGAACAAGGTGAAATCGGCGTGACTTCGTATTTCCACAGGGGCATCGCATGAGCTTTCTCGATGCCTCCGGCATGACCGGCGGCTATGGCGCCGCCGATATCCTCCACGGCTGCACGCTGTGCGTGGAGCGCGGCCAGATCGCGGTGATCGTGGGCCCGAACGGGGCGGGCAAATCCACCGCGATGAAGGCGGTCTTCGGCATGCTGAAGCTGCGCCAGGGCACGGTGACGCTGGATGGCCACGACATCACCGCCCTGTCGCCGCAGGAGCGGGTGCGCAAGGGCATGGGCTTCGTGCCGCAGGTGAACAACGTCTTCCCGACCATGTCGGTCGAGGAGAACCTGCAGATGGGCGCCTTCATCCGCGAGGATGATTTCCGCGAGACGATGGAGCAGATCTACGATCTGTTCCCGATCCTGCGCCAGAAGCGGCACCAGAATGCGGGCGAGCTGTCGGGCGGGCAGCGCCAGCAGGTGGCGGTGGGGCGCGCGCTGATGACGAAGCCGAAGCTTCTGATGCTGGACGAGCCGACCGCCGGGGTGAGCCCGATCGTGATGGACGAGCTGTTCGACCGGATCATCGAAGTGGCCCGCACCGGGATTTCCATCCTGATGGTGGAGCAGAACGCCCGCCAGGCGCTGGAGATCGCCGATACCGGCTATGTGCTGGTGCAGGGCGCGAACCGATATACCGACACGGGCGCGGCGCTGATGGCCGATCCCGAGGTGCGCCGCACCTTCCTGGGGGGCTGAGATGGACATTCTGAACGCGCTGGTCGCGATCCTCAACTATGTCATCGTGCCGGCCACCGCCTATGGCGCGCAGCTGGCGCTCGGCGCGCTCGGGGTGACGCTGGTCTATGGCATCCTGCGGTTCTCGAACTTCGCCCATGGCGACACCATGGCCTTCGGCACAGCGATGACGATCCTGTTCACCTGGGGCTTTCAGGCGATGGGGATCGGGCTCGGGCCGCTGCCCACGGCGCTCCTCGCCCTGCCCTTCGGGATCGCGGCCACCGCGGCGCTGATCCTTGGCACCGACCGGGTGGTCTATGCCTATTACCGCAAGGTGCGCGCGGCCCCGGTGATCCTGGTGATGGTTTCGGTGGGCGTGATGTTCGTGATGAACGGCATCACCCGGCTCCTGATCGGGGTCGACGAGATCAAGTTCGACGATGGCGCGCGGTTCCTGATCACCGCGAAGGAATGGAAGGACTGGACAGGCCTTGCGGAGCCGCTGGCGATCCGCTCGACACAGGCGCTCACCGTGGTGGTGGCGGGGCTGGTGGTCTGGGCGCTGTTCTGGTTCCTGGCGAAGACCCGCACCGGCAAATCCATGCGCGCCTATTCCGACAACGAGGACCTGGCGCTGCTCTCGGGGATCGACCCGAACCGGGTGGTGGCGGTGACATGGATCCTCGCGGCGGCGCTGGCCACGATTGCGGGCACGCTCTATGGGCTCGATAAATCCTTCAAGGCGTTCAACTACTTCCAGCTGCTGCTCCCGGTCTTTGCGGCGGCCATCGTGGGCGGGCTCGGCTCGCCGCTGGGCGCAATCGCGGGCGGCTTCGTCATCGCCTATTCCGAGGTGGCGGTGACCTATGCCTGGAAGAAGGTTGCGGCCTATGTGGGCTTCGAGAGCGACGGGCTTTTGCAGCTGCTGTCCACCGAATACAAATTCGCTGTCAGTTTCGCGATCCTGATCGTGGTGCTGCTGTTCCGGCCCACCGGGCTGTTCAAGGGGAAATCGGTATGAGCACCCGTCAACCCGATGCCGCCGCGGGCGGCCGGATGCGCGCGCCGCTGCTGCTTGCGGCGATGGCGGCGCTGATCGTTCTGGAGGGGCTCAGCTCGGGCTGGAACGGCGCGCTGGTGATCCTGAACATGGGGCTGATCTCGGCGGTGATCGCGCTCGGGCTCAACATGCAATGGGGCTATGCGGGGCTGTTCAACTCGGGCGTGGTGGGCTTCATCGCGCTTGGCGGGCTCGCGCCGGTGCTGGTCTCCATGCAGCCGACCGAGGGCGCCTTTGCCGCGGGCGGATGGGGCGTGCTGATCGCGCTCGCGATCCTCGCGGTGACGCTGGCGGCGGCCATCTGGCTGAACCGGCGCCTGCGCGGAAAGGCCAAGGCCGCGGCAATGATCGCGGTGCTGATCGCAGGCTTCTTCCTTTACCGCGCCGTGTTCGACCCGGCCGTGGTCGCGATCCAGGCGATCAACCCGGCCTCGCAGGGCTATCTGGGCGGGCTCGGGCTGCCGGTGCTGCTGTCGTGGCCGCTGGGCGCGGCGCTGGCGGCGCTGGCGGCCTGGGGCGTGGCCAAGACCGCGCTCGGGCTGCGCTCGGATTACCTCGCGATCGCCACGCTGGGCATCGGCGAGATCATCGTCGCGGTCCTGCGCAACGAGGAATGGCTGGACCGGGGCGTGCTGAACGTGACCGGGATCCCGCGGCCCTGGCCGGTGCCCTATGAGGTCGATCTGCAGGCCGATCCGGCCTTCGTACAGCGGATGACGGACTGGGGGATCGACCCGGTGACCGGGTCCACCGTGCTGGTGAAGCTGCTTTATACCGGGCTGTTCGGGCTGGTGCTGGCGGTGATCCTGCTCGGCGCGCAGCTGGCGCTGAAATCGCCCTGGGGCCGGATGATGCGCGCGATCCGCGACAACGAGATCTCTGCCGCGGCGATGGGCAAGAACGTGACCGGCCGCCATCTGCAGATCTTCATGCTGGGCGCGGCGGTGATCGGGCTTGGCGGCGCGATGATGATCACGCTCGACGGGCAGATGACCCCCTCCTCCTACAACCCGCTGCGCTACACCTTCCTGATCCTGGTGATGGTCGTGGTGGGGGGCTCGGGCAACAACTGGGGCTCGGTACTGGGCGCGGTGCTGATCTGGTTCGTCTGGATCAAGGCCGAGGTCTGGGGCCCGACGATCATGCATCTCGTCACCGCCCCCCTGCCCGACGGCGCCCTGCGCCAGCACCTGCAGGACAGCGCGCCGCATATGCGGGTGATCATCATGGGGCTGATCCTGCTGCTGGTGCTGCGCTTCAGCCCGCGCGGGCTGCTGCCAGAGAAATGAGCCTAATGAATTGAGCTGCGGGGCCCCTTCGGGGCCCTTGCTTTTCGGCCCTGCCCCGCCTATTCCCCGCACATGACACAGCACCAGCGCCTCCTCATCATCGACTTCGGTTCGCAGGTCACGCAGCTCATCGCGCGCCGCCTGCGCGAGCTGAACGTCTATTGCGAAATCCATCCCTATCAGAAGGTCACCGATGCCTTCCTGCGCGACTTCGCGCCGCAGGCGGTGATCCTGTCGGGCGGGCCCGACAGCGTGACGCGGGCGGGCTCCCCCCGCGCCCCCGAGAGCCTCTGGGCCATGGGCGTGCCGGTGCTGGGGATCTGCTACGGCCAGCAGACGATGATGACGCAACTGGGCGGCAAGGTGGAATCGGGCCATGGCACCGCCGAATTCGGACGCGCCTTCGTCACCCCCACCGAGGAGCGGCTGGAGATCCTGGAGGGCTGGTTCGCCGCCGGGCGCGAGCAGGTCTGGATGAGCCATGGCGACCATGTGAGCCAGATCGCGCCGGGCTTCGAGGTCTACGGCACCTCGCCCAACGCCCCCTTCGCGGTGACGGCGGATGTGGCGCGCAAGTTCTTCGCGGTGCAGTTCCACCCGGAGGTGCACCACACGCCGAAGGGCGCGAAGCTCTACGAGAATTTCGTGCGCCTCGCGGGCTTCACCGGTGACTGGACGATGGCGGGCTACCGCGAGCAGGCGATCGAGAAGATCCGCGAGCAGGTCGGCGACCGCAAGGTGATCTGCGGCCTGTCGGGCGGGGTCGACAGCTCGGTCGCGGCGGTGCTGATCCACGAGGCGATCGGCGACAACCTGACCTGCGTCTTCGTGGACCATGGCCTGCTGCGCAAGGGCGAGGCCGAGGAAGTGGTCACGATGTTCCGCGACCATTACAACATGAAGCTGATCGCGGCGGATGAATCCGAGCTGTTCCTCGGCGCGCTGGAAGGCGTGTCGGACCCGGAAGTGAAGCGCAAGACCATCGGCCGGCTGTTCATCGACGTGTTCCAGAAATACGCGAACCAGATCGAGGGCGCGGAGTTCCTGGCGCAGGGCACGCTGTACCCCGATGTGATCGAATCCGTGTCCTTCTCGGGCGGGCCGTCGGTCACGATCAAGTCGCACCACAATGTGGGCGGGCTGCCTGAAAAGATGGGGCTGAAGCTCGTGGAGCCGCTGCGCGAGCTGTTCAAGGACGAAGTGCGCGCGCTTGGCCGCGAGCTCGGCCTGCCTGCGAAATTCATCGGGCGGCATCCGTTCCCGGGGCCGGGCCTCGCGATCCGCTGCCCGGGCGAGATCACCTCGGAGAAGCTCGCGATCCTGCGCGAGGCCGATGCCGTCTATATCGACCAGATCCGCAAGCACGGGCTCTATGATGAGATCTGGCAGGCTTTCGTCGCAATCCTGCCGGTGCGGACCGTGGGGGTGATGGGCGACGGGCGCACCTATGACTACGCCTGTGCGCTGCGCGCGGTGACGTCGGTGGACGGGATGACGGCGGATTACTACCCCTTCACCCACGAGTTCCTCGGCGAGACCGCGACACGGATCATCAACGAGGTGAAGGGCATCAACCGGGTGACCTATGACATCACCTCGAAGCCACCCGGCACGATCGAGTGGGAATGATCCCAGCTCGGGCACGGCTGCGTAGCCTCTGGCAGGAAGCCACCGTTAAGCCCGCGTCACCGCGGGCTTTTTGGTGTTGGCGCCGGCCAGTACCTTCAGGCGGCGTTCTTCGCGCAATGCCATGGAAGCGGCTCCGCCTCGTGAAGGCCCGTGCATGGGGTCATGGTCCAGCAAGGCTTTGTTAAATCGGGACAGCCCTCCGGGGTGTTGATTTTCACTCAGAACTGAGCCGGTTTTTTCACCGAGAAGTGAGCCACCTCTGATTATGGATTTCGGTTCATGCTGGGGTCAAGGTCGGGTTTGTCTCCTTCTTTTTTCTGGCTGCTGCGGCT
>NZ_JAYRZN010000044.1:0-22669 GCF_041916475.1 Paenirhodobacter sp.
CGATGGCTGGGAAACCCTTTCTCAGCCTCTCGTGCCGATGTCTCTTGACCTCGCGGCCTGACCGGAGCCAACGTTACATGCTCGGAGCGCGCTGCTCGCCAATTTCCACCACATTCGCGACACGACCTTCAAAAACTGAAACAGTTCCCAATTCTCAGCGGTGCCATCACCGATGGCGACGAGGTTTGCTCCGTTAAAGAGCTGCAACTGAGAAACAGATTCCAAGCTACCGTGGTCGAGTTGAACCCTCAATGCAGCACCCCGATCCCAGACGCCAGCTCGTGAAGCCAGCAACGGGGATAGCGTAACCCCCATACTCGATCGCGTATCAAGCATGGTGTTCAAAGTGTACCCATCATCTTCGACAGAGGAATAAACGGCCACTGCACCTGGCCACGGGCTTGCCGATACAGCCAGATGTGGAGCGACGGGATCTTCATCGCCGGTCATCAGCGGCAGATCCATGAAAACCGGCGTGACGGGAATCGGCGCTGCATATGGCTTGGGCGTGGCAAGCTCTTCAGCCTCATCCGACGGTTCATACACTGTCGCCTCGATGCGAACAGCCTCGACCGAGATAGCCTCTGCACGCTCCGCACGATCGATCCGATATCGTCGGGTCCCCTCGGCTGTCGCCAATGAAAGAACGTCACCCGCGCTGAGCCGCCCAAGCGACGGAGGCAAAAAGAACTTCGCACCATCCCGCGCAACCCGCGATTCCGCCAGCCATCGCTCCGCCGTACCTTGGGCCTGAGCGCGGGACAGTGTCAGAGGCAACTCTGTACCGGCAGCAGAGCCTCCCTCCTCATCCGGGAAGATCGCCTCTACAGCACGGGTTTCGAAATCTCCATCCGCTTCGACATAAGCGACTCGGATTCGTCCTGATGTATCCGCGTCCGCTGATCGCGTGAACTCGAGCGTTGCTCCATCGTCGTTCTGGACCAGATCATCTACACTCAACTCAGCATCCACGCGCCCATCGCGCATCCGAAATACGAGCGTGCCATCTCGCTCCAAAGGCTCAAAGCCATAAGCCAGAACCAGCGACTGAAGCGCAGAACGGGCACTTTGCCCCCCCGCCATCACAAAACCCCGGACGAGACCATATAGCCCGGAGGCATCAATTTCTGTAACCCCGGAGCGTTGGCAGATTTCTCCGACGACACTAGAGAGCGGTTGTGAAGTCACGCGACCATTGATCCAATGACCCCTCGCATAGTTCTCGCCATCCGACCACAGATCACTCCTCTGTGGAAACTGGGGATATGGCCGGGTATCCCACGCCCAGACATGCATGCGCCCAGTATCAAGCATTCTTCCGCCGTAGATTTCTGAAACAGGATTGCGCTCCTCCTCCTCCCAGTAGGAAAACATTGCGCGCAAGTACTGCATCTGGATCAGCTCATCGCGCCGGCCATCCGAATAAAACGGTAGGCTGGACTCCGAACTTTTCGGATCGAGAAACTTGTTCGGTTGATTTGTGGCCTTATTGACGGCGGCACATCCAAGTTCCGTAAACCAAATCGGTTTCGCTCCGGGGATCCAGTTCGTAGGTGCTGCAGCCCGAACTCCACCTATCCGGTTAAAGTGCAGATTTGACCACCACCCGCGGATGTCCTTGTATCGCCAAAGCCAGGGCTCGTCGTGGGCTCCATCTTCAATGAGCGTGCGAATCTGTGCATCGCGATGCTCGCTGCTGGCATAATACCAGTCGAATCCCTCGCCGCCTTCGATATTGCTTTTCAGATAGTCCAGATTGTAGATGGATCCCCAGCTGGTATCGGCGTGATTTTCGCCATCTCTCCAGTCGGAAAGAGGCATGTAATTATCAATCCCGACGAAGTCGATATTCTCGTCCGCCCAAAGTGGATCCAGATGAAAATACGCGTCACCATTCCCGGGATGATATCCGAAATACTCCGACCAGTCTGCCGCATATCCGATTTTACAGTCCGGCCCCAAAATCGCGCGCACATCTGCTGCCAGGGCACGCAACGCCACAACTGCGGGAAACGTCGCTGCTGATCCGCGAATTTGCGTCAATGCGACCATCTCGGTGCCAATGCAAAATGCATCGACCCCCCCTGCCAGCGCACAAAGATGCGCATAGTGCAGGATGAAGCGGCGCATCGACCATTCCTCGGTCCCGGAGTAGCCGACGGTGTCTCCGTCTCGCGTGAAGTCCCCCACTGCGGCAGAGCCAAAGAAGGAGGAAACTTGATTGGTAGCCTCCTTCGTACCGTCAGGGCTCCCTTCCTGCCCGGGTGCAACCGAAAGGGTAATTCGGCCGCGCCATGGCAAGGGCGGCTGATGGGCCGCGCCCGTCCAAGGATCAGGAAGCGAATTGTCCGCCATCTGCTCCATCAGGATGAATGGATAAAATGTCACGAATTTTCCGGCGGCACGTAGGGCAGTGATTGATTCGATCACCGAAGCGTCTGATGGAGTCCCCCCATAAACCGCCCCGGAATCACCTAGCTTCGGCAATTCTTGTGCCGTGCTTCTGACCAGTCCGGAAACATGCCAGGGCATGTTGGTGCCGTCCACACTTGTATCCGCAACTTTAGGCCGAATTTCGCATTCCGCGCACCGCAAATCGCTTCCGAACCATGACACAACGAGCGAGACCGCCTCGCAGGACGGCAATTCCTCATCGAGCATCGTCAGAGACGCGCTAAAATCGGTTACACCGCCGGGAGCATTCTGATTGACCGCTTTCGCAGCCGTCGTTCTGCTGCCGCGCGGCTTTTCATAAACCGGCGTCGTGGCCAGCGAATATTCGCCCGTACCCGGGATCAGCGCGACGGCTTTCACGCCACGCACGAGATCTGGAACTCCGTCCACACCGTCACCCTGAGCGGCCCGGACAACTTCGAATGAGAATTGCGGCACCCGATTCCCAAAGGCGCTGAGCTCGAGGTCCTCGAAAACGACGTAAGCGATACCGCGATAGGCCGGAGCTTGTCCTGCGCCCTCCACGGCTTCGATCTTCGGATCGGGTTGTTGGTCCTCTGAACCCGTATAGACACGCATATTATACTGCGTCCTATCGATCTCCACCCCCTCGGCCCAAACGCGGCCAATCCGTAAAATCTCCCCTTCGCAGACAGCCAGGGCCAGACTTACCGAATAGCTGTAGCTTGTTGCCGTAGCTTTGGGAGCGCCTTTCCCGGTCTTTTGCACGGTTTTGGTTTCGAAAAAGCGCGTAGCCCAAATCACCTGCCCCGAGACACGCATACGGCCCCAGAGTGTACCGACGGCCTCCCCTTCGCTTGCACTCGTCAAGCGAAACCGTTCGACGCGTCCGGTCTCGACGCTCCGGGAGCCCACACCAAGAAGTCGTTGATCAATGGCGCGCCCAAGCGTCGCTCCGACCGCGCGCCCCAGAACCGCACCCGACAAACCAAGTACGCTGCCCCCAAAACCTGCGCCGATTGCACCACCGGCGGCCGAAAGCAGAATTGTCGCCATCAGTTGGCTCCTTCTGGAAATGCAAAACGGGCCACGATCCGTCGCCGCCAAGGCGTGGACAGTGGGCTCTCGATCACCCCGTGACCGGTATAGGCGTGCACAAAGCTCAGGCCAGACGCAGAAACGGCAGATATGCCCAGATGCTTCGCCACCGCACCGTCTCGCAGTCGGAACAACAGGACTTCACCTACGGTGACTGGCGCGCTTCCGATCGTTTCGGAAAGCGGTATCAGATGGCGACGCGCCGCAGACCAGAGCCGCTCCTCCCGGGACGGCTCGGCCCAATCCGGTGTGTAAGGCGGGATGGATTCGGGCTCGCAGCCATAGAGGTCACGCCAAACCCCGCGCAGAAGCCCAAGGCAGTCTGTACCCGCATCCTTGACCGATGCCTGATGCACATAGGGCGTTCCAATCCAGGCGCGCGCAATCTCGACGGCCCGATCGCCAATCGTTCCCGACCCTTGCGTCATTTGAACAGGCTTCCCCCATCATTGGTACCGCTGCTGATCGGATAGGAGGACAGCCAGTCCTCACCCGGGATGTGCGGGAAACCACGAAAATTCAGATAGTTGTTGAACTTCAGCCGGCATGTTTCCGCGCGACGGTCGCAGCCCGCCTCAATGCGCAAACGGTCACCAGGCGCGACATCCGCCCCCAGGCGCTGCCACAGTTCGATCATGCGCGTGCCGTCGCTGCGGCTGCGATCATTCTTGACCACACCGGTCAAACCGGATGCCAGACCGGTCAGCACCTTCAGACGACCCTTCTCGAACCAGCGCTCATCGAAACCCGAAACTCCGGAGAACAGGAACACCCGAGAATCTTCGACGTCTTCGACGGTAAGCTCCAACGAATATCCCTCGGCCCCTGTCGCGAAGCGGCACCGTCCATCTCCAAGGACGGCCGAACACCTCGGATGATAGATTTGTCCTTTTTCCTGCCCCAGTGCCTCAGTGAGGCCACGCAGTTCCACATTGAACGCGCCCGCGCCGCGACTGACTTCGCCGAAAGTCCCGCGGAAAATCAGGGCGCGTTGCGATACGTCCGCCCAGTTTACAAGCCAAGACCGAACCTCCGCTCCGTCGTAGCGCCCGGCGAGGATATCTGCCTCGGCGATCGACGCGGAACTGAGCGCGCCATAAGCCTCTGTATTGTCTACGGAAAGACCGGTGCTCTGCGACAGGGCCTTGGCCGTCATGCCGCTGTCCGGTTCGAAGATCACCCCCCCGAAATCCAGCGCCATGTCGTGATCAGTGAAACCCAGCACCATGCCGTCTTTACGGGTCACCGCCCATGCCCGCGCGACAGTTGTACATCCGCTGGACAGATGTTCGTGGAAACTCGGAGAATAGCCCATCAGATCCGCACCTCCACCACTGGCACCTGCGGCATGTCGCCCGCCCGAAAGGACTGAACCGAAACCTGAATGCCGTCGGTATCGAAGCGCACCGGAACGTCGAATTCGAACCCGGCAGTGATGCGTGCGCCAGCTGCCGGGGGCGACACAAAGCTCACCACACCGTTCTGAAAGTCGACGCTGTAATGAACGGTTTCCATGCGATGAGACCCCTGAAGGCCCACCTGAATCGTACCTTCAACCGGCTTCTTGATCGGCCGAACATATTCAACGCCCCCGGAACGGTAGGATTTGACCAACTGGAATTGGGTCTTCACGCCATCGCCGATACCGATCACCTGATCCTCGAAGTCCACCTCACGCGAGGCAGGGCAGCTCTTGAAGTCCGCCCAGTCCTTCCAGCGAAATCCATGCAACTGGCCACCACGCGCCTCGAAAAACGCGATCAACCGCTCCACATCGTCCAGAGATCGCAGACCAACCCCTGCATCGTAGCGCCGCCGCGAATGCGCCCACGGGCTGTTACGCTCTTCAAACCCGTTGGCCATGGTCACGATCTCGGTCCGGCGCTCCGGGCCTCCAACGGAACCGAAACTCAGGCTTGCAGGAAACCGAACCTCATGAAATGCCATGCTTCCCTCCTCGAAATTCTGTTCAGGCGTTGCGCTGTCCGCGAGACAAGGCGCGGTTGATCTGTGCAGCGATCTGGCTTTGGCTCCGCGCGAAGCCCGCGGCATCGGGTGTCGATACGTTCATCGTGACGTTGACGGAACGCCCCCCGCCTGCTGATTGCACGCCGAGGCGGCCATCTGCGCCTCGGGTCAATGGCATGATCGCTTCCGGTCCGGCTTCCCCCATCAGACCCGTAGCGCCACGCATCGGGAAATTGACCGGACTACTGACGACGCCCCCTTTCGCGAAGGGCATGACGCGCCCTTGACTAAACGCTCCGCCATTCGCGAAGGGCAGCACGCCACTCAGCAAAGAATTCAAGCCATCGGCGACCGTCGACCCGACGGCTTGTTCTACCGGCCGGGTCGCAACGCGATAGGCAGAGTCAACCATCGTTTGCGCAACCTTATTCAGCGCATCCGACAGCTTGGCCCCATCAAACACCACACTCTCGAAGGCGCGCCCCAAAGTGCGCCCGATGCTGTTGGCCAGGGTCCCGACTTCCCGCGAAGTATAGAGCATGCCCTCCCGCAGCGTCGCGAGTTCGTCGTTGAACGTGCCCGCAACGGAAGCGGCCTCGTTCATATTTCGCTCCAGCTCCTGTGAGCGTCGGCTCAGATCGTCCAGACCGTCAGATCCCGTCATTCGTCATCCCCAGAAGGTTTCTCCGGCGCACGTTGAGGCCGTGGCAAATCCGGCCATTGCCGCTGTAGTTCGCCGAGCCGCGCGCGCGTCAGCGGTGGCTTCACTGCTTCGCGCCCAAGCATCATCGACAGCTCTGCCGGGGTCAGCGCCCAGAACTCCACCGGACGCAATCCCAGCCCGCGCAACCCGGCGCGCATCAGCCCGGGCCAGTCGAGGCCATCCTCACTCATTCATCGCCCGGGACGGTAAACGCCCGTGCCAGCAGCTCCGCCGCCAGACGCGCCGCACCAAGCGCCCCCACACCGAGATCAGCCGCACGCAGATCGGCCGCAGAGCCAGCCCAGCCCCCCGCCTTCAATCCCGCATGCAGAACCGCGAGGACATCGCGGATCAGGAACTCATTCGCTTCGAAGCGCCGCACCAGAGCAAGGACGGAGCCGCCGACCTCCGCCTCCAGCTCTGCCAGGGCTCCGAGGGTAAGCTTCGCGGAAAGCGGAACACCATCCACCGTGACCGCCACTTCACCAGCCCACGCATTCGCCATGATCAGACCGCCGTGAAGGAAAGCTGGCCCGCAGACGCCAAGGTCATCTCATAGGTCGCTTCGCCATTGTAGCTCCCCGAATATTCGATCGCCGTGATCAGGAATGCGCCCTGAACGATGCCGAAATTCGGTATAATTACCTGAAAATCAGGCATTTCTCCATCAAAGAAGATCTGCCGGGCACGCTCATCCGTGGAAGCATCCTTAAACACGCCCGAACCGGAAATGGAGGCCGAACGAACGCCCGCGCCGCCGAGCAGCTCCCGCCAGCCGCCGGGGCTTTCCAGCGACGTCACATCGACCGTCTCTGCGTTGAAGCTGATCCGCGACGCGCGCAGCCCCGCGATAGTCTCGAATTGGCCCGCCCCGGTCAGGTCGAGCTTGATCAGAAGGTCCTTGCCGTTCTGCGCTGCCATGTTTCTTCTCCGATAGAAAATCCCGGGCGGGCATCTGCCCGCCTCAATCCTCGACGCGCGCGCGGAACGTGATGTCGATCCGTCGCTGGTTCACTTCATCCACCCGCCTCGCCTGAGCCTTCAGGAACCACAGCCCAACAAGATGACCGCGTGACAGTGGCAGCTCCGCATCCGTGAGCGCATCAGATATCGCCGCGGCGACCTGTTTCGCCTGAGCGAACCCCGCTTCCGATGTCACGACCGAGACCACGAAATCATGCCGGGCGCCGCCACCAGTGCCATCCGAGGCGTCCTGCACATCCTCTGGTCCAAGGCTGACATAGGTGCCACTGGTGTTTCCCGGCGGCACCGCATCGTATATTTCCTGCCCGACCAGATCGGCGATGGCCGGATCGGCGATAAGGGCCTGATACACAGCGGCCTGCAGCGCGGCCGTAATGCCGTAACTCATGCCACCACCTCCTCACGCGCGAAGCAGGTGAGATACTGCTGGCGGGGGTCGTATTCTGCGACAGCCAGGATCCGGAAGATCCGCTCACCGTCCCTGAAGCGCTGTTCCGGGCGTGGGCGCTGCACAGATCCTTGCGGTGCCCCACGCACGACAATCCGGAACGGTACGGAGGCCAGGCGAACGAACTCCCCGGCTTTTTCAACGCCCGTTCCCGGCGTGATCTCCGCCCAGAGGCTGCCCAGAGCCTGCCAGCTCAAGCGCGCCCCCCCGAGACCATCCGCCGTGCGCACCGCCTCCTCGAGCACAAGAAGGCGGTTCAGGCGCGGAACACTCATGGCCGCCCCCCTAGAACGCGCACCGTGCGCCAGCGCTCGATCAGGGCGGTCACACCAAACGGCATCCCCCCGGCATCTTGCGCCGCATCATGGCGCATCTCGTAATACTGTGCGGCCAACAGAAACACGGCCTGCGCCAGATCGACCGGCAGATCGGACCAGCTCTGGCCAAAGCCCGCGGTCATGTCGATCTCCACCTGCCCGCCATCCGGGACTCCGGGCAGCATACCTCCCCGCCCTTCGAGGCGTGGACGCGCCGTATCCGGCATCAGACGATAGCGGCTCGCATCGACTTCGATGGCCACGCCGGCGTCATCGACAACGCGCACCGCATTCACCGCACTCACCGGTGCAACCGGCAGAGGCTGGGTTGCGATGCTGCGCCAATGTGCCAGCGTCATTGTAAAATCACGCGAGATCAGGATCTTTGCGGTCCTCCCTTCGATAGCGGCCATCGCCGCACGAAGGTAGGCAATCAGTGCGGCTTCCTCCGCCCGGGCACCGGAGAAGCCGGTCCCCAACCGCAAGTGATCGGCGAATTCATCCAGCGGCAGCGCCGAGTTCGGCACCGCCGTCACTTCTTTCAGCATCATGGACATACTCCGGAAATTCGCAGGAAACGGCTCAGAGGCCATTCGGACGCGAGACCTCCCGCCGCCACTCGGACGGAGGGAGCAGCTAGGCGACGGCAGTCGGGCTCGCGTCCGCCGGGCCGGGGAAGCCCCCGGCCAGGTTGCAGCCTCTTACGAGGCCGCGAACTTCAGCAGCTTGATCGCGGCGAAATCGCTGACGTTGCCACCAACCCGCTTCGAGGCATAGAACAGCACATGCGGCTTGGCCGAGAACGGATCACGCAGGATCCGCAGGTCGGGACGCTCGGCAATGGTGTAACCCGCGCCGAAATCACCGAAAGCGATCGCATAGGCATTGGCGGCGATATCCGGCATGTCTTCGGCGATCAGGACCGGGTAGCCCATCAGGCGCGCAGGCTCGCCTGCCGCCAGACTGTCTGCCCAGAGGAAACGGCCATCCGCATCCTTCATCTTGCGCACGGCGCCCGCAGTCTTCGAGTTCATCACGAAGGTCGCGTTCGCGCGGTATTGCGCGTTCAGCGCATAGACCAGATCGACGATCGCATCGGCGGGTTTGGCCGAGTTGAAATCGCCCGCAGCACCCGTGGCGATGTAGCCCAGCGAACCCCAGACCCAAGATGCGTTCGCAACCGCCGTGTGGGTCAGGAAGCCTTTCGGCTTGTCCACCCCGTCGCCCGAAACAAACGCCGTCGCCTCTGCGCGCGCGAACTTCTCGGCGACACGCGCGGCCAGCCAGCCCTCGACGTCGAACGCGGAGTCATCCAGCAGTCGTTGCGACGCTTTCGGCATTGCCGACAGTTCATAGAGCGGAATGGTGATACGCTCGATCTGCGGCGAAGAGGTCTCCGTCAGCGCTGCCGTTTCGGTGGCCCAGCCGGAGCCGATATCGGCGCGGTCGATCAGCACATCGTAGGAGGTCGCCTCGACATTGACGACAGTCGCGATCTGCCGGATGGACGAGGTCGAACGCAGCACATTGCGGATCGAATCTGCGGTCTGGCTGTCGACAAGATAGCCGCCATCCGCGTTGACCGAGGTCGTCATGCCCTTGCCCTCGAGGGTCAGCGAGCGGAAACCGTCGTCATTGCCGGTGCGGACATAGGCCTCGAACGCCTTCTGATGCGGCGCTTCTTCGGTGGCGGCGGTCGAGAGGGCCGGACGGCCGGCGAAAGTCTTGATCTGCAGCATGGTCAAACGCTCATCCTGTTGTTGGAGCTTCGATTTAACTTCACCCTGAAAGCCCTTGAGCTCGTTCAGGAACCCGGCCAGAGCGGACTTCACAGAAGCCGCCTGTCCCGCATCATCCATCCGGCCTGCACCGGGCGTGATCTCGGTCATCTTCCTTGCCTCATTGTCTGGGGGCATCTCCTCGGATTTGCGTCCTGCTATTGCCGCAGGGACGCCATTTCGGCCGTAGCCTCGGTGAAGGCCTGGGCCAATTCGTGCAGCAGATCGTCGCCCGGGGCTTCGCCCTTCGCCGCGACCCGCGCTTCGCGCAACATGGGGAAGGTCACCAGCGACACTTCCCAAAGCTCGACTTCTTCCAGCAGGCGGCGGCCCTTGCCGTCTTTCGCCGCCGAAACCGTCCGGTAGCCGATCGACAACCCGTCAATCGCACCCGCCTGGATCAGCGCCGCAGCCTCCCGGGCGCGCGCCACTTCCGACAGCAACCGCCCTTTGACGTAGAGCCCCTGAGCATCTTCCCGGATTTCTTCCCACACCCCGATCGGCTGCGCCGGATCGTGCTGCCACAGCATCTTCACCGATCCGCCCTCTGCGGCGATGCGTGCCAAGCTCTTCGTATAGGCCCCCGGCTGGACGATATCGCCGCCCTGATCGGTCAGGCCAAACAGGCTTGCATAGCCCTCGATCACCGAACCGTCAGTCAATTGGACCGTCTGTGCGCCGGTGCAGAACTTCAACTCCAGGCCGTAGTCACTTGTCTTCATGTGAATATCCTATTTCGGGGCATATTGCAGAATGCTCTGCACCGCCTGCGTGAGGATCACGGCGACCACACCGTAAACCGTCATCCACAGCCGCCGCTCCAGCCCCTCGATCATCGCCTCGATCTTGCCGAGGCGCCCCTCCAGATGCCGGAACTGCAGCTCCATGATCCGCTCCGTCGTCTCGAAGCGCCGCTCATGAACGTCGAACGGCTCCTTGAGGAAGCGCGATCCACCCTCTGCCATTTCAGTCCCCCGCCGTCGGCGGCAAGCCAAGCAACACGCGCTTCTCGGCGTCGCTCAGGAACGATGCCCCGCCGATCCGGGCCCAGAGCTGATCGCGCTCCACAGCCAGCGCCGGAACCTGCTCCAGATCCGGCTTCAGCTCGATCTGCTCGCCCAGGAAGCCCGAAAGCCACCACGCCACCGCAGCGCTCACCCGCGTCGCCAGCGGCAGCACCGTCAGCCGGAAGAACGCCCGGTTCGCCTCGGCGTAATTGGCATAGGTCGCATCGCCCGGGATCCCCAGCAGCATCGGCGGCACCCCGAAGGCCACCGCGATCTCGCGTGCCGCAGCGATCTTGGTCTCGTGGAATTCCATGTCGGAGGGGCTGAACCCCATCGGCTTCCAGTCGAGCCCGCCTTCCAGCAGCATCGGCCGCCCGGCATTGCGCGCGCCCTGATGATGGCTCTCCATCTCGAAGACCAGCCGCTCATACTGCTCCGGCGCCAGCATCCCCTGCCCGTCGGAGCCCTTGTAGACGATCGCCCCCGAAGGCCGCGCCGCATTGTCCAGCAGCGCCTTGGACCAGGCACTGGCCGAATTATGCACTTCCAGCGCTACCGCGGCCGCCTGCATCGGGCTCAGCCCGTAATGGTCGTCCTGCGGGTGGAAGCTCTTGATATGACAGATCGGATCGGGATGCCCGGTCATGTCGAAGCGGTGCTTTCGCCCGCCCACCGCATATTCGTAGGCGACCGGCCAGCCATCATCCCCCGGCACCACCGACATCCGGTCCGAGCGCAGCACATGCAGCTCGCGCGGCAGGCCCGGATCCAGCGTCACCGCCTCCAGATAGCCGTTGCCCGACAGCAGGATCTGGCCATAGAGCGCCTCGAACAGCTCCGCCTGGCCCTGACCCGGGTTCGGACGCCGGATCAGCCCGATCAGCGGATGCGTGTCATAGCGGCAGCTCTGATCCTGACAGACCAGCGGCACCGCCGCGGCAGCCTCGGCGATCAGCTTGACGGCCCGAAACCCCACCGGATTGCCAGCAAAGCCGGTCCGCGTCAGGCTGACCGTATCGCGCGGCCCCCAGACCGTCCGGCCGCTGCCCGTCGCCATCGCCACGATCCGCCCCGTCACCGAGGCCTTGCGCTCGGGCGGCGCGCTGGCAGTCTTGCGAAAGAAGTTGATCCCCATTCCGTTCCCCTTGTCGGCCAGTGCCCCGGCCCGGCATGAAAAAAGGGCCGGGAAACCCCGACCCTTCCAATTGCTCTGCTCTCGTCGCGCTACAGGCTGCGAACCTGCGGCCTGCGGTAATGCTGCGAGGGCTCGATGATCAGCTCCGTCACGGCCCAGACCAGCGCATCCACCCGGTCCGGCGAGCCGCGCCCCTCATAGCCGCGCAGCGTCATCTGGCACATCTGGTCCTCCAATGGCCCCAGATGGCCGTGCCGCACATGCTTCACCCGGCCCTGCTCATACAGCGCCGCGACCGGCTCCGCCCTGGCGGTCTTGCCACGCCCGGCCCGCAGCGGCTTGAACGGCACCAGCGGGTCCACCTGCCGGATCACGCTCTCGATCAGATCGCCACCCTGGTTCACCTCCGCCACCAGCCGCTCCGCGCGCCACTTCTCCATGGCCCGGATCGCCGCCCGCGCCCAGTCGGTCGGCCGCCCATGCGCCGTGCAGTCCTCCAGCACATAAACCCGCCAGTCCTGCACCGGCCCGCGCGTCACCGCGCCCGCCACGACGATACCGCATTCATCCGAGCCCGCATTCCCGGTCACCGAAGGATCCAGCGCCACCACGATCCGGTCGAGCTCCGGCGCCTTGTCCACCCGCGCGCCTTCGAGCAGGCTGGTCGTCCACAGCGCGCCTTCCAGATCGTCCAGCAGCACCCCGTCCAGCTCCTGCCGACCGAGCCGCGTGCCCGCATACCGCGCCTGAACCTCCTCGAGGAAAGACGACGCCAGATACGCGCGGTTCGCCTCCGTCGGCGCATGCGTCACCACCGTCGACGGGTTGTTCAGGATCGTTTTCAGCACGCCCACGTTCTTCGGCGTCGTCGTCACCACCTGTTGCGGATGCTCTCCCAGCCGCAGCGCGAACTGCAGCATGTCCCAGGTGTCCTCGGCCTTCTTCCACTTGGCCAGCTCGTCCACCCAGGCGCCATCGAATTGCGGCCCCCGCAGCGCCTCCGGCTCATGCGCCGAGTAGGCCGTCGCCGTCGCTCCGTTCGGCCACACCAGGCGGCGCCGCGACGCTTCCCATTCCGGCCGCCGGTCCGGCGGTGAACAGGCCATGATCCCGCTCTCGCCGAAGATCATCACATCGCGCACCTGATCGAAAGTCTCCCCGATCAGCGCGAGACGGCTGGCCTTACCCGGCGCCTGCGGCGTCGATCCCTCGACCAGCGCGCGCACCCATTCCGAGCCGGCGCGCGTCTTGCCCGCGCCACGCCCCCCCATGATCACCCAGCTCTTCCAGTGCCCGGCAGGCGGCAGCTGATGCGGCAGCGCCCAGAATTCGAAAATCCACGGCAGGGCCAGAAGCGCATTGTCATCCAGCCCCCCGAGAAAGGCATCAACCGTCTCCTGCGTCGCGGAGGCGAGCCAGGCGGCGCCCGATTTCAGCCCTGGCTGCGTCGAAGTCGAGATCATTCCCGTGGACGACCCCGGCAACCTGTTTGCGGAGTTTTTCAACGCGTGTCCTTTCATCCATTACCATCTGGAAGGCCGTACGCAGATCCTTGACCGCAGCGACCGCGACCTTGGCATCCCTTGCCTCACCCTGGCGCAGCTCCTGCAGCGCCCGGGCCAACTCCTCGGCCATCTCCCGATAAAGAGTCTCTGTTTCCTCCAGCAAATTTACCGGAGAACTGTCCCCACCCGAAAAGGTCATATCCATATGTCTGGAACCCGCCTCTCATGCCTGTTCCGCACGAGCGAAATGAAAAAGGCGCCATCGGTTACCCGAGGCGCTTACCCACTTCTCCTAGCATGACATACTTCTACCTTAGGGCGTGCGCTGAGTCAAGCACAAAAATCACCCCCGCAACCGCAGGCTGTATTCCTCAAGGAACGGGATCCCAAAAATCCAGGATTCCCGTTATATTTCAATTGCCTTCGCCCGAAGCCGGCTGCTGCCGTTCCAGCTCCCGCCATTTCACGACATTCGCATTATGCTCCGCAAGCGATTCGGCAAACACATGGCCCCCGCTGCCATCCGCCACGAAATACAGGTAGCGAGTCGCATCCGGATGCAGCGCCGCGTCAATCGATGCCCGCCCCGGGTTCGCAATCGGCGTCGGCGGCAGCCCGTCGATCACATAGGTGTTGTAGGGTGTGCGCCGTTGCAGCTCGGATTGCCGAAGCCCGCGGCCCAGCACACCCTTCCCGCCCGTCACCCCGTAAATGACCGTCGGATCGGTCTGCAGCCGCATTCCCTGCTGCAGCCGGTTCACGAAGACGCTCGCCACGATCCGCCGCTCATCCGGAACGCCGGTTTCCTTCTCCACGATAGAAGCCATCACCAGCGCCTCTTCCGGGCTCTGGTACGGCAGCCCCTCGGCGCGCCCGGCCCAGGCCGCAGCCAGGATCGCCGCCTGCCGCTTCTGCATC
The DNA here is from genome assembly GCF_041916475.1 of Paenirhodobacter sp. Taxonomy (GTDB): domain Bacteria; phylum Pseudomonadota; class Alphaproteobacteria; order Rhodobacterales; family Rhodobacteraceae; genus Rhodobacter. The sequence continues at coordinate 14,277 of NZ_JAYRZN010000044.1, forward strand.
TCCGCCAGCAGCCCCTCCCGGTCCGCGCCGCGCTTCAGGTCATAGCTGTCGGGCGCCAGCATCCCTTCGGGTGGCACGGCCTTCACCTCGCCCGTCAGGAAATCCGCGGATTTCAGCGCCTCGGTCACCTGCCAGCTGGTCGCGCCTTCCGCCAGCGTCACCCGCAGCCGCACATCGGGCGCACCCGCCGCTGCGGCAAAGCCCTCCGGCGCAGGCCCCGCCTTCGGATCAAACTTCGCCGCCTCTACATAGACCCCGCTCGCCGCATCCATCTCGCGCAGGATCATCTGCTGGCCGTTCACGCCGATCACATAGTTCAGCTCGGTGCCGCAGGTGGATGGTCCCCCCGCCGTGATCTGCTCGACAATCCGCGCCATCGGGCTGCCCGGCTCGATCCGATAGGAGCCGAATTTCAGCTGCCGCGTCTTGTCGGCGTAATCCGCCCCGGCCCGGAAGATATAGGCCGAGGAAATCGCCCCCTTCGCCCGCAGGTCCTCGGAAACGCGCGCGAAGCTCGCCCCCGGCTCCACCCGCAGACAGACCCCCTGCGCCAGCGGCCCCGGCCCCTCGTATTGCTTCTTCGCCCAGGCCGCCAGGCCGCCCAGAGCCACCAGCACCACGATGAGCACCGTCAGGAAGTTGGAGGCGATATTGCGCCACAGCATCAGCCGCGGACCTTCCCGATCACCAGGCTGGCATTGGTGCCGCCGAAGCCGAAGCTGTTCGAGAGCGCCACGTCGATCTTGCGCTTCACCGCCGCCTTCGGCGCCAGGTCCAGCACCGCCTCGACGGCCGGGTTGTCCAGATTGAGCGTCGGCGGCGCCACCTGATCCCGGATCGCCAGGATGCAGAAGATCGCCTCCACCGCCCCCGCCGCCCCGAGCAGGTGCCCGATCGAGGATTTGGTGGAGCTCATCGTCGCATTGGCCGCCGCATTGCCCAGCAGCCGCTCCACGGCGCCGAGCTCAATGGTATCGGCCATGGTCGAGGTGCCATGCGCGTTGATGTAATCCACCTCCCCCGCGCCGATCCCCGCGCGCGCAAGCGCGGCCTTCATCGCCCGAAAGCCGCCATCGCCATCCTCTGAGGGCGCCGTGATGTGATAGGCGTCGCCCGAAAGGCCATAGCCCAGCACCTCGGCATAGATCTTCGCCCCGCGCGCGCGCGCGTGCTCATATTCTTCCAGAACCACGACCCCCGCGCCCTCGCCCATCACGAAGCCGTCGCGGTCCGCGTCATAGGGGCGGCTTGCGGCCTTCGGGTCGGTGGCCTTGGTCGAAAGCGCCTTGCAGGCGTTGAAGCCCGCAATCCCGATCTCGCTGATCGGGCTCTCGGCGCCGCCCGCCACCATCACATCCGCATCGCCCAGCATGATCAGCCGCGCCGCATCGCCAATGGCATGCGCGCCGGTCGAACAGGCCGTCACCACGGCATGGTTCGGCCCCTTGAAGCCGAAGCGGATCGAGACCTGCCCCGACACCAGATTGATCAGCGAGGCCGGAATGAAGAACGGGCTCACCCGCTTCGGGCCCTTTTCCTTGATCAGCACCGCAGTCTCGGCAATCGTGCTCAGCCCGCCGATGCCCGAGCCGATCATCACGCCGGTGCGCTCGCGATCTTCCTCGCCGGTGGGCTCCCAGCCCGAATCCTTCACCGCCTGCACCGCCGCCGCCATCCCGTAGAGGATGAAGTCATCGACCTTGCGCTGGTCCTTCGGCTCCATCCAGTCATCCGGATTGAAGGTGCCCGCGCTGCCATCGCCGCGCGGAATTTCGCAGGCATATTTGGTGGTGACGTTGGAGGCATCGAACCGGGTGATCGGCCCGGCCCCGGATTCCCCCGCGATCAGCCGCGACCATGTCTCCTCGACACCGCAGGCCAAAGGCGTGACCAGGCCCAGACCCGTGACGACTACGCGACGCATGCTCTACCTCTTCTGCGTGACCCTTTCGGGCCCTGATACACGGGCCTTTCCAAGGGTGCAACGCAAACAGCCGCCGCAGCGCGGCATGCCCGCTCAGCCCAGCGGATATTCCGCCATCAGCTCGTAGAGCGCCCCCTCCGGCCGCAAATGCGAGCGGTAGAGCCCGAACGCCCCCGCCTCGAACGGGCTCAGCGCCGCATCCGCGCGCGCCTGCAGGAACCGGCCCACCCGCTCCGCCTCGCCCGGCGCCATCCGGCCCATACGCTGAAAGGTCACATGCGGCCGGTAGCGCCGCCGCGGCAGGCTGATCCCCGCACCGCGCACCGCCGTCGCCAGCTTCTGCGCCAGCCGCTCCAGCACCGCATCGGGCCGCGCCGCAATCACCAGCGCCTCCTCCCAGAGGTCCACCCCCGCGAGCTCAACCCAGGGCGCCGGGCTCTGCACCGCCTCCAGCGCCAGATCCAGATCCGCCATCTGCCCGCCCTGCACATCGCCCAGAAACGCCAGCGTCAGATGCAGGTTCTCCTCCGGCACCGCGCGCCCCGCCCCGACCCGCCCCTGCAGGGCCACAATCTCGCCCGCGACCTTCTCAGGCAGCGCCAGCGCCACGAACAGCCGCATCTCCACCCCCCAGAAACGAAAACGGCGCCCGAAGGGGCGCCGTCCGTGAACTCTCGTCCGGAATGCCTTACACGGCTTCCGAGATGAACTTCACCGCGTCGCCGAAGGTCTGGATGGTTTCGGCCGCATCGTCCGGGATCTCGATGCCGAACTCTTCTTCGAAAGCCATGACCAGCTCGACGGTGTCGAGGCTGTCCGCGCCGAGATCGTCGATGAACGAGGCGGTCTCGGTGACCTTGTCCTCTTCCACGCCCAGATGCTCCACGACGATCTTCTTCACGCGATCTGCGATGTCGCTCATGTCTCTTCCTCAGTTAGAGGGCCGGAGGCCCGTCCCCTTGATCCCTGCCCGGATATGGGCGCTTGGTTGCCCGTTGTCAGGCGTTGAGGGCGGCCCGAACGGGCGGCCCGCCCCAATTCCGAGGCCGAAGCCCCGGTATCTCACGGCGCCGCCTATAGCACAGTCTTGCCCCAAGGCAAGCCGTTTCGCAAGCGCCGCAAAGGCCTCAGACCATCGCCATGCCGCCGTTGACATGCAGCGTGGTGCCGGTCACGTAACCTGCCTCGGAACTGGCCAGATACAGCACCGCGGCGGCGATGTCTTCGGGCGCGCCCATCCGGCCGGCGGGAATCTGCCCGAGGATCTTGCCCTTCTGCTCGTCGTTGAGCTTGTCGGTCATCGCCGTGGCGATGAAGCCGGGCGCCACGCAGTTCACGGTGATGCCACGGCTCGCGACCTCATAGGCCAGCGATTTCGACATGCCGACGATCCCCGCCTTCGTGGCGGCATAGTTTCCCTGCCCGGGGTTGCCGGTGGTGCCCACCACCGAACCCACCGAGACGATCCGCCCCCAGCGGGCCTTCACCATGCCGCGCAGCACGCCGCGCATCAGCCGGAAGGAGGCGGTCAGGTTCACGTCCAGCACCGAGAGCCATTCCTCGTCCGACATCCGCATGAACAGGTTGTCGCGGGTGATGCCGGCATTGTTCACCAGGATGTCGACCGAGCCCATCGCCTCGGTGGCCGCCTTCGGCAGCGCCTCGACCGAGGCCATGTCCGACAGGTTGGCCGGGCACACATGCGCCCGCGCGCCCAGTTCCGCCGCCAGCTCCTCCAGCGGCCCGACCCGGGTCCCCGAGAGCGCCACGGTCGCGCCCTGCGCATGCAGCCGGCGCGCCACCGCCGCGCCGATCCCGCCCGAGGCGCCGGTGACCAGGGCGTTCTTTCCCGTCAGATCAAACATCGTTGTCCCTTCCTGCAGTCTTGCGCCTCAATAGCAGCCGCCCGGGCGCCCCGCCAGCCTCAGGCCCGGCAATTTCACGCCCGCGCCACGATTTCGCCGCGCTTTGCCGCCATCCCTGCGCAAAGCCTCACCGGAGAGCACCCATGGCCTTCGTATCCGCCCCGCAGTCCCCCGCGGCCCTCGCCTTGCCCGATCAGATCGCCGGCCTGCCGTTCGAGACGGCCGCGGTGCTGGGCTTCATCCTGCTCGCGCTCGCGCTCCTGCGGCCGGGCCGGCGCATCCGGCCGCGCCCGCGCCCGGCGCGGCCCGCGGGCCCGAAGCTGCGTCTCGTCGCGCCGGTGCCCATCGTCCCGGTGCCCCCCGGGCCGCAGCCTGCGCGGGAATCGCAGGTGGCGCAGGTCGCGCGCGCCCGGTTCCGCCTGGTCCCGCTGCTGAATCGTTCGGAGGCCCGGATCCTGCCGATGCTGGAGCGGATCGTGGCCGAGATCGGGCTTGGCCATCGCGTCATGGCCCAGGTCTCGCTCGGCGAGATCCTCTGCGCCGTCGATGCGCAGGGCCTTGATGATTTTCACGGCGAGGCAAACCGGCTGATCAATGCGAAACGGCTGGATTTCGTCATCATCGACGCCCGCGGCCTGACCGTCGCCGCCATCGAATATCACGGCACCGGCCATCACCTCAGCGACACCGCCTTCATCCGCGACGCCGTGAAGCGCGAGGCCCTGCGCAGGGCAGGCCTCACCCTGATCGAACTGCCGCCCGAGACCGATGAGGCGCTGCTGCGCAGCCTGATCGCGCGCAACAGCGTCCTTCCGGTGCTGCAATCCCCAATGCGGCAGGCCCCCACACGGGCCGGCCGCAGCTGATCAGCCCTTCAGCGCCGCAATATCCTCGGGCGTGCCCACGGATTTCTGCACCGTTTCCTTGGCAATGCGCTTGATCATGCCCGAAAGCGCCTTGCCCGCACCGATTTCCCAGAACTCGGTCACGCCCTGGCCCGCCATCCACTGCACGCTCTCGCGCCAGCGCACCGAGCCCGTCACCTGCTGCACCAGCAGCGCCCGGATCTGCTCCGGTTCCCGCACAGCCTCGGCCACCACATTCGCCACCACCGGCACCACCGGCGCCGCCAGCGCCACGCCGGCCAGAGCCTCCGCCATTCGCTCCGCCGCAGGCTGCATCAGCGCGCAATGGAACGGCGCGCTCACCGGCAGCATCAGCGCCCGCTTCGCCCCTTTGGCCTTCGCGATCTCCACCGCGCGCTCCACCGCCGCCTTGTGGCCCGAAACCACCACCTGCGCCGGGTCATTGTCGTTCGCGGCCTGGCAGACCTCACCCTGCGCCGCCTCCGCCGCAACCTCCGCCGCCGCCGCAAAATCCAGCCCAAGGAGCGCCGCCATCGCCCCCACGCCCACCGGCACCGCCGATTGCATCGCCTCGCCCCGGATCCGCAGCAGCCGCGCCGTATCGCTCACGCTCAGGCTGCCCGCCGCACAAAGCGCCGAATATTCGCCGAGGCTGTGCCCCGCCACGAAGGCCGCATCCGTCACCGCAAAGCCCTCGGCCTCCAGCGCCCGCAGCGCCGCGATCGAGGTCGCCATCAGCGCGGGCTGCGCATTGGCGGTCAGGGTCAGCTCCTCGATCTGCCCCTCCCAGATCAGCCCCGACAGATCTTGCGAAAGCGCCGCGTCCACCTCGTCGAACACCGCGCGCGCGGCCGGATAGGTTTCGGCCAGCGCCCGGCCCATGCCGATGGTCTGCGCGCCCTGACCGGGGAATACGAATGCTCGGCTCATGCCGTCCTCCATCTGTTTTTTCCCGTCTAGCCGCTCGCCCCCCCGCGGGCAACCGTGATGCACAGCCGCTGTGCAAGGAGACCCGTGGTCGGCCGCCCGCCCGCGCGATATGGTGGCCGCAATCAGGACCTGAAGGCTTGCCATGATTTCCAACACCTCCACCGCCTATGGCGGCCCCGCCCGCCTTTTCCACTGGCTCACCGCCCTGCTGATCCTCACCGCGATCGGCCTCGGGCTCTATGCCGAAAGCCTGCCCCGCGGCACCGATGAAGCCGTCTCCCGCCTCGCGGCGGTGTTCTCGCTGCACAAGACCATCGGCGTCACCGCCTTCTTCGTGGCGGTGCTGCGCATCCTCTGGGCGCTGAGCCAGCCGAAGCCGGTCGCGCTGCACCCACAACGCCGTCTCGAGACCTTTGCCGCCGAAGTGGTGCACTGGGCGCTGTATGGCGCAATGCTGCTGATGCCGCTTTCGGGCTGGATCGGCCATGCCGGGCAGGCAGGCTTCGCGCCGATCCTGTGGCCCTTCGGGCAGACGCTGTTCTTCGTGCCGCAATCGCCCGTCGTCGCCGAGACGGCCGAAACCATCCACAAGCTCGCCGCCTGGGTGCTCTATGCCTCGATCGCGCTGCATGTCGCGGGCGCGGCGAAGCATGTGGTCATCGACCGCGATGCGACGCTCGCGCGCATGCTGCGCGGCACCTCGGCCGGCACGCCCGGCGCGCATCACCTCGCGCTGGCAGCGCCGCTGATCGCCGCGCTGGTCTGGCTGGGCGTCATCGGCGCGGGGCTGGCGATCACGCCGCGCGAGGAGGCACCGGTGGCCCAGGCGCCCGCCGCAGCCACCTTCGGCAACTGGCAGGTGAGCGAAGGCACGATCGGCTTCGACGTGACCCAGATGGGCTCGAAGGTCGCAGGCAGCCTGCCGCGCTGGAGCGCCGAGATCACCTATGACGAGGCCTCGGGCGCGGGTGACGTGACCGTGACCATCGACACCACCGCCCTGACCATCGGCACCGTGACCGACCAGGCCAAGGCGCCGGAATTCTTCGACACTGCCGCCCACCCGACCGCCGTGTTCAAGGCCGCGATCACCCGCAAGGAAGGCAGCAACCATGAGGCCGTGGGCACCCTGACCCTGCGCGGCACCGAAAGCCCGGTCACCCTGCCCTTCACCCTGACGATCGAGGGCAGCACCGCCCATATGGCCGGGGATCTGGTGCTCGATCGCCGCGCCTTCGGCATGGGGCCGAGCTACCCCGACGAAAGCAACATCGGCTTCTCCGTCCCGGTCCATGTCGCGCTGACGGCAACCCGCCGCTGAGCGCAGCCAAGCATCCGTCAAGGCCCGCCGCTCACCAGAGCCGCGGGCCTTTTCATGCCGCCGAGCATACGCTGTCCTTGGCGCCGTGAGCCGTGAGCCGTGAGCCGTGAGCCGTGAGCCGTGAGCCGTGAGCCGTGAGCCGTGAGCCGTGAGCCGTGAGCCGTGAGCCGTGAGCCGTGAGCCGTGAGCCGTCTTGGGTCAGTGGGGGCGATGCTGCAAGCTCCATTTTCTAACAGGCCGTTACAAAGCTCCGGCCTCGACGTCCCTCGCGGAACATGGTTCATCCCCATCACAGCATGGACGGAGGTGCGGATACGCGGATCGGACGAGGTTACAGGATCACTGTGCAGCGACGTCGATCTCAAGGTGCTGATCCCGGCGCGGCATACGTCGCGCAAGATCAGGGCCGTAGTCAACGATGCACGGCGCTCCCTGGATGGCGCCTTCGACCGGCTTCACGCTCGGGAAGGCCGCCCCTCGATTGCGCAGGAACGATTGATCCGGGCCAGCCTGCTTCAGATCCTCTATTCGCTCCGATCTGAGCGACAGCTCATGGAACAGAGAGATTATAGCTTGCTGTTCCATTGGTTCGTGGGCCTGGGCATCGACGACGCCGTCTGGGTTCCGACGGTGTTCAGCAAGAACCGCGATCTGCTGCTGACGACGGACATGTCCCGCATGATCATGGCCGCCATTCTGGCACAGCGCGAGGTTGCACCGCTGCTGTCCGATGACCACTTTTCGGTCGACGGCACTCTGGTGAAGGCTCGGACCTTGATGAAGAGATTCCAACCGAAGGTCAACGAGGCGTCCAGCACGGACGACGATCCGGGTGATCCGCCAGATGACGGTGCATCGCCAACATCCTCCCCTGACCGATCCACTGCCGATCCCGAACCCATGATCCGCCCCAAAACACCGCAGCCGCAACGGCGAAGTCGATTTCCGGGGGGGAGCGGCGCTCAAACGCGCCCCATGCGTCGATTACCTATCCCGAGACACGGCTGTTCAAGACGTCGCCCGGCGCAGGATCCATGCTGTGTTACAGGGGGTACAGCCTGATCGAGAACCGCTCCGGTCTGATCTTGCAGGCAGACCTGACGCAGGCGAATGGCCACGCCAAACGCCGTGTCCCCATCGCCATTGCCCCGGATCAATCCGGCGCCTGACCCCGTCGGCGGATCGCGGCGACGGCAGCGCCGACTTCTTACCGATCTGCGCCAGATCGTGGCGACGCCGCATGTCGCCCAGAAATCCAGGCATTCCGCCATCGAGGGCAGACCCACCCGGCACCCTGGTTACGCCAAATCCCAGCGGCGCCGGAAGAAGATGGCGGACCCCTTCGGCTGGGCTCAGACTGTAGGGGATGGCTTGACCTGCCACGGGAGTTTTCCTCCATCTGCGATTAGAGTCCGGCCCATGGAGAGGACGGACGATGAAGAAGGCACGACTGACGGAAGAGCAGATCATTGGCATCTTGCAGGAGC
>NZ_JAYRZN010000045.1:0-22449 GCF_041916475.1 Paenirhodobacter sp.
ACATGTCAGCACCCGGTGACGCGCGGAAAGCAGCTCTGAAATTACCCCTTGCGCAAGGGGCGGTTACACATGTTGCACCTGCGGAATGCGCGTCTATATTGTCAGTCGTTAGCGCTAGCTCCGGCTGTATTCAAGATCCGCCGTGGCGCTATGAACTCCCGAATTCTAAGCCCAGGAGAAGAAGAATGCGCGTGAAGGACACCGTTCTGACTTTCGTGGCGATGGGCGGGTTTGCCGTTCCGGTCGCTTTCCAGGCTCCGGCCTCCGCAACCTCCGATGCTCCCGTCGCGCAGGTTGTGGCCGCGCCTGCGCCTGCCGAAGATCCGAAATCGCAGGCGAAGGCCTGACGTCGGAGTATCCTCCCGCCGGAGGCCGCAGGCCGGCCTTCGGCACAGACGGCGCCCGCTTGCAGCGGCGCCCCGCCCGAGACGCAAGAGCAGCGCCGCCTGTCAGGCTCTCATCCCTCTCCTGAACATTTAGCAAGCCCGACGGCATATGCGCCGCGATTCCGTGCCGGGCCTCGCCCCTCCGAAGCGGCTGAGGGGCAGGGACTGTTTATCCGCATAGGGCCTTCTGTTGCCCCTTTGCGCATGGGGCCGCGCCCGTGGCGTGATCCTGCGGCACCTGTCTGCAAACGCTCATGAGCCATGGGGGGTGCACATCGCTCTCGCGCCGAAATGCTGCGGGGCGGCTTCCAGGGCACTCACGGCGCTGACAGCTCCCTTCATCCGCCAGCACGGGCAACGCAGGGCGGGCTGCGCGGAACGCGCCGTATCGGGTTCACCCGCGCCTGATACGCTGCGGGTGAACAGGCTGTCGTCACGGCTGAAAATCAGCCCCCGGCCCGGCAGCGGGCCCGGGCGTCAGCTGACCCCGCGCGGCGCGCTCAGGCCCACGATGGTGACCGGCAGGCCATGCCGGGCGAAGCGGTCCTTCACCTTTTCCACTGCGGCAAGGGCGGTGATGTCCCACAGCTGCGCTGCGCTCAGGTCGATGGTCACCGGGCCATCATGGTCGATCGGGTCGAAGGCCGCGATGAAGGCATCGGCCGAGGCGAAGAACAGCTGCCCCTCTACCGTATACGTATCGCCCTCGCGCCGGACATGCTGCATCGCGGCGACCTTGGCCGCGAAGAACACGCCACTCATCAGCACGCCCACCAGCACGCCGAGCGACAGGTTGTGGCTAATGAGGGTGACGGCGACGGTGGCGAGCATCACCAGATTTGAGAGTGCGGGCGTGCCGCGCAGGCGGCGCAGCGAACCCCAGTCCAGCGTGTCGATCGAGACCATCACCATGATCGCGACCAGCGCCGCGACCGGCACCTGCGAGACCACATCCTTCATCGCCACCATCAGCAGCAGCAGAAGCCCGCCCGCAGCCAGCGTGGAGAGCCGCCCGCGACCGCCGTATTTCACATTGGAAACGGTCTGGCCGATCATGCCGCAGCCGGCGATGCCGCCAAAGAGGCTCGCCGCGATATTGGCCAGGCCCAGCCCGCGCGCCTCGGCATCGCCATTCGATGGCGTGCCGGTCTGGTCATCGACCACGCCCGCCGTCATCAGCGATTCCAGTAGCCCGACCATGGCGATGGCCAGCGCGGGCAGGAAGATCACGTTCAGAAGCTCCAGCCCCGGCGGCACATCGGGCAGCGCGAACACAGGCAGGCCCTCGGGCAGCCGCCCGAGATCCGCCACTTTCGGCACGTCGATGCCAAAGGCGCTGCACAGGGCGGTGAGCACCACCACGCAGATCAGCGGCGCCGGGATCCGGGTGGTGAGCCGCGGCGCGAGATAGATGATCGCGAGCCCCGCAGCCAGAACCGCGTAGCCCGCCGCACCCGCATGCAGGATATGGGGCAGCTGCGCGGCGAAGATCAGCACCGCCAGCGCATTCACGAAGCCCGTGCGCACCGAATTCGACACATAGCGCATCAGGCTGCTGAGGCGCGCGAAGCCGAACAGAATCTGGAACCCGCCCGCGAGGATGCCGGCCGCGAACAGGTATTGCACGCCGTGTTCGCGCACGAGGGGCGCTGCCACCAGCGCCACCGAGCCCGCCGCGGCCGAGATCATCGCCGGGCGGCCGCCGAAGAGGGCGATGACGATGCTGATGACGAAGGAGGCGTAGAGCCCCACCGCCGGATCGACCCCGGCGGTAAAGGAAAAGGCGATGACTTCGGGGATCAGGGCGAAGGTCGCGACGGCGCCGGCGAGGATCTCCCGGACAGGGTTCTCCCGCCACTGGCGCAGATAGTGCCGTGTGCTGCTCATGGGAAACTTGGGTTGCAGAGGTCCGGCGGATGGGCGGCCGGAATAGCCACCCGGGGTTTCACCGGGTCCGGGCGAGTGCCGTCTTGATAGCGGCCCCGCGCCGCGATGCCAACCGCGAATGCACCCGGCCGGATCAGAAGGTGATCTGCGCGGTCGTATCGTCGATTTTCCAGGCGAGCGTGAGCCCAGCGGCGGCGGCCTCGCGCGGCAGCAGTGCGAACTGCACCTGCGCCGGGCTGACCGGGCTCGGCGTGCCGTCCAGATTGGCCCAGAGCTCGGGCTCCTCGCGGATCCGCGCGGTGGTGCCCAGCACCGTCCAGGCGCCGGGCCCGTCGGCCGGATCGCGCCGCACCACGATCTCGCCGCCGCGCGGGAGCGCGGGCTCGATGCACAGCACCGCGAGGCAGGCGATCTTCACCATCTGGCGGCTGTAATCGCCCTCCGCCTCCCATGAGATCTTCACCCGGCTGCCCTGCGACAGCTCCGCCATCAGCCCCGAGACCTCCGGCCGGCCCATCCGCTGCTCGCCCGCGCGCCCGAAGGCCAGGCGGAAGAACTTGATGCGCGCATTCGCCGCCGCGACGCTCTCGGTGATGAGCTGCAGCTCCGGGCTCAGGGTGGTGGCGGTCATCGTCAGGAGTTCCACCCCGTTGCCGATCGCGCCCAAAGGGCTGATAAGGTCGTGACAGAGTCGCGACCCGACCAGCGCCACGAGATCGTCTTCCGGATGGGTTTCAGCGAGCATGGGTCTTTCCAGTCAGGGGAGCAGGATGAACGAATTTCTGGAGCCGGGCATGCTGGTGCGCCACCCCGGCGCGCCCGATTGGGGGATCGGGCAGGTTCAGTCGCGGATCGGCGACAGGATTACGGTCAATTTCGAACATGCTGGCAAGCAGGTCCTCGATGGTCGAAGGGTTCAGCTGTTTCTTGTTATTCCGGATCAAGATTGACGAAAGGTTAACGCAATTGTTCACCAATGTGAAACGGTGAGGCAATGAAATTGGAAATCAAGGCTTTGCGAGCCAGGGCCACATGAGATTGCCAGCGCCCGCCCGAGTGTCATAGAACAGGGGCGGCAGGATGGGCGGAGACGATGACGCCGGAGACACATTGCCTGGAAGTCAGGCTGGCGCGCGATCCGCGCGATCTGAGAGCGGCGCAACGGTTGCGGTATCGGGTCTTCGTCGAGGAACTCGGCGGCGACGGGCCGATGGTGGACCATGCGGCGCGGCTCGAGGCCGATGAATTCGACGCGGTCTGCGATCACCTGATCCTGGTCGATACCAGCCGCGCCGGCGGAGACCATTATGTCGTCGGTGCCTACCGGCTGCTGACCTCGGAGAAGGCGGAGGCGCTTGGCCGGTATTATTGCGATTCCGAATACGATCTGACGCCGCTGCGCCGCTCGGGGCGCAAGCTGCTGGAGCTTGGCCGCTCCTGCGTGGCGCCCGATCACCGGGGCGGGGCGGGGATGCTTCTGCTGTGGAATGCGCTGGCGGATTATGTGCTGGCGCGCGGGATCGAGATTCTGTTCGGCGTGGCCTCCTTTCACGGCACCGATGTGGAGGCGCTGCGGATGCCGCTCGCCTGGCTGCACCATCACCATCTGGCGCCGCCGGAGCTGCGCCCGAAGGCGCTGCCGGATCATTTCCAGCCGATGGACCTGGTACCGCTCGCGGCGCTGGACCGGCGCGCGGCGCTGCAGGGCATGCCGAACCTGATCAAGGCCTATCTGCGGCTGGGCGGTTTCGTGGGCGATGGCGCCTATGTGGACCATGTGTTCAACACCACCGATGTGCTGCTGCTGATGGACACCACGGCGATGTCGGACAAGTACCGCGATTTCTACGCGCGCCGGTTCGAGGCGAAATCGTGAGCACCTGGTATGGCGAGCCGCCCCCCGCGCCGCGGCCGGTGGGCTGGCGGCGGGTGCGGGTGCTGCTGCGCGGCGCTGCGGCGATCGCGCTTCTGGGCGCCGGGCTTCTGCTCGTGGTGCTGCTGCGCGTGCCCGAGCGGATGCGCTACGGGCTGCGCAGGCCCTGGACGGGCCGGGTCGCGCGGGTGGTGATGGCGCTGGTGGTGCCGGTGCTGGGGCTGCGCCTGCGCCGGGCGGGCGCGCCGATGCGCCATCCCGGGGCGCTGGTGGCGAACCATGCCTCCTGGCTCGATATTTTTGCGCTGAACGCCTGCGTGCCGGTGCAGTTCGTGTCCAAGGCCGAGGTGGCGCACTGGCCCGGGATCGGGGTGCTGGCGCGGGCGGCGGGCACGCTCTTCATCCGCCGCGACCCGCGCGAGGCGCAGGCGCAGCAGCGCGCGATCGAGGACCGGATACGCGCGGGCCAGCGGCTGGTATTCTTCCCCGAGGGCACCTCCAGCGACGGGCGCCGGGTGCTGCCGTTCAAATCGACCCTGTTCCAGGCCTTCTTCACCGACGGGCTGGCCGCGGCGATGTGGCTGCAGCCGGTCAGCATCCTTTATCATGCGCCGCGCGGCGCGGACCCGCGGTTCTATGGCTGGTGGGGGGATATGGGCTTCGGGCCGCATCTGGCGCAGGTGCTGGCCTGGCCCGGGGGCACGGTGGAGCTGCGCTTCCATGCGCCACTGCGGGTGCAGGATTATCCCTCGCGCAAGGCCCTGGCGGCGGCCTGCGAGGCGGCGGTGCGTGCGGGCGTGGATCAGCTTCTGTCGCGGTAGTGCCGGAAAACGAACAGCCGGATCGCCGTGGCAAGGCCGGTATCGGGCTGGCGTGTTGCGTCTATTTCCGTGACCAGCGCATTGATGCCCTGATCGCGCAGCGCGGCGATCTCGCGCAGGCCGTTCCAGAAATCCGGCTCAAGGGAAACGGAGGTGCGGTGCCCTCCGATTGTCAGCGAATGTTTCTGCGGCCGGGTCACGGGCCATCGTCGCGGCGATGCGCGTCCAGCGCGGTGCGCGCCTTCTCCGCATCGGCGTCTTCGCGCTCCCTCTGGGCGCGTGTCCGGCCGAATTTTACCGCATTGGCATCGGCCTCGCTGCGCGCCTGCGCCCGAGCCTTCTGCTTGCGAAAACGGTTCAAACTCGTCACATCACCCATGGAGCAATCCTCTCATATTTACCATGTCACGGCTAGCGTCTCGAGGCCGTGGAAGTGGTGCAGATCCGCATATCGGGGGGCTTCGGCGAGCCTTATGCCCGGAATTCGGGCAAACAGCACCGGCAGGGCGGTCATCAGCTCCAGCCGGGCGAGCGGCGCACCGATGCAGAAATGCGCCCCGGCGCCGAAACTGAAATTCGTTTGCGCCGGGCGGGTGGGGTCGAAGCGGTGCGGATCGGCCCAGACGGAGGGATCGCGGTTCGCGCCCGCGAGCAAAAGCCCGATCCGGTCGCCGCGCCCGAAGTGTTGCCCGCCGAGCTCCATGTCCTCATAGACCCAGCGGGTGAACATGTGCAGCGGCGGGTCGTGGCGCAGCACCTCCTCCACCGCCTCGGGGGTGATCGCGCGGGTTCCGGTTTCGATCAGGGCGCGCACGCCATTGCCGATTGTATGCACGGTGGCTTCGTGCCCGGCGTTCAGAAGCAGGATGCAGGTGGTGATCAGCTCGGCGCGGCTGAGCCGGTCGCCCGCCTCCTCGGCGGCCAGCAGCTCGGTGATGAGGTCGTTGCCGGGGCGGCGGCGGCGCTCTTCGGCATAGCCGTCGATGAAGGCCACGAAGGCCTCCGTCGCAGTGACGGCGGCCTCTTCCATCGCGCGGGTGCGCCGGGCCTGATACATGCCGACCATCGCGTTCGACCAGGCCAGCAGGTCGGGGGCGCGCTCCTCGGGCACGCCCAGCAGGCGGGCGATGACGATCACCGGGATCGGCTTGGCGAAGCTCTCGATCAGGTCGCAGCCAGGGCTCATGGCGTCGATCAGCGCATGGGCCAGGGTGGCGATTTCGGGGCCGAGCGTGGCGATCCGGTTCGTAGTGAAGGCGCGCAGCACGAGCCGGCGCAGGCGGGTGTGGCGCGGGGCCTCCAGCTCCAGCATCGAATGCGCTTCTACTGCATAGAACGGCTGCAGATGCGCGGGGATGGCCGGGGCATGTTCGGGTGGGGCCTCGCGGCCGAGGCGGCGGTCGCGGAAGGCCGCGGAGACGACGGCCGCGCTGGCCGAGACCGGCAGGCCGTAGTCCTCCCAGAAGACGATATCGCCCGCGCTTCGGATGCGGTCGTAGAACGGGTAGGGGTTTTGTATGAAGGCGGGGTCGAGCGGGGATTGGCTGAGGCGTATCATCCGCCTTGTGAAGCGCGGCGCGGCGGAATTTGCAAGCGGGGGATTGTGCGGTATAGGGCGATCTGCTTTCTTGCAGAAAACATGCAAGGAGATCTTCATGCCTGTGACGCTGCATCCGGTCCGGCCGGGGGACCACGCCGATTGGGAGGCGCTGTTTCGCGGCTATGCGGCCTTTTATGCCACCGATGCGGGGGCGGCGGAGGCGACGGTCTGGGGATGGATCCTGGATCCGGAAGAGCCCTACTGGGCGGTGATTGCGCGGGACGAGGCCGGCCGCGCGGTGGGCCTCGTGCAATATTCGCTGATGCATCGCTCGCTCTCCGGGGCGATGACGGTCTATCTCTCGGATTTGTTCACGGTGCCCGATGCGCGCGGGCTGGGCGTCGGGCGGGCGCTGATCGAACATGTGCGCGCTTTTGCGCGGGAGCGGGGCTACGCCTCGGTGCGCTGGCTGACGCAGGAAGGCAATTCTGGGGCCCGTGCGCTTTATGACAGCTATGCGCCCGCGACGGGATTCATTCTCTATTCCATCCAGCCATAAGGAGAAGGGCGGCCCGGGGGCCGCCCTTCACGCCTTTCCTCTCGGCCCCGATCAGCCCTTCGGGCCGATCATGTCCTCGGGGCGGACGATGCTGTCGAAGGTGTCGGCATCGACGAAGCCGAGCGCGATCGCCTCTTCCTTCAGGGTGGTGCCGTTCTTGTGCGCGGTCTTGGCGACCTTGGTGGCGTTGTCGTAGCCGATGGTGGGGGCGAGCGCCGTGACCAGCATCAGCGATTCCTTCATCAGCTTGTCGATCCGGGCGGTGTTCGCCTGGGTGCCGACGACCATGTTGTCGGTAAAGGAGGCTGCGGCATCGCCCAGGAGCTGCACCGATTGCAGGACGTTGTAGCTCATCATCGGGTTGTAGACGTTGAGCTCGAAATGGCCCTGCGAGCCGGCGAAGCCAATGGCGGCATCATTGCCCATGACATGGGCGCAGACCATGGTCAGCGCTTCGGCCTGGGTCGGGTTGACCTTGCCCGGCATGATCGAGGAGCCGGGCTCGTTTTCCGGCAGGATCAGCTCGCCCAGACCCGAGCGCGGGCCGGAGCCGAGCAGGCGCAGGTCGTTCGCGATCTTGAACAGCGAGGCGGCAATGGTCTTGAGCGCCCCCGAATAGAACACCATCGCGTCATGCGCGGCCAGCGCCTCGAACTTGTTCGGCGCGGTGATGAAGGGCAGGCCGGTGATCTTGGCGATCTCGGCCGCGACCTTGGCGTCATAGCCCTTGCGGGTGTTCAGCCCGGTGCCGACGGCCGTGCCGCCCTGCGCCAGCTCGTAGATATGGGGCAGCGCGAGCTTCACCCGCTCGATGCCGCGGTCCACCTGAGTGGCGTAGCCCGAGAATTCCTGGCCCAGCGTCAGCGGCGTCGCATCCTGGGTATGGGTGCGGCCGATCTTGATGATGTCCTTGAATTCCTCGACCTTGGCCCAGAGCGCCTTCGACAGCTTCTCCAGCCCGGGGATCAGCACGTCGCGGCTATGGGTGCCGATCGCGACGTGCATCGCGGTCGGGAAGGTGTCGTTCGACGACTGGCCCATGTTGACGTGGTCGTTCGGGTGCACGGGCTTTTTCGAGCCCTTCACGCCGCCGAGGATTTCGATCGCGCGGTTCGAGATCACCTCGTTCGCGTTCATGTTGGATTGCGTGCCGGAGCCCGTCTGCCACACTACCAGGGGGAAGTTGTCGTCGAACTTGCCGTCGATCACTTCCTGCGCGGCGTCCTGGATCGCCTTCGAAAGCTCGGGCGCGAGGTCGCCCTGCGCTTCGTTCACGATCGCGGCGGCCTTCTTGATGGTGCCGAGCGCGCGGATGATCGGAACGGGCTGTTTCTCCCAGCCGATCGGGAAGTTGATGATGGAGCGCTGCGTCTGCGCGCCCCAGTACTTGTCGGCAGGAACTTCGAGCGGACCGAAGCTGTCGGTCTCGGTGCGGGTCGCGGTCATCGGGGGCCTCCGTAAAACACGCTGTGGAAGTCTGGGCGGTTCTACGGCGTCGGGGGGGCGAATGCAATCGGCATGCGGCGGTATACTGGCGCATGCCTGGGTTTTGCGGCCTTCAGGTCTTGCGGAACTTGTCCAGGCTGACGACTTCGGCCTCGCCGCGCGGCTTGTCCTCGGGCGGCGGCTCGTCGTCGTCATCTTCCTCGTCATCGTCGTCGAATTCCTGCGTCTCGAAGCGCAGGCCGAATTCGACAGAAGGGTCCACGAAGGTATGGACCGCATCGAACGGGATATAGAGCGGCTCCGGCGAATTGCCGAAATTGAGCGTGATCGAGAAACCCTGCGGATCGACGTTCAGGTTTTCGAACCAATGCTGGATCACGATCGTCATTTCTTCGGGGTAGCGTTCATGCAGCCAGTCCGCCATCTGCACTTCGGGATGCAGCGTGGAGAAGGTGATGAAGAAATGGTGCGACCCGGGCAGACCGTTCTGCGATACATCGGTCAGCACGGTCTGGATCAGGCCGCGCATCGCCCGATGCATGAGGTTGCCGTAGTCGATGCTGCGCGTCATGAGAGCGTCCCTTGCCGTTTCGCCCAGCATAGGAGATTCGTGGCGCAAGGGAAGGGGGTGCGGCCGGGCGCCCCCGGCGGGTCGCACAGGGAGGCGTAACATGCTGAGTGGGTTGTTCCTGGCGGCCTTTGCCGCGGCGACGCTGCTGCCGGCGCAATCCGAACTGCTGCTCGTGGGCGTGCTGCTGCGCGGGGACTGGCCGGCCTGGCTGCCGGTCGTGGTGGCGACGGCGGGCAATGTGCTGGGCTCGGTGGTGAACTGGGGGCTCGGGCGCGGTGTGGCGCGCTTCGCGGGCCAGCGCTGGTTCCCGGTGAAGCCCGCGGCCCTGGCGCGCGCGACGGGCTGGTACGCGCGCTATGGGCTGTGGAGCCTGCTCGCCTCCTGGGTGCCAGTGATCGGCGATCCGCTCACGGTGGCTGCGGGCGTATTGCGCACGCCGCTGTGGCTGTTCGTGCTGCTGGTGACGCTCGCCAAGGGCGGGCGCTATGCCCTGCTAGCGGCGATGGTTCTGTGAGGGGGGGAAGGTGCAGGATTCTGTTGCCAGGCTCCTGCGGGCCCCGCCTGAAGCGGCTAAGCCTCAGGACTTAAGTTTTGGTTTTGCGAACTGCTTACGCAGCCAGCGCCACCGGAGCACGGTTGTCATTGGCAACTATCATGCTTGCACCGATAACGGTGGTAGCTCACCGGGACAAAGAAAGACCTTTTCGCTCCCTGTCGATCCTATTTCACCCCCGCAGGCCCCCAATGAGGGAATTTGGTGGAGGTGTCGGCTTCGCAGCCGAGTCCAGAAAAGCTATTATGATCCCCGTTTATGTCCATAGTTCCGAGGAACATCCCATACATAGTCGACGGGCGGCGCATGTCAACGGGTCGCGGATCTGGGATCCGGGCTTGGAGCGGGCGCCGAGCGGCGAAAGCGCCCGGAGGCGAAGGTGCCGGGAGGAGGGCGATGGGGCGCCGCATGGCGCCCCTGCCGTGGCCAGGTCAGAACCCGGCCTTGATCTTTTCGAATTCGGCCAGCTGGCGCTCGCGCAGCTGCGGATCGTTCGGGACCTGCGCGAGGATCGGCGCGTTGATCGGGCCGAGGCCCGCTTCCAGCTTCGTCTCCTCCGGAACCAGCGCCATGCCCTTCGCCGTGGAATGGCCGTAGCCGATGGCATCGACCAGCGCCGGCGCCGCTTCCGGGCGCAGCCAGGAATTCACAAAATCATAGGCCTTCTCTTCCGATCCGGGGCCGTTCTTCAGGTTCACCATGCCGCAGAACCAGGTGGAGGAGCCTTCCTTCGGCTCGCGCTCGAAGGCGATTGGATAGCCGTCCTGGCGGACATAGTTCACGCCGTCGTTCCACGACCAGGCGATCAGCACCTCGCCCGAGGCCATCACCTGTGCCTGCGCCGACGGGTCGGCCCAGTAGGACTGCACGTTCTTGTGCGCCTCGCGCAGCCAGGCGGCGGCGGCCTGGAACTGCTCCTCGGTCACATTGGTCCAGTCGGTCACGCCGGTCGCCAGATAGGCCAGCGCCCAGACGTCGTCCGAGGAATTCGGCAGCGAGGTGCGGCCCTGATACTTCGGGTTCACGAAGACCTGCAGCGTCTTCACGTCCTCGGCCGGGACCTGCTCCGGGTTGTAGGCGATCGCGGTCACGCCCCAGTCGGTCGGCAGGTACCACACGCCGCTATCGTCGGCGAAGATCTTGGAATTCTTGAAGCTCGAGTCGATGTCGGCATAGGCCGGGATCTTGGAAATGTCCCAGGGCTCGATCAGGCCGGCATCGCGGTATTTCGAGACCATCTGCGAGCAGGGGTGCGCCACATCCGCCTTGAAGCCGGAGGCGAGCTTCTGATAGGCCTCGTCATCGTCGCCGTAGAAGGAATAGGTCGGGCCGTCGCCGTATTTCTGTTGATAGGCCTCGTACAGTCCGGGAACCTCGAAGCCGGCCCAGTCGAACACCAGCAGGTCCTTGTCGGCCGCGCGCACCGGCGCGGTAAAGGCAAAGGCCGCGACACCGGCCAGGAAGAGGGCTGTTTTCGTCATTTTCACAACGTGATCCTGTTGTTGAGGAAGGCTCCAGCCGTGACGCTAGTCGCCCGCGCTTCGGGCGACAAGCGCTTTGTCGCCGCGAGGCGGCATTTCCGGCAGGCTTTCGCCCCGGCTGCACAAGCGACTGGCAGATGCCGAAAGTTGGCATACTGTTCAATGGGTTGATCGCCGTTGAAATGTCCTCATTCATGCCACAATTCGCGCATAATCTCCGTGCCTGCGCGGTGGGCTGCCTTGGAGGAGCATCATGTCGATCCTGTCACCACGGGTCACGCAACGGGGGGGGCGCATCGAGCCCACCGGCCCCGCACGGATCGTGGGCGGGGCGGCGCTTTTGCTCACGGCCTTCTTCACCCTGTCGTTGATGGTGCCGCATCTTCTGTTCGAGGCCCGCGGCGTGCTGCTCCTGCCGATGGCGCTCGGGGGCGGGGCCTGGATCGGCTGGCGCACGGCGGCCGATGTCTCGGGCGAGGGGCGAGTTGCGGCGGCACTGCGCGGGATCCGCGCGGCGCTCTATCTCGGGGTCTGGATTCTGGCCTATGGCGGGGTGCAGGCGATGCTGTTCCGCGCGGTCTACGGGCGCTACCGCGATCCGCTGATGGCCCTGACAGACGTGGCGCGGCTGGCGGTGGAGCTTGCGGTGCCGGTCGCGCGCCCCGATGTGATCGTCACGCTCTTTCTGGGCGGCGTGCTTTCGGCTATCCTCGCCGAATGGACCGCGCGCCGCTGGCGCTGAAGGTCCGGGCAAGGCGATAACCGGGCAGGACATTGAGCGCGTTTCATTTCTTTTACGGCACGCTGTGCCATCCCCCGCTGCTGGCCAATGTGCTGGGGCGGGAGGCCGAGCTGACCATGGCTTCACTGCCGGATCACGCGGTGCGCACAGCGCTGGATGCGCAGGGGGCGGAGCTGAGCTTCCCGGTGATCGTGCCCGCGCCGGGCAGTTCGGTTCCGGGCGTGCTCGCGCGCATCGATGCCCCCGAGGCCGCGCGGCTCGATTATTACGAGGCCGGGTTCCACCCGGAGACGGTGACGGTCATGGATGCCGCGGGCGCTGCGATGGCTGCGCGGGCCTATCTGCCGGATCCGGCGCGGCTGCGGCCGGGTGCTGCCTGGGATTTCGCGGCCTGGCAGGCGCGATGGGGCGCCACGGCCACGGAGGCGGCAGCCGAATATATGGCGCTGATGGGCCTCCTGCCGCAGGACCGGGCCTCGATGCGCTATCCGCGGATCCTGGCGCGGGCAGCGGCGCGGCTGCGCGCGCGCAGGCCGGGCCCGGCCACGCAGCGCTTCGCGCCCGGGCCGGGGGATGTGGCCATCGATGCCATGTCCACGGGTTATGCCAAATTCTTCGCGGTCGAGGATTACACCCTGCGCCATCGCGGCTTCGGCGGCGCGATGATAGGACCGATCGAGCGGGCGACCTTCGTCTCCTCGGATGCGGCGGTGGTGCTGCCCTATGATCCGCTGCGCGACCGGGTCCTGCTGATCGAGCAGTTCCGCGCCGGGCCGCTGGCGCGGGGCGATGCCAATCCCTGGCAGCTGGAGGCGGTGGCGGGGCTCGTCGATGGCGGCGAAACGCCGGAGGAAACCTGCCTGCGCGAGGCGGGCGAGGAGGCGGGGCTTACGCTCAGCCGGCTGATCCCCGCCGCGAATTACTACCCCTCGCCCGGGGCAAAGAGCGAATACCTCTATACCTATATCGGCATCGCCGATCTGCATGACGATGCCGCGCGCCCCGGCGGGCTGGAAGAGGAGGGCGAGGACATCCGCCCGCATCTGATGCCCTTCGAGCGGATGATGGCTCTGCTCGACAGCGGCGAGATTGACAACGCGCCGCTGGTGGTGCTGGCGCTGTGGCTGCAGCGGCATCGCGCGCGGCTGCGGGCAGAGGCGCAGGGCGGGGCTTGAGTCCCGGCCGCTGGCGGCCTAACTGTGGCGCAAGTCTGGATGAAGGAGCGCACCATGGACATTCGCAAGGATCTGGCCGATGCGGTCGGCAACACGCCTCTGATCCGTCTTCGCAAGGCCTCCGAGCTGACGGGCTGCGAGATCCTGGGCAAGGCGGAGTTCATGAACCCCGGCCAGTCCGTGAAGGACCGCGCGGCGCTCTTCATCATCCGCGATGCGATCGCGAAGGGTCAGCTGAAGCCGGGCGGCACCATCGTCGAGGGGACGGCGGGCAACACCGGCATCGGCCTCGCGCTGGTGGGGGCTTCGATGGGCTTCCGCACCGTGATCGTGATCCCGGAAACCCAGTCCCAGGAAAAGAAGGACATGATCCGGCTCGCGGGGGCGGAGTTGGTGCAGGTGCCGGCGGCGCCCTACTCGAACCCGAACAACTATGTGCGCTATTCCGAACGGCTGGCCACTGAGCTCGCCAAGACCGACCCGAACGGCGTGATCTGGGCGAACCAGTTCGACAATACCGCGAACCGCGACGCCCATATCGAAACCACCGGCCCCGAGATCTGGGCGCAGACCGGCGGCAAGGTCGATGGGTTCATCTGTTCGGTGGGCTCGGGCGGCACTTTCGCAGGCACCGGCATCGCGCTGCAGCCGAAAGGTGTGAAGATCGGGCTCGCCGATCCCGACGGCTCCGCGATCCACAATTATTACGCCACCGGCGCGCTGAAGGCCGAGGGCAGCTCGATCACCGAAGGCATCGGCCAGGGCCGCATCACCAAGAACCTCGAAGGCTTCACCCCGGATATGAGCTTCAACATCCACGACGGCGAAGCGCTGCCGGTGGTGTTCGATCTGCTTGCGGAGGAGGGGCTTTGCGTGGGCGGCTCCTCGGGCATCAATATCGCGGGGGCCATGCATATGGCGCGCGAAATGGGGCCGGGGCACACCATCGTCACCATCCTGTGCGACTATGGCACGCGCTACCAATCGAAGCTGTTCAACCCCGATTTCCTGAAGCCCCGCGGCCTGCCGGTCCCGGAATGGCTCGACCGCGCCCCGCGCGCGGTGCCGGAGGTGTTTGAGGGATGATCCGGCCGTTCCTGCGGCTGTGCTGCATCCTGCTGCTGCTGGCGATCCCCGCCACGGCGCAGGAGCCGCAAGGGCCTGATTACGATGCCTGGGGCAAGGCTGCGGCCGCGGCCGAGAAGACCGTGGGCGACAGTAATGTGACCGATGACCAGCTGGTGCAGCTGCGCGCCGAGATGGTCAAATGGCGGACCAGCTTCACCGATGCGCAGGGCGCCAATGGCGATGCGATCGAGACGCTGAAAGGCCAGATTGCGGCGCTTGGCGACCCGCCTGCCGAAGGGGCGAGCGAGGACCCGGCCATCGCGCAGCGCCGCGCGGAGCTGAACGATGCGCTTGCGAAGCTGCAGGCGCCCGTGATTGCCGCGACCGAGGCCGCCAGCCGCGCCGATGGCGTGGTGCGCAGCATCGACAAGCTGCAGCGCGAACGCCAGGCCGACAAGCTCCTGCGCACCTCGCCCACGGCGCTCAATCCGCTGAACTGGTCCGATGCCGGGCAGATGCTCTACTGGATGAGCCGCTGGATCTATGACGAGACCCACTGGCGCCTGAGCCAGCCCGCCAATTTCAACAATCTGCGCAACAACCTGCCGCTGATCGCGGCGCTGGTGGCGGTCTCGGCGGTGCTGATGCTGCGCGGCAGCCGCTGGATGATGGCGCTGGCCCGCGCGGCGATGGGCAAATTCGCCCTGCGCGGCAGCGATCTCGTCACCGGGTTCGTGTCGCTGGGGCAGGTGCTGCTGCCGGTGGCGGGGGCCATGCTGCTGACGCAGGCGCTGAAGCTCACGACGCTGTTCGGACCGATCATGACGCAGCTGTTCGAGATGCTGCCGGGGGTCGTGTTCCTCTCCTTCGCGATGTGGTGGCTCGGCAACCGCATCTTCCCGCTGAGCGAAGCGGATCGCAGTGCGCTTGGCTTCACGCCCGACGGCGGCGCCGAGGGGCGGTTCCATGTGACGATGCTGAGCATCGCGCTGATCCTGCATTCCATGCTGATCAACTGGATCACGCCGCGGGCGGAGGATTACCTCGGCGGCGCCGGGCGGATCGCAGCCGACAAGGCGCAGGAGATTGCGGCCCATGCCGAGGCTGCGATTTCAGTGACACAGACGCTGCTGATCCTGTTCGGCGGAGTGGCGCTGTTCCGGCTCGGGCAGCTGATCCGGCGCCAGCTGCGCAAGCTTCAATCCGAAACGGACGACGCATTGTTCCGCCACAACCTCATGCGGTGGGTCGCCAATGCGGTGATCGTGATGGGGGTGCTGGGCTCCATCCTGGCGCTGGTGGGCTATGTCGCCGCGGCCAATGCGCTGGTCTGGCCGACGGTGCTGACGCTGGCGCTGATCGCGCTGATGGCGGTGCTGCAGAACTATTTCGCGGAATTCTACTTCGTTCTGACCCGCAACGACGATCACCGCAGCGAGGCGCTGGTGCCGGTGCTGATCGGCTTCGCGCTGACGCTTTGCGCAATGCCGCTCGCGGCGCTGATCTGGGGGATGCGCCCAGAGCAGCTGGCCGATATGTGGCTGCAGTTCCTGACCGGCTTCCAGGTTGGCGGAGTGAAAATCTCGCCCGGGATTTTCCTGACCTTCGTGGTGATTTTCGCCATCGGCTACACCATCACCCGGCTGTTGCAGGGCGCGCTGCGCAGCACGATCCTGCCGAAGACCACGCTCGACCTCGGTGGCCAGAATGCCATCGTGGCCGGGGCGGGCTATGTCGGGATTTTCCTGGCGGCGCTGCTGGCGATCTCCATCGCCGGGATCAACCTCAGCTCGCTCGCCATCGTCGCAGGTGCGCTGTCCGTCGGCGTCGGTTTCGGCCTGCAGACCATCGTGCAGAACTTCGTGTCGGGCATCATCTTGCTGGTCGAGCGGCCGATTTCCGAGGGCGACTGGATCGAGGTTGGCGGGCAGCAGGGGATCGTGAAGGCGATTTCGGTGCGCGCGACGCGGATCGAGACGTTCGACCGCTCCGAGGTGGTGATCCCGAACGCCTCGCTGATTGCGGGCTCCGTCACCAACATGACCCGGACGAACAAGAACGGCCGGGTGATCATCAAGGTCGGCGTGGCCTATGGCACGGATACCCGCCGGGTCGTCGAGCTGCTGAAGGAAATCGGCGAGGGCCATCCGCTGGTGATGATGGCGCCGGGGCCGGTCGTGCTGTTCACAGATATGGGCGCCGACAGCCTGAACTTCGAGCTGCGGGTGATTCTGGCCGATGTGAACTTCGGCGGCTCGGTCCGCACCGAGCTGAACCACCAGATCCTGGAGCGCTTTGCAAAGGAGGGCATCGAGATCCCTTTCGCGCAGCGCGACGTCTGGCTGCGCAATCCGGAGACGCTGGCCACGGCTTTGCGGGCCCCTCAGCCTGAGGCCGCCCCGGCGGAGGCCGAGGTGCAGCCGGAGCCCGCTGCGGCGCCCGCGCCGGTGATGATGTCGGACAACGACGGCGAAGAGGAAGAAGACAAGGAACGCCGCTGAGCCGGTGCCTCTTTCGCAACAGTGCCTGCCAATCCCGGCGCCGATTTGGAAACGAATTGAATGAAAACGGGGCTGGAGGTATTTCTTGAGAAACAGGAGCTTCCGCTCCGTGCTTCATGGTGAGTCTCATGCGCAAGGCCGCACAATTCGCGATCCTTTCCCTTCCGGCGCTGATCGGTGCGACGGCGGTCTGTGCGGGCGGCTATGGCGCGACCCCGGTGGAGGCGCCGGTCGCGGCTCCGGTGGTGGCGGCTGCGCCTGTGGTGGACTGGAGCGGCGGCTATGCCGGTGTCGCGCTTGGCTATGCCTTCGGGGCGGATGACCGGGTTGGCCTTTCTGAAAACGGTGGGCCGGTCGCGTCCACCGGCGAGAACCTCAAGCTCAATGGCTTCGATGGCGCGCTGCGCGGCGGCTACCGCTGGCAGGCCGATCGCTGGGTCTTCGGCCCCGAGCTTTCGATAGAGGGCGGCGATATCTCGGATTCTTTCGGGACGGATTTCGCGGGCGATCCGCTGTCGGGCGAGACCAAGCTGAAATACATGGCGGCGCTCCGGCTCAAGAGCGGCTACCTGCTGAACGACCAGACCCTGATCTATGGCATGGCTGGCGTCGCGCAGGCGAAATTCGACTATGATGTGAGCAGCGGCGCTGGCTGGGCGGTGGATGACAGCTTCTCGCGCACGGGCTACCTGCTTGGCCTCGGCATCGAGCGGCGGCTGACGGAGAGCCTCTCGCTCACCGGCGAATATGAATATGCGAATTTCGGCAAGGAAACGCTCGATGGCAGCGCGGGCATGTCTACCGAGGCGACGCCGAAATTCAGCAAGGTGCGGGTCGGGGTCAATTTCAACTTCTGACCGCCCATGAAGCTACAGCAGAACGGCCGCCGGATTTCCGGCGGCCGTTCTGCTTTGGGGCTAGCCGGGCCGCGCAGGGCGGCCCGGGCTGGTCAATGCGCCTGCGCGTGGTCCCAGTCCTCGCGTTTGGGCAGCTGCTCGAACGTATGTTCGGGCGGCGGCGAGGGCAGGGTCCATTCCAGGGTATCGGCATATTCGTTCCAGTAGTTCGCCTGGGTGACGCGCCGCCCCGCGAACAGGGTGTAGAACATCACCCCGATGAAGAACAGGAACGAGGCGAAGCTGATGAAGGCGCCGATCGAGGAGATCTTGTTCCAGAAGGCGAAGGCCTCGGGATAGTCGATATAACGCCGCGGCATGCCCTGGCGGCCGAGGAAATGCTGCGGGAAGAAGATCATGTTCGAGCCGATGAACATC
Organism: Paenirhodobacter sp.; assembly: GCF_041916475.1. Classification (GTDB taxonomy): domain Bacteria; phylum Pseudomonadota; class Alphaproteobacteria; order Rhodobacterales; family Rhodobacteraceae; genus Rhodobacter. Next base: position 17,878 of record NZ_JAYRZN010000045.1, read on the forward strand.
ATCCAGAAATGCAGCTTGCCCGCCCATTCGGGGTATTGCCGCCCCGACATCTTGCCGATCCAGAAGTAGATCCCGGCGAAGATTGCAAACACTGCGCCGAGGCTCATCACATAGTGGAAATGCGCCACGACATAATAGGTGTCGTGATAGACCCGGTCCAGCGGCGCCTGGCTCAGCACCACGCCGGTGACGCCGCCGATGGTGAAGAGGAACAGGAAGCCGAAGGCCCAAAGCATCGGCGTTTTGAACTCGATCGAGCCGCCCCACATGGTGGCGATCCAGCTGAACACCTTCACCCCGGTAGGCACGGCGATCACCATCGTCGCCATCATGAAGTAGCTCTGCTGGGTGAGCGAAAGGCCGACCGTATACATGTGGTGCGCCCAGACGACGAAGCCCAGCACGCCGATGGCCACCATCGCATAGACCATCGGCAGATAGCCGAAGATCGGCTTCTTCGAGAAGGTGGCGATGACATGGCTGATGATGCCGAAGCCCGGCAGGATGATGATATAGACCTCCGGATGGCCGAAGAACCACAAGATGTGCTGATAGAGGATCGGGTCGCCCCCGCCCGCGGGCTGGAAGAACGAGGTGCCGAAATTGCGGTCCATCAGCAGCATGGTGATGGCCCCTGCGAGCACCGGCAGGCTGAGCAGGATCAGCCAGGCTGTGACGAAGACCGACCAAGCGAAGAGCGGCACCTTGTGCATGGTCATGCCCGGGGCGCGCATGTTGAGGAAGGTGGTGATGATGTTGATCGCACCGAGGATGGACGAGGCGCCCGAGACGTGCACGGCGAAGATCGCGAGATCCATCGCATAGCCGCCCTCCGAGGTGGACAGCGGCGGATAGAGCACCCAGCCCACGCCCGCGCCATGGCCGCCACCGCCGCCCGGAGCGAACAGAGAGGCGATGCCGAGGCCCACCCCCGCCACATAGAGCCAGTAGCTGAGGTTGTTCATCCGCGGGAACGCCATGTCCGGCGCGCCGATATGCAGCGGCAGGAAATAGTTGCCGAAGCCCCCGAACAGCGCCGGGATCACCACGAAGAACATCATCAGCACGCCGTGATAGGTGATCATGACGTTCCACAGATGCCCGTCCGGCGTGCAGGGCGCATCGCCGGCAATCAGCCGCGCGCCCTCCTGGCACATGTATTGTACGCCGGGGTTCATCAGCTCGAGCCGCATGTAGACGGTGAAGCCGACCGAGATCAGCCCCACCGCCGCCGCGGTGAACAGGTAGAGAATTCCGATGTCCTTGTGATTGGTGGACATGAGCCAGCGGGTGAAAAACCCGCGCGTCTCATGCGCGTCGCCGTGAACGGCCGCGTCTGCCATGCCGACCTCCCTTCGCCATTGCTGCAGCGCCTGTGCAACGGTGCGCGCCCTCCCAAGCCCGCGCCGATGCCCCAGCCTAGGCAAGAATTTCCGTTCGGGCAATGACTTCGCGCAGGGGCAGGGACATTTGCCGCCGCAGCGGACCGGGGTGCAGCAAAAAGGCCCGGCGGTGCCGGGCCTCATATAGCGCCTACGGGTGAGGCGATCAGGGTTTGACGGAGGCGAGGTAGGCGGCGACATCCTCGCCGCCCTTCGGCAGCTTGAACGTCATCATGGATTTGCCTTCGCCACCGTGGGTGTCGATGAACGCCGTCGGATCCTGCACGTATTCGGCGATGAGCGCCTCGGTCCAGACCAGGCCCGATTCCTTCGCCTTCAGGAGTCCGTCGCCGTATTTGAAGCCTTCGACCGATCCGGCCGCGCGGCCAACCACGCCATAAAGGTTCGGGCCGACCTTGCCGCCCTTCTGGATGGCCGTGCCGTCGTCCGCCACGATCGAGTGGCAGGCCTTGCACTTCGAAAAGACTTTGGCGCCGGCTTCGGCATCCCCGGCGAGCGAGGGCGTGGCGAGCACGAGCGCGGCGGCAAGAGTGGCAAAGAGGCTGATCTTCATCGCTGTTTCCCTGGAAGTGTCGTCCTAGCCGTTCTGGTCGGCTCCGGCCCTGTCTAACATGCCGCTGAAATGCGCGTTACCGATTTCTGCCGCGCCATCCGCGGATTCGCCGAAAACCGAGACGAATGTCCTATGCAGCGCGGCATCCAGATCCGCCATCGTGACGGGCAGCCCGAGATCGACGAGGCTGGTCACGCCGTGATCGCGAATCCCGCAGGGCACGATCCCGTCGAAATGGCTCAGCTCCGGCTCCACATTGATCGAGATGCCGTGGTAGCTGACCCAATGGCGCAGCTTGATGCCGATCGCGGCGATCTTGTCTTCGGCCGGGGCGCCGGTGGCATCGCGCGGCTTTTCCGGCCGCGTGACCCAGACCCCGACGCGGCCTTCGCGAATTTCGCCGCGCACGTTGAATTCGGCCAGCGCGGCAATGACCCAGCGTTCGACCAGGCTCACGAAGCGGCGCACGTCGCGCCCGCGGCGGTTCAGATCCAGCATCACATAGATCACCCGCTGCCCGGGGCCGTGGTAGGTGTACTGCCCGCCGCGACGGGTCTGATAGACGGGAAAGCGATCGGGGGAGACCAGATCCTCCGGGCGCGCCGAGGTGCCCGCGGTATAGAGGGGCGGGTGCTCCAGCAGCCAGATCGCCTCACCCTCCGTGCCTGCGGCGATGGCCGCGGCGCGGGCCTCCATGAAGGCTATCGCGTCCTCGTAGCGGACGGGCGCATCGGAGTGAATCCATTCGACCATGGCGGCGGCTCCTGTGCTGGCCCGGTGCGGATCCGGGCATGGGCGGCTGTCTGATGCGTTACGCAAACTCGCCCGCCGCCTCAAGCGCGATTGCCGCCCCGGGGCGGCGGAATTGGCCATGCGCAGGCCGGCAAAGGAAAATCATTCGCAACGCAAGAATCCCCTTTTCATTCCCGATGGGCTCGGCTACATCGCGGCTCACCAAGCCAAGATATGCGGTCGTGGCGGAATTGGTAGACGCGCAGCGTTGAGGTCGCTGTGGGGTAACTCCCGTGGAAGTTCGAGTCTTCTCGACCGCACCATAAAAACCCCTGAGAACAAAACGCTGTTTTGCTCTCAGGGGTTTTTGGTTTTCCGGCCTGTGCCGTGGCGCGCGAAGGGCGTCGTGGAAGGCATATGCGCTGGAAACCGCGATAGGCGCGTGAATGCGTTCGGGGGCAACCCAGAGGCCATGCTTCGGACAAAACGGCGCGTTCGCGCGGCGGGCTTTGGCCGGGCTTCGGGCGACGCGCTTTTCACTCTCCGCAACCTATTCCCGTCATCGCGGCAGGTGTGGGGATGGCCGGATTGGGCTGATTCCAGTTTGATCGCTGGGCCGCCAATGCCTGCGATGCAGCCGCCGCTGTTGTCTTCTGCCCCGGACGGCGACGATCACCCCCTGCCGCTATGGCGGGGCGCCGCGCAAAGCCGCCGCTTGCCAGGATGCAGGATGATGCGACCGTCCGGCTGATTACCCGATGCCCTCGTGCGGCGCCCGCCACAGTTTTTCATTTTCAGGGCGGCCTCAGGACACTGGTGACGCCGTCAAGCGGTCGCAAATATTGGCGGGTGAAGCCAGTCGTTGGGCCGCTGCTCAAACGTGATTGCCTCTGTCGGGGTTAAGGATGTCGTGCGGGAGACGCCCGGGGTGAGCATGGATCGTCATGAAACGGGGGGAGCGGCCGCAACGCGACAAATTGCGATCGGCACGCCTGCGAGGTCAGCTTCGCATTCATCCAGGACGATACAGGGATCGAGGTTCAGGATGCGCGGCCTGTACCCCATTCTTGCAGCAATGGAGCTGAGATCATGTATCTTTCAGCGGAGATACGTCTTGCCTCCGTGGGCAACAGTCGGCGTCAGCATCTTGCGCTCTGGTGCGAGGTTTGGCGCTGCAATGCCGTCCGAATCTATCCGCCGCTGATGGTTGGAACGCGATACCCTTTAGCTTCCTGACCATAATGGATGTGACTCTGACCATGCGCCTATTCGACCCATTGTGAGAGCATTCGCATCAGGAGTGGAATACTCGCGAATTTTGAACCGCGCCGGGTTTGCCGGAGGCTCCAACTCTTGAGTAGGATGGAGCATCATGAGCAAGACGACGAACAAGTTTTCCCCTGAAGTCCGCGAGCGTGCGGTGCGGATGGTTCTCGACGGCGAGGGTCCGCATGGGTCGCGCTGGCAGGCCATTGTGTCGATTGCCGCGAAGATCGGCTGTTCGGCCAACACGCTGAACGATTGGGTCAAGAAGGCCGAGGTCGACAGCGGCCGGCGTGCGGGCGTCTCGACCGATATGGCCGCGAAGCTGAAGGCCCTGGAGCGCGAGAACCGCGAACTGCGGCAAGCCAATGAGATCCTGCGCAAGGCGAGCGCGTATTTTGCGCTGGCGGAGCTCGACCGCCGCTCGAAGTGATGGTGTCATTCATCGATGCGCATCGAGGGATGCATGGGGTCGAGCCGATCTGTGGCGTGCTGCCGATCGCCCCTTCCACCTACTACAGCCATCTGGCGAAGCGTGCCGATCCGGCGCGGCAGTCCGACCGGGCCCGCCGTGACGATGCGCTGCGTCCCGAGATCCTGCGGGTCTTTGAAGAGAACTAT
>NZ_JAYRZN010000046.1:0-22314 GCF_041916475.1 Paenirhodobacter sp.
CACTGTATGAAACTGCTGGGGCAGCGCCTCATGGCGCGGGACTTCGACCGTCAGGTCGCTGAGCTCCAGATCCGCATAGCCGTCATGAATGGCTACACCACGCTCGGCATATCTGTCACTGAAGTCGTGGAATAAGTCTGTCCGGGGATAGGGGAACCTCGCCTAGCAGCCGAATTGCGCAAAAGAGTCCACATGCGTTCAAGATCGCCGTCTCGCGGCCGAATTGGCATGCTGGTGCACTACCCGGGATTTCCCCGTTCCCTAAATCTTGAGCCTTGATCCGTTCTGCGGTTACCTTCGCCGCAGCCCTCCGCATTTCTCTCGTCTGGCTGCCGCTTCTCGCCCAGCACCCGAAGCGAAGGAGCCCGAGCCGTGCCGTCCGGCAGAAGCTGCACCACAGATCACGCGCGCACGGGCCGTCCGCGCATATCTGTGCGGCCTACCGCGGGCTGCGTTTCGCCAGGATGCGCTGCAGCGTCCGCCGGTGCATGTTCAGCCGCCGCGCCGTCTCCGATACATTCCGGTCGCACAGCTCATAGACCCGCTGGATATGCTCCCAACGCACCCGGTCGGCGCTCATCGGGTTCTCGGGCGGCGGCGGCAGATCGATCCCGCGCGCCAGGAGGGCGTTGGTGATGTCATTGGCATCGGCGGGCTTCGAGAGATAGTCCGTCGCCCCCATCTTCACCGCGGCCACCGCCGTGGCAATCGCGCCATAACCGGTCAGCACCACGATGCGCGCATCCGGCCGGCTTTCGCGCAGGAGCTCCACCACTTCGAGGCCGTTGCCGTCCTCCAGCCGCAGGTCGATCACCGCATAGGCCGCAGGTCGCGCCGCCACCGCCGCCTTGCCCGCCGCCACCGTCTCCGCCGTCTCCGTCTGGAAGCCGCGCTTCTCCATCGCGCGCGCGAGCCGGGTCAGGAACGCCACATCGTCATCCACCAGAAGCAGGGTCCGGTCCTGTCCCAGCTCAGAAAAATCGTCTCCGGCCATGCGCTTCCCCTGTTCCGAACGTTCTGGTTGTTCTAGTGGCTCCTGCCGTTCCGGTCAATTTCTGCGGCGGCAAAAGCGTTGTCATTGCCCTCCCGCTGCGTCGCGGCTATCCCGGAGGCAGCCGCAACCCCAGCCGCGCGGAGGCCCGATGCCCGACAGATCCACCGCCCGCAGCCTCTGGCGCGCGACCGGTCATCAGGACTGGGTGCGCCTGCGGACCCTCATCTTCCTGCGGTGGGCCGCGATCGCGGGCCAGAGCGGCGCCGTCCTGGTGGCCTGGGCGGGCTATGATATCCGCCTCGATCTGCCGCTCTGCCTCGCCGCAATCGGCGCCTCGGTGATTGCGAACCTCGCCGCCATCTTCGTCTTCCCGGAAAGCCGCCGCCTCAGCCAGGCCGAGATGACGGCGACGCTTCTGTTCGACACCGCGCAGCTCGCGCTGCTGCTCGCCCTGACCGGCGGGCTGAACAACCCCTTCGCGCTCCTGATGATCGTGCCCGTCACCATCGCCGCCGCCGCGCTGGACCGGCGCCCGACGATCTTCCTCGGCGTCTGCACCATCGCCATGATCAGCTTCGTGGCCGGGGTGCACCTGCCGCTGCTCACCGCCGCAGGCAGCGAAATCTCCGTGCCGCCGCTGTTCGAATTCGGCTACTGGCTCGCCATTGTCATCGGGGTCGTGTTCCTCGGCGCCTATGCCCATAGAATCGCCGAAGAAATCCGCGCAATGGCGGATGCGCTCCTGGCCACGCAGCTGGCGCTCTCGCGCGAGCAGAAGCTGACCGATCTCGCCGGGGTCGTGGCCGCAGCCGCGCATGAGCTCGGCACCCCGCTCGCCACGATCAAGCTCGTCTCCACCGAGCTTGCCGATGAGCTGGAGGGCGATCTGCACAGCGATGCGCTCCTGATCCGCGAGCAGGCGGACCGCTGCCGCGATATCCTGCGCTCCATGGGCCGGGCCGGAAAGGACGACATGCAGCTGCGCGCGGCCCCCCTGCTCGCCGTGCTGCGCGAGGCCGCGGAGCCGCATATGGACCGCGGCAAGACCCTGCATTTCGAGCTCGCGCCGGGGCCGAAGGGCAGCGAGCGCCAGCCGACGATCTACCGCACCCCGGAGCTGATCCATGCCCTGCGCAACCTGATCCAGAACGCGGTCGATTTCGCCGCCTCCGCCGTCTGGATCGAGGCCGAATGGACCGACCGCACGATCCGCCTGCGGATCATCGACGACGGCGCGGGCTATGCGCCGGGTGTGGTCGGCCGGATCGGCGACCCGTACCTGCACGACCGCTCCGGCAGCAGCCGCGGCGATTACGAGGGCATGGGCCTTGGCCTGTTCATCGCCAAGACCCTGCTCGAACGCACCGGCGCGCAGCTGCGATTCTACAACGGATCCGAGGCCGAGACCGGCCCCGAGCGCAGCGGCGCCGTGGTCGAGCTGCGCTGGCCTGCGGCGCGCCTGATCGCGCCCACGGGCCCTCTGGGCGAGAACCGGCCCATCACGGCTTAGCGCCAGGGGTCTCACTTAACCGCACATTAACCTGTTTACGATGATGATCCCGCAACGGACGTTTGCGAGGAATCCCATGCAGGTCGAGTGGATTGAGGCAGCCATGATCGCCACGACTTCGGTCGGTTCTGCGGTACTCGCGTTGATGGTCCATGCCCGCATGACCCCCCGCCCGGCGGGCGCCTCGGCGCGCTCCGCCGTGCCGGCACCGGAGCCTGCCGTCTTCCTGTTCGAGAACCGCGAGCTCGTCGATGCGACCGAACCCGCACGCACGCTCCTCGATTCCGCGCCCGCCGCCGGGTCGGACTGGGCGCGGCTGCTGGCCTTCGTCGCCCCGCGTTTCGGCGACCTCGAGGGGGCTATGGGCCAGCTGGCCCAGAAGGGCCGCGTCGAGCTGTCCGGCGCCGGAGACACCCGCAAGACCATGCGCCTGCAGGCCGAAGACGTGAACGGCCTCACCCGGATCACCCTGATCGACGCGGAGGCCGAAGGCCGCGGCCTGATGGTCGATGCCCTCTCCCACCGCGCCTTCGAAGACGAGCTGGAGGTCATGCGCAAGACGCTGGACCGCCTGCCCGCGCTCGCCTGGCGCGAAAGCCAGCACGGCGCCATTGCCTGGGCGAACCGCGCCTATGTCCTGCAGGCGCAGGCTTTCACGCAGGAGGACGAAGGCCTCGTCTGGCCGTTGCCGCGGCTGTTCAGCCCGGTCGAGGCGGCGCCGGGCGATGGCCCGCGCCGTGCCAAGCTCGACCTCGGCGACGACAAGGCCCTCTGGTTCGATCGGTTCAGCTTCCCGCTGGAGGGGGGCAGCCTGCATTTCGCCCTGCCCGCCGATGCCGCCGTACGCGCCGAGCGCTCGCTGCGCAGCTTCGTGCAAACCCTGACCAAGACTTTCGCAGACCTGCCGATCGGCCTCGCCGTCTTTGACCGCCAGCGCAAGCTGCAGCTGTTCAACCCGGCGCTGATCGAGCTGACCCAGCTCGCGACCGAATTCCTCTCCGCGCGCCCCTCGCTCTATGCCTTCCTGAACCGCCTGCGCGAAGCGCGGATGATGCCCGAGCCGAAGGACTACCGCAGCTGGCGGCTGCAGATGACGGAGCTGGAGCAGGCCGCAGCCGCAGGCTTCCATTCCGAGACCTGGACCCTCCCCGGAGGCCAGACCTACCGGGTGACCGGGCGCCCGCATCCGGACGGGGCCGTGGCCTTCCTGTTCGAGGACATCACCTCCGAAGTCTCGCTGACCCGGCGCTTCCGCGCCGAGCTCGAACTCGGGCAGGAGGTCCTCGACCAGATGCAGGAAGCCGTCGCCGTCTTCCGCCCCTCGGGCGAGCTCGCCATGTCGAACGGCGCCTACGACCGGCTCTGGGGCGTGGAGCCCTCGACCTCGCTCGCCCGCGTCACCATCCTCGATTCCGTCCGCATCTGGCAGCACGATTGCGCCTCCAGCCCGCTGTGGGCGGAGGCCCGCGGCTTCTGCTTCAAGCCCGGCGAGAAGGCCCCCCTCACCGGCGAGGTCAGCCGCAACGACGGTACCCGCCTGTCGTGCCATTTCACCGCGATCAGCGGCGGCGCAATGCTGGTCCGGTTCCTGCCGGTCCCCGCCCTCGCGCCCGCCAATACGGATTTCCCGGACCGCGAACCCCGTCTGACCGCGAACTGATCCGCCCGGAAGGCCCCGCCGCCTCAGCGGGGCCAGGCCGGTCAGACGTTGTGCAGATACAGCTCGTAATCCACATCCGCGATCCAGCGCGCCACGCGCTGATATTCCGCAGCCTTGATCGCGGTGAAGGTGCGGTGCATGTCCGCCCCGAGCGCGTCTTTCAGGAAGGCTGAGCCCTGCGCCGCCCGGATCGCCTCGCGCCAGTCGGCCGGGATCGGCAGGTCGGGCGCGCCCTCATAGCCATTGCCGGTGGTCTCCGGCCCCGGGTCGATGCGCTGCGCCAGCCCGTGCCGGATCCCGGCTAGAATCGTCGCCGCGACCAGATACGGGTTCGCATCCACGCCAGAGGGCCGGTGCTCGATCCGCCGCGCCCGCACATCCCCCGCCGGGATCCGCAGCGCGACGGAGCGGTTGTTTACCCCCCAGCTCGGGCTCACCGGCGCATAGCTCTGGTTCGCGAAGCGGCGCCACGAATTCGCATGCGGCGCAAACACCAGCATGGATTCGCCCATCGTCTGCCGCAGCCCGCCGATGGCATGGCGGATCGTGTCGGTCCACTGCCCTTCCACCGCTTCGGCAAACACGTTGCGCCCCGCGTCGTCGCACAGGCTCACATGGAAATGCATCCCCGATCCGGCGTATTTCTCGATCGGCTTGGCCATGAAACAGGCCACGACCCCATGCCGGCGCGCCTGCATCCGCACGATCCGCTTCAGCCGGATCAGGTCGTCCGCCGCCTGCATCACATCGGTGCGGTAATGCAGCGTCAGCTCGTACTGGCCCGGCGCATATTCGGAAATCACCGTTTCGGCCTGAATGTCCATCCGCTCCGCCGCGCGGTAGATGTCGCTGAACAGCGGCTCCATCCCGTGCAGATGGTCCACCGAATAGACCTCGGTCCAGTCCGAGCGCCGCCCGTCCAGCACCGCCGCCGCCGGGCGCACACCCTGCGCCCGATCCGGATCCAGCAAGAAGAACTCCAGCTCGAACGCGCCCGCCGGGTGCAGCCCCTCCGCCGCCATCGCATCCACCTGCCGGCGCAGCGCATGGCGCGGGTCCGAGGTCATCTCGGCGCCGTCCAGATGATACATGCTCATCAGCAGCTCGCCCCGCGGCGGGTTGGTGCCATGCAGCGCCTTCAGCGTGCCCGGGATCGGCCAGGCGCGCAGGTCGCCATCGCCCTGGTCCCAGATCAGCCCGGTCTCATGCACATCCTCGCCCACGATATCGAGGCCCAGGATGGAAATCGGCAGGTGCCGCCCGCCCTTGTAAAGCCCGGCCAGCTCGTGGCGGCGGATGATCTTGCCCCGGCCGATACCATTCGCATCATGCAGCACGATGTCGAAAGCCTCGATCTCGGGATGGGCGTTCAGGAAATCTTCGGCCTCCTGCAGGGTAGAGCCGGAAGGGGATTGGGTCATGGTCAGGTCTCGAACAAATGGCCCAGCACGTCGTCGAAGGCGCCGACCAGCCGGTCGATCTGCGCCGTGCGCGTGGCGGGCGAAATCAGCATCATATTGTGGAAAGGCGCAATCAGAGAGCCGCGGTTCAGCAGCCCCTGATGCACCGCGGCCTCCAGGGCCGGCGCATGGGCCCGCGCCGCTTCGGCACCGTTGCGCAGCGGGCCCGGGGCGCAGATGAACTCCACCCGGGCGCCCACGCGCACCACATGCCACGGCGCCCCATGCCGGGCCACCGCTTTCGTAAGGCCCGCGCAAAGCCGCGCGGCGCCCGCCTCCATCCGGGCATAACTGGTCTCTGTCATCACCTCGGAGAGCGTCGCGACCAGCGCCGCGAATTGCAGCGGATTGGCCGAAAGCGTGGTACCCATGCCGCTGTGCCCGGCCGGGCGCGTGGCCTCATATTCCGCGAACCGCGCTGCCACCTCGGCGCTCAGCCCCCAGACCGCCGTGGCCACGCCCCCCGCCACGCATTTGCCCACCACGAAAATATCGGGCCGCAGCCCGTGCACCCGGCTGTAGCCGCCCAGCCCGGAGGAAATCGTATGCGTCTCGTCGAGGATCAGCAGCGCGCCATGGCGGCTGGCCAGTGCGCGCAGCCCCTCGTGGAACCCCGGCTCGGGCAGCACCATGCAGCTGTTGGTCATCACCGGCTCGGTCAGGATCGCCGCCACCTCGCCCGTGGCCAGCGCAGCTTCCACCGCCGCCAGGTCGTTGAACGGGCAGGCCACCGCCAGCCGCGTCAGGTCCGCCACCTGCCCCACCAGCCCCGGCCGCGCCACCGTCTGCCCGCCCTCGAGGCACACCATCGTCTCGTCCACGGTGCCATGGTAGCAGCCGTCAAAGACCAGCACCTTCGGCCGCCCGGTCACCGCCCGCGCCACCCGCAGCGCGAAGCGATTGGCGTCGGTCGCGGTGGTGGCCACCTGCCAGCGCATCGGCCCGAACACATCGCTCAGCAGCCGCCCAGCCATCAGCGCGGCCTCGGAAGGCAGCATATAGGTCAGCCCGCGCCCGGCCTGCGCCCGCAGCGCCCGCGCCACCGGCGGCGGCGAATGCCCGAACATCGAGCCGGTATCGCCGAGGCAGAAATCGTCGATCCGGTGGCCATCGGCATCCTCGATCACCGCGCCGCGCGCCTGCGCCACCAGCATCGGGAAGGGCTGCGGCCAGTCCTTCATCCAGTGCATCGGCACATCGCCGAGCCAGTCCCGGCCCGCGCCGAAGGCCGCTCGGGCACGGGGCCGCGCGCGGGCATAGGCCGCAGCCTCGCGCGCCGCGAAGTCCGCGATCCGCCCTGCTGCAACACCGCCGATCCGGCCCTCCGGCATGCCCCCACTCCCAGCTGCACCCGTGTCCCATAGCGCGCCCCGGGCCACGAGTCCACGTCCGTGCGAATGGGCCGACTCAGCGCCGCAGACCGCCGCGCAAGCCGCGGGGATTGCGCAACATCGCGCCGCTTTGTCCGCCCCCTTGGGCGACATTGCGCTGCATCCATGCCGCACAAGCGAGATTGAACGCAGCGTGACACAAAGCTCTCTTGCAACTTCATGGGCACTATGGCTAAGCATCAGGCAAAAGGGCTGCCATTGGCGGCCCTCAGAACTATGTACTGTCGCTTGGAAAATACATGTCCGGCCAAAGCGCTGCTTACCTTTCCGCACTGACCCGCCGCCGCCTGCTCGGAACGCTCTCTGCGGGGGCGGTTCTGGCCTGCACGGGGGGCCTCGCCCATGCCCAGGACAGTGCCACGCCCGGCGATCAGCCAGCCGAACCGGCCGTGCCGCCGCAGCAGCCCTTCACCTTCGACAGCCTGACCCAGGAAATGCGCGACGCGGCCACCAAGCCGATGCCGGGCGCGCAGATCCCCGAAGGCTTCCTGTCGCAGCTGAACTACGACGATTACCGCCTGATCCGCTTCAACCCGGACCGCGCGCGCTTCGCCGATGACGAGCATTCGCGCTTCCGGCTGCATGCCTTCCATATGGGCTGGCTCTTCAAGGAGCCGGTGCTGCTCTACGAAGTGTCGAACGGCAAGGCCTGGCTGATGGGCTTCGACACCGACGATTTCATCTACGAGCGCGAAGCGCGCCAGCGCGTGCCCGAGCATGTGGGCCTGCCCGGCGTCGCGGGCTTCCGCCTGCACTACCCGCTGAACCGCCCCGATGTGTTCGACGAGCTGGTGGCCTTCCAGGGCGCCTCCTATTTCCGCGCGCTCGGCCGGGGCTCGGCCTACGGGCTCTCGGCGCGCGGGCTCGCGGTGAATACCGGCATGCCGGTGGCCGAGGAATTCCCGCGCTTCACCCGCTTCTGGATCCAGAAGCCGGAGAACGGCTCGAACACGCTCGCGATCTGGGCCGCGCTGGACAGTGCCTCGCTGACCGGCGCCTATCAGTTCGTGATCACCCCGGGCGAGGAAACCCAGATCGACGTCACCGCGCGGCTGTTCTTCCGCGCCGATGTCCAGCAGCTGGGCATCGCGCCCTTGACCTCGATGTTCCTCTACGGCCCGCGCAACCGCAACCGCTTCGACGATTTCCGCCCGCAGGTGCATGACAGCGACGGCCTCGCGATCCTGCGCGACGATGGCGAGCGGCTCTGGCGGCCGCTGTCGAACCCGAAGTCTCTCGCCTCCAGCTATTTCGTCGAAACCACGCCCCGCGCCTTCGGCCTGCTGCAGCGCGACCGCGATTTCGATCATTATCAGGATGCCTCCGCCGTCTATGAGCGCCGCCCCTCCTGCCTCGTGGAGCCGATCGGCGACTGGGGCAAGGGCATGGTCCGCCTGGTGGAGATCCCCTCCGAATCCGAGGTGAACGACAATATCGTCGCTTTCTGGGTGCCCGATCAGGCCGCCCGCGCCGGCGAGACGATGGAATTCAGCTACCGGCTGCGCTTCGGCGACCTGCCGCCCGATCCGAATGCGAACCGCGCCTATGCGATCGCCTCGCGGGCGGGCATCGGCGGCGTGTCGGGCGTGCCCAACACCGATGGCTCGCGCAAGTTCGTGATCGACTTCGCCGGCGGCACGCTTTCGAACTTCCCGGCCTCGCAGGTGGACCAGCTGCAGGTGGTCGCCACCGCCGCGCAGGGCGAGATCGTGAACAAAACACTTCAGCGCGTGCCCGAGAGCAAGGTTTGGCGTATGGTCCTCGATGTGAAGCCGCAAGGCAGCGTCGTGGAACTCTCGGCCCATATCGCAGGTTTCGACCAGAAACTCTCCGAGACCTGGCTCTTCCAATGGATCAACCAATGACCGCAGACAGCACCCCTGCCGCGCCCAAGCCTGCCGCACCGCGCGCCCCCGCGGCCCGCGCCAAGCCCCGCGCCCGCAAGCCGGTCGACCCCGCCAGCATGAGCCCGGCCGATCTGGTCGCCGGGCCCTGCGCGCTGCCCGATGCGCCGCTGCCGATGCCGCAGCAGGTGATCGAGCGCGCCCCCGCCGCCCTGCGGCGCGCCCCGGCCGGCTCGGCCGGCGCCGGCATCTGAGCCGATGTCCTCGCGGCAGATATCGCGGGCGGGCCTGATCGGCCTCCGGCTGGTTGCGGTGCTGCTCAGCCTCGCCGCCGGGCTCGGCGCCTTCATCCTGTTCCTGCAGTTCGGCGATGCCGACGGGCTCGATGCGCTCGATGTTGTCCGCGCCCTGCTGATCCTGATCTCCACGCTCTGGCTCGCCTGGGGCGCGATCCAGGCGCTGATCGGCCTGACCTCCGCCGCCCGCCCCCCGGCCTACGATCCGAAAGCCCCCATCCGCGGCCGCACCTGCATCCTGATGCCGGTCTATAACGAGGATCCGCTCGCCACCTTCTCGCGCGTGGCCGCGATGGAGGCCTCGATCCGCGCCATCGGCGACCCGGCCGAGGTGCATTTCGCGATCCTCTCCGATACCCGCAACGAGACCATCGCCCGGCGCGAGCTGGTGCTGTTCAAGCATCTCGTGCTGGACCGCAACGGCCTCGGCCGCTTCTTCTACCGTCGGCGCGAGAACAACACCGGCAAGAAGGCGGGCAATATCGAGGATTTCATGACCCGCTCCGGCGGCGCCTATGATTTCGCCGTGATCCTCGACGCCGACAGCCTGATGGAAGGCGAGACCATCTTGCAGATGATCCGCCGGATGGAGGCGGAGCCGCGCCTCGGCCTGCTGCAGACCCTGCCGAAGGTGATCCGTGCCCGCTCCCGCTTCGGCCGCGCGATGCAGTTCTCCGCCGCGTTCTTCTCTCCGGTCTTCGCGCGTGGCCTCGCCATGATGCAGGGCCAGACCGGCCCGTTCTGGGGCCATAATGCCATCGTGCGGGTGCGGGCCTTCACCGAATCCTGCGGCCTGCCGCCGCTGCGTGGCAAGCCCCCGTTCGGCGGCCATGTGATGTCGCATGATTATGTCGAGGCTGCCCTGCTCGCCCGCGCGGGCTGGATCGTGCGCCTCGACGACGATCTCGAGGGCAGCTTCGAGGAAGGCCCGGAAAACATCGTCGATCACGCGAAGCGCGACCGCCGCTGGTGCCAGGGCAACCTGCAGCACAGCCGCATCATCGGCGGCCCCGGCCTGCGCGCCTGGTCCCGCTTCGTCTTTGCCCAGGGCATCATGGCCTATATCTCGCCGCTGTTCTGGCTGGGCTTCATCCTTGCCTCCATCGCGGCGCCGCTCACCGCGCCCCCGCCGGACTATTTCCCCGAGCCGGGCTGGCCCTTCCCCTATTTCCCGCCCTCGGAGGCCTCGAAGGCGATCGGCCTCTTCATCGGCATCTTCGTGCTGCTGCTTTTGCCGAAAATCCTGATCTGGGCGCGCGCCGCGCTCTCGGGGCGGGCGCGCGGCTTTGGCGGGGCGGGCATCTCCTTCCTCTCCACCCTGGCGGAGCTGGCGCTGTCCTCGGTCACCGCGCCGATGCTCCTGATGTATTCCACCCGCTCCGTGCTGCAGGTGCTGCAGGGCCGCGATGGCGGCTGGCCCACCAATAACCGCGGCGACGGAACCCTGGGCTGGCGCGAAGCGTTCGCGGCTTCATGGTGGATCGTGTTCATAGGTTTCGTGGGGCTCGCCGCGACCCGCAGCTTCGCTCCGGGGCTGCTCTTGTGGCTGTTGCCGGTGGGCGTGCCGATGGTGATCGCGCCCGCACTGCTGCGCTGGACATCGCTGCCCTCCCGCGGCCGGATCATGGGCGTGCCCACGGAATATACCCCCGCCCCCGTGATGCAGCTGCACGATGCGATCCTCGAAACCTGGACCGCCACCCTCAGTGGCGCCGAGACCGAGGCCGCGCAGGAAAGGACTGCGTGACATGACCGACAAGCGCCCCGCGCGCGTCGCCCCCGGCGGCGCGCGTGATGTCATTTCCGCCGCCCCCCTTCCCGCCACCGGCCTGGCCCAGGGCGCCCGCGATCCGCGGCTGGATTTCTTCCGCGGCCTGTGCCTGCTGATGATCTTCGTCAATCACGTCCCGGGCACGATCTACGAGAATTTCACCTCGCGCAATTTCGGCCTGTCGGATTCGGCCGAAGGCTTCGTGTTCATGTCGGGCTGCGCGGTGGCCCTGGCCTATGGACCGCGGCTCACCGAGGGCATCACCCTCGCCACCCTTTTCAAGGGCTGGGGCCGCGCCTGGAAGCTCTACCTCGTGCACCTGTTCACCACCGTCTGGGCCATGGCGATCGTCGCGGCCGCGGTGCTGTGGTTCGGCGCCGACGAGGTGCTGAAGAACAATTCCTTCGTCATGATGTGGCGCCAGCCGGTGGAGGTGACGCTCGGCGTCGCCACGCTCGGGCACCAGTTCGGCTATGTGAACATCCTGCCGATGTATGCGGTGCTGATGCTGGCCGCGCCCCTTCTGGTGCGCGCAGGCCAGCGCAGCCCGCTGCTGCTTCTGGGCGCCAGCATCCTGTTCTGGGTCCTCACCGGCGAGACCAAGCTCAACCTGCCGAATTACCCCCAGCCCGGCGGCTGGTTCTTCAACCCCTTCGCCTGGCAACTGATCTTCACCCTCGGCATCCTCACCGGGCTCGGCCTGCGCTCCGGGCAGAGGTTCGTGCCGGTGCGCGGCTGGCTGGTGGCGCTGTGCGTGCTGTGGCTGCTGTTCGCGCTCATCTGGGTGCAGGACAAGACGGTGATGGCCTATATGAACGCCCGCCTCGCCCAGCTGGTGGAAATGGGCGTGCCGCCGCTCGTCGCCGGAATAGACAAGACCTTCGTCTCGGTTCCGCGGCTGCTGCATTTCATGGCGCTGGCCTATGTACTGTCGTCGCTGGGCCTCGTCACCCGGATCGCGGGCTCCCGCCTCGCCGCGCCGATCCGCCAGGTCGGGCGGCAGGGCCTGCCGATCTTCGCCGCGGGGACCGTGCTGGCCATCCTCGCGCAAACCGTGCGCGACCTGTTCGCCACCGGCCTCGTGGTGGATACGGCCCTGGTGGTGGGCGGCCTCTATCTGCAATGGGCGCTGGCCTGGGCGCGCGAATGGCGCCCCACTTTCGGCGGCGGCACCCCTCCGGGCGACCAGGGCCGCGCCCCGTCCCCGCGCTTCGGGCTCACTGTGGCGCCCTCCATCGCCCGCTAGGGGCCGCCTCAGCCGCCGTGCTGCAGGATCTCGGCCTTGATCGCCTGCACCGCGGCCTGCACCTTGGGCGTGCGGTGCAGGTCCACATGGGTCACGAGCCACAGCTGCGAATCCCATTCCGGCTGCGGCGGCAGCACCTCCACGAGGTCCGGGTCCCGCCGCGCCTCCGCCATCGGCACGAAGCCGATGCCCACCCCCGCCCGCACCGCCGCGGACTGCCCCTCCGGGTCGTTCGCGGTATAGATGATCGCGCTTTCGGGCACGGTATTCATCAGCCAGCGGTGAAACGGCGCCCGGCTCTCGCGCGATTCCGTACTGATGAAGCGGTGCGCCTTCAGCCCCTCCAGCCCTTCGGGCACGCCATGATGGGCGATGTAGCTGCGCGCGGCATAGAGCCCCATGCCGTTGTTGCCCAGCGACTGCACCACATTGTCGGGCTCCGAAGGGCGGCTGCCGGCGCGGATCGCCACATGCGCCTCGCCATATTCCAGCCGGAACACGCGCAGATCGGTCAGGTAATGCAGCTTCAGCCCCGGATGCTCGCGCAGCAGCCGCGCGAAGGCGGGCGCCAGCATCCCGGCCACGGTCGGCGGCGCGGTGATGATCAGCTCGCCCGAAACCTCCTCGCCCGATCCCGCGATCCGCGCGGCCAGCTGGGCGAACTGGTCCTCCGTCGCCTGCCCGACCGAGAGCAGCTGCAGCCCGGCCTCCGTCGGCGTGTAGCCGCGCGGGTGGCGCTGGAACAGCTTCGTGCCCATCCGCGCCTCCAGCGCATCGACATGGCGGATCACGGTCGCATGGTGCACGCCCAGCACCTCCGCCGCGCCGGAGACCGTCCCCACCTTGGCAACCTGATAGGCGGTCCGGATCTCGTCCCAATTGTCGAATTGCATCTGTGCACCCGCAAACAGTTTCTGCGCAATCATGACCGTTGCGCGCAGCGAGACAAGGCCCGAAATTTGCTGCAAACGCAAACACCCGGAGACTCCCCATGACCAAGATCCTTCGCCTCGACACCTCCATCAAGGGCGAGCACTCGATCTCGCTGCAACTGGCCGAAAAGGTCACCGCCAAGCTCGGCGGCGACGTGACCGTGCGCGACTGCTCCGCGATCCCGGCGATCGACGGCGCCTGGATCGGCGCCGCCTACACCCCGGCCGATGCCCGCACCGCCGACCAGAAGGCCGCGCTCGCCCTCTCCGACGCTCTGATCGCCGAACTGAAGGCGGCCGACGTGCTCGTCATCGGCTGCGGCGTCTACAATTTCGGCGTGACCGGCCCGCTGAAGCACTGGATCGACATGGTCTGCCGCGTCGGCGAGACCTTCAAATACACCGAAGCCGGCCCGCAGGGCCTGGCCGGCGCGAAGCGCGTCGTCGTCGCCTATGCTTCGGGCGGCGTTCCGGCCGGTTCGGGCTATGACCTCGCCACCCCCTACCTGAAGCAGGTCCTGGGCTTCATCGGCATCACCGATGTCGAGATCGTCGCCGCCCAGGGCATGAACGTCGATGCCGCCGCCGCCATGGCCAAGGCCGACGAACAGATCGCCGCGCTGGCCGCCTGAGCGCCCGCCTGCGAACGGCCGGCATTCTCCCCCCCGCCGGCCCCAGGCCCCTCGGTTGACTCCGGGGGGCTTTTGGTTTAGCTAGCCCACGATTCCCCGGAGGTTCGGTTCCTCCGGTCCCCGCATGCGGCGGGGATCGCCACCAGTCAGCGCGTTGCGCCCACTGGTGCGCTTGTCGTTTGTCTGGCCCGCCGCGGCCGCATGGAGGTGACCATGTTCGAGAATCTCTCCGAACGCCTTGGTGGCGTGTTCGAGCGTCTCACGAAACAGGGCGCGCTTTCGGCCGACGACGTGCGCACCGCGCTGCGCGAAGTGCGCGTGGCGCTGCTGGAGGCCGACGTCTCGCTGCCGGTGGTGCGCGATTTCGTGAAGCGGGTCGAGGCCGAGGCCACCGGCGCGCGGGTGACGAAGTCGGTCACGCCGGGCCAGCAGGTGGTGAAGATCGTCCATGACGAGCTGGTCAAGATGCTCGCGGGCGATGACGACCCCGGCGCCCTGAAGATCGACAGCCCGCCCGCGCCGATCCTGATGGTCGGGCTGCAGGGCGGCGGCAAGACCACCACCACCGCCAAGCTCGCCCGCCGCCTGAAGGAGCGCGAGAAGAAGCGCGTGCTGATGGCCTCGCTCGACATCTACCGCCCGGCGGCGATGGAGCAGCTGGCGATCCTCGGCAAGCAGATCGACGTCGACACCCTGCCGATCGTACAGGGCGAGAGCGCGGTACAGATCGCGAAGCGCGCGAAGCAGATGGCCACGCTCGGCGGCTATGACGTCTACCTGCTCGATACCGCAGGCCGGCTCCATATCGACCAGGTCCTGATGGACGAGGTGGCCCAGGTCCGCGATGCGGTCAGCCCGCGCGAGACGCTTCTGGTCGTCGATGGCCTGACCGGCCAGGTCGCCGTCGAGGTCGCGCAGGAATTCGAGGACAAGGTCGGGATTTCGGGCGTCGTGCTCACCCGGATGGACGGCGACGGCCGCGGCGGCGCGGCGCTGTCGATGCGCGCCACCACCGGCAAGCCCATTCGCTTCGTCGGCCTCGGCGAGAAGATGGACGCACTCGAGACCTTCGAGGCGAACCGGATCGCGGGCCGGATCCTCGGCATGGGCGATATCGTGGCCCTGGTCGAGAAGGCGCAGGAAGTCTTCGAGGCCGAGCAGGCCGAACGCATGATGAAGCGGTTCCAGAAGGGCCTCTTCAACATGAACGACATGAAATCGCAGCTCGACCAGATGCTGAAGATGGGCGGCATGCAGGGCGTGATGCAGATGATGCCGGGCATGGGCAAGATGGCCAAGGCCGCCGAGGATGCGGGCTTCTCGGACATCGCGATCCGCCGCCAGATCGCGCTGATCAATTCGATGACGAAGAAGGAGCGCGCCAACCCCGACCTGCTGCAGGCCTCGCGCAAGAAGCGGATCGCGGCCGGCGCCGGGCTCGATGTGGCGGAGCTGAACCGGCTCTTGAAGATGCACCGGCAGATGGCCGATACGATGAAGAAGCTCGGCAAGATGGGCAAGGGCGGCATGCTGAAGCAGGCCATGGCCGCGATGCAGGGCAAAATGGGCGGCCTGCCCGCCGGCGCCGACATGGACCCGGCCAAGATGGAAGAGGCCGCCAAGGCCCTCGGCCAGATGAAGGGCCTGCCGAAGCTGCCCGGCATGGGCATGCCGAATCTCTCGGGCCTGATGGGCAAGAAGAAATGACCGCAATCCCCGTCCTCGAAACCGAACGCCTGATCCTGCGCGCCCCCGGCCCGCAGGACCTGCCCGCGCTCTATGCCTTCTACGGCTCGGAGCGGTCGCGTTTCGTGGGTGGCCCCTGCTCGCGCGAACAGGCCTGGCGGTCGCTCGCGATGGAGATCGGGCACTGGAGCCTGCGCGGCTATGGCCGCTGGACGGTGGAGGAGAAGGCCACCGGCGCGGTTGCGGGCATGGTCGGCGTGTTCAACCCCGAGGGTTGGCCCGAGCCGGAAATCGGCTGGGACCTGTTCAACGGCTTCGAGGGCCGCGGCTATGCTACCGAAGCCGGCCGCGCCGCGCGCGCCCATGCCTATGGCGCGCTCGGCCTGAGCACGGTGATCAGCCTGACCCGGCTCGCCAATACCCAGTCGGCCGCGGTGGCGCAGCGCCTCGGCGCCACGCTCGAAGGCACCTTCCAGCACGAGCGCCACGGCATGATGAACGTCTGGCGCCACCCCTCCGCCCGGCAGCTGAAGGGAGAAGCCGCATGAGCGACGACGTGATCCGCGCCGCGGCGCTCCTGAAGGAACACCGCTCCTCGATCGACCGGCTGGACGCGATCCTCGTGTTCACCCTCGCGGAGCGGTTCAAGCATACGCAGTCCGTGGGCCGGCTGAAGGCCGATCACGACCTGCCCCCCGCAGACCCCGCGCGCGAAGCCCAGCAGATCGCGCGGCTCGAGAAACTGGCGAAGGAAGCGGATCTCGATCCCGAATTCGCCAGGAAATTCCTGAACTTCGTGATTTCGGAGGTGATCCGCAATCACGAGACATTCCAGAAATGACGGGCCCAGGCCCGAAACCAGCCATTTGAAGGAGATACACCATGGCTATGAAGATCCGGCTCGCCCGCGGCGGCTCCAAGAAGCGTCCCCACTACGCCGTCGTGGCGACCGACTCGCGCATGCCGCGTGACGGCCGCTTCATCGAGAAGCTGGGCACCTACAACCCGCTGCTGGCCAAGGATTCCGAAGACCGCGTGAAGCTGAACCTGGAGCGCGTGCAATACTGGCTCGGCCAGGGCGCCCAGCCGACCGACCGCGTGGCCCGCTTCCTCGAAGCCGCCGGCGTCCTCGCGAAGACCGAGCGCAAGAACCTGAAGAAGGCCGAGCCGGGCGACAAGGCGAAGAAGCGCGCCGCCGAGAAGGCCGAGAAGGCCGCCGCCCCGGCCGAAGAATAATTCCGCTTCCTGCGGATTTCGGCTAAGACCGGGCCGGGCAGCAATGCCCGGCCTGTTGCGCAAGGAGGACCCCGTGGCAAAAAGCGATCGTGTCTGTGTCGGTGCCATTGCCGGAGCCTTCGGCGTGAAGGGCGAGGTGCGGCTGAAAAGCTTCTGCTCCTCCCCCGAGGACATCGCCGCCTATGGCCCGCTCTGGTCCGAGGACGGCAGCCGCAGCTACAGCGTGAAGCTCACCCGGCCCGTCACCGGCGGCCTCGGCGCGCGGCTCTCGGGCGTGGCCACCAAGGAGGAGGGCGATGCGCTGAAAGGCGTCACCCTCTGGGCGGACCGCGACCGCCTGCCCTCGCTGCCCGACGATGAATTCTATCACGCCGACCTGATCGGGCTCGAAGTCTTCGATACCGGCGGCGCGCCCCTCGGCCGGGTCCGCGCGATCCAGAATTTCGGCGCCTCCGACATCCTGGAAATCCACGCGCCGAGCCGCAAGAGCACGCTGATGCTGCCCTTCACCCGCGCCGCCGTGCCCACGGTGGACCTGAAGGCGCGCCGCATCGTCGCCGACCCGCCGGAGGAAACGGAGTGATGCGCGTCCTGCTGCATCCCGGCTTCCACAAGACCGCCACCACCACGGCGCAGGCCTTCCTGCACGAAAACCGCGCGCTGATCTGGCCGCATGCGGCGCTGGTGCTGCCCGCGCGGATCCGGAGCGTGAGCGAAGCCGTCTTTGCGGGCGGCGATGTGGCCGGGGCGATGGCGCGCTTCCTGCGGGGCCTCGCGCTCAGCCCGCGCCGTACCCTGATCCTCAGCGCGGAAAACCTGCTCGGCCCGATGCCGCGCGGCGGCACCGATAGCCCCTACCCCGCCGCCCTGCCGGTGCTGCGCGCGCTCATTTCCGCCCTCGGCAGCCTCGGCTGGCCGGTGGATCTCACGCTCTATTTCTCCACCCGCGCCCAGGCCGGCTGGGAGGAGAGCCTCTGGGCCCACCACGCGCGCAAGGACCGCAGCCCCCCCTTCACCGACAGCCTCGCGCAGTTCCGCGCCCGCATCGGCCGGCTGCCCCTGGCCGAACAGCTCGCGCGCATCCGCGAGGGCCTCCCCGGCCAGCGCATCATCAGCCACGACATCGCCGATCTGGCGCAGGCGCCTTTCGGCCCGGCGCAGCCCTTCGTGGATTTTCTCGGCCGGACGGCGCCGTTCCGGCCGGTGGCGCCGCGCAATGCCGCGCTGCCCCGCCCGGTGACGGAGCGGCTGCTGGAGCTGAACCGGCGCGAAACCGGCGCGGCGCTGCTCGCCGCCAAACGGGCGGTCCGCCAGGCCGCCGAAGGCAGGACCGCATGAGCGACGAAGACCTCCCGAAGCCCCGCAAGGGCGCCGTGAAGATGACCACGGCCGAGCTGATCGAAACCGGCGCGCCCACGCCCGGCGCCGCGCGCGCCAGCGGCCGGCGCCATGTGGTGACCTCGCTCGCCGGGCCCTTGCGCCCGAGCGACCTGATGGCCGAGGTGGGCCAGGTCGCGGGCGCCTGGCGGGCGAAGATCGTGACCCTGTTCCCCGAGGCCTTCCCCGGCGTTCTCGGCCTGAGCCTCACCGGCAAGGCCCTGGCCGAAGGGCTCTGGGCGCTCGACACGATCGACCTGCGCCCCTTCGGCATCGGCCGCCACCGCAACGTCGACGATACCCCGGCGGGCGGCGGCGCGGGCATGGTGCTGCGCGCCGATGTGGTGGCGGCGGCGCTGCAGGCGGCGGGCATGCCCGAAGACCGCGCGAAATGGCCGGTGATCTACATGAGCCCGCGCGGGCGCCCCTTCACCCAGGCGATGGCGCGCCGCTTCGCCCAGGCCGATGGCCTGACCATCCTGTGTGGCCGTTTCGAGGGGGTGGACGAGCGCGTGCTGGAGGAATACGGTGTCGAGGAAGTGTCGATCGGGGATTTCATCCTCACCGGCGGCGAACAGGCCGCTCAGGTCTTGATCGATGCGACGGTTCGCCTTATACCGCGCGTGCTTGGGAATCAGGCCTCCACGGAGGAGGAATCCTTTTCCAATGGTCTGCTCGAGCATCCGCAATACACCCGCCCCGCGCTCTGGCGCGGTCGCGCGATCCCGGAAGTTCTTCAATCCGGGCATCATGCGAAGATCGAGGCGTGGAAGCGGGCACAGGCCGAAAGGCTGACGAAGGAACGACGACCTGATCTCTGGCGGGCTTGGTGTGCGGCGCACAACAGGGACCCGGATGAAGACCGAGAGCTCTGAGGGCGCGAGAAACCATCGTGGAACTACCACGAGCATGAAAGGACCAGCGATGAACCTGATCGCACAACTCGAGGCGGAACAGATCGCCGCCCTCGGCAAGACCATCCCGGACTTCAAGGCCGGCGATACCGTGAAAGTCGGCTTCAAAGTGACCGAAGGCACCCGTTCGCGGATCCAGATGTACGAAGGCGTCGTCATCTCCCGCAAGGGCGGCGCGACCATCTCGGCCTCGTTCACCGTCCGCAAGATCTCGTTCGGCGAAGGCGTCGAGCGCGTGTTCCCGCTCTATTCGACCAACATCGACTCGATCGAAGTGGTCCGTCGCGGCCGTGTCCGCCGCGCGAAGCTGTACTACCTGCGCAGCCGTCGCGGGAAGTCGGCCCGTATCGCCGAAGACACCACCTACAAAGCCAAAGCCTGAGGAGTGGACCGATGAAAGCCGATACCCATCCCGAATACCACTTCATCACCATCAAGATGACCGATGGCACCGAATACCAGACCAAGTCGACCTGGGGCAAGGAAGGCGACGTGATGTCGCTCGACATCGACCCCACCTCGCACCCGGCCTGGACCGGCGGCAACGCGCGCCTGATGGACACCGGCGGCCGCGTGTCGAAGTTCAAGAACAAATACGCCGGCCTGGGCTTCTGATCCCCGGCACATGTTCCGAAGGGCGCGCCACCGGCGCGCCTTTTTGCATTGCGCCCATCTGTGCCGGTTCCCGCATCCCGGTTTCCGCACGGCGCCCCATGGTTCCCGCATTGCGCCCTATGGTTCCCGCATCCCGGTTCCCGCATTGCTCCTTGGGCACCCGGGCCCAGGATTTCCGGCCCGCCAACCCTTCCCCGCCACCAGCCCCGCACAAGCCCGTGCCCGGCGCCGTACCGCCCATGCGCATCGCGCCTGACCGGCTCCTGTCCGCAGCCCTTCCACCCCGAGCCGATCCCAGCACGGCCGCCCCATGCAAAAGGGCGCCCCGCAGGGCGCCCTTCGGGGCTTAAGGTGGCCTGCCTCAGTGATCGTGGTGCAGATACTTGCCCTGCTTCGGCAGCCGCAGGCTGACGAGGAACGCAATCACCATCATCGCGGTCACATACCAGTAGAACATCTGCTCGTTCCCCGCCGATTTCATCGACAACGCCACGAATTCGGCCGAACCGCCGAAGATCGCATTGCCCACCGCATAGGCCAGCCCGACGCCCAGCGCGCGCACCTCCGGCGGGAACATCTCCGCCTTCACGATGCCGCTGATCGAGGTGTAGAGGCTCACGATCGCCAGCGCGACCACGATCAGCACCCCCGCCATCACCGGGCTCGTCACCTGCTGCAGCGTGGTAAGGATCGGCACGGTGCCGATCGCGCCCAGCGCCCCGAACAGCAGCATGTTGCGCCGCCGCCCGATCCGGTCCGACAGCATCCCGAACAGCGGCTGCATGCACATATAGAGAAACAGCGCCACCGTCATGATGTAGCTCGCCGTCTTCACCGGCATATGCACCGTGTTCACCAGGAATTTCTGCATGTAGGTGGTGAAGGTGTAGAAGATCAGCGACCCGCCCGCGGTATAGCCCAGCACCGTCAGGAACGCCGGGGTATGGTGGCGGAACAGGGCCGCGATGGAGCCCGCCTCCTTGCTGTGCCGGGTTTCGTCCTTCTGCGTCTCGGTCAGGGTCCGGCGCAGCAGGATCGAAACCACCGCGGCCAGCGCGCCCACCACGAAGGGAATGCGCCAGCCCCAGGCCTTGATCTCCGCCTCCGTCAGCAGCGCCTCGATGACAACGATCACCAGCACCGCGAGCAGCTGCCCGCCGATCAGCGTCACATACTGGAACGAGGAGAAGAACCCGCGCTGCCCGCGCAGCGCCACCTCCGACATGTAGGTCGCCGTGGTGCCGTATTCGCCACCCACCGAAAGCCCCTGGATCAGCCGCGCCAGCAGCAGCAGGAACGGCGCCGCCGCCCCGATCTGGGCATAGGTCGGCAGGCAGGCGATCATCAGCGAGCCGGCGCACATCATCACCACCGAAATCAGCATGGAGGTCTTGCGCCCGGCCCGGTCGGCGATGCGCCCGAAGATCCAGCCGCCGATCGGGCGCATAAGGAAGCCCGCCGCGAACACCCCCGCCGTCTGCAAAAGCTGCACCGTGGGATCGCCCTTGGGGAAGAAGGACGAGGCGAAATAGATCGCCGTGAAGGCATATACGTAGAAGTCGAACCATTCCACCAGATTGCCCGAGGAGGCCGCCATGATCGCAAAGATGCGGTGGCGTTTTTCCTCGGCGCTGTACTGGGGCGGATTGGTGTCTGACAGCTCATTCATGAAGCGAGTCCTCTTGTTATCGAGCCGGGGCCGTGAGGACCCCATCGCGGACCACCACATATCTCCCGTCCGCGAAGTTCAAGTGCAGATTGATCAAAACCGCTGCGCGTTCGCCGGGCGGATGTGCATCACTTCACAGCCGATCACGCCTGCGGCAGCGCAGGCCCTTGCGCGGCTTCCTGCCTTTGGTTAGCCCCGGAGTGCTGCTCCGCGCCCTGCCAGGCGCCCGAAACCGGAGCGCGACACAACTGGGGGAGTGCCAATTGGCGCATATCATCGTTTTCGGCAACGAAAAGGGTGGGTCGGGGAAATCGACCACCTGCATGCACGTGGCCACCGCGCTCGTGCGGATGGGCTTCACCGTCGGCGGGCTCGATCTCGACCTGCGCCAGCGCAGCTTCGGCCGCTATGTGGAGAACCGCCGCGCCACCATCGCGCGCGAGGCACTGGAGCTGCCGGTGCCCGATTACCGCGAGTTGCCCGAAGCGGCACCCGAGGACGTGCCCGAGGGCGAGAACCCGATGGATTTCCGCATCTCGCGGCTGGTGGGCGAGCTCGCGGGCAACGATTTCATCGTCATCGACTGCCCCGGCTCGCATACCCGCGCAAGCCAGGTCGCGCATTCGCTGGCCGATACGCTGGTCACGCCGCTGAACGACAGTTTCATCGACTTCGACCTCCTCGCCCGCATCGACCCGCAGACGATGAAGGTGCTCGGGCCCTCGATCTATTCGGAAATGGTCTGGTCCGCGCGGCAGCTGCGCGCCCGCGCCGGGCTGAAGCCCATCGACTGGATCGTGCTGCGCAACCGGATGGGCGCCCAGCAGATGCACAACAAGCGCAAGGTCGGCTCCGCTCTGGAGGAGCTCTCGCGCCGGATCGGCTTCCGCGTGGCGCCGGGCTTCTCCGAACGGGTGATCTTCCGCGAGCTGTTCCCGCGCGGGCTGACGCTCCTGGACCTGAAGGACATCGGCGTGGAGAACCTGAACATGTCGAACATCGCCGCCCGGCAGGAGCTGCGCGAGCTGGTGAAGGAGCTGAAGCTCCCCGGCGTCGACGTCACCTTCTGAGGCAAAAGCGC
>NZ_JAYRZN010000047.1:0-21581 GCF_041916475.1 Paenirhodobacter sp.
GCGCGCCCAAATAGACGGAGGCCGCCATGCGTCACGATCCAGCCGCTGGTGCCATCGTCATCATGCTGCGCAGCCGGAAGCTGCATGGCATGGCCCAAGCCGTCACCGATCTGATCGAGCGAGGAGCAGTGAACATGGCGACGGCGACGATCATACAGGGGCTGCGCGAAAGCGCGGCCTCGGCCAAAGCGACCGACCACCTGCGCGCGGGCGACCTTCAAGCCCTCGGTGACGAGGCAGTCGATGCCTTGGCGCAGATGCTGCCGCACCTCTGGACGCTGCGGCGGCACATCGCGGGACAGAAGGTCGGCAATCCAGAGGCGGCGGCGGATGCCATTGCACATCTGGCGGCACGAGCCGCGTCGGTCGAGATGCTGGGCGCGCAGTATGAGCAGATCAAGGCCGACCTCGGCGGCGAGGGCTATGCGCTCTTGAAGGCGAACGGCGACGGCGTGCCGTATTTCAGCGATGCCGATGACGGCGAAGACAAGGAAGCGACAGAGTGACGGCAATGCAGAGCAGCAACAGCATTAAGAGGGCGGCTTCGGTCGCCCTCGACCAGATCGCCACCAGCACCGATTTCCGCCTTCGCTGGCCCGCTGAGAGGCAACGTGACGACACCGGCAAAGAGCGAACGGCGTGGCTCGACCATGCGCACAAGGCACGTCTCGTCGTCACGCTGGAAGGCGGCAAGCCGTTCCGCGAACCGCTGCTCGTCTGGAAGGACCCGAAGCGCGCGGACGGCAAGCTGGTCCTGCTCGACGGAATGCACCGGCTGGCGGCCTATCGGGCCGTCGCGTAGCCCCATTACGCGCACATCGAGGTGATCGAAGGGGATCGGCGAGAGGCGCTTAAGGCGTCCGTTCAGGCGCGCGCGGGGATCATGCTCGGCACCAGCGCAGAGGAGCGGGCGGATATGGCGTGGCGGATGGTTCGCGAGCCGGTCGAACCGCGTTACCGGCTGCGCGAAATCGTCGAGGCTGTGGGCATTTCGGAGCGCACGGCGAAGACGATGCGGGCGAGGCTGAAAGAACTGACAGCGAACGACGGCGAAATCACCGGCCAGTGGTGGCGGGATCGACGACAGCCCCAGCAACAACAGCCCGGTGATGAGGCCGACGCGGACGCATGGAAAGAACGAATGGCGAAGATGGATGCCGAAGAAGAACAGCTCGTGGAAGAACTGCGCGACAGCATGGATCGCCGGAAGCGGCCCGGGATGCTGATCCTGCACGAGAAACAGCGCGTCGGCGAGGCTTTCGTCAAGGCGTATGGCGTCAAGGATTTCGAGGCCCTGCTCGAATGGCTCGGATATGCCAAGATCGAGGAGCCGCCCGAAGACGACTGGCCCGAACTGGCGGAAGGCGGAACGGTCGAGGATGCCATGCAGCGGGCGCGGGCGAAGCGACTGGCCGAAGGCGTCGAGTGCGATGACGGCGCGTTCTGACAGCCGAAAAACGGGCAAGTAGTAGAGGGGGCAATTTGCCCGTTTTTGGGGCCGGTCAAGCGCGAGGTAAGGCGGGTGCGGTCGAGTATCGCGGCAGCTTCTGGACCTCTCGCCACAGGGCCTTGACCGTGGTCTCGCCGTAATCGCTTGCGGCGCGGCCATCCTCGTGCCCGGTGATTGCGTCAGAATACTCGGGCGCGATCCCGACCTCTCGCGCTATGGTCTTGAAGCGGTGCCGCCAAGCGTGGTTCGGCTGCACATTGGGGTCGGCGATCCCGACGACCTCTCGAACCCATGTTCCGACCTTCGACCCCGCGCTTTGGGCGCGTTCGACCGGATCGGCGGGCTTGCCACGAACGGGCGCAGTCGAGTAGGACACTGGCCCGGCTGGCAGCGCCCGGATCATCTGCGGTAGGCCCATGTCCAGAAGCTGCGGATGGATCGGCACCATGCGATAGGCCCCGGTCTTGACCGATCCGGCCTCTGGCGTGATCCGTAGACACAGAACCCCGTGATCCTCGATCAGGTCTTCCGTGCGAAGCTGCATAACCTCGGTGATCCGTGCACCCGAGAAGGCGCATATCCACGGTCCCCAGCGGATCGCCCGCTTGTTCTCGACGGTGCGCCTTCCGGGCGTGGCGGGATCGGCCAGGGCTGCGGTCAGGATCGCCACCGCCTCGTCATCGGTGAAACCCTTGGGCCGGGTGCGCTGCGGCTTGACGAACCGGACCCTGTTCTCTTTGGCTGGATTCTCTTTCAGCTTCCGCTTCTCGACAGCCACGCCGAAGACCACCTTGATGACCGTCAGATACTTCTGGCTGACCGTGCGGGCGACAAGGCCCTTCTCGTGGCGCAGGTGGTCGCACCAATCTGCAATGTTCTCGGGCGTCACGCGCTGGGCATCATCATGGCCCAGATAGTCGATCAGGCTTTCGACCTTGTGGCGGAAATCGCCAACGGTGCGGGGGGATTTGCCATTGGCAAGGTGGTCCCGCTCCCAGAGCTTGAACAGGGCGCGGATCGAAAGCCCGACTTCGGGAACTGGCTGGGCATTTTCCGGGGCCATGACGGGCGGGAAGCGGTCTGACTTAGGGTCCGGGCTATAATCGCCTTCGGATCGCTTCCGATTCAGCGCCACGGCCTGACGGAAGGCGCGGTCGGTTTCCTCGATCAAACGGGCGCGGCTGGCCTCGTCGGTGACGATGCCCTGTTCCGCGAGCAGCTTGTCCACAGCCTCGCCATACCACTGTTCCGCGCCACCCGGGCTTGCGGCAACACGATCCAGCAACTTCTGAACCTCGGTCCAGACGTTCGGCTCGCCCGGTTCAAGCTCCATCATCGCCACGTAATCGCGGTAGATCACGCCCGACAGTGCGACAATCTGCTTATGGGGCAGCGGATCGGGGCGTTTGCGAAGCCGTTCCCAGATCATGGCTTGCTTGCGCAGGGCATCGATGTTGCGGACCTTCGCCTCGTCCGGGTCTTTAGTGCCCAGCGAATGGCTGACTTCTTTGCGGCCGAAGACGGCCACCAGATCGGCGGGTGTTTTCTGGCGAAAATAGTAGACGCCTGATGTTCTGTTCTTCTGTGGGCGGGCCATCTGCAAGACCATAGTGTAGAACCCCGGTGTAGAACCGAAGTCAACCTAAGCCCTTGATAGCGCCTATCTTCTTGACCTGAAAGGAAGAATCATGGTGCTGCAGGAGAGGATTGAACTCTCGACCTCTCCCTTACCAAGGGAGTGCTCTACCACTGAGCTACTGCAGCGCCGGATGGTGCGTGAGCGGGCATTTAGAGGACATCGGCTGGGCTTGCAAGAGCAATCTTGTGGAAAATGTGTGCGTGCTGTGGCGGTGGATCGGCCGCGGCCCTGCGCTGCACGGCAGAGCTGCGGGTGCTGGGCATGGGAATTTATGGGAGAGATTCGTCGAACTGCCCCATCGCTGCCGAATCGCGCGGCTGTGATCCGGGGTGATCTGCCTTATTTTGATGCTTGCTTGGGGATTCTGTGCAACGCCCTCGGTGCCATCTGGGAAAGCGCGGGAAATTGCCCGGCCGGGAGGGCAAATCTAGATATGGTATGGTGGCGATATTGTGGCCCCAATTCTGGTGAATTATCCACAAATTTATCCACAACCTATTGATGTATTAACACATATTAATTCATTTGGAAGGGCCCAGATGGCGCCGCATCCCGTTTTTTCCCTTGCTTTCCCATGGTCGCCCATGGCATCCCTTGGTCATCGAGAGGACGGGAAGGGGGCATCAAGACCCCGCGGCGCAAGAGCAGCTTCATACAGGCACCCGCTTCACGAAAAATGAGATCCGGCGCGCGACGAGCGGTCATCCCCCAGGTGGCGTGCGCAGTCGGACACCCAGTGATGGGACGAGGGCGGCGGATCGGGCAGTGGCAGCAGCCCGATCCGCCGTTTTGCTTTAGAGGCCCCGGCGACGGGCACCAGGGGACGGGACAGGAGAACGCCAGCTTTGGCACGGCGGTTCAGAGGTTCGGAGACGTTCAAGGTGGACGCGAAGGGTCGCGTTTCCATCCCGGCCTCCTTCCGCCGCGTGATCGAGGCCGGTGACCCGGACTGGCAGCCCGGCCAGCGCCCCAACATCCTGGTCGTCTATGGCGGCACGGAGCGCAAATACCTCGAAGTCTTCACCATGGAAGCGGTCTACGAGATCGACGACCAGATCGACGCGATGCAGCGCGGCACGCCGGAGCGTGCGGATATCGAGGATCTGATGTATGCGCAATCGCACCAGACCGATATCGACGCCGACGGCCGCCTGGTGCTGCCGCAAAAGCTCCGCGAGAAGATCGGGCTGACGAACGAGGCCTATTTCGCCTCCGCTGGCACCTCCTTCAAGATCTGGGATCCGGAAACCCATGCCGCCGAACAGGCCGCGGTTGCCGCCGAGCGCGCCGCCACCCGGCCCGACCGCTATGATCCGCTGATCCACCTGCCGCCGAAGGGGGCCTCGGAATGAGCGGGGCGCCTCACATCCCGGTTTTGCTGCGGCCGCTCCTCGAAGCGGTCGCGCCTGTCTCTGGGGTCTGGCTCGATGGCACCTTCGGCGCGGGCGGCTACAGCCGCGGCCTGCTGGAGGCGGGGGCCCAGAAGGTGATCGGCGTCGATCGCGATCCGGCGGTGTTCGCGATGGCCGAGGCCTGGCGCGGCGCCTATGGCGACCGGCTGGAGCTGGTGGAGGGTACGTTCTCGGAGCTGGACCAATATGCCGGCGTGCCGCTCGACGGGGTTGTGCTGGATCTGGGCGTGTCCTCGATGCAGCTCGATCAGGCCGAGCGCGGGTTCTCGTTCATGAAGGACGGCCCGCTCGACATGCGCATGTCGCAGTCGGGCGACAGCGCGGCCGATATCGTCAATACTGCGGAGGAGGGCGAAATCGCCGACATCCTCTATCATTACGGCGAGGAGCGGGCCTCGCGCCGGATCGCGCGCGCGATCGTCGAGGCGCGCAAGGCCGCGCCCTTCGAGACCACGAAACAGCTCGTTGCGGTGATCGAGCGCGCGCTGCCGCGGCCGAAGCCCGGGCAGAGCCACCCCGCCACCCGCAGCTTCCAGGCGCTGCGGATCGCGGTCAACGATGAATTCGGCCAGCTCATCGAGGGGCTGGAGGCGGCCGAACGCGCGCTGAAGCCGGGCGGGCGGCTCGCCGTCGTGACCTTCCATTCGCTGGAAGACCGGGTGGTGAAGCGCTTCTTTCAGGAGCGCTCCGGCCGGGCGGGCGGCGGGTCGCGCTATGCGCCGGTACAGGCCGCAGCCGCGCCCGCCTTCGAGCCGATCACCCGCAAGGCCGTCGGCCCCGATGACCGCGAACTGGCGGAAAACCCCCGTGCGCGCTCCGCGCTCTTGCGGGTGGCGCGCCGCACCGATACCCCCGCAGGCCATGCCGACCGCAGCGCGCTCGGCCTGCCCTCCCTTGCCACGACCGGACGCAGCCGATGAGAACGATCCTCTATCTTGCCACCGCACTCTGTGTCATGGGCCTCGCGTTCTGGGCCTATCATGTGAACTACGCCACCCAGGGGCGGCAGACGGAGCTGCGCGCGCTGAAGAACGAGATCGCCTCGCTGCAGGAGGGGCTCGGCGTACTGCGCGCGGAATGGGCCTATCTGAACCGGCCCGACCGCCTGCGCGAGCTCGTGAACCTGAACTTCGCCTCGCTCGGCCTGCTGCCGCTGGCGCCCGAGCAATTCGGCTCGGCCGCGCAGGTGGCCTATCCGGCGCCGCCGGTGCCCGAAGCGCCGCTGACCGGCGCGATCACCGCGCCGCCGAAGCGCCCCGGCGTGATCCCGGTGACGCATCTGGTGGAGGACCCGCTATGATCCGCACGCCCCTGCGGCCCCTCGCCCGGATCCTCTCTGCCCGTGCCAAGGGCGAAAACCCCGATGCGATCGAGCGCGAGAACATCCGCCTGCGCGGCGAGGCGATCCGCGAGCGTGCGCGCGCCACCGCCGAGGGGCGGCTGTTCTTCATGGGGCTGCTGTTCGTGACCGCCTTCCTCACGGTGGGCCTGCGCATGGGCACGATGGCCGCGACCCAGCCGCAGGAGCCGCAGGGCGCCGGCAATGCCCCGGCAATCCTCGCGCAGCGCGCCGATATCGTGGACCGCGAGGGCCGGGTGCTCGCCACCAATCTGGTGACGCATGCGCTCTATGCCCAGCCGCCGATGATGATCGACCCGCAGGGCGTGGCCGACAAGCTGGTGAAGATCTTCCCGGATCTGAACCATGCCCGGCTGATCAAGGATTTCACCACCGGGCGCAAATTCGTCTGGATCAAGAAGAAGATCAGCCCCGAGCAGCTGCAGGCGGTGCATGACATCGGCGATCCGGGCCTGCTGTTCGGCCCGCGCGAGATGCGGCTTTATCCGAATGGCGCGGTGGCGGCCCATGTGCTGGGCGGCGCGCGCTTCGGGCAGGAGGGCGTGAATTCGGCCGAGGTGATCGGCACGGCCGGGGTGGAGAAGGCCTTCGACGGCTGGCTGCGCGACCCGGCCAACAACGGCGCGCCGCTGAAGCTCTCGCTCGACCTGACGATCCAGTCCGCGGTGGAGGAGATCCTCTCGGGCGGCATGCGGCTGATGCAGGCCAAGGGCGCCACCGCGATCATCATGGATGTGCATTCGGGCGAGATCATCTCCATGGCCTCGCTGCCCGATTTCGACCCGAACGACCGGCCGCGGCCGCTGGCCAAGGGCGACCCCTCCGACAGCCCGCTGTTCAACCGCGCGGTGCAGGGGGTGTATGAGCTCGGCTCCACCTTCAAGATCTTCGCCGTGGCGCAGGCGCTGGAGCTGGGGCTCGTGTCTCCGGCGACGATGATCCAGACCCAGTCCCCGATGACCTGGGGCCGGTTCAAGATCCGCGATTTCCACAATTACGGCGCGCAGCTCTCCGTCACCGATGTGATCGTGAACTCCTCGAACGTGGGCACGGCGCGGATCGTGCAGATGATCGGGCCGCAGCGGCAGCGCGAATTCCTCGACAAGCTGGGCTTCCTCGCCCCGACCGCGATCGAGCTGACCGAGGCGCCCACCGGCCGCCCGATCGTGCCGGCGAAATGGTCGGAGATCTCGTCGATGACCATCGGCTATGGCCACGGCCTCTCGGCCTCGCCGCTGCATCTGGCGGCGGCCTATGCCACCATCGCCAATGGCGGGCGCAAGGTCACGCCCACGCTGATCCACGATCCGAAGCATCATCCGGGCGATGAGGTGGTCTCCGAGGATGTGTCGAAGCGCGCGCTGGCGATGATGCGCGCCGTCGTCACCCGCGGCACCGCCTCCTTTGCCGATGTGAAGGGCTATCAGGTCGCGGGCAAGACCGGCACCGCCGACAAGGTGAAGCCCACCGGCGGCTATTACAAGGACAAGGTGATGGCGACCTTTGCCGGCACCTTCCCGGTCACCGATCCGAAATATGTGCTGATCCTGAGCCTCGACGAGCCCTCCACGTTCGTTGCGGGCGAAGACCGCCGCACCGCGGGCTGGACGGCCGTGCCCGTGGCCGCGGAGGTGATCCGCCGGGTGGCGCCGCTGCTCGGGCTGCGCCCCGATCCGGCGCAGTTGGATACGCTCGACGGGATCCAGCTGGTCTCGGCGAAAAAGAACTGATCGGCGGCGCGGGCCGGGCCCGCGCGTTGACCTTCCCCCCGGCTTTCCCGTAAAGCGCGGGCGACAACCGAAGGGGCAGAGATATGGGCGAAGCACTCACCAGGGCCCTGAGCGAACTGGGCCTGACCGCGCAGCACGGCGGCGACGTGCGGATCACCGGATTGTCGGTCGACTCGCGGCTGGTGAAGCCGGGCCAGCTGTTTGCAGCGCTGCCCGGAACCCATGCCCATGGCGCGACCTACCTGCCCGGCGTGCTGGAAAAAGGCGCGGTGGCGGTGCTGACCGACCGCGCGGGCGAGGAGATCGCGCTGCCGCTGATCGCCGGGCGCAGCGATGTGGCGCTGGTGGTGGTCGAAGATCCGCGCCAGGCGCTGGCCTTCGCCGCGGCGCTGTGGTTCGGCGCGCAGCCCGCGACGGTGGTCGCGGTGACGGGGACGAATGGCAAGACCTCGGTTGCGACCTTCACCCGCCAGATCTGGCAGCTTCTGGGCCAGGAGGCCGCGAATATCGGTACCACCGGGGTCGAGGGCAGCTTCACCGCGCCCTCCGCCCATACCACGCCGGAGCCGATCACGCTGCACCGGCTGCTTGCGGAGATGGCGGCGGCGGGGGTGAGCCATGCGGCGATGGAGGCGTCGTCGCACGGGCTCGCGCAGCGGCGGCTGGACGGGGTGCAGCTTCAGGCGGCGGCCTTCACCAATTTCACCCAGGACCACCTGGATTACCACGCGACCTTCGCCGAATATTTCGCGGCCAAGGCCGGGCTCTTCACCCGGGTGCTGCCCGAGGACGGGATCGCGGTGATCAACACCGACGATCCGAAGGGGCTGGAGCTGGTGGACTTCGCGCTCGCGCGCGGCCAGCGGGTGATCCGCGTGGGCCATGCCGCGGAATGCGAGATGCGGCTGATGAACCAGCGCTTCGATGCCGCGGGGCAGGATCTGCGCTTCAGCTGGATGGGGGTGGCGCATCTGGTGCGGCTGCCGCTCATCGGCGGGTTCCAGGCGATGAATGTGATGACGGCGGCGGCGCTGGTGATTGGCTGTGGTGCCGCGGCGGAGGCGGTGTTCGATGCGCTGCACCGGCTGAGCACGGTGCGCGGGCGGATGCAGCTAGCGGCGACGCGGGCGAACGGGGCCACGGTTTTCGTGGATTATGCGCATACGCCTGATGCGGTGGAAACCGCGCTGAAGGCGCTGCGGCCGCATGTGATGGGGCGGCTGGTGGCCATTGTCGGCGCGGGCGGCGACCGCGACCGCACGAAGCGCCCGCTGATGGGGCGGGCGGCGGCGGCCTTTGCCGATCAGGTCATCGTCACCGATGACAACCCCCGCACCGAGGATCCGGCCACGATCCGGGCGGCGGTGCTGGAGGGGGCGGGCGCCGAGGCGAGCGAGGTCGGCGACCGGGCCGAGGCGATCCTGCGCGGGGTCGATGCGCTGGCGCCGGGCGACGCGCTCCTGATCATGGGCAAGGGGCATGAGCGGGGCCAGGTGATCGGCACCGACGTGTTCCCCTTCGACGATGCCGAACAGGCCTCCATTGCCGTGGCCGCGCTGGACGGGACGATCTGAGATGACGGTACTGTGGACTTCCGAGGATGCGGCGCAGGCCACGGGCGGGCGGGCGACGCAGCCCTTCGCGGTGAGCGGAATTTCGATCGACACCCGCAGCATCCGCCCCGGAGAGCTGTTCGTGGCGCTGAAGGATGTGCGCGACGGGCATGATTACGTGGCCGAGGCGCTGCGCAAGGGGGCGGCGGCGGCGCTGGTGAGCCGGGTGCCCGAGGGCTGCGAAGGGGCGCCCTTGCTGATCGTGGCGGATGTGCTGCGCGGGCTTGAGGATCTGGGCCGGGCCGGGCGGGCGCGGACGCGGGCGCGGGTGATCGCGGTCACGGGCTCCGTGGGCAAGACCTCGACCAAGGAGATGCTGCGCGCGGTGCTGTCGGTGCAGGGCGCTGTGCATGCCGCGGAGGCGAGCTTCAACAACCATTGGGGCGTGCCGATCACGCTGGCGCGGATGCCCGCGGAGGCCGATTTCGCGGTGATCGAGATCGGGATGAACCACCCGGGCGAGATCGCGCCGCTGGCGCGGATGGCGCGGCCGCATGCGGCGATGATCACCACGGTGGCGGCGGCGCATCTGGAGGCCTTCGGGCGGCTGGAGGGCATTGCCGAGGAAAAGGCCGCGATCTTCGACGGGCTGGAGCCCGAGGGCATCGCCGTGGTGCCGACGGGGCTGGAGGTGAGCGGCCTCCTGATGGCGCGGGCGCAGGCCCATGCCGCGCGGGCGGTGAGCTTCGGCGCGGATGAGGCGGCCGATTACCGGCTGCGCGCGGCCACGATCGCGGGCGATGTGACGATCGTGCAGGCCGATCATGGCGGCCAGCCGCTGCTGTTCAAGGTGATGACGCCGGGGCGGCATTTCGCGATGAATGCGCTTGGGGTGGTTGCGCTGGCCGAAGCGCTCGGGATCGATGCGGCGCAGGCGACGATGGGCCTTCTGGGCTGGGCGCCGCCCGCGGGGCGCGGCGCGCGCGAGCGGATCTATATGGATATCCTCGACGAGGCGCAGAGCTTCGATCTGTTCGACGATGCGTTCAACGCCAATCCGGCCTCGCTCGGCGCGGCGCTGGAGGTTCTGGCGGGGGCGCAGCCGCGCGACGGGGTCGGGCGGGTCGCGCGCGGGCGCCGGGTCGCGGTGCTGGGCGATATGCTGGAGCTCGGGCCCGAGGAACGCGCACTGCATGCCGAGATCGCGCGCCACCCCGCCATGGCCGCGATCAGCACGGTGCATTGCGCCGGGCCGCTGATGCGCGATCTGTGGAGCGCGCTGCCGCCCGCGCAGCGCGGCGAGTGGCACGAGACCGCGCAGGAGATGGCCGCGCGGGCGCCCCATCTCGCGGATGCGGGCGATGTGATTCTGGTCAAGGGTTCCAAGAGCTCCAAGGTGAGCCTGGTGGTGGAGGCGCTGCGCCGCCTGGCGCAGCCCGCCGCCGCCGAACTGTTCAAGGGAAAAGAATAATGCTGTATTGGCTCGCCAACCTCTCGAGCGGCGGGGACGTGTTCAACCTGTTCCGCTACATCACCTTTCGGGCGGGGGCTGCGTTCTTCACCGCGCTGGTGTTCGGCTTCATCTTCGGGCGGCCTCTGATCGACGTGCTGCGCCGCAAGCAGGGCAAGGGCCAGCCGATCCGCACCGACGGGCCGCAGACCCATTTCGCCAAGGCGGGCACGCCGACGATGGGCGGGCTGCTGATCCTCTCGGCGCTGCTGGTCTCTACGCTGCTCTGGGCGCGGCTCGACAATGGCTACATCTGGGTGGTGATGGGGGTGACCTTCGGCTATGCGCTGATCGGCTTCGCCGACGATTACGCCAAGGTGACGAAGCAGAACGTGAAGGGCGTGAGCTCGCGGGTGCGGCTGATCCTCGGGCTGGTGCTGGCGGCGCTGGCGGGAGCGGCGGCGGCCTGGATGCATCCGGCGGATCTCTCGGGGCAGGTAGCGCTGCCGGTCTTCAAGGATGCGCTGATCAACCTCGGGATCCTGTTCGTGCCCTTTGCCATGTTGGTGATCGTGGGCGCGGCCAATGCGGTGAACCTGACCGATGGCCTCGACGGGCTGGCGATCATGCCGGTGATGATCGCGGCGGGCACGCTCGGCGCCATCGCCTATGTCGTGGGCCGGGCGGACTTCA
Source organism: Paenirhodobacter sp. (assembly GCF_041916475.1). GTDB lineage: Bacteria > Pseudomonadota > Alphaproteobacteria > Rhodobacterales > Rhodobacteraceae > Rhodobacter. The sequence goes on from NZ_JAYRZN010000047.1 coordinate 11,288, forward strand.
CCCAGTATCTCGGGGTGCATTTCGTCCCCGGCACCGGCGAGCTGCTGGTGTTCTGTGCGGCGCTGATCGGGGGCGGGCTGGGCTTCCTGTGGTACAATGCGCCGCCGGCGGCGGTGTTCATGGGCGATACCGGATCGCTGGCTCTGGGCGGCGCGCTCGGCGCGATTGCCGTGTGCACCAAGCACGAGCTGGTGCTGGCGATCGTGGGCGGGCTGTTCGTGGTGGAGGCGCTCTCGGTGATCATCCAGGTCGCCTATTTCAAGCGCACCGGCAAGCGGGTGTTCCTGATGGCGCCGATCCACCATCATTTCGAGAAGAAGGGTTGGGGTGAGGCGCAGATCGTGATCCGGTTCTGGATCATCTCGCTGATCCTGGCGCTGATCGGGCTGGCGACGCTGAAGATCCGCTGAGCGGGTTGCGCCGCCTGCGGCGTCGCCCGGGGGCGCCGCTGCGCGGCGCCGGGCGCGGTTTGGCCTTTCCGCCGCCGCCGCCATCCAATATCCTGGGCAGGCGGGGGCAAAGGCCCCGGAATGGCGCGAGGGCGAGATGATACCGGTTCAGGGCTATGCGGGCCACAAGGTGGCGGTTCTGGGGCTCGGGCGGTCGGGGCTGGCGACGGCCGCGGCGCTGAAGGCGGGGGGCGCGGAGCCGCTCCTGTGGGACGACAGCCCGGAATCGCGGGCGCGGGCCGAAGCCGCGGGCTGGGCCTGCCACGACCTGACCCGGGAGGGCGCCTTCGCGGGCGTATCGGCGCTGATCACCTCGCCGGGGATCCCGCATCTGTATCCGCAGCCGAACAACGTGATCGCGAAGGCCATGGAGGAGGGGATCCCGGTCGATAACGACATCGGGCTGTTCTTCCGCTCCTGGGCGACGGCGGACTGGGACGATTTCGAGACCGCGCCGCGCAGCGTCTGCGTGACCGGCTCCAACGGCAAATCCACCACCACGGCACTGATCCACCATATCCTGCGCCATGCCGGGCGGCCGACGCAGATGGCGGGCAATATCGGCCGCGGCGTGCTGGATATCGACCCGGCCGAGGATGGCGAGGTGGTGGTGCTGGAGCTGTCGAGCTATCAGACCGACCTCGCGCGCGCGCTGACGCCGGATGTGGCGGTGTTCACCAACCTTTCGCCCGATCATCTGGACCGGCACGGGGGCATGGGCGGCTACTTCGCGGCGAAGCGGCGGCTCTTTGCCGAGGGCGGGCCGGACCGCGCGGTGATCGGGGTGGACGAGAAGGAGGGCGTGTATCTGGCGAACCAGATTGCCACCTCGCGCGAGGATGACCGGGTGATCCGGATTTCTGCGGCGCGCAAGCTCGGCGATTACGGCTGGTCGGTGTTCGCGCGCAAGGGCTTCCTCGCGGAGTGGCGCAAGGGGCGGCAGGTGGCGTCGATCGACCTGCGCGAGGTGACGGGCCTGCCGGGCGCGCACAACCATCAGAACGCCTGCGCGGCCTATGCCGCCTGCCGCAGCCTCGGCCTCGCGCCGCGGCTGATCGAGGAGGCGCTGCGCAGCTTCGAGGGGCTGCCGCACCGCTCTCAGACCGTGGCGGAGAAGCGCGGTGTGCGCTACGTCAACGATTCCAAGGCCACCAACGTGGACAGCGCCGAGAAGGCGCTGCAGGCGTTTCGCAACATCCGCTGGATCGCGGGCGGGCTTGGCAAGGAAGGCGGCGTGGCCTCGCTGCGCCCGCATCTGGAGCATGTGAAGAAGGCCTATTTCATTGGCCATTCGGGGCGGGATTTCGCGCTGGAGCTGGCGGGGCTCGAGCATGAGATCTGCGAGACGATGGAGCGGGCGGTGGCGCGCGCGGCCGCCGAGGCGGAGGCGGGCGATACCGTGCTGCTGGCGCCGGCGGCGGCGAGCTTCGACCAGTATCCGAACTTCGAGAAGCGCGGCGATCATTTCGCCGAGCTGGTGGCAGCCCTGCCCGAATAGCCTAGAGGAGCGCGGCCCCGGCGCCCGCGCCCAGAGCCACGATCAGCACCGGCGGCACGCGGGCGAAGGCTGCGGCGGTGAGCAGCGCGGCCAGCGCCGCCTGCCGCGGGCCACGCAGGCCGAGGGGCAGGATCTGGCTGAGGAAGGCCGCGGCCAGAAGCCCGACCACGGCCGCATTCACGCCGGAGACGGCCGCCCGCATCCACCCGTGCCGCGACAGCCTTTGCCAGAGCGGCAGGACAGCGGCATAGAGCGCAAAGCCCGGCGCGAAGATCGCGGCGGTGGCGATCAGGGCGCCCCGGAGGCCATCCGTTGCCGCGCCGAGGTAGCTTGCGAACGTGAACAGGGGCCCGGGCACGGCCTGCGCCATGCCGTAGCCCGCGGTGAAGGCTGTGGCGGGGATAGTGCCTCCGAGGCCCTCGCGCAGGAGCGGCAGCACCACATGCCCGCCGCCGAACACCAGCGACCCGGCGAGAAGATAGGGCCGCGCGAAGGGCAGCGCCGCAAGCAGGGCGACGAGCAGCCCGAGCCCCACCGCGAGCCCGCGCAGCCCGGGCACCGGCGCCCCTGCCGCGGGCGGCGCCCCGGCGGGCAGCCGGGTGCCGATCAGGGCCGCGAGGGCGAGGACCGCGGATTGCGCCGCCATGCCTGGCCACAGGAGCAGCGCCGCGCAGGCGGCAAGCGCCATCAGACGACGGGGCAGATCGGGGCAGAGGCTGCGCGCCATGGCGACGATGGCCTGGGCGACGATCGCGAGGGCTACGAGCTCCAGCCCCGTCAGCAGGCCGCCCAGCCGCCCGGCGGGCAGGCTCCGCGCCCAGAGCCCGGCGAGGGCCATGGCGAGCGCCGAGGGCAGGGTGAAGCCCAGAAACGCCGCCAGCGCCCCGGCGGCCCCGCCCCGGTAGAGGCCGATGGCGAAGCCCAGCTGCGAGGAGGCGGGGCCGGGCAGGAACTGCGCCAGCGCGAGGCGCTCCGCGAAGGCGGCGGCATCGATCCAGCGCAGTTTCTCGACAAAGGTGCGGTGGAAATAGCCGATATGCGCGGTGGGGCCGCCGAAGCTCGTGAGCCCGAGCCAGAGGAAGGTGCGGAAGATGGCGATCAACCGAGCCCCGCGACCGAGTCCTTCAGGATTTCGGCCGAGCGGCGCAGCGCCGTGGCCTCCTCCGGCGAGAGCGAAGGATCCAGCGTCGCCAGCACGCCTGCCCGCCCGATCAGCCGCGGCAGGCTGAGCGCCACATCGGCCACGCCCTGCACCTCGGGGGTGACGATGGAGCACGACAGAACCGTGCGCTGATCGTCGCGGATCGCCTGCACGATCCGGGCGAGGCCCGCGCCGATGCCGTACCAGGTGGCGCCCTTGCCGTCGATGATGCGGTAGGCCGCGCGGCGCACGCCCTCATCGATGCGGGCGCGGATGTCCTCGGTGATCGCGGCGCCGATCTGGGCTGCGAAGCGGCCGATGCTCTCGGTGCCGACGCGGGCGGAGGACCAGGCCAGCACCTCGCTGTCGCCATGCTCGCCCAGCACATAGGCGTGCACGGATTGCGGCGCGATGCCCAGATGCTCGCCGAGCAGGCTGCGGAAGCGCGCGGTATCGAGGATCGTGCCCGATCCGATCACCCGCCCGGCGGGCAGGCCCGAAGCGCGCAGCGCCACCTCGGTCATGATATCGACCGGGTTCGAGGCCACGAGCAGGATCGCATCGGGGGCGGCGCTGCGCACGCGCCCCACCACATCGGCAAAGACCCCGGCATTGCGCGCAAGCAGGCTCAGCCGGCTTTCGCCCGGCTTCTGCGGCACGCCCGCGGCCAGAATCACCACCACCGCTCCGGCGAGCGCATCGTACTCCCCGGCGGAGATCTTGCAGGGATGGGCGAAGGGCACCGCATGGGCCACGTCCTCGGCCTGTGCGAGCGCGAGCGCCGGCTTGTAATCGACGAAGACGACCTCGCTCGCGCCGCCGCGCAGCGCCAGCGCATAGCCTGCCGCCGAACCGACCATGCCCGCACCCACGATCCCGACCTTCATGCCCGCCTCCATCCGCTCCGCGAAGGGTCTCATGAAGGCCCGGCCGCGTCACCCGGTAAAACATCGCTGAACGGCCGCTTTGGCATCCGCATCCCCTATGCAGCCCGCGGCGTTTGCGGTAGAGTCCCCATCAGACCCGGAAAACGGGCGACAGAGGCAGTATCGGCGGTTCTCACCATGACAGAAATGGTCTTTGGTACCGCGCCCGTCCGGGCCGGTGATCCCGTTCTTCCGCGCTGGTGGCGGACGATCGACAAATGGGCGCTTTCGGCGATCCTGATCCTGTTCGGGGTGGGGATGCTGCTGGGGCTCGCGGCCTCGGTGCCGCTGGCGGAAAAGAACAACCTCGAACCCTTCTACTATGTGAAGCGGCAGGCGTTCTTCGGCGTGGTCTCGCTGGTGGTGATGCTGCTGCTCTCGATGCTGACGCCGCGGCAGGTGCGCCGTGTGGGCGTGATCGGCTTCTTCTTCGCCTTCGTGGCGCTGCTGCTGCTGCCGGTATTCGGCACCGATTTCGGCAAGGGCGCGGTGCGGTGGTTCTCGCTGGGCTTCGCCTCGTTCCAGCCCTCCGAATTCCTGAAGCCCGGTTTCGTCATCATCTGCGCCTGGTTCATGGCCGCGGCGCATGAGGTGGCGGGCCCGCCGGGGCGGCTCTATTCCTTCGTGCTGGCGGTGGTGATCGTGCTGCTGTTGGCGCTGCAGCCGGATTTCGGCCAGGCCTCGCTCGTGCTCTTCAGCTGGATGGTGATGTATTTCATCGCCGGCGCGCCGGTCGTGCTGCTGTCGGGCATCGGCGGGCTCACGGCCCTGGGCGGCTTTTTCGCCTACAGCACGTCGGAGCACTTCGCGCGCCGCATCAACGGCTATCTGAGCAGCGAGATCGACCCGCGCACCCAGATCGGCTATGCCACCAACGCGATCCAGGAAGGCGGCTTCTTCGGCGTGGGCGTGGGTGAGGGCACCGTGAAATGGTCGCTGCCCGATGCGCATACCGATTTCATCATTGCCGTCGCGGCCGAGGAATACGGCCTGCTGCTGGTGCTGTTCATCATCGGGCTCTATGCGGTGGTGGTCAGCCGCTCCATGCTGCGCCTGATGCGCGAGCGCGACCCGTTCACCCGGCTCGCCGGGGCGGGGCTGGCCTGCTCCTTCGGGGTGCAGGCGCTGATCAACATGGGCGTGGCCGTGCGCCTGCTGCCCGCCAAGGGGATGACGCTGCCCTTCGTGAGCTATGGCGGTTCCTCGGTCATTGCCACGGGAATTACGCTGGGCTTTCTGCTCGCGCTCACCCGGAGCCGCCCGCAGGGCCAGATCTCCGACATTCTCGCGCGCCGATAGGAACCCGCCCATGTCCGACAGCAAACTGCCCCTTCTCCTGATCGCGGCGGGAGGGACCGGGGGCCATATGTTCCCGGCCCAGGCGCTGGCCGAGGCGATGGTGCGCCGCGGCTGGCGGGTGAAGCTCTCGACCGATCCGCGCGGCGCGCGCTACACCGGCGGCTTTCCGCATGTGGTGGAGGTGGAGCAGGTGGCCTCCGCCACCTTCGCGCGCGGCGGGCTGGCGGCGCGGCTCGCGGTGCCGTTCCGCATCGGGGCGGGCGTGGTCTCGGCGGTGCTGCGCAACATGTCGGACCGGCCGCGCGTGGTGGTGGGCTTTGGCGGCTATCCCACCATCCCGGCGCTGAGCTCGGCCTGGGCGCTGCGGATCCCGCGCGCGATCCACGAACAGAACGGCATCATGGGCAAGGTGAACCGGGTCTTCGCAAAGCGCGTCGAGGCCTTCGCCTGCGGCACCTGGCCCACCGATCTGCCGGCCGGCGTGGAGGGGATCCATACCGGCAACCCGGTCCGCGCGGCGGTGCTGGAGCGCTATGGCGCGCCCTATATCCAGCCCGGCGATTATCCGATGTCGATCCTGGTGATCGGCGGCTCGCAGGGGGCGCGGGTGCTTTCCGATGTGGTGCCCGCGGCCATCGCGGCGCTGCCGGGGCGGCTGCGCGGGCTGCTGCGGGTGGCGCATCAGGCCCGGCCCGAGGATCAGGAGCGCGTGGTGCAGGCCTATGCCCAGGCCGGGATCGAGGCCGATGTGCAGCCCTTCTTCCGCGATGTGCCGAAGCGGCTGAGCGAATGCCAGCTGGTGATCTCGCGCTCGGGGGCCTCCTCGGTGGCCGATATTTCGGTCATTGGCCGGCCCTCGATCCTGATCCCCTTCGCCGCCGCCGCGGGCGACCATCAGACCGCGAATGCACGCGGGCTGGTCGATGCCGGGGCCGCGATCCTCGTGCCGGAATCGGCCGCCAGCCCCGAAACCATCGCCGCCCAGGTCGCCCTTGTGCTGGACAATCCGCAAGGTGCGTTGCACATGGCCCAGTCCGCGCTCGGCTATGGCATTCCGGATGCCACCGAACGCCTCGTCGCCGTTGTCGAAGAACTCGCAGGAATACCGCAATGAACGCCGCCACCAAACTCCCCGGGGAACTCGGTCTCATCCATTTCATCGGCATCGGCGGCATCGGCATGTCGGGCATCGCCGAAGTGCTGATCACGCTGGGCTACCGGGTGCAGGGCTCGGATGCGAAGGCCTCGAAGATCACCGACCGGCTGGTCGGCCTCGGCGCGCGCTTCTTCGAAGGCCAGCGCTCCGACAATATCACCGAGGAGGTCGCCGTGGTGGTGATTTCCTCCGCGATCAAGCCCGGCAACCCGGAGCTGGAGGAGGCCCGCAAGCGGCACCTGCCGGTGGTGCGGCGCGCGGAAATGCTCGCTGAGCTGATGCGGCTCAAGTCCAACATCGCCATCGCCGGCACCCATGGCAAGACCACGACGACGACGATGGTGGCGACGCTGCTCGACAAGGGCGGCTTCGATCCGACGGTGATCAACGGCGGCATCATCCATGCCTATGGCTCGAATGCGCGGGCGGGCGCGGGCGAATGGATGGTGGTGGAGGCCGACGAATCGGACGGCTCCTTCAACCGGCTGCCCGCGACCATCGCCATCGTGACCAATATCGACCCGGAGCATATGGAGCACTGGGGCACGATCGAGAACCTGCGCAAGGGCTTCTACGATTTCGTCACCAACATCCCGTTCTATGGCCTCGCGGTGTGCTGCACCGACCACCCCGAGGTGCAGGCGCTGGTGGGGAAAGTGCATGACCGCCGGGTCTGTACCTTCGGCTTCAATGCCCAGGCCGATGTGCGGGCGGTGAACCTCAAATATGCCGACGGGCGCGCGCATTTCGACGTGCTGCTGCAGGCCGAAGGCACCACGATCGAGGGCTGCACTCTGCCGATGCCCGGAGACCACAACGTCTCGAACGCGCTGGCGGCGGTGGCGGTGGCGCGGCATCTGGGCATGAAGCGCGCGGAGATCCGCGAGGCGCTGGCGGGCTTTGGCGGCGTGAACCGGCGCTTCACCAAGGTGGGCGAGGTGCTGGGCGGCGTCACCATCATCGACGATTATGGCCACCACCCGGTGGAGATCGCCGCGGTGCTGAAGGCCGCGCGGCAATATGTATCGGGCACGCCCGGCGCGCGGGTGATCGCGGCGCACCAGCCGCACCGCTATTCGCGCCTGCACAACCTGTTCGACGATTTCTGCACCTGCTTCAACGAGGCCGATGTGGTGGCCATCGCCGAGGTCTATGCCGCGGGCGAGGAGCCGATTGCGGGCGCCACCCGCGACGATCTGGTCTCCGGCCTGATCCGCCACGGCCACCGCCATGCCCGCGCCCTGCTGAACGAGGACGACCTCGCGCGGCTGGTGAAGGAGCAGGCGCGGCCGGGCGATGTCGTCGTGTGCCTTGGTGCCGGGACGATCTCGGCCTGGGCCAATGCGCTGCCCGCGAAGCTCGGGGGCTGAGGTGGTTTCGTTCGTCCTCGTCGCGCTCTGGCTCGTCTCTACGCTGCTGATCAAGGCCTGGCCGGTGGCCTGGGCGGTGATCGGCGCGGGCGTGCCGCTGCTCGGCTGGGTGACCTATGTCGAGGGGCCGATGCTCGGCCTCGCGGCGCTGCTCATCGGGGTCACCGCGCTGCGCGTGCCGATGCGGGGGCTGATGCGGCCCTAGACCCGGGTCACGTCGTGGCCGTAGATCCAGTCGAAGCGGCCGACGAGCTTTTCCGGCATCATCTGCGACAGAAGCCGCATCCCCAGATGCCCGACCGCGCGCTGCACCCCCGAGAGGTGATAGTTCCGCGCATTGCGGTTCGCGGCCTCCACGATCGCGGCGCAGCGTTCGGCCCGCAGCGCCTGATAGGCGGCGAAGGCTTCGGCATCCTCATCGTGGCGCGCGAGCATCGCCGCCAGCACCCAGGCATCCTCCAGCGCCATAGAGGCGCCCTGCGCCATGAAGGGCAGGGTCGGATGCGCCGCATCGCCCAGGATCACGGCGCCCTGGCCGAACCAGCGCCCCGCCACCGGATGGCGGAACAGGCCCCAGAGCCAGGGCTGATCGACCTGCGTGAGCCAGCCCCGCACCTGCGGGCAGAAATCCTCGAAGGCCGCGTTCAGCGTCAGCCCGTCGTCGCGCAGGCTCCAGCTCTCCTCGACCCAGGCGCGGCGCTCCTCCACCGCGACGATGTTGCGCAGCCGGTGGCCTAGCGGATAGCTGACGAGGTGCTTGCCTGCGCCCATGAACACCTGCGCCACCGGCGGCTCGCCTTCGGCGCAGGGGATCACCGCGCGCCAGGCGACCTGATGAGTGAAGAAGGGCGCCACCTTGCCGTTCAGCGCCGCGCGGGTGAGCGAATGCAGCCCGTCCGCGCCAATCAGCAGATCGGTCTCGATCTCGGCGCCCTGCTCGGTGACGAGCCGCGGGCGGGGCCCCGCGAGATCGACCGCCGCGATCTTCTGCAGCAGCCGGATCTGTACGCCCGCGTCGCGTGCGCCCTCCGCCAGGATCTCGATCAGCCGCGCGCGGTGCAGCAGGCGGTAGTCCTCCTGCGGGCGCAGCCGGGCGAGATCCAGCCGCACCACCCGCGCGCCGGTCTCGCCATCCAGAAGCTCCACGCCCGCACAGCGCGGGCCCGAGCGAACGAGATCCTCGCCAAGCCCGAGCGCCTGCATCACGCGCCCGCCGTTCGGCGAGATCTGGATGCCTGCGCCGACCTCGCGGATCGCCTCGGCCTGCTCCAGCACCGTGACCTCCGCCCCGTGCAGCGCCAGCGCCCGCGCGACGGCAAGCCCGCCCACCCCCGCGCCGATGACCGTGATCCGCCGTCCGATCAGCATGTGACCCCCGATATGAAAACACCGGCACCATGACGGCGCCGGTGGGATATGTCCTTGCGACAGGTCAATCTCAGTCGTCGCGGTGCACGCGCTCGCGCCGTTCGTGGCGCTCCTGCGCCTCGAGCGTCATCGTCGCGATCGGGCGCGCATCCAGCCGCTTCAGGCTGATCGGCTCGCCGGTCATCTCGCAATAGCCATATTCGCCGTTGTCGATGCGGCGCAGGGCGGAATCGATCTTGGCGACCAGCTTGCGCTGGCGGTCGCGGGTCCGCAGCTCCAGCGCGCGGTCGGTCTCCTCGCTCGCGCGGTCCGCCAGATCCGGCACGTTGCGCGCGGATTCCGCCAGCCCCTCGAGCGTTTCCGCCGATTGTTCCAGAAGCTCCGCTTTCCATGCCAGCAGCTTGCGCCGGAAATATTCCAGCTGACGATCGTTCATGAACGGTTCGTCCTCCGCGGGGCGGTAGTCATCCGGAAGGAAGATTTCGGCCTTCATCTCTACCCTCATCGTGCTGCCCTCAATCCCGGCTGGCTTTGTCCTGCCGGTCTTGTCGCCGGTGCCATAACCCAACGCGGATGCGATGTCACGCCCTCTGCACAGTCTTTGCGCAGCGGCGCGGCATTTGAGCATGACGCAGTTGCGGCATTGTCTCTGGAACGCTACCTTTTGCGGCAATTCACGCATGGAGCCCTTAAAGTTGCGTTTCCAGTCCACAGAAAACTACGTCGCCCCGCCGGATCTGGTGGTTGCCGTCAATGCCGCGGTGGCGCTGGAGCGGCCGCTTCTGGTGAAGGGGGAGCCGGGGACCGGCAAGACCGAGCTCGCCCGCCAGGTGGCGCAGGCGCTCGGCCTGCCGATGCTGGAATGGAACGTGAAATCCACCACCAAGGCGCAGCAGGGCCTGTATGAATACGATGCCGTCAGCCGGCTGCGCGACAGCCAGCTCGGCGATCCGCGGGTATCGGATGTGCGCAACTATCTGCGCAAGGGCAAGCTGTGGCAGGCCTTCGAGGCCGAGGGCCGGGTCGTGCTGCTGATCGACGAGGTCGACAAGGCCGACATCGAATTCCCGAACGACCTGCTGCAGGA
>NZ_JAYRZN010000048.1:0-17697 GCF_041916475.1 Paenirhodobacter sp.
AGCCGCAGCAGCCAGAAAAAAGAAGGAGACAAACCCGACCTTGACCCCAGCATGAACCGAAATCCATAATCAGAGGTGGCTCACTTCTCGGTGAAAAAACCGGCTCAGTTCTGAGTGAAAATCAACAGGTCTCGGTGGTCCTGTTGGGGCGGGGCATCGGTCGAGGCTTCCGCACGGCGTCGGGCATCTTCCTCGCATTGACGCTGAACCCGGTCCATGTGCGCCCGTTGCTCCGGGCTGATCCACCCGGGGGGCGTCACGAGGCCCTTCCCGGCAACCCAAGCGGGACCTGTCGGGAGCATCACCGGGACCGCCTACTCGCCGCCTTGGCGGCAACCAGATCGGCCACCGCTTGGGCAGCTACGGGTGCGTCGAGGTGGCGCTTGGCGGTGTCCAGCATCTGGTTCACCTCGGACATGATGGCGGCCATGATAGCCGCGTGGTCGTCCAGCAGGATATCTTTCAGGTTCATGTCGTGGCCTCCTATGCCTTGAAACCGGGGATGTTCCGCTTGTGGGCAAAGGGGTCTGACTCAATAACCGGGGGGAGGCTCACAACGTGTGGGCAGCGGCGCACGGCGATGAACTGTCGCAGGTGGGCGTGGGTCTCCACGGGGAGGCCCTCGGACGTGCCGCCGTTGGCTGCAAGGATGGCGTTGATTTCGGCCTGAACGTCAGGGTTCAGGTAGTCCGTGGCCGTGTTGAATCCTTCCTCCCGCTGCGGGTGGTAGGACGTAACTGTGACTGGCATGGTCGGGTTCCTCTTTCAGGTGATGATAGTGTGCCCCCCGGAAAGGACCGGAGGGCGGAAAGTATGCGTCAGACGCGGACCATGCCGGAATGCACGGCGGCGCCGAAGCTCATGGCGGGCTTGCCGGGGATGTTCACCATCCACTCCCCACGCTTGTTGTCGAAGGTGATGCACTTGCGCTCTGCGGGGGGCATATCTGCGACCGCCTGTGCGAAACCTTCGGGATCGGTGCGGGGGAACTGGGCCAGCCGTGCGACTGCCTGTTGCCCGAGAGCGGAGAGTTCCTCCTTCCCGGACGTTCCCCGGAGCGTGGCGCGGCGGGCTTGCAGGAGTTCTGCGTCGGTCAGGTAGTCTTCCAAGAGCGGCACAGAGGCCCCCACGGTGGCAAGGGTGGCGTTGGCGGAGGCGACGTAGCCCGCATGGACCTGTTGCATCTGCACTGCGCTGAACCCCTGCGGGAGCATGTCCAGAGGTAGTTCCCCGGTCTCCACGGCGCGTTCGATCAGGGCATCCGTGACGGCGGCACCGTGCGCGGTGTCCACAGCGTCGAGAATTTCTCCGGCGACCTTGGCCCTATGCTGGGCAACGGAGACTTCTTCCGGGGCCTTGTCCGCGTCCGCCTTGGTGCCCGCCTCGGTGCCGTTGTCTTGGCCCTTGGCGGGTTCATCAAAAGGGAGCGGCTGACCTTCGGCCCAGTGCGGCGGGATCAGGCCCCCGGCCTTGGCTGCCTCCACGGATACCTCCCCCATGCCGGGCACGGCGATGTAGCCGGGACGGGTGGGCGGGGTGGCGTGGTAGGTTACATCGCCTTGGGTTTTGTCGTTCGAGGTGGCGGAGGTCATAACCCCGTTTTTCCAGACAACTTCCTGCCGGGATGCGATCTGGGTGGAAGCCTTAGACCCCATGCGGGACTGTTGCTCAGCCGGGGAGTGGGCCTTGGCGAGCGACTGTGCGGACTGAGCGTCTGCGTCGGTGGTGATATTGAATTCGGAGGCGTGAGCCATTGTCGTGTTCCTCTATGATGTTGGATGATGTGGACCGGAATTGGTTGTTTGTTTGGTCCGATGGTGTGTCCTAATCAGGCGCCCCGGTGGGAGACCACGGTGAGGAGAGCACCGAGGAGGTGGCATGTCACTGCGCCCCCGACCGGATCACTTCGCGCATCCCAATAGATGCCGACCACAGCTTTCAGGGGGATGGACGAAGTGGGTCTGTCGGGGTGTCCGTGACCGAGTAAGGCGGGGTGCCCCTCCTCCTCGTCCTCCTCCTAGATATCTTGAAGGGGTGGTCTTACAGCGCAGCCCACGGTGGCGCTTACAGGGGGTTGTCTGTCGGGGGAGGGCTTGCGCCCCCCGCCGAGGTATTCACACCGGGAGAACACGCTACGGTCCACCGTGACGTGCGCAAGTAGGGTCTCTTATATATGGTGGAGGGCGGATAACCGCTTCTCCTTCCACTCTGTCCACGGACAAGGCCGCTCCTTCAAAATGCCGTCCCCGTAGATCGGAGGCGCATCTGGGCCGAAGTATTCAGCCGGGAATGCCAGTTCGTCGGATGACGGAAGCACGGTCTCCGGGTTCACGACCTCATAGGACCGCTGCCCATAGACCTCGCGACAGTAGTGATCCAGAACATGGGCAATATGGAGCCGCCCTGTTCCGGCACCACCGGCATCCCGATTGCCCCGGAGACGCGCCCAGCTTCGGAGCATTTCCCTGTTGGTGACAAGACACCGAAGTTCGGCATTGCCTCGTGCCTCTGCGATCAGCCGTTGCATGAAATCCGCCCGGTATGCCGGAGGGGTCTCATAGAGCGAATCTGACAGGGCCTTGACGCGCCCCTTGCGGTTCTCGTGGATCCGCCTAGCCTCGGCGCTATCTGCGATCCGGCGGGGGCCTCGGGCGGCGTTGTTCGTCGCCGCCTTCTGGCACTGTCGGCTGCAATAGACCGCATCACGGCGCTTTGGTGCGAACTCCGTGGCGCAGCGGGGACAGGTGGCTTGGGGGTTTAGGGTTTCGACAGAGGGTTCAGCGGGCGCATCTAAGGCGAGGGTCGAGTAGTCCGATTGGGGTAAGTACACGGTTCGGCAGGTAGTAACGGGGACGTGAGCTTTCAAGAGGGTTGGGTGGGGATTTCCGAGGCATGGGCCGCGATGGGCTGCACCTTGGCGAGTGCGAAGTCGATCCATTGGCGAACCTCTGGGCTGCCCGGATCGGTGCCCTGTACGATTTCCCGAAGCGCGACTTGCAGGAACTCGGCGGCGATGGATAGGTCATTGATTGCGCCGATGCGCTGGGCGTCTGCTGCGGCGAGCTTCTTCATGGCATTTCCTTCGTTGCGGGTTGACTGGCGGCTTGTCGCGGCCATGCCCAGAGGATGGTTGCTCCGTAATGCATTGTAAAATCACAATTAAGTCCCTGTATGGGAACTATCCGCAGCGGTTATTTATGCCCGCCTTAATCTCGCCAAGAGCTTAGCCCTCGGGCCCGAAATCCGCTGTTGAAACAATTCGCTCCGACAACTGGTGCTCCAGCTCGCGCACCTTACGGTTCACCATCTCGGGGATCTTGGCGATGAAGGCGTCGAGGCTCAGCTCCCCGGACGCCACCTTCTCCTCATCCTTGATGTAGGAGCCCGTCTTGCGGATCGACGGGATCACAATCTTGGTGATCCAGTCTTGGAACGCACGGGCCGCCGGGTTGGACCGTTGGGCGCGGAGGACGATTGTGTAGAGACCGCTCTCGGAAATCATGTTGACGGGGAGGCCAGCCGTGACCGGGGCACCCCTGGAATTTCTTAGGGTGAGGGAGTTAAGCGTCTGTCGTTCAATTTTACGCCTATCCGAGTCTGCCAGCGGCCGGATAGTGGTGGTTACGTTCGACAGTCCTAGGACGGCCAGCAGTCGGGACACCCGGCCGGGTCCTCTCCCTTCCGGCGTCGAGAACAAACCCTCAACTTGAGGGGAAGTTAAAAAATCCCTATAATTCAATACGAAAACCTCATCCACGTTCATGATGCGCTTGGAGTTGTCTGCGCTTTTGTCCGACAGGCCGAGGGCACGGACTACGTCGAGGGCGACGAACAAAATCTTCCCCTCGATCACCACGGTGCGCAACTGGTGGCCATTGAACGTGAACGTTTCGAGGTCGAAGGCGGGTTTCTTGGAGTTGTTGGTGTCCAGCCCGGTTCCGAGGACACAAACTGATAGCGAGACACAAATGGTCCGAAGCGGACCTATTTACCTGCCCCCGCGTCCTCCTGAACCTCCCCGAGTATCCGATAGACGCTCGCCCGGCCAATCCCGAGGCGCTTGGCGATCTCACTCCCGCCAATCCCGTCCCGGTGCAGCTTCACAACGTCGTCGGCCTTGGCCCGTGCTGTGGGTGCCCGGCCTTTATACTTCCCATCGGCCTTAGCCTTGGCGATGCCCTCGCGCTGACGCTCTAGCATGATCTCCCGTTCGAACTCTGCCACGCCCCCGAGGATGTTCAGCATCAGCTTCCCGGTTGGCGTTCCTGTATCAATCCCCATGCCGAGGATGCGGAGGCTGACGCCCTTGGCCTCTAGCTGCCCCAAGAGGGCCACCAGATGCGCCACGGAGCGGGCCAGACGGTCCAGCTTGGTGATGACTAGGGTGTCGCCCTGACGAGCGAAGGCAAGGGCCTCGGTGAGCTTCTCACGCTTCACCACGTCCACCGAGGAGACTTGTTCAACGAAGATGCGTTCACACCCCACGGCGGCAAGGTCACGCTCCTGTGCCTCTAGCCCTGCCCTCTGGGCGATGGTCGATGTCCGGGCATATCCGATCAGCATGGCGGTTGTCTCCTGTCGCTGTCTCATTGGGTCTTAGACGTGATACGTCCTCCTGTCCCAAATCGTCAAGACAATTCTTATGGGACACTCTCTGGTGCCCCGTGAGACGCCCCGCTAGACTGTGATCTGTGAGACAATTAGCGCCCCGCACCGACGATCAGGCCGGGGCTGATCAGGGCCACCGGGACGTGGAACCCGAGGGGCCACCGGGGGGGAACTGCGCGGCCTCGACTGTCGAGTCCGGTGTCTCGAATTTTTCCGCCAAATTATTTCATCGGCCTTGTCAGCACCCTGAAAGTGCCGCTATCGTCGGGACACATTCCAACCACGTCAGGGGCACACACCTGACCACCGGCTTGGATGGTTGGCGCATCAAGTGCTTGATATGAAATACGTTCTCAGGCGTTCTTCGCGGTTCGATCATGATCCGAGAAGCTGGCTCTGGGCACCACATTAATATCATAGATCTGCGATCTGAACGATCGGACGGTTGTCGTTGCATTCTTGCGACATCAATTCCAGCCCAACCGTACGAGCCTTTTAGCCAGCTAGTTGCGGAGCAGGCGGTAGCTCGTTCCGAGCAGGCATATTGAAGCCCCTGTCTTCAGCGCCGCCATTTCCGACAAGACTGCGGTTCAATCTGAAGCGAAGGGCTGCGATGGCCTTGGTGCGAAGCAGAACTCGACCGTACACGATTTTCTGGAATCCATGCTGACGTTCCCGACGAGGAGAGACGGTCTCCTTCGCGCGTGGACGCGGAAATTGCATAGAAATTTCCATAATTTATCTGGTGTTAACAAATCTGGGCAAGCTAGGCTTGATGCTGCGGAACAAGCGGATCGTGGTTCTCTTTCGGGGTCACGGAATTCCCGCATGAACCGGGAAAGGCCTGTTGCGGCGGAGTGCGCGATCGGCGCATTCTGGAGGGCATCTTGGCACGCTATGCCGCCGGTATTCGTAACACAAACTGCATCAGCGCGACGACGGACCTTCTGTACAACTCAGGCCAATACCCGCCCCAGCTGCAGTGCGTTTGCACGTATTTTCGCCTGTCTGCGTTGCTGCCGATCATGGTGCCGATACGGATATCTCGGCCCCATGGATCATCTCTGTCGCTTCCGGGCGGAACGATATGTTCGGCGCCGGGCCGTTCGTGGCTTCAGTGGCAGCAGGCTCTATGATGAGGAGGGAGCCCCAAGGGTGATCCTGCGCCGCTCTCGTCGCCCCGACCCGAACCGCCGGATATCCGTCTCAAGGCTTTTCCCGTCAGGCAAACACCTGAATCTCATCGATTCAACCCATGCTGGTGGCTGAGAAAACGGCGCGATTCCACACCGGCGGAGAAGGCGACGAATGTTTCTTGCAGTATTGAGGCGCGCCGAAAGCTGAGGGCACAACTTGGCCGCCGCCTGAGCATGCATGGCGCTGAACTCTCCCACCCTCGGCTGCAAACCGATCGCGGATCTACGGCCCGTCTCTCGGTGCGTGCCGGGTGGAATCTGGGCTGTCGCCTTAGATCGAACGCAGCGGAAAGCATGGGGATTGCCTCAGATGGCGGCTAGGAGTTAGGCCGCCGCAATGGAGCTCCACGCTCCGGAGGCGGAGGCCGTGCGTCGTGCCGGGCGAACCGATGCGAGGACGGCGCTGCGCGGTAGAGATTCGTTGGCTGGAGGCTTGAGAAGCGCTCCGGTGCCGTCAGCTCTGAGGAACCTCCCGCGGTCCGGCGTTTAATGATGGAATGGCGTGTCCTCATTGTTCGCTGGACGCCTTGGCCCCGGTTGGCGACCCGCTGACCGGGGCCACCGCAACCTTTTGCACGAATGAGATGGGTCAGATTGCGCTGACTGGCGCAGGCCCCACACGCGCTCCACCCATGCCCGGCTCAAGGGCCGCCAATGGGCAGGCCTATTTTCTCGATGAGCGAGTGAGGAGCTGACGACCCATCGCTTCGCGAAGCAATGCCGCGCCCGCATCGGCCTGTTCCCGCGCGGCGTACCGGCGTCGAAGAGCAATACGACAGCTGCTGGACGGGGCGGAATAACAACGCCTCCTCTTCGGCGCCACCGCGCGCTCCCTGTTGGTGCGCCTGGCCGCCCGGAGCTGGTCCGGGCAGCGCCTCAGAGCGCGCGCCAGCCGATATCGCTGCGGCAGAAGCCCTCGGGCCAGTCGATCCCCTGCACCATCGCATAGGCGCGCTCCTGCGCCTCGCGCAGCGTGGCGCCGCGGGCGGTCACGTTCAGCACACGGCCTCCGGTCGCGACCAGCTGGTCGTTGCGCAGCGCGGTACCGGCGTGGAACACCATGTGGCTGCTGTCCTCGGGCAGGGCGTCCAGCCCCTGGATCAGCGTCCCCTTGGCATAGGCGCCCGGATAGCCCTGCGCGGCCATCACCACGGTCAGGGCATGGTCATCGGCCCATTGCGCGCGGGCTTCGCCCAGGCGCCCCTCCGCGCAGGCGATGAGCAGATCGAGCGCCTGCGCGCCCAGCCGCAGCATCAGCACCTGGCATTCCGGATCGCCGAAGCGCACATTATATTCCACCAGCCGTGCCCGGCCATTCTCGATCATCAGCCCGGCATAGAGCACGCCCTGAAACGGCGTGCCGCGGCGCGCCATCTCGGCGATGGTCGGGCGCACGATCTCGTCCAGCACCTGAGCCTGAATCGCATCGGTGAGCACCGGCGCGGGCGAATAGGCGCCCATGCCGCCGGTATTGGGGCCGGTGTCGCCGTCGCCCACGCGCTTGTGGTCCTGCGCGGTGCCGACGGAGAGGACGTCGCTGCCATCCGACAGGATGAAAAAGCTGGCTTCCTCCCCGGCCATGAATTCCTCGATCACCACCTCGGCGCCGGCCGCGCCGAAGGCACCGCCGAAGATCTCGTCGATCCCGGAGAGCGCCTCATCGAGCGTCATCGCCACGATCACGCCCTTGCCGGCCGCGAGGCCATCGGCCTTGACCACGATCGGCGCGCCCTGGGCGCGGACGTAGTCCTTCGCGGCCTGCGCATCGGTGAAGCGGGCATAGGCCGCCGTCGGCGCGCCGCAGGCATCGCAGATTTCCTTGGTGAAGGCCTTCGACGCCTCCAGCCGCGCGGCCGCGGCCGAGGGGCCGAAGGTCAGGATGCCCGCATCGCGCAGCGCATCGGCCACGCCCGCAGCGAGCGGCGCCTCGGGCCCGACGATGACGAAATCGATCGCGTTCTCCTCGACACAGGCCAGAACCGCCGCGGCGTTGCAGGGGTCGATGGCCGCGCATTCGGCGATGGCGCCGATCCCGGCATTGCCCGGCGCGACGATCAGCCGATCGCATTTCGGGTTCTGCTTCACCGCCCAGGCAAGGGCATGTTCGCGGCCGCCGCCGCCCAGGATCAGAATGTTCATGGCAACCCCCTTGGCCTTCGCTTTGTGGCCTTCTAAGGTCTTGGCCGAAACGAGGCAAGGCAGATGGATCTTCTGGACGACGGCCCGGCGGGGAACGCGCATGAATATACCGTGTCAGAGATTTCCGGCGCGGTGAAGCGCGTGCTGGAGGGCGAATTCGGCCGGGTGCGGGTGCGCGGCGAAGTGGGGCGCGTGTCGCGGCCGTCGTCGGGGCACATGTATTTCGATCTGAAGGACCAGGGCGCGGTGATGGCCGCCGTCAGCTGGAAGGGCCAGGTCGCGAAGATGCAGATCCGCCCCGAGGAGGGGATGGAGGTGATCGCCACGGGCCGGCTGACCACCTTCCCGGGGCAGTCGAAGTATCAGCTGATCGTGGACAGCGTGGAGCCTGCGGGGGCAGGCGCGCTGATGGCGATGCTGGAGGCGCGGCGGCGGGCGCTCGCGGCCGAGGGGTTGTTCGACGAAGGCCGCAAGCGGCCGATCCCGTGGCTGCCGGAGGTGATCGGCGTGGTGACGTCGCCCTCGGGCGCGGTGATCCGCGACATCCTGCACCGCCTGCGCGACCGCTTCCCGCGCCGGGTGCTGATCTGGCCGGTCGCCGTGCAGGGGCAGGCCTGCGCGCCGGAGGTCTCGGCCGCGATCCGCGGGTTCAACGCGCTGGTGCCTGGGGGCAGGGTGCCGCGGCCGGATCTGATCATCGTCGCGCGGGGCGGCGGCAGCCTCGAAGACCTCTGGGGTTTCAACGAAGAGGCGGTGGTGCGCGCGGCGGCCGAAAGCCGGATCCCGCTGATCTCCGCCGTGGGCCACGAAACCGATACCACGCTGATCGATTTCGCAGCAGATCGCCGGGCGCCCACGCCCACCGCCGCGGCGGAAATGGCGGTACCGGTGCGCGCGGATCTCGCGGCCTGGCTTGCGGAGGGCGCCGCGCGGATGGCGCGGGCGGCGCAGGGGCGGATCGAGGCGCGCGCGCAGCGGCTGAGCGATCTGTCGCGTGGCCTTGGGCGGCCCGAGGCGCTGGTGGGCGGGCCGCGGCAGCGGTTTGACCTGGTGTCGGATCGTCTCGGGCCTGCGCTGCGCATGGTCGTGGTGCGTAAGCGTGCGGGCTTTGCGCCACTTGCGGCGCAGGTGGCGCCACGCCTGCTGCGGCAGTTTCTGAATGGGGAGCGCTCGCGGATAGACCAGCTTGCGGGCCGCTTGCGGCCCGCCCCGGGCGCGCGGCTTAGCCCCGCCCAAGATCAGCTCGACAGTCTGGGGCGGCGTCTGGCCGCCGCCCAACTGCGGATGCGCGGCGAAGCCGAGCGGCGCAACCGGGAAGGGCGCGCAGCGCTGACCTTACTCGCGGAGCGGCTGGAGCAGGCGCCGAAGGCCCGGCTGGAGCGGCTTGCGGAGCGGCTGGATCGGCTCGACCGGATGCGGCAGACTCTGGGCTACCGCGAGACCCTGCGGCGGGGCTATGCTGTCGTGCGCGATGCGCGGGGGCGGTTGGTGACGCAGGCCGCACAGGCGCAGGCCGCGGAGGCGCTCGAAATCGAATTCCACGATGGCCGCGCCGCCGTCCGGCCCGTACGGGCGGAACGCGGGGCGACCCCACCCCAAGAGGCGGCGCAAACCCCCCCCAAGCGCGGTGCCGGGACCCTTCCGCCCGAACAGGGCAGCCTGTTCTGACCCTGGCATCGGGGGGCTGGAGCAGCGCAGCACTGGCGCTCAATGACACCGTCATGGGCGCGGGGCGGCATCCGCTCGGGACAGTGCTGGGAGGACGTCGGGAAGCGCCGCAAAGGGCGTAGGGGAGCGTCGGAGGGTTCGGTCGTCCCGGGGCTCAGGCCGGTTTCAGGCGCTTGCTGCACCGGGCCGGCTTGGCCTGGGCGCGGCCATATCCGGTGTCGCGGGCGAGCCGTGTAAACACGGGGTTTCCCGACGGTTTTTTAAAGCCTGCGCGGCGATGCCGGGGTTTTGCACCGGAGCGTGGCGCGCCAGGGGTTGTCTTGGCCCGTGGCCCCGCAGCTTGAAGAGCCGGCGCGCGACGAGGTTGGTGGCTCAGGCGCCGACTTCCGGCCCCGGGCAGTTCAGCGGCGTGGCGCTTTCCTGCAGCGAGACCAGTGGCGCGCCGATCCGGTCGCCCTCAAACCGTGCGATCAGGCCCGCAGGCGAATCGTGGAAGGTCCAGCACTGCAGGGGGGTGTCGTCGTGATAGTCGAAGCAGATCTGCTCGCCGAGCTGGAACCAGTCCCCCTCCCGGCATTCCCCTCCATCGAAGGCCCAGACGACCTTGTGCCCGGGCCGGTACTCCTCGATCCCATAGGGCACGCCATTTGCGGTATAGGTGATGGTCTTTCCGCGGGTGCGGGCATCGAACTGATCGGCGGTCATGGCCGGGGCGGTCTCGCCCGGGTCGGCCAGGGCCGCGAGCGGCGCTACCGTCAGCAGGGCGGCGAGGGGAAGGATGCGGATGTCCATGCCGCCAAGACTGCCCGATCCCGCGCCAGAACGGAAGCCACGCCCGCGTGAGCATGCTCCGGATCTGCCGATCCGGCCCTGAAAATCGTGACCGCGCGCGCGGTCACAGTGGCCGGTAGAGCCGTCGCACGCGCGGATCCATGATCCGGTGCCAGAGCCGCGGCAGGAGCGCGATCGTCGCCATCACCGGCAGGGAATGGGGCAGCATCGGATGGCCGCCGGGGCTCAGGCGCAGCGCGGGATAGGGCCGCGCGGGATGGGCGTGATGGTCGGAATGGCGCGGCGCATTCAATAGCCACAGCGCCGAGACGGGCGCTGCGGCATCCCAGCTGTGCGCCGGGGTCACGGGCTCGTAGCCGGTGGCGGTCTGCCGCCGCTCCAGCCCGTAGTGCTGGACGTAATCCGAAAGCAGGCTCTGCATCTGCGCATAGGCCGCGAGCGCGAGATAGGCCAGGAGCCCGGGCAGGCCGAACAGCAGCACCATGCCCCAGATGAAGCCCACGCCGCCGAGGAGGGCTGTGCAGACCGGCGTCCAGCCCCATCCGGGCGCGCGGGCGCGTTCGGCGGCCCAGGCGGCGCGTGCTTCGCCCGGCCAGGCCTGGCGCAGGAAGGCCCAGAAGCTTTCGCCCAGCACGGCGGTGTTCGGGTCCGCGCGCGTGGCCACGAGCGGGTGATGCACCAGCCGGTGGGCGGAAACGTGATGGCCATAAAGAAGCGAGATATAGATCCATTGGCCGAGCCGGAACAGGCGCCGGTCGAGGCGGTGGATCAGCTCATGCGCGGTGGCATTGGAAACCTGGCCGAGGAACAGGCCCGCCGCCCAGAACAGCGCGACCCGGTCCCATATCCCGAGGCCGCTCAGCCCGGCGAGGCCCGCCACCGCCGCGAGCAGCACCGCAAGATGCACGGCGCCAAGCCCGACACAGAGCAGATCCGCCTCCGGGAATTCGGCGCCCTCGGGCGCATCCGGCGCGGGCGGTAGCAGCCGATCCAGCGCGAGCATCAGCCCCGCGATCCAGAGCAGGGCCAGCCAGCACCACCAGCCGCCCACCGCCGCGCCGAGCAGAATGGGCAGCACCGGCGCCAGCGTGACGGCGGCGAAGAGGCCGACACCGGGGGCAGGGCGGCCGGGCGGAGTGCCGGCCGACGGATCGGCGGGGCCGGGCAGGGCAGGCGCCATAGCGGTGGCATCCGGGCGTGCCTCGGGCGCGGGATGGGCAGGCGGGGCGGCGATATCGGAGGGCTCTGTCATGGCCGCGATTGCGCCACGGCGCGCGCCCGGGCGCAAGCCTTATCGGCGGGAATCGGCGGGCCTCTTCCATCGCGGGCCGCGATCCATTAGGTGAGAGGAAACCCCGGAGTGCGCCGATGTCCTTCTTTTCCAAGCTCAAGTCGCGGCTGACCCGCTCTTCCTCGAAGCTGGAGGAAGGGCTGGAGGCCATCGTCAGCGAGGCGCCCGCCGCCCCCGAGCCCAGCCCCGAACCCAGCTCGGCACCGGCCGCGCCGCAGGCGGAGGCTCCGGCGGCAGAAGTGAAGCCCGGCCTCTTCGGCCGTCTGCTGGGCCGCGAAGCCCGGCCCGAAGAGCCGCGCCGGGTGCTCGACGATACGATGCTCGAGAGCCTCGAGGAGCTGCTCATCGCCTCCGACATGGGCGTGGATACGGCGCTGCGGGTGGCGGCGAACCTCGCCGAAGGGCGGATGGGGCGGAAGCTTTCCGTGCGCGAGATCAAGGACCTGCTGGGCGCCGAGATCGCCCGGATCATGGAGCCGGTCGCCCGCCCGATGCCGATCTATCCCAAGCGGCCGCAGGTGGTGCTGGTGGTGGGGGTGAACGGTTCGGGCAAGACCACGACCATCGGCAAGCTCGCCTCGCAGTTCCGCGCCGCGGGCAAGACGGTGGTGATCGCGGCCGGAGACACGTTCCGCGCCGCGGCGGTGGAGCAGCTGAAGGTCTGGGGCGAGCGCGCGGGCGTGCCGGTGCTGACGGCGCCGGAGGGCTCGGATCCGGCCTCGCTCGCCTTCGATGCGATGGCGCGGGCGGAGCAGGACGGCGCCGACCTGCTGCTGATCGACACCGCCGGGCGGCTGCAGAACCGCGCCGACCTGATGGAAGAGCTCGCGAAGATCGTGCGGGTGATCCGCAAGAAGGACGAGACCGCGCCGCACAACACGCTGCTGGTGCTCGATGCCACCACCGGGCAGAACGCGCTGAACCAGGTGGAGATCTTCTCGAAGATCGCCGATGTCTCGGGGCTGGTGATGACCAAGCTCGACGGCACCGCGAAGGGCGGCGTTCTGGTCGCACTTGCCGATCGCTTCGGCCTGCCGATCCATGCGATCGGGGTGGGCGAGCAGATCGACGACCTCTCCCCCTTCGATCCGGAGGAATTCGCCCGGGCGCTGGTCGGCGCGGAGGGCTGATCCCTTGGCGCGGCAGGCGGGCCGCGGCCTCCGGGCGGCTCAGTCCATCGGATCGACCTGCGCGGCCTTCGGCCGCTTGCGGGGCGCCTCGAAATCCGGATCGGCGGGCAGGGTGGTCTCGAAGCGCTGCAGCCGCGCCTCGACCTTGCGAAACAGCCACAGCACCGCCACGGTGATGAGCGTGGCCAGCGCCGCGAGCCCGATCCGCCCGGTGCCGCAGGCAAGCCCCACCGCCCCCGCGAGCCACATCCCCGCGCCGGTGGTGAGCCCGCGCACATGGCGCCCCGAAACCACGATCGAGCCCGCAGCCAGGAAGGCCACCCCCGAGGTGACCGCACCGATCAGCCGCACGATATCGCTGCGCGCGCCGCTGTCGGCGCCCTCAGCGCGGGAAATATCGACCAGCTCGAAGGTGATCAGCGCGAACAGCGCCGAGGCGATGGCAATGAGCATATGCGTGCGCAGGCCCGCGGGCTTGTGGTGCCATTCGCGCTCGAACCCGATCGCGCCGCCCAGCACCAGCGCGGCCAGCATCCGCAGCGCCGCGACCGAGGGCGGCGTGGCGGTGAAGGACTGCGCGATGTCGGACCAGATGTTTGTGAGGATATCCATGGGCTTTCCCGCGAGATGGGCATGAGCGAGCTTATCGCGGGGATCGAGGGCACGCCAGCGGGCGAACAGGCGGCGCTCTGGCTCGCGCTGATGGCGGCGTTCCTGCATGCGCTGTTCGGGGCGCTGCAGAAGGGCCGGTTCGACCCCTGGATCAGCCGCGCCGCGATCGATATCTGCGCGGGCGCGATGGCGGCGCCCGTCGCGCTGTTCGTGGCGCCCTGGCCGGAGCCGCATATGTGGCCGGTGTTCGCGGGCATGGTGGTGATCCATGTGTGCTACAAGGTGCTGCAGGCGATGACCTATCAGCGCGGGGCCTTCACCGTGGTCTATCCGGTGGTGCGCGGCTCGGCGCCGGTCTTCGCGGTGATCGGCTCGGGGCTGCTTTTCGGCGAGCATTTCAGCTGGGGCCAGTGGGCCGGGCTCGGGGTGCTCTTGGCCGGGATCTACGGGCTCGCGGCCTACAACCTGCGCACGGTCACGCTGGAGCGCGAGACGATGGTGCCCGCGCTCGCGCTCGCCTGCGCGACGGGGGCCTTCGTGGCACTCTATACGAACTACGACGCCTGGGGCATCCGCGCCACGCGCGACCCGCTGACCTTCCTCGCCTGGTTCTTCCTGCTCGACAGCCTGTTCATGCCGCTCTACACGCTGCGGCGCTGGCGCAACTTTCCGGCGCAAGATGTTGTGCCTTTGCTGAAAAAGAGTGTGCTGGGCGCCTTTGTCGCGTATTTCTCCTTCGGTGCGATCATGCTCGCCACGCGGCTGGGCCATGTCGGCAAGGCGGCGGTGCTGCGCGAGACATCGACCGTCTTTGCGGCGGCGATCGGTTGGGTGGTGTTGGGCGAGAAGGTCGGTCCGCGGCGGACCGCGCTGATGATGTTGATCGCGGCGGGTGCGGTGATCGTGGAACTGGCGGGCAGGTAGATGGCAGAGAAACGCAAGATCAATCCGTGGCTGAAGGCGGCGCTGGAATTCGGGCCGCTCCTGGTGTTCTTCGCGGTCTTCACCCGGATGAAGGACGCCCAGGTGATGGTGGGCGGCACCAGCTATTCGGGCTTCGTGGTAGCGACGGCGCTGTTCATCCCGCTGATGATCGTGACCACGGGGCTCTTGTGGCGCCTCACCGGGCGGCTTGCGCCGATGCAGGTGGCGACGCTGGTGCTGGTCGTGGTGTTCGGCGGGCTGTCGGTCTGGTTCAACGATCCGCATTTCTTTAAGATGAAGCCCACGCTGATCTATCTGATTTTCGCCGGGCTGCTGGCGGTGGGGCTTTTGCGCGGCAAGCCCTGGCTGCAGCTGGTGATGGACGAGACGATCCCGATGCGGCCCGAGGGCTGGCTGATCCTGACGAAGCGGCTGATCGCGCTGTTCCTCGGGCTCGCGGTGGCCAATGAGCTGGTCTGGCGCACGATGTCGGACCAGGCCTGGGTGAACTTCAAGACCTTCGGCCTGACCATCCTGATGTTTGGCTTTTTCATGGCGCAGGGCCCGCTCATTACCCGCTATGGCCTGCCGAAGGACAAGGAATAATCTTCCCTCGCCGCCGGTTGACTTCGGGATGGGCCCGGGTCTAGGGCAAGGAACCACCCAGGAGGCGACCCGATGACGCAGGATTGGAAGACCCGGACGAAGCTCGTGCATGAAGGCATCCGCCGCAGCCAGTATGGCGAGATGGCCGAGGCGCTGTTCCTGACCCAGGGCTTTGTCTATCCTTCGGCCGAAGTGGCCGAGGCGCGGTTCATTTCCTCGGGGCCCGATGAATTCATCTATGCCCGCTATGGCAACCCGACGACGCGGATGTTCGAGGACCGGATGGCGGCGATCGAGGGCGCGGAGGATGCCTTTGCCTGTGCCTCCGGCATGGCGGCGGTGAACGGGGCGCTGATGGCGCTGCTGAAGGCGGGCGATCATGTGCTGGCGGCGCGGCAGATGTTCGGCTCCTGTCTGCATGTGCTGAAGGTGCTGGGCCAGTTCGGCGTCGAGGTGACGCTGATTGATGGCGCAGTGGCGGAGAACTGGGCGGCGGCGGTGCGGCCGAATACCAGGGTCTGTTTCTTCGAGAGCGTGTCCAACCCGGGGCTGGAGGTGATCGACATCGCCGCCGTGGCCGCGGCCGCGCATTCGGTTGGCGCGATGGTGGTGGTGGACAATGCCTTCGCCTCGCCGATCTATTCGCGCGCGATCGCGCTTGGCGCCGATGTGGTGGTCTACTCCGCCACCAAGCATATCGACGGCGGCGGGCGCGCGCTTGGCGGCGTTGTGCTTGGCAGGAAGGAATTCATCCGCGGCGCGCTCGAGACCTATGTGAAGCACACCGGCGGCGCGATGAGCCCGTTCCATGCCTGGATCATGCTCAACGGGCTGCAGACGCTGGACCTGCGGGTGCGCGCGCAGACGGCAAATGCGGTGGCGGTGGCGGCCGCGGTGCAGGGCCATGCCAAGGCGCGGGTGATCTATCCGGGGCTGGAGGACCATCCGCAGCATGCGCTGGCGATGGCGCAGATGGGGGCGGGCGGCACGCTGCTGTGCCTTGATCTCGCGGGCGGCAAGGAGGCGGCGTTCCGGTTCCTTGATGCGCTGCGGATCGTGTCGATCTCCAACAACCTCGGCGATGCGAAATCGATTGCGACGCATCCGCCGACCACGACCCACAAGAACCTGACCGAGGAAGACCGCGCGGTGATCGGTATCACCCCGGGCATGGTGCGGATCTCGATGGGCATCGAGGACGGCGAGGATCTGGTCGCCGATATTCTCGGCGCGCTCGACGCCGCCTGAGCGGCGGCGGCTTGCCGAAATGGTGCCACCCGGATGAACCATTCTGGATCTGGCGCGTATTATGCCCATATGTAGCGGGCCCCGCGGGGGCCTGCGCAGGGCAGAATCGGAGAGGCCGATGAATATTCAGCAGCGGGTGGACGCACCGGATACCGATGCCGCAGAAGCGGCGCTGGAGGTTCTGCGGGCATGGGCGGCGCAGGCCGACCCTGCCGAGGTGGCGCGGCTGGACCCCGCCATCGCGCGGCTGCTGCCCGGGCGGCCCCTGGGCAACTACCCCGATCTGCGCCGGCAGTACGACGATGATTTCGCCGCCGATGCCGCCTACCGCGCGACGCTGCCCGATCTGCAGAATGGGCCGGCCTCGCTGATCGTGGGGGCGCAGACGCGGATCGAGCATGTGGGCATCTCGAATTTCCGGCTGCCGCTGCGCTACCGCACGCGGGCGGGCAGCGATGTGACGCTCGATACTTCCGTGACCGGCACGGTGAGCCTCGATGCCGACAAGAAGGGCATCAACATGTCGCGGGTGATGCGCTCGTTCTATGCCCATGCGGGGGCGCGGTTCTCCTTCGAGGTGATGGCGGCGGCGCTCGACGACTACAAGGACCATCTGGAGAGCTTCGACGCGCGGCTCATGATGCGCTTTGCCTTCCCGCTGCAGGTGCAAAGCCTGCGCTCGGGGCTCAGCGGCTGGCAGTATTACGACATCGGCCTGGAGATGGTGGATACGGCCGGGGCGCGGCTGAAGGTCGTGCATCTGGATTACGTCTATTCCTCGACCTGCCCCTGTTCGCTGGAGCTTTCCGAGCATGCGCGCCAAGCGCGCGGGCAGCTGGCGACGCCGCATTCGCAGCGCTCGGTGGCGCGGATTTCGGTGGCGCTTGATGAGACCGGCGGCCTGCTGTGGTTCGAGGACCTGATCGACATCGCCCGCCGCGCGGTGCCCACTGAAACCCAGGTGATGGTGAAGCGCGAGGACGAGCAGGCCTTTGCCGAGCTCAATGCGGCCAATCCGATCTTCGTGGAGGATGCGGTGCGCGCCTTTGCGGCCGGGCTGATGGCGGATCCGCGGGTGGGCGATTTCCGCGTGGTGGCGAGCCATCAGGAGAGCCTGCACAGCCATGATGCGGTGGCGGTGCTGACCGAGGGTGAGACCTTCGCGAGCCAGAGCCTGGACCCGCGGCTGTTCGCCTCCCTGATCCACCGGGGCTGAGCGCGCCACCGCGCAACGCCCGTTCCGGAGCGGGGGGCGCGCCCGTCAGTTCAGGCGGCGGGCTTCGCGGGCGAGGATCTCGCGCGCGGGATGCGCGGCGATCGGCACGCGCCGGTCCGCGGAGATGGACCCGGCCGCGATCAGCGCGTGGTAGCGCGCGCAGCACACCCGCAGGAACGAGGTGAAATTGCCGAGGTCGTGATCGGCATCCACCGCCTCATGCCAGAGCCGGGTGATCAGCTGCGCGACGGACATGCCGTCGCGCGC
>NZ_JAYRZN010000048.1:17707-21412 GCF_041916475.1 Paenirhodobacter sp.
GTGTTCGTTCCCCCCACCCCCCCCACCCCCCCCCCCGCCGCGCCCGCCCCCCCCCCCCCACCCCCCCCCCCCCCGCGCCGATTTCCTCCAGCGTGTCCCAGAAGTGGTTCTCGATCCGGACCGAGGTCGCGACCCCGTCGATGCGCAGGCTGTGCGTGCGGCTTTGCCATTGCGTGGCATCGGCCTTGATGAAGAGTTCGCACATCGCGGGGCCTCCCTCCCGTTGATGTCAGAGCAGCGCCATGAACTGCCGCAGCCATGCGGGATGCGCAGGCCAGGCGGGCGCAGTGACCAGATTGCCATCGGTCACCGCCTCTGTCACCGGGATTTCGGCGAAGCTGCCGCCGGAGGCAGTCACCTCATAGGCGCAGGCGGGGTAGGCCGAACAGGTGCGCCCTTTGAGCACGCCCGCCGCCGCCAGGATCTGCGCGCCATGGCAGATCGCGGCCACGGGTTTGCCGGTATCGAAGAAGTGCCGCACCCGGGCGATCACCTCCGGGTTCATCCGCAGGTATTCGGGTGCCCGCCCGCCGGGCAGGACCAGCGCCGCATAGCCCGCCACATCGAGCCCGTCGAAATCCGCGTTCAGGGCGAAGTTGTGCCCTGGCTTTTCCGAATAGGTCTGGTCGCCCTCGAAATCATGGATCGCGGTCTTCACCACATCCCCGGCTTTCTTGCCGGGGCAGACCGCATCCACGCTGTGGCCACAGGCCAGCAGCGTCTGGAACGGCACCATGGTTTCATAGTCTTCGGTATAATCGCCGGTGATCATCAGGATCCTGGCCATCGCGCATCCTCCCTTGCTGATGGTGGCCTCTCAGCCTAGGTCAGGGGCGGGGCGCGCGGGTGTTAGCCGGATACTACGGCGGCATGCGCGCGCGAACAATGTAAGAACATGTCTTGGCGTGGGGCGGCGGGGCCGTTAGAGTGGGCGGATGACCGATTTCGACGATCCTTTCGAAGGGGCGCTCAGCCTCTCGCAGCGGGCGATGGCGGCGCGCCCGGCGCCCTATATGGACGGGCTGAACGACGCGCAGCGCGCGGCGGTGGAGGCGCTGGACGGGCCGGTGCTGATGCTGGCGGGCGCGGGCACCGGCAAGACCCGGGCGCTGACCGCGCGGATCGCGCATCTGATCCACACCGGGCGGGCGCGCCCGAACGAGATCCTCGCGGTGACCTTCACCAACAAGGCCGCGCGCGAGATGAAGGAACGCGTCGGCCGGCTGCTCGGCGGGGCGATCGAGGGGATGCAGTGGCTGGGCACGTTCCACTCCGTCTGCGTGAAGCTGCTGCGCCGCCATGCCGAGCTGATCAGCCGCAGCCTGCCGGGGCGGCCGGGCGATCTGGTGGAGAGCGAGCTGACCGCGACGCTGCGCCCGAATTTCACCATTCTCGATACCGACGACCAGATCCGCCTGCTGAAGCAGCTGATCATCGCCGCCAATATGGACGAGAAGCGCTGGCCCGCGCGCACGCTCGCAGGCCTCATCGACGGCTGGAAGAACCGCGCGCTGGTGCCCGAGAAGGTGCCCTCGTCGGAGGCTTCGGCCTTCAACAACCGCGGCACCGAGCTTTATGCGCAGTATCAGGACCGGCTGGTCACGCTGAACGCCGTCGATTTCGGCGATCTGCTGCTGCATATGGTGACGATCTTCCAGAACCACCCCGATGTGCTGGCGCAGTATCAGCGCTGGTTCCGCTACATCCTGGTGGACGAATATCAGGATACCAACATTGCGCAGTATCTGTGGCTGCGGCTGCTGGCGCAGGGGCACCGCAACATCTGCTGTGTGGGCGATGACGACCAGTCCATCTATGGCTGGCGTGGTGCCGAGGTGGGTAACATCCTGCGCTTCGAGAAGGATTTCCCGGGCGCGAAGGTGATCCGGCTGGAGCAGAATTACCGCTCGACCGAGCATATCCTGGGCGCCGCGGCGCGGCTGATTTCGGCCAATCAGGGGCGGCTCGGCAAGACGCTCTGGACGGAGGCGAAGGGCGGCCAGAAGGTGCGCCTGATCGGCCACTGGGACGGCGAGGAGGAGGCGCGCTGGATCGGCGAGGAGATCGAGGGGCTGCGCGGCGGATCGCATGGCCTGCCGCCGGTGCGGCTGAACGATCAGGCGATTCTGGTGCGCGCCTCGCATCAGATGCGCGCTTTTGAGGACCGGTTCCTCTCGATCGGGCTGCCGTATCGGGTGATCGGCGGCCCGCGGTTCTATGAGCGGCTGGAGATCCGCGATGCCATGGCCTATTTCCGGCTGGCGGTTTCGCCCGACGACGATCTGGCCTTCGAGCGGGTGGTGAATACGCCCAAACGCGGCCTGGGCGAAAAGGCGCAGCAGGGGATCCAGCGCATCGCGCGCGAGGCGGGCGTGGGGCTGGTGCTGGGGGCGCGCGGCGCGCTGCAGCAGGGCGCGATCGGCGGCAAGGCGGCGGGGCAGCTGCGCGCCTTCGTGGAGGGCATCGGGCGCTGGCATGCGGCGGTGCTGGAGGGGCAGGACCATATCCGGCTGGCCGAAACCATTCTGGAAGAATCCGGCTACACCGAGATGTGGCTCAACGACAAGACGCCGGAGGCGCCGGGGCGGCTCGAGAACCTGAAGGAGCTTGTGAAGGCTCTGGAGCAGTTCGAGAACCTGCAGGGCTTCCTCGAGCATGTCGCGCTGATCATGGACAACGACAAGGAGGAGGCCGAGGACAAGGTCTCGATCATGACGCTGCATGCGGCCAAGGGGCTCGAATTCCCGGCGGTGTTCCTGCCGGGCTGGGAGGACGGGCTGTTCCCGAGCCAGCGCGCGCTGGACGAGGGCGGCCTGCGCTCGCTGGAGGAGGAGCGGCGGCTGGCCTATGTGGGCATCACCCGGGCCGAGGCGCTGTGCACCATTTCCTTCGCGGGCAACCGGCGGGTCTACGGCCAGTGGCAGTCGCAGATGCCCTCGCGCTTCATCGACGAATTGCCGGTGGCGCATGTGGATGTGCTGACGGCGCCGGGGCTTTATGGCGGCGGTATGGGGGGCGGTGCACGCGCGGGCGGGATCGAGGACCGGGCCCGGCAGGCCGATGTGTATAATTCGCCGGGCTGGAAGCGGATGCAGGCGAAGGGCCATGCGGCGCCGGTGGCGCGCGGCGTGGTGATGGATGCGGAGGTCGTGCCCTTCGGCATTGGCGACAGGGTGTTCCACGTCAAGTTCGGCTATGGCGAGGTGATGGAGATCGAGCGCGACACGCTCGTCATCGAATTCGACAAGGCCGGCGCCAAACATGTGAAAGCCGGCTTCCTGAAAGCGGCCGACAGCGCGAACGACGTGCCGTTCTGAGGCTTGTGCGGCCGGATTTCGCGCTCCTATCCCGCATTTTCCAGTGGCACACAGAGCCTGGGTGCCGGAAGCCATCGTACATGTGCCGCAGGCGGGCATCCGGGAGGGTCCCTTGGGGCGGTGTGATTGCCGAGCCGGGCGCCCCGCGAAGTACGGCCATTGCACCCGGGGGCTTGAAAACCTCCGGATCTCTGCCGCGCGGATTACAGCAGGTCTTATCCGCCTGGGCGAGCCTTACCCATGTCTCCCCGAGCGCGCCCGCCAAGGCAAAACCTGCCTGCTCGACAACTTTGATGATGTGACCGCCCCCCGACGGCATCTCTGTGCCAAGGTGGGTCTGCGATGATCCACAAAGGAGGACGGTCATGTCGGAGATTATCACGGTCGG
>NZ_JAYRZN010000049.1:0-20225 GCF_041916475.1 Paenirhodobacter sp.
ATTGCGTCAGCGTGAAATTGACCAGCATGATCCCGAACAATGTCGGAATAACCAGCATCAACCGCCTCAGGATATAGGCGCCCATACGCTCCCTGCCCTCACTTTCGCAACATTCCCGGCGGAGAACCCCGTCAGAATGCGCCGTCCGCTTTCAGTTTCGCGGCCTTTTCGGCGTTATACCACCAGAAGTCCATCTCTCCCAGCGCATGCGGCGGCAGGGCTTTGGGATGTTCGTACATATCGTAATAGGCGACGGTGTGGCTGGCCTTGTACCATTGCGGCACCCAGAAGCGCAGCGCCCGCAGCGCCCGGTCCAGCGCATGCACGCGCGGGATCAGTTCCTCGGCGCTGTTCGCCTCCTCCACCAGCCGGATCAGCTTGTCCACCGCCGGATTGGAGAGCCCCATCGCGTTGAACACGTCATCGGTAGAGCCGGAGCCGAAATACTGCTGCAGGTCGGCGCCCGGGATTTCGTCCTGGCCGAGTTGCGCGGTGATCATGTCGTAGTCATGGGCGCGGCGGCGGTTCTCATATTGCGCATCGTCCACCCGCACCATCGACGCATCGACGCCCAGCGCCTTCAGGTTTTCGATATAGGGCAGGATCACCCGGTCGAAGGTCTGGCTGTCGTTCAGGATTTCCACCTTCAGCGTCTCGCCGCGCGCGTTGCGGCGCAGGCCATCGGCTCCCGCCTCCCAGCCCGCCGCATCCAGCAGCGCCGCCGCCTTGCGCAGATTGCCGCGGTCGAGCTGGCGCGCGCCCGATCCGGGCGCCACCACGGCCGGATCGTCCAGAATGCCGGCGGGCAGGTCCGCCGCCAGCGGCTTCAGCAGCGCGATTTCCTCGGGCGTGGGGGTTCCTGTCGCGGCCAGCGGCGAATTCTCCCAGATCGAATTCACCCGGGTATAGAGCCCATAAAACAGCGTCTCGTTGGACCAGTCGAAGTTGAACATCAGCCCCAGCGCCTCGCGCACGCGGATGTCCTCGAACTTCTCGCGCCGCAGGTTGATGGCGAAGGCCTGGCCCGAGGCGACATTGCCATTCGGCAGCTCCGCCTTCGCCACCCATTTCTTCGTCAGCGCCGGGAAATCATAGGCCGTGGCCCAGAGAAGCGACGAGGCCTCGTTGCGGAAAGTATATGAGCCGGCCTTGAACCCTTCGAACGCAGCCTGATAGTCGCCGTAATATTCGATCCGGATCCGGTCGAAATTATGCCGCCCGATATTCAGCGGCAGGTCCTTGCCCCAATAGTCCGGGTTGCGCTTCCAGGCCACCGTGCGCCCGTCGCGCGCAGAATCGAACATGTAGGGGCCGGAGCCGACGAACGGCACCGGCGAAGCCTTGGCCAGATCCAGCTTCTCGCGCGCGAACTGCGCCGCGGAAAAGACCGGCAGCCCGCCCACGGCCTGAATGATGTCGCGCCGCGGATAATCGGGGGTGAAGGTATATTTGATCCGTTTCGGGTCCAGCACCTCGGCCGAGGCCACCTGCTGCGCCACCACCGCCCGGAACGAGCTGAGCCCCTTGTCGCGCAGCTGCTGGTAGGAGAACAGCACATCTTCGGCGGTCATCGGCGTGCCGTCGGAGAAGGTGATGCCGTCGCGCAGGGTGAAGATCACCCAGTCCTTCGAGGGCGGATATTCCATCTGCGCACACAGCAGGCAGTAGGCTTCGCCCACCGTATCGGCCGTGGTCTCCAGCATCGTTTCCAGCGGCGCCGAGGCCAGCGCCGCCGCGCGCCCCTCCAGCGTGAACGGGTTCATGTTGTCGAACCCGCCCTGCGTCCATTCCGAAATCTCGCCGCCTTTGGGCGCCTCCGGGTTGACGTAATCGAGATGCGCGAAATCGGCCGGGTATTTCAGATCCCCCAGCGTCGAGATGGCCGTCGCGGTGATCGTCTCCTGCGCGGCCCCCGGCCCCGCAGCCACCGCCCACAGCGCCGCCCCCAACAGCCAGACACCGCCAAACCCTCTGCGAACCGTCATTCTGTGCTCCCGATCGTTCGGCGCCCAGCTAAGAGCGCATCGCCCCGGGGTGCAAGTTGCATCTGCGTGAGAGCGCGCCGAAATGGAACGGGCCGCCCGAAGGGGCGGCCCTGCTTCGGCCCGTCAGGCCAGATCCGGCTCAGTGCGCGAGGCTCTGCAGATAGGCGATGACATTCGCGCGATCTTCCGGCTTCGGCAGGCCCGCGAAGGACATCTTGTTGCCCGGGATGTATTCCTTCGGGTTGGCCAGGTAGTTGTCCAGATGCTCGAGCGTCCAGTTGTCGCCGTGGCTCTTGAACGCGTCGGAGTAGGCGAAATCGGCCACCGAGCCGATCGGCCGCCCGACGACACCATCCAGATGCGGGCCGGTCGCGTTCTTGCCGTCCACCTTGTGGCAGGCCTTGCACTTGCCAAAGACCTTCTCGCCCTTGGCCGCATCGCCCTCGCCGAGTACGACCGCAGGGGCGGCTTCCGCCGTCGCGGCTCCGGCGCTTTCGCCACCCACACCGCCGGGCGCAGCCGTCATCATGGCGACGGCCTCCCCCTCTTCCTCGGCGCCATGCTCCCCGCCGCCCACGGCGAACAGGGCCGCCCCGGCCCAGCCCGCGAGCAGGAAAAACAGAAATGCGCCCAGGATGGCGCCAGCAGCCTTGGTAACAGTCGTCGTAGTCAACATGACTCCTCCCTGAGTATGGCTGGATCGCATCACAATCCGGTTACGCCGAAGTATCCTGTCTCACTGCGCTTTTTTCAAGGAAGTTGCGATGCCGCAAGCCATCGTGCCGCACGACAGGTGCGGCCCCGTGACGCACGGCGGGTTCCGCTTCCATTTTCCGGCCTGCCCGCTATAGGAAAACGGCACCATCGAGGAGGGACACATGGCCACCGAAAAACGCGGGGTGATCGCATTCCAGGGCGAGCTGGGCGCCTATTCGCACGAGGCCTGCCGCAACGCACGCCCGGAGATGGACGTGCTGCCCTGCGCCACGTTCGAGGATGTGATCGAGGCCGTGACCACGGGCGTGGCGGACCTCGCGATGCTGCCGGTCGAGAATTCCACCTATGGCCGCGTGGCCGATATCCACCGGCTGCTGCCCTCCTCCGGGCTGCATATCATCGGGGAGGCCTTCGTGCGGGTGCGGATCGTGCTGATGACGGTGCCCGGGCGCAAGCTCGAGGACATCCGGCATGTGCGCGCGCATCTGGTGCTGCTGCCGCAATCGGCGCGCTTCCTGCGCACGCATGCGATCGCGGGCCATGCCGCGGCCGACAGCGCCGGCGCCGCGGCGGAGCTCGCGCGCAGCCATGCGCCGGGGGAAGGCGTCCTCGCCTCGGAGATCGCGGCGGAGATCCACGGGCTGGAGATTCTCGCGCGCAACATCGAGGACAATGCCCACAACACCACCCGCTTCCTGATCATGTCGCGCGAACCGGACAGCACACGGCGCGCCGAGCGGATGATGACCACCTTCGTGTTCCGGGTGCGCAACATTCCCGCGGCGCTCTACAAGGCGATGGGCGGCTTCGCGACCAACGGCGTGAACATGACCAAGCTCGAGAGCTACATGGTAGAGGGCAATTTCACCGCCACCCAGTTCTACGCCGATATCGAGGGCCATCCGGAGGACGACAACGTCCGCCTCGCGCTGGACGAGCTGGCCTATTTCACCACCCACATGTCGCTGCTCGGGGTCTATCCGGCCGATCCGCGCCGCCACGGCTGATCAGGCCCGCGCCCCCGCCTCCAGCAGCGCGGCCAGCTCGGCGAGGCGATCGCCGAGCCGGCTTTCCAGCCGCGCCCGCCCGAGCCGCGCCGATTGCAAAAGCAGCCGCGCGCCCAGGTTGCGCGGCCGGAATTCCAGCGTCAGATGCAGCCGCGTGCGCTCCCGCGGCAGCGGCGTGAGCGCGACGGCGCCGCTGAGCAGGAAGCTGTTGCTCTGGCCCTCGTAGTCGATCCGCTCCTGCGGGGCCACACGGCAGGCCATCAGATGCACCACCCGCGCGCGGTCGCGAAACCGGAAATCGGCCTGCCAGCTCATGCCCGCCGCCGGCTCCGCCAGCGTATCGGTGCGCCGCAGCCGCACCCCATGGCGCCGCAGCTCCGGGGCGAAAACGGAGAGGTCGGACATCTGCCCGAACACCTGCGCCGGAGCGGCAGCAATTTCGATACGGCTGGTGAACTTCATGCCTTCTCCTGTGCCTTGCCCGGGCAAACTACCCCGGCACAGGCAAACAGAGGGTGAACGGGATCAGCTCCGCGCGTCGCGCAGCCAGCCGCGCAGCATCCAGCCGGCAATCGCGCCCGCCCGCGGCGCGCGGATCTGCGGGTCGGTGCCCGCGAAGACGCCCGCCAGACGCTCCCGGCTGACCCAGAGCGCGTCTTCCAGCTCCACCGGATCGAGGGTGATCTCTGCGCTCAGGGCGGTCCCCTCGCAGGCCAGCATCATCTGCATCGGGAAGGGCCAGGGCTGGGAGGCGAGGAAATCCACCCGCCCGACCTGCACCGCCGTCTCCTCCAGCACCTCCCGGCGCACGGCGGCCTCCACCGTTTCGCCCGGCTCCACGAACCCGGCGAGGCAGGAATACATCCCCTCCGGCCAGCCCGGCGAACGCCCCATCAGCACATCATTGCCGCGGGTGATGCGCATGATCACGACCGGATCCGTGCGCGGGAAATGATGCCCGTCGCAGGCGGGGCAATGCCGCTGCCAGCCGCCCAGCGTGACCCGCGAGGCCGCGCCGCATTTGGCGCAGAAGCCGTGGCTTTCGTGCCATTGCCGGAGCGCGCGGGCCATGGCCACCAGCTCCCCCGCCCGCGCATCGAGGCGCATCAGTGCACCGCGCAGCTCGGCGAAAGCAGCCCCCTGCGGCGCGCCGGGCGGCCCCCATTGGCGCGGATCGGCAAACCCCGGCTCGCCCGTGGGCGCATCTTCGGGCTCCCAGGAGGACACGTCCTGCGCAAACACCGCCACCCCCTGCGACAGGCCCAGGAACAGCGGCGCCTCCGCCCCATGGTCGCGCAGCAGCTCCGCGCCCGGCGCGAGCCCCACGAGTCCCGCCCCGACCACCGGATCGGTCTCCGCTTCGGGCGCCGCAAGCAGCACCCGCCCGCGCCAGAGCGGCAGGATCCGCGTTGACGGCTCCACCGCCAGGCAGGAGAGTTTGGCCGGGTCCGCGCGCAGCGCGACGGCCCGGTCCAGCCCGGAGCCACCGAAGGCCAACCCGGAGCGGAGATCAAGATAGGGCTCGGGGTGATGAGCGGTTTCCGCGGGGGGCTGCAGCTGGGTCATGGCGGTCCTGAGCATCCTGTGCCCGGAGCTTGTGGCACGACAGGCCCCGGAACGCCAGAGTGTTGCAAATCTGCTTGTTTCCATATCATGCGCTAAAAAATCTGCCAAAGCATCGTTGTTTCCAATAGAAATTCAAACTCGCTTCATGATTGTATCGTTTCCGGCGCCGGAGGAAGCCATAGCAATCTGCACAGCAATCTCGCCCCCAAGGGCGCCGGAAGGAACGAAATCAGATGTTTTGCAATGGCCGGATTGAGGATCTCCAGCCTCATAGCCCCGTCTCCGGCACCGGCAAGCGAAGCGCCCCGCCCCCCGCCGACGGCACCGCACGAACCGCGGACCTGCACTGCGATGGCGAGGCGACCGTGGCGCTCAGGATCCTGGCCACGACCGATCTCCATGGTTTCCTTCTCGGCTACGATTATACCCGCGACCGCCCCGCGCCGGATACCGGGCTGAGCAGGGTGGCGAATCTCATCGCCGGCGCCCGCCGGGAGGCGCGCAACGTCCTGCTCTTCGACAACGGAGATTTCCTCCAGGGCTCGCTGCTCGTCGATCACTGGGGCCAGCGGCGCGGGATCCGCTGCGGCGAAGTCCACCCGATGATCGCGGCGATGAATGCCCTCGGCTATGACGCCGGCACGCCCGGCAATCATGAATTCAACTTCGGCCTGGATTATCTGGACCGGGTGCTCGCGGATGCGCGCTTTCCCTTCGTCTGCGCCAATGCGCGGCGGCGGCGCGCGGAGGGGATCGGCCAGATGCTGCCGCCATGGCTCATTCTGGAGCGCGACCTGGAGGATGCGGAAGGGGCGCTGCACCGTCTCCGGATCGGGGTGATCGGCTTTTTGCCGCCGCAGACCGCAAGCTGGGACCGCGCCCGCCTCGGCGGCAATCTTTTCACCCGCGACATCGTCGAAACCGCCCTCGTCGAAGTGCCGCGCCTGCGTGCGGCCGGGGCGGATATCGTGGTGGCCCTGGCCCATACCGGCATCGGCAGCCTCTCGGAGGACATCCATTCCGAGGACGCCGAGCATGCGGGGCTTCGGCTTGCGCAGGTGGAGGGCATCGATGCCCTGATTTGCGGCCACAGCCACATGCTGTTCCCGGCGCCGGAGCCTGCGCCCGCGGCTTCCGGGGATCCGGCGCAGGGGCAGCTGATGGGCAAGCCCGCGATCCTGCCGGGAAGGTGGGGCTCGCATCTGGGCCTGATCGACCTCACGCTGCGGCGCGCCCCGGGCGGGCGCTGGCAGGTGGGCGGCGCCCGCAGTGAGCTGCGCCCGGTATCGGAGCGGATCGGGCCGGACCGGGTGGTCTGCCTCGCCGAGGAGCATCCGCAAATCGTCGCGCTCGGCGCCGAGGCCCATGCCGAAATCAAGGCGGAGCTTTCGCGCGTGCTGAGCCAGACCACGCGCCCGCTGCAGAGCTTCTTTTCCATGGTGGCGCCGGATTCCACGCTGGGCCTGGTGGCGCTGGCGAAGGCTGCGCATGTGCGCAAATGCCTGAAGGGGCGGCCCGAGGCGCAGCTGCCGCTACTGGTGGCGGTGACGCCGATGAAATGCGGCGCCCGCGGCGGGCCGGATTATTTCATCGACATCCCGGCAGGCCCGCTTCGCGTGCGCCACATGCTGGATCTTTATACCTACCCGAATACGGTGACGGCGGTGCGCGTCACCGGCGCCGAGATTGCCGAATGGCTGGAGCGGGGCGCCGCCGCCTTCCTGCAGCTGCGCCCCGGGGTGCAGGACCAGCCCCTGCTGAACCCCGGCTTCCCGAGCTATAATTTCGACATCTTCTACGGCCTGACCTACGAAATCGACCCGAGCCAGCCGCCCCGCTATGCCCCCGATGGCAGCCTGCTGGACCCGGCCGCGCAAAGGATCCGGAACCTGCGCCATGACGGGCGCCCGGTGCGCCCGGAGGAAGCCTTCGTCGTGGTGACCAACAGCTATCGCAGTACGGGGACCGGCTGCTTTCCCGCCGCGGGCGCCGTCGATGTGCCGCTCGGCTCGGAGACAATCGTCTGGGACGTGCTGCAGGAGACGGCGCGGCGCCACCCCATCGTGCGCCCGCGCAGCCGCCCGGTCTGGACGTTCGCGCCGCTGCCCGGCACCGGCGCCTGGTTCGAAACCTCGCCGCGGGCCCGAGGCCGGCTGGACGAAGCCGCCGGAGTGCGGCTCAAGGACGGTGGCCTGACCGAAGACGGCTTCCTGAAACTGCATCTGGAGTTCTAGCCCGGCGGGGCCTTTGCCGGGGTTGCTTTTCCCGGCGCCCGCCCCTATATCGTCTGCCGAGAGGTTGGCGCGGGCGAGCGCCTCGCCAACCCGGTCAGGTCCGGAAGGAAGCAGCCGCAACGAGCCCCGCTTGGGTCGATGTCCAGCCTCTCACCCTCCC
Organism: Paenirhodobacter sp.; assembly: GCF_041916475.1. Taxonomy (GTDB): domain Bacteria; phylum Pseudomonadota; class Alphaproteobacteria; order Rhodobacterales; family Rhodobacteraceae; genus Rhodobacter. The sequence goes on from NZ_JAYRZN010000049.1 coordinate 7,670, forward strand.
CCAGATGCTATGCCATGCGCCGCGCTGCGATTGCCTGCCCTGCGGCCACCGCAGACGACCAGGCCCACTGGAAATTGTAGCCGCCGAGCCAGCCGGTCACATCCACCGCCTCCCCGATCGCATAAAGACCCGGCACCCGCGTGGCCTCCATCGTGCGCGACGACAGATCCGCCGTGGAAATGCCGCCCGCCGTCACCTCCGCCTTGGCATAGCCCTCGGTGCCGGTGGGCTGGAAGCTCAGCCCGCGCAGCAGCGCCGCGATCCGGTCGAGCTCGGCATCGGGCATGTTGGCCATTTCGCGCGTGGCGCCGATCCGCGCGGCGAGCACCTCGGCCAGCCGGTTCGGCAGGTGCTGCGCCAGCACCGCGCGGATATGGGCGCGCGGCATCGCGCGGCGCGCGGCGCGCAGCATATCCGCCGCCTTCGGCATGAGATCCAGCGTCAGCGGCGCGCCGGGTGTCCAGTAGGACGAGGCCTGCAGGATCGCCGGGCCAGACAGGCCGCGATGGGTGAACAGCGCGGCTTCGGCAAAGGTGGCGGCCCCCGTCCGCGCCGTCACCGGGCAGGAGACACCGGATATATCCAGGAAGTCCTGATCCTGCGGCCCGAGCGTCAGCGGCACCAGCGCCGGGCGCGGCGCCACCACCCCGAGCCCGAACCGCGCCGCGATCTGGAAGGCGATGCCGGTGGCGCCCATCTTCGGGATCGAGGGCCCGCCCGTCGCGATCACCAGCTGCGGTGCCCGCACGCCAGCCACCCGAAACAGCCCGTCGGCATGGGCGATCTCGCCGATCTTCGTGGACAGGCGGATCTCCGCGCCGCCGCGGGCGCATTCCTCCAGCAGCATCGCCACGATCTGCCGCGCCGAACCATCGCAGAACAGCTGCCCGAGCGTCTTCTCGTGCCAGGCGATCCCGTGCCGCTCCACCAGCGCCAGGAAATCGTGCTGGGTGTAGCGGCTCAGCGCTGATTTGGCGAAATGCGGGTTTTCTGACAGGTAGCACTTCGGCCCGGCGCCGAGATTGGTGAAATTGCACCGCCCTCCGCCCGAGATCAGGATCTTTTTGCCCGGCTTGTCGGCATGGTCGATGACCAGCACCCGCGCCCCCAGCTGCCCCGCCGTTGCCGCAGCCAGAAGACCGGCGCCACCCGCGCCCAGAACGATCGCATCATAATCCATGACCGCCTTATACGGCGCGGGCGCGGGCGCGAACAGGGGCCCGGACCACGGATGATTCCGCGCGCCCGACTCACCGATTCGGCGCGTGCCCCGGCCGCCGCGCTCCTGCGAAAGCCGCTTTTTTGCGCGACTTTCAGGAACCGGAATCGGTCCTTGGGCATTGGCAGAGGCGTTGCATGCAGGATTACAATCAGGGCGTGCATTTCGCGGCCGCAGCACGCTATATATATATCCCCCGGCCGCGAATGCCAGTTCCCTCACCGGTCCCGAATCGGTAATCATCAGCCTGTCAGTTCGTGTAATGAGGGGCCACGGGCACCAGCCGAAACAGAGCGCTGTTCCTGCAGAATGCCAGCCCGGGGCATGTTCGAGAGTACCGGAGCAAAGCTCCCGGATGCGGCATCGCAGCGCTTGCGGCGGCCGTATCGCATGGCACCAGCCCCCAGAATACCGATCTGAGCGTGAGTGATGGTTCCGCGCAGCGGCTCGCGACCGGGGTCGCGCCCTGCTTGCTGCGCACGGTTGATGGAAATTTGATGTGATCTTTCAAGCAGAGAACGCGCTGGTTGTCAGCAATTCGCCGAACAACACCGTCATCCGCTCCGCGAGCAATCCGGAGGTCCCCGGATCCGGAAAGATCCTGGACAGCAGCGGCCTGCGCCCCGGAAGCACCGGCGGCGGCTATGTCGATTACGGCTCCGGCACCTCCTCGCTCGGCGATTCCGTGACCTTCACGGTCGCTGCGCCCACGGCAGGCACCTATACGCTCCATTTCCGCTACGCGAACGGTGGCTCCGGGAACCGGCCGCTGGACCTTTCCGTGAACGGCACTGCGCAATCCTCCCTGCCCTTCGCCTCGACCGGGACCGACGCGAACGGCTGGTCGAACTGGACGGTGCAGTCGGTGACGGTGACGCTGGCGGCCGGCAGCAACACGGTGAAGCTCGCGATCGGCTCCGCCTCGCTCACCGGGCCGAACCTCGATGCCCTGGCCGTGACCGCCGTGGGCGTCAGCCCGTCGTTCTATCCGCCGGAGATCACCAGCGCGGATACCGTTTCCATGGCCGAGAACACGCTCCTCGCCCAGACCGTCACCGCGACCGACAGCGACAACCCCGCGGCGCTCAGCTATGCGCTGAGCGGACAGGGCACGGACAGCACCAAATTCGCCATCAACCCGACGACCGGTGCCCTGAGCTTCATCGCCCCGCCCGATTTCGAGGCCCCGACCGATACCAACGGCGACAATGTCTATCAGGTCGGCGTTCAGGTCAGCGACGGGACCTCCGTGGTGACCCAGCTCGTCAATGTCTCCGTCACCGACGGGCCGGAGAACCAGGCGCCGGTTCTGGCGCCGGGCGCCGATATCGACGATCTCACCACCACCTCCGGCACGCCTGCGACGATCGACGTCGCGACCGAACTCGGCGCGACGGATCCGAACGGCGATGCCATCAGCTACATCGTGCAGCTGGCCGGCGGCAGCCCCCTGCCCGCGGGCTTCAGCCTGTCCGGCGGGATCCTGACCGTGGGCGCGGGCGTCGCGGCGGGCAGTTATGCGCTGCAGGCGCTGGCGAGCGACGGCTCGCTCTCCTCGGCCGCGGTCGATTTCAACGTCACCGTCCAGCAGGGGCCGCCGCCCGCGTTCAGCGCGATCACGGTACAGGCCGAAGCCGCGGCCATCGCGCTTGCGACCGGCCAGGGCACCGTCACGCTGGCCCGCACCACCACCAACCCCGACCCCGGCGTGCCGGGCGGGCTGCGGCCCGATTACTCCGGCACCGGCTATGTCGATTTCGGCGACGACCCCGGCGACAAGCTCACCTTCACCATCACCGTCGGCAGCGCGGGCACCTATGACCTGAACATCCGCTATGCGTCGCAGAACGTGAACGGCAGCCCGCGGCCGCTGCTGCTGGGCATCAACGGCACCGACACGCTCACGCAGTTCCCGAGCACCGCGACCGCCACCCAGGCCGGGTTCGACGTCTGGGCCTTCCTGACCAAGAGCATCACCCTCGCCGCCGGGACCAACACCATCACCCTGACGATCCCGCCCGGCATCACCTATGGCCCGAACATCGACCGGATCGAGATCACCGAGGCGGGAACCGGCCCGATCGGCAGCGATTTCACCGCCGATGCGGATGGCAACCTGTTCCTCAGCGGGCCCGACCAGACCCTCAGCGGCGCGGCGGCGGATTCGATCAACTTCAACGTCTCGGGGCTCGATTCCGATATCGTGCTCGTCCAGGTGAGCTTCGACGGCGGCGCCACCAAGACCACCGTGCTCCCCGATGCCGATGGCGACTTCACCGTGGACGGCACGTCGCTGACCTCGGGCACCTATGTCACCACCGTCATCGTCACCGACGACAACGGCAATACCGCGAACACGACGAAGCAGATCACCGTGCTGCGCAGTGGCGATCCGCAGATCTTCACCCAGACCCTCCAGGCGGAGACGCTCACCTTCATCGAGGTGGACAACGACACCGCCCGGCGCGGCCCCGGCGCCCCGGAACCCGCCGCCAATACCAGCAACAGCGGCGACGGGCTGACCTACAACTCCGATGGCCTGTGGCGGAACTTCACCGGCAGCGGCTATGTGGACATCGGCAATGACGTGGGCGATGGCGTCGCCTTCGCCGTGACCGTGCCCGACAGCGGCACCTACCACATCACCTTCCGCTACGCCTTCAGCTCCGGCGCGGCGCGGCCGATGACGCTGACCATCGACGGCGTCTCGCAGACCGTGAACTTCACCGCCACCGGCTCCTGGAGCACCTGGGCCGAGGTCACGGTGGATGTGCAGCTTTCCGCGGGGGCGAACAGCTTCACCCTCACCTCCAACACCGCCAACGGGCCGAACCTCGACAGTATCGTCGTCGTGGGCGAGGAGATCGTCGACGATCGCGATCAGGTCTATTTCACCCCGGTCGCGAAGATCAATTTCGAGCCCGCTGCGGGCAGCGGCGGCCTGCCGGGCGGCTACACCACCCCGGCCGGCTTTTTCGCCGATCAGGGCGCGGCCTATGGCGACCGTGGCAATGGCCTGTTCTACGGCTAGGTCACCGAAGCGAGCGTGGCCGATGGCACCGCGAACGGCACCATCGCGGCCAACCTGCCCACCGGGCTCGTGACCTATTCCGACACCGTTCCGGGCGCCTCCGACCTGCAGAAGACCTCCGCGGTGATGGAAAACGGCGCCGGGGCCTATGCCTGGGAAATGGCGCTGGCGAACGGCTCCTATCAGGTGAAGATCGCCATCGGCGATACCAGCGGCGACCCGAGCAGCATCTATGCGCTGCATATCGAGGGCGTGCAGGTGATGCCGATCTGGAGCCCGACCAATTCGGTGCCGAACGGCTCCAGCACCAGCGGCGGCCGCTCGGCCTATATCACCGCCATCGTCAATGTGCTCGACGGGCGGCTGACGCTCGATTCCATCGGCGGGCTGTTCACCGAGATCCAACATATCGAGATCGAGGCGATCCCCGACCTGACCCCGAACGACGGCCGCTCCGCGGATCTCGACTATTCCTATTTCTCGGCGCCGGTCGCGGATTCGCTGGAAGATGGGCAGGTGTCCATCGCGCTCGGGGCGAATGGCGCGATCCCGACCGATATCGACCCGACCTCGACGCTGGTCGTGGGCGTAGTGCTGCGCGGCGAGGATTACCGCGGGCCGAATATCCTGCACACCGAAGGGGTGAAACTGGTGGAGACGCTCACCGGCATCGAGGTAGAGGTCGCGGTCCAGATCTCGGGCGGAGCCGATACGCTCAACGTGCGCCCGCTGACGCCGCTGAAGGAATTCACCAGCTATACGCTGAAGATCGAGAACGTGCTCGACCTCGGCAGCCTCAGCGACCCGAATGCGCCGCTGCGGCAGATGCAGGACCTGACCACGACCTTCGTGACTGGCAATATGCCGGCCGATGTCCAGTCCAGCGTCTCCTTCGAATCCAGCGTGCAGCTCGACGGGTTCATCGATGGCGCGGGCGGCTTCACCTCGATCGAATACGGGCCGGACGGGAAGCTCTATGTCGCGACGATCACCGGCGAAATCTACCGCTGGGACGTGAATTCCGATGGCACGATCGACAAGAGCTCCAAGGAGAGCCTGATCCTCGATTACCTCGATGCGCCCAACGGCGAACGGCGCGGCATCATCGGCTTCACCTTCGATCCGGAAAACCCGAACACGATCTGGATCACCGACAACGCGCCGATCCCGCGCGAATCCAAGGCCTTCGACACGCCCGAATTCTCTGGCCGGATCAGCAAGATCACGCTCGGCGCCAATATGTCCTTCACAGGGGCTACGGCGGAGACCTATATCTCCGGCCTGCCGCGCTCGGGAGGCGATCACCTGACCAACAGCCTGGAATTCCGCGCGAACCCGGATGCAGGCCAGGCGGGAGAGCCGAACTACCTGCTCTATCTGACCCAGGGGTCCAACACCGCCGCGGGCGGCGAGGACCCTGCCTGGGGCGGGCGGCCGGAGCGCTTGCTCAATGCGGCCGTGCTGGAGGTCGACCGTTCGCGGACCGCGCCGACCGGCGGCTTCGACGTGCGCACCGAACCGATCAACCCCGGCGACGACCCCACGACCACCTTCCCGAACAGCTCCTTCAATGCCGACGGCACCTATCCGGGCATGTACAACCCGTTCGCGGCGAATGCGGTGCTGAAGATCTATGCCACCGGTGTGCGCAACGCCTATGACCTGGTGTGGCACTCTAACGGCAACCTCTATGTGCCGACCAACGGCACCGCTGCCGGCGGCAAGACCCCGCAGGACCCGAGCACGCAGCTCGATACCACGATCAGCAATTCGCCGAAGGAATCCGACTGGCTGTTTAACGTGGAAGAGGGCGGCTATTACGGCCACCCGAACCCGCGCCAGGGGCATTACATCATGAATGGCGGCAACCCGACCTCGGGCTCCGATCCGTTCGAGGTGGTTGGCGGCAGCGACGGCAACCCGACGACCGACGGCTATTCGGTCGGCATCCAGCCGGATGCGGATTACGACATCGAAGGCGTCTATGCGCTCGGCTACAACCGCTCGGCCAATGGCGCGATCGAATACAAGAGCAACGTCTTCGGCTCGGATTTCCGCGGCGCACTGCTGATCGCGCAATTCTCGGTCGGCGACAACATCCGCGCGCTGATGATCGGCGACAACGGAGAGATCATCGGCGACGATGTGCTGCGCCGCGCCGATGGCTCGGTGATCGACAATTTCATCGACCCGCTGGACATCATCGAGAACCCGATCACCGGGGATCTGTACCTGATCACGCTGAACCGCTCCACCGGGGCGAGCCAGCTCGTGCTGCTGACCCCGAAGCCGAATGGTCAGGGCGCCGACCTCACCGCCGACGAGGGCGGCGACCTGGCGCTCAGCGTGGTGGACAGCTCGAACCGCAGCGCAACCGTGTTCCAGATCGCGGGCCTCGACAGCGATATCACCGCCGTCCGCGTGGCGTTCAACGGCCAGCCGGCGAGCACCGTGACGGTGGATGCCCAGCACCGCTTCACCGTGGACCTGAGCCTGCTGCCGCAGGGCAATTCCTCGGCGGTGCTCACGGTGACGGACGATGCGCTGAACACGGCCTCCGCGAACCTCAATTTCGCGCTGACGAGCGAGCAGCCGGAATTCACGCATTACCTCACGATCCAGGCCGAGGACCGCACACCGAATGACGGCACCTCGGTGACGCTGCCCTCGGGCGGCGGCGCCCAGATCGTGATCCGCGATGCGCAGAACCCGCAGGGCACGACCACCGGCAACGGCATGCTGAACGGCCTCTACACCGGCGCCTATGGCACCGACGGCAACACCGACAATACCGATGGCGTGCCGGGCGGCTATGTCGATTTCGGCTCGACCAATGCGGATTATGTGACGTTCAATTTCTCCACCGCGTCGGCCAGCTCGGGGATCCTGCGCTTCCGTTATGCCAACGGCGGCTCGGGGGACCGGCCGCTGCAGCTGGAGGTCAACGGGGCGGTGCAATCCGTCCTGCCCTTCGCGACCACGGGCGCCTTCAACCAGTGGAGCGTGGTGGAAGTCACGGTGCCGCTGATTTCGGGGCTGAACCATGTGACCCTGCGCTCGATCTCCAACACCGGGCCGAATATCGACCAGGTGGAGATCCTGACGCCGAGCTTCATCCCGGTTCCCGCCACGATCGACGAAGTCGGCCGGATCGAGATGGAGGCCACCAACGGCAGCGCCTTCAGTGCCAGCGAAACGCTCTCGAAGTTCTACTTCACCGTCACGCAGGACGGGCTCTACAAGCTCGACACCGCGATGAACGCCAATGGCAGCAACGGCGGCGCGCTGACCTGGACCCTGAACGGCACCGCGCTGGAGACGACAGCCTTCCCGGGCGTGGGCACGGCGGGCGAGCAATCGGTCTATGCGCTGCTGGAGGCCGGGCAGACCTACCGGCTGCAGCTGAACTCGGCCAACCCGGGCGCGGATGATCTGGACTATCTGGACGTGACCAAGGCGCCTGCGAATGCGAATGCCGATATCGGGGTCCAGAGCCTCGATCCGACCTATTTCGACAACCGCCTGCATTTCAACTACCTGGAGAACCCGGTCCAGAACGGCTTCAGCCGCGATTACAAATCCACCGGGCAGGTCCAGATCAGCAATACCGGGACGCAGACGCTGAGCTTCCTGGACTACCGGATGGATGGGCCGTTCACGCTGGCCAACCCCAATGTGTTCAACAACCTGTCGCTGGCGCCGGGGCAGTCGATCACGGTGACGGTCAACTTCAACCGCGCGCTCTATACGCCGCCCACGACCAATATCGAAGCGACCTCGACGGTGTTCCACGGCAAGCTGACGCTGTTCACCAACGACGCGGACAGCCCGACTTCGCAGATCGACCTCGCCGGCTTCTGGCAGCAGACCTACGAGAACGGGCAGGAGCCGAACGTCAACGAGATCTGGGAAGTGTTCGGCTTCGGCAACCGGATCGACGGGCTAAGCACCGTGGATGCCGGGGCCTATACGGCGCTGTCGCACAACAGCGTCTATATGAAGAACGATGCGACCGAGATCCTGTCGCCCTACTGGCAGATCGCCGACGGGGTTGATTCGGCCCGCATCACCCAGATCGCGGCCTACCACGGCGCGACCCAGGCCTACTTCGCCATCCACGCGCCGGGCACCAACAAGTACAATGACGTCGATCTGTGGATCCATGCCAGCAGCGACAACCAGCGGATCCTGCCGAATATCGTCGGCAGCACCACCGCCTTCGCGACCTCGGTCATCACCCGGACGACGGTGCCCGAAGCCTGGGCCGGCGACGATGTTTTCGGCCTGGCGATGGATGGCGTTTCCTCGGATCCGCGGCTGAACCCGAATGGGGGTACGGTCATACCGAACACCCAACAAGGCCATTTCCTCAAGATGTTCCAGGCCTACGACGAGGCCGGAAACATCGTCCAGAACGTCTATCTGGGCATCATGGACTATCCGGGGATCAACTACGACTACAACGACAACCTGTTCATCATCGAGGGCGTGAAGCCCGTCGGGACCGGGCCGACGGCGTCGATCGCGGGCACCTATCCGGACCCGCTCGGCACGCCCACATCGGACATTGCGACGGCCACAACCCTGTCTGCATTGAGCGTCGGTGATTTTTCGCTCACTGCGGAAAATGATACCGACACCGCCTCCGCGACCACCCTGAACACGTCTTCATACGATCTTTATACCTGATATAGTCTGCTGAAGGATGTCGGCCCCTCGAACCGGGGGGCCGACATCTTCGTTCTCACCTCCTCACGTCCCTTACGTGGCGGAAAGGTATCTCGATGAAGCCCAGGAAATCCGCGCCAGCCGTGCGCGGCGCACTGTCTGTCTGTCGGCAAGCCTTTGTCGGAATTTTCGTCATCAGCATCTTTCTGAACCTGCTGATGCTCGTCGGCCCCCTTTACATGCTGCAGGTCTACGACCGCGTGCTCGCGAGCGGCAGCGTGCCCACACTGGTGGTGCTCTCCGGCTTCGCGCTGGCGCTCTATCTGCTCAGCGGCGGGCTGGATCTGATGCGCTCGCGCGCCCTCTCCCGGATCAGCCTGCGGGTGAACGTGCTCCTGGCCGAACCCACCCTGAACGCATCGCTGCGGCTGCCGCTGATCGGCGGCGCGCGGGCGGCGGGCGCGGCCCCGCAGCGCGACCTGGATACGATCCGCCGCTTCCTCGGCTCCGCCGGCCCCGCCGCCATCTGCGACGTGCCGGTGATGCCGCTCTATTTCATGCTGATCTTCATGCTGCATCCCTACCTGGGCTGGCTGGCGGTCGGCGGCGGCGTGGTGATCCTGCTGCTGGTTCTCGCCAACGAGCTCTCCTCCCGTGCGCCGTCGCAGACGCTGGAGCGCAAGGTTGCGGCGCAGTCGCGCTTCCATGATGGCGCCCGCCGCAATGCCGAAGTCGTCGGCGCGCTCGGGATGACCCGGCGCATCGCCAGCCGCTCGGCGATCCTGCTCGCGAGCTTCTCGGACGCGCGCAATGCATATACCGACAGGACGCTTCTGTTCAGCACGCTGATCAAGTCGCTGCGCATGATCCTGCAATCGGCGATGCTCGGGCTCGGCGCCTGGCTGGTGCTGCAGCACGAGGTGAGCCCCGGGGTGATGATCGCGTCTTCGGTGATCATGGCGCGCGCGCTCGGCCCGATCGAACAGGCCGTCGGCCAGTGGCCCGCCTTCATCGCGGCCCGTCAGGGTGCCGAACGGCTGAACCTGGCGCTCGCACAGCTGGAAGGGGACGAGCCGCTCCCCGGCCTGCCGCTGCCCCACCGCGAGCTCACTGTGGAGGGGCTCTATTCCGGCCCGCCGGGGGCCAATGCCGCCGTGCTGCAGAACCTGAATTTTCAGCTCGCGGCGGGCGATGCTCTGGGCGTGGTCGGGCCCTCTGGCGCCGGCAAGACAAACCTCTCCCGTGCCATCGTCGGCGTCTGGCCGGCGCTGCGCGGCTCTATCCGGCTGGATGGCGCAACCCTCTCGCAATGGACCGAAGAAGAACGCGCCCGGATCATCGGCTATGTGCCGCAGGACGTGGAGCTGTTCGATGGCACCATCGCCGAGAACATCTCGCGCTTCGCTCCGGATGCCGAAATGTCCGAAATCGTTGCGGCCGCAACCAAGGCGGGTGTGCATCGCCTGATCATCAGCCTTGCTGACGGCTACGCCACCCGCATCGGCGAAGCCGGCCAAGCGGCTCTCGGCGGGCCAGCGGCAGCGCCTTGCGCTCGCCCGGGCGCTTTACGGCTCCCCGTTCCTGATCGTCCTCGACGAGCCGAACTCCAACCTCGACATGGAGGGGGAGCAGGCCCTGGCGGCCGCTGTCGCCACCGCGCGGCAAGACGGGGCGATCGTGATCGTCGTGGCCCATCGGCCCAACATCCTGTCGACCGTGAACAAGATCCTGCAAATCCGGGATGGCCAGCAAGTGGCCTTCGGAAACCGTGACGAAGTGATGGCGGCGGCGGTTCAGCAGATCCGCACGCCGGAAAAGGCAGTTGGTCCCCATGCGGTTTAGTGAAATCGAGGCGGGGCTCTCCCGCTCGCTCAGCCGGCATATCTGGGGCGCGATTGCGGTGGGCGCAATCAGCCTTGGCAGCCTCGGCGCCGTGTGCCTGTTCGCGAAGCTTTCGGGGGCGGTCGTTGCGCAGGGCAAGATCATCGTGGCTGGCCGTGCCAAGCAGGTTCAGCATCCCGATGGCGGTGTCATCGACAAGATCCTCGTAAGCGAAGGGCAGCGGGTCGAGGCCGGGCAACTGCTGTTCACGCTCGATGGCACGCTGGCCAAGGCAAACCTCGGCATCGTCGACAGCCAGCTCGCGCAGCTTGTGGCCGAAGAGGCACGCCTGCTCACCGAGCAATCGCGCGCCGCCGCCATCCCGTTCCCCGACGAAATCGCGGAAATGGATAAGGAGCGCGCGCCCATGCTGATGGATGGCCAGAGGGCATTGCTCGCCTCGCGCCGGGCGGCGCGTGAAGGCCGCAAGGAGCAGCTTGCCGAACAGGCCAAGCAGTTCCACAACCAGATCGCGGCACTGGAGGAGCAGAAAACCGCCGCCGCCGAAAGCATCAGCCTGATCGAAGAGCAGGTGGATACGGCGCAGAAGCTCCGCTCCCGCGACCTGCTGGTGAACTCCGAGCTCAACCAGGTGCGCCGCGAGCGGGCTGGCCTTCTGGGGAATCAATCTGCCATCGCGGCCGAAATCGCCGATGCCGCGCAGCAATCAGCGCAGGCCGAGATGTCGATCACTCTGGTAGACGAAGAGTTCGACGAGAGCGTGCTGACCGACCTGGCCAAGACCAGAACGGAAATCGCGCGACTGCGGCAAGAACGCGTCGCGGCGCAGGACAAGCTCAGCAGGCTGGAGATTCGTGCGCCCTTCGCGGGCTTCCTGCACGAGTTGGAGATTCACACGGTCGGCGGGGTCATCACAGGGGGAGAGCGACTGGTATCGATCATCCCCGCCGATGACCGCCTCCTGGTGGAGGCCCGGGTCGCGCCCACAGATATCGAGCAGGTTTACCGAGGACAGACCGCGCAGCTGCGGATGACGGGCCTGAATACCCGCGTCGTCCCGGAGCTGGCAGCCTCTGTCATCGATGTGTCACCGGATCTGACCGTCGATCCACACACTGGGGTCAGCTATTACGATGCGAAGCTGGAAATTGATGCCGACGCTCTCCCCTATCTGGGCGAAGTGGAACTACGGCCCGGCATGCCGCTCGAAGCCTTCATCGCCACGACAGAACGCCCCGTCATCGACTACCTCCTTCAACCGATCACCGAGCAGCTGCGCCACGCCATGCGCGAAAGCTGAGCCTTCACCCGGTGTCTGATTCAAGTTCTTGAGTGCTGCGAATATCTCCATGCGCCGGAAACTTTTTCTACGCCGCGCATAGCGATGACTTCCCCTCACAAGGTGGATCGAGAATCAGGAACCCGCCGACGAACAGATTTTGCCCAAGATGCTCGGAATACGGTTTGACAGGCATAGGCAAACACGGGCCGACACGCCTGGCGCCAGCAAGAGATTTGTCGAGCAAGATCGGGCGCTCGGCCCATACCTTAGAAAATGGGCCAAGTGGGTCGGGGCAGGCAGCGGCAGGCGCGACCGCACATGGCACCAGCCTTCTGCGGGCCAGAGGCAAGTGATGCGGGCCAGCCATTTCCGGTTCGGCCTGGGAGGTCTGAACCTCTCCGGTTTTTCCGGCGGCTTCACCTCCTGAGTAGGATGGAGCATCATGCGCAGGACGATGAACAATTTTCCCCTGAAGTGCGTGAAGGCGCGGTGCGCCTGGTCGACAATGAGGGTC
>NZ_JAYRZN010000050.1:0-19683 GCF_041916475.1 Paenirhodobacter sp.
AGCGCGAGCAGCCAGATGAGCAGCGCAACCGCGCCGCCGCCGAGAATGCCGAGGCCGAAGGCGAGCGGCAGCGGCACATCGCCATAGACGCAGGCGAGCCCCGAGGCATAGAGGCCCGCGGCAAAGAACAGCGCATGCCCGAGGCTGAGCAGGCCCGCGTAGCCCATCAGCAGGTTGTAGCCCATTGCGAAGATCGCGAGGATGAGGATCCGCGTCAGGGCGAGGACCATGTATTCGGAGAGCACGAACTGCAGCCCGAACAGCCCGGCGAGGACGAGCAGGCACAGTGCGAGGAGCTTGCGGTTGCGAAGGCTCATTCGCGCCCGGCCTTTCCGAACAGGCCCTGCGGACGGAACACCAGCACCAGCGCCACGAACAGCGTGGAGACGATCTTCGCCAGGGTGGGCGAGAAGAAGACGGAGATCAGCCCGTCCGACAGGCCGATCAGGACCGCGGCGGCGATCGTGCCGGGGATCGAGCCGAGCCCGCCCACGATCACCACGATGAAAGACATCAGGAGCGGGTCGTGCCCCATCAGGTAATGCGCCTGCTGGTTTGGCACGACGAGGACCCCGGCCACCGCCGCGAGCATCGCCCCCACCGCAAAAACCGCCGAATAGACCCGGTTCACCGGAATGCCGAAGTTCAGCGCGGTTTCGCGGTCGTATTGCGTGGCGCGCATCATCAGGCCGAACCGGGAGCGCTTCATCGCCAGCCAGAGCGCGCCGACCAGCGCGAGGGCCGCAGCGATGACGAAGAACTTGTAGCTGGAATAGCCGAACCAGGGGAAACGGAGGGTGGTGTAGAACGGGGGATCGACCGCGCGCGCATCGGGGCCGAAGCTCATCAGGGTGAGCTGCTGGATGATGTAGGAGATGCCGATGGTGGAGACGATGGTGGCCTCCGGGTTATAGTGAATGCGCTTCAGGACCGCCCAGTCCGCGGTGGCGGCCAGTGCCCCGACGAGAAGCGGCGCGGCGATCAGCGCCACGGCGAAGGAGAGCGCGGGATGGCCGGGGATCAGCGCCCCGCAGAGCCAGCCGCCGACCGCGCCCAGCATGTAGAATTCGCCATGCGCGACATTGACCACCCGCATGACCCCGAACACGAGCGACAGCCCGAGCGCGGTCAGCATCAGCACCGAGGCCTGCACCAGCCCTTCGAGCGTGGCGAGCAGCAGATAGGGGGCGATATCCATATGCCGGTATCCTGACCCCGGCCGGGGCCGAACTTCCTGGAATGGGCCGGGGCGCGCTGCCCCGGCCCGGTGAGGCCCCTGCTCAGAAGGACATTTTTGTGTAATCCACCTCGTCGGGGTAGAAGGATTCCTCGATCGTGGTGCGGTGGATGACCTCGAGCCGCCCGCCGCTGACCTTCGACACATATTGGTGGCCGAAGGACTGGTGGGTTTTCCCGTTGAAGACCTTGTCGCCCTGCGGGAATTCGTTCGATTCCGCGAAGCCGGTGATGGATTCCATCGCTTCGAGCATGGCGACCTTCTGCGCCGGTCCCTTGTAGCCGGAAAGCTCCATCGCCTTCTTGATCGCGAACAGAGTCTCCCAGACCGAGAACATGTGCGAATAGGTGGAGACGTCTTTCGGGTCGCTCAGCGCGGCGCCGGTGTCATCAACGCCGACCGCTGCGCGGTAGAACTTGTCGAACGCGGTCTGATCCTTCTGCGCATAGCGCGGCATGCCTTCCCAGAAATAGGTCCCTTCCAGGAAGGAGAGCTGCGGCTGATCCAGCTGTACCCCCTCCAGGCTGTCCACGAAGCCGAAGATTTCCGGACGCTGGGCGCCGAGGTGCTCGCCGAGTTCCTTCACGAAGGTCAGGACCGAGGGGCCGACCATGACGTGATAGATCACCTCCGTGTCGAGCGGGATCCGCGGCAGGTAGCGGGTGAAGGATTTCTCCGTTGGCGGGATCGCGATGTCGGCGACGATCTTGCCGCCCTGGGCCTCGACTGCGGCGCGCATGTTGTCACGGTGGTCGTAGCCGAAGGCATAATCCGGATAGATCAGCGCGACCTTCTTGCCGAGCGTGTTCGAGATCCACAGCCCCATCGCGGCGATCTGGCTTTTCACATCGGTGATCGATGGTTGGAAGCAGTAGCGGTTGAACTTGCCCGCGGCCAGGGCATGGCCTTCGGAGCACAGGAAATAGGGCATCTTGAGCTCGCCCGCGCGCGGCGCGCTGGCGGCGGCGACATGGGAGAACAGATGGCCGAAGACGGCATCGACCTTGTACTCGGCCGCGAATTTCTCGATCACCTCGACACCGCGCTTCGGGTCGGTGCCATCGTCTTCTGCGATCATCTCGACCGGCAGGCCATTGATGCCGCCCTGATCGTTGATGATCTTCAGCGCGGCCGTCGCAGTGCGTTCATACCAGCGGCCATAGGAGGCGCCGATGCCGGTCCGGTGAAAGGGCGCGCCGAGTCGGATCGCGTCGCCGGCCTGTGCGCGGGCGCGGCCGAAAATCCCGGGCGCTGTCAGGAGTGCGCCGCCTGCGGCCAGGCTACGCAGCAGACTACGGCGCGGAAGGAGAATGGGGGTCTTGTTCATCGAGCTGATCCCTGTCGTTCGGTCCCGAATGTTGTGCGCGCGGCCTTGGGGTCCTGGCCTCGCGGCACAGGTGAAACGGGATGCGCGTGGGTGTGGTACCTGTCGTGACGCGATCCGGTCAACGACATCCTGCTCCCGTTTGCGGGCGAAGCCTGGATCCTCCCTGGGCTTTTCCGTCCTCCGAAGCGGGTCGTATCGCGCGCAAAGGTCGCATTCAATCTTTAAAGCGACGATTTTGTGATTTTTCTGCCGGGCATTTCGGGCTGGGTTACCGTGCCTGCGGCCACGATTGCCTAAAAACGCGTTTCGCACGGGCTGCCTGCACGACGATGCGGCGGAGCTGTCCTGTGGCGGGGAAGAGCCGGTGCCAGGATTGAGCGACAGGCCAACCGGCAACGCCGGATGGCCTGTGCGATGCTTCGCGGCCGCGGGAGCAGAACAAAGACGGCTTGGATCGGTGCGGTCGCCGCGTGCTATTGAGCCAGGAGTTGATCGATGAGCTGGCGTTCTTTCTGGCTCTCTTCCAGCAGCCGGTTGGAGCGCGTCAGAAGGCCGCGCACGGGCGCGTCGCCTTGACCGGCAATCGGCGCGGAGATCAGCGTGGAAGTGGCCTGCTTCTGCATGCCACTGCCGTATTCGGAGACGAGTGCCCAATCGCCTGCGCGCCAGGCCTCTGCTCCCGCCTGTTTCGTATCGCCGTCGCCGGCATAGATCTGCGCCGCTACAGCATGCTCTCCCAAGCGCGACAGTGCTTCCGCACGCATCTGGTTTGCTCTTTCGCCGTCGAGACCTTCCAGATGCGAAATCGCAGCGGCCGGGTCCGGCTCGGCGAGGGACGCGCGGGCGAGGGCGAGCCGCCCTCCGGGCGTCGCTTTCGTCATGTCATCGATGATCGCCTTGGCTTCACGGGCAAAACCTGCATCCGCGAGCCGGGTCGAGAAGTCGATTTGCAAGCTTTCGGGCAGCCCGGCCGCCAATGCATCTTCCTGACGCCGAAGGATCTGCGACAGGAAGATCTGCTCGTCCGGAACTTTGGCCAGCTGGGCGTAGAGCTCACGACGTGCCTTGATTTGCAGATCTTTCGGCGCCGCCGACGGCCAAGCGTCGAGCGCCGCAAAGGCAGGATCGAATGCTCCGCTGGAGCCCTCCCCAAGCGCCGTTGCGCGCCGCAACAGCAACCCATCGGGTGAATCCCCGAGGATTTTCGCCAGTGCAGCGGCATTTTCGATGCTCTCCCGATCGACCGCACGACCCCGCTCCAGACGGGCATCGATCGCCATCGAGAGCGCTCTGGCAGAAGCGGCCTCGCTGGAATTCGCGATAGGCTCCAGTTTGCGCTCCGCGGCGACGTGATCTCCGTTCGACATGTCGAGGCGTGCCTCCACCAGCGCCAGGGAAATGCCTTTCTCGCCCGGGATCCGGCCGAGCGCGCTACGCACGGCCTGCGCAGTATCGCGCGCGCCGATCGCAAGGAGACGATCCGCCAGATCCGGTCCGAGCAAAGTCCGGATGCCGGGGGGGAGCGCGGAAAATGCGGCCTGCACGGCGTTCAGATCCACCTGATCCTGCTGGGGCAGCGTCGGACTGCCCAGCAGGGCCCACATTGCCGCTTTCGTGTTGCAGCCGACCATGCCGATGATCGGCGAATCCTGGGGCGGCTGGGTCTCTTCCATGATGTCGGCCATGAAGGAATAGGCCTGCGCAGTGCGCGAGGTCATTGAAAACGAGCGCAGCACATCCTTGCTTTCGGCTCCGAAGCCGAGTGCGAGGTAGATCCTGGCAAGCTTCAGCGCGGCTTTGCTGTCGGGGCGATCGAACTCGCCGACAAGGTCTGCGCGGGCCGCTGCAATTTGCTGGCTCGGCGGCTGATCGTTTATCCAGGCCTGAAGGTCGAAGGCCTGATCGGGGAAGCAGCGCCGCCCGGTAATCAGCAGGCGCGTTTCCTCGCTGCTCGTAATCAGGTCGCGGTCAATGACCGTTTGCGACAGAATCGCAAGTCCGTCATCCTCGCTCTCCGCCGCAGTGGGAGCGGGCGCTTCAGGCTGGGCTTCGGCCGCTTTACCCTTGAGGGGGTTATGCATCATATCGACGCGAAATATCCCCTGGGCGGTGGCGCGGCTCAGATTGGCCAACAATTCCTGCTCCGCTTCGGAGACCCGGCCCGAGGGCACGGCGAGGGCGAGCGGATTGTTTGGGGGGCCGGCCGGAGCCCCTTCGGTCCTTGGCGCCTTACCTTTCCAGAAAACGTCGAGATGGGGCATAGCCGGAGCACCTGCGAAAGTCTCCGCCATGGGGGGCGGTTCCGCGGACAGGGTCTCCGGGGGGCCGTCGATCACATCGAGTACGACCGCGCCATTCGCCAGTTGAAACGCCTTCGTGTGGACCGGCACCGAGGATTCGATCAAAAGGCCTGCGCGCCCGACCTCGGCTCGGACAGAAGAAATTCGCGTCTTCGGAATGAAGCGGAAGATTTCTCTCAGATCATATGCATAACCTGAGCCGGTCGGCGTGAGCCGGATACCCTTTTCGGTCTGGCTGACTTCCCAGGCAGTGCCCTGCGGATAGGGTATGACCAGACGCGAAAATGCCCCATGCTCGCCGGAGCGGACTGTGAGCTGCTGCGCCAGAGCGCCGCTCGCCGACAGGGCGATGAAAATGCCCCCGAGAAGCCCGCGCGCGATCATGCCGCCTCCGACCGGACACCCTTCAGCGCCTCTTCGAGATCGTTGAAGCTCGGACGGATGTGGTGAGGCATGTTCTGGCGGCCGACCTCGATGCAGATGTTCGTCGCATGATTGTACAGGTTCGACACCAGAACCTCGCGGATCAGTTTGTAGAAATGGTTGTCTTCGTCGACAGCGAATTTCATCCGCATGGCGAAGGGGCCGATGAACCCATAGGCCAGAAACACCCCGAGAAACGTGCCCACCAGCGCGCCACCGATCATTTTACCCAGGACTTCCGGGGGCTGGTCGATCGCGCCCATTGTTTTCACCACGCCCAGAACGGCGGCGACGATCCCGAGCGCGGGCATCGCGTCTGCGACAGATTGCATCGCATGGCTGGGGTGAAGCGCATGCTGGTAATTCGCGTCGATCTGCTTGTCGAGGACCTCCTCGACCTGATGGGGGTCGTCGTAGTTCATGGAAGCCGAGCGCAACGTGTCGCAGATCATGTCGACCGCGTCATGATCCTTCAGAATTTTGGGGTATTTGCCGAAGATCGAAGAGCTCTCGGGATCTTCGATGTGCTCTTCGATCGCCACCGGGTTCTGCCGCATCAGGCGGATGATCTCGAACAGCAGGCACAGCAGGTCGCGATAGTCGGCGGGCTTCCATTTCGGCCCCTTGAACACCTTCCCGAAGTCCCTGAGCGTATGCTTGATGGCGGGGATGTCATTCGAGAGGACGAAGGCCCCCACCGCCGCCCCACCGATCATCATCAACTCGAACGGAAGGGAGTGCATGATGATTTCAAGATGGCCGCCCGCGGCGACATAGCCGCCGAAGACCATCACGAAGATGACCACGATGCCAACGATACCAATCATTCTGATCTCCGGTAACTTCTGCTGCAGGACCCGCTTCTGCGGGATCAGTTGGTGGGAGCGCGGGCGTTTCTGCCCGCCACGATTGCGCTGATCGAGTAGGCGAAATCGGGATTGAGACTGGCCATGATGGCGGCGGCCGATTCGGGGCGCATCCGGCCGAGGAATCCGGCGGCGAAATCGGGCGACATGGCCTCAAAGAGCGGCGCTGCTTCCTTCGGCTTCATGGCCTCGTAAACGGTGACGAGGCGTTGAACATCCTGCTCGGCGGCCTTGTCTGCGAAGGTCACCGTATTGGCGAGCTCCTTCTCCGCCGCCACAAGAGCCGCCAGCCGATCCTGAACGCGTTTTTCCACGATATCCAGCGACTGACGGCGGTCCGCCAGCGCGCCTTCGCGTTCGGTCACCTTTCGTTCCCGTTCCTGGACGGCACGCAGAAGTGCCATCCCATCCTCGTCCGGAACACAGGTTTTCGCCTCGGGCGCATCCTTGCCTGCGGCGGCGAAGGCCAGCCCAACCCCTTCTCCGAAGCGAATCGTTGCCGAGACGATGAACAGGCTGGCGATGAGCACGAGGCTGCCCCGCGCGCGTCGGCGCCGCGTCTGTCTCTTCGATTTGGCCGCCGGCTGCGTCATTCGGCAGCCTCCAGGTCGGTCGATCGCGTGCGGCGGCGCACTGTCCGGTGGCGCCGGGCTTCGGTCTCCTCTTCGGACAGGTCATGCAGCGAGGCAAGCATGATTTCCAGGCGTTGTGCAGCCTGCTCGGCACGCTCGGTCACGGTGCCGAGTTGTTGTGCAGAGCCCGCAGCGGTGGCCTGAGCGCGGTTGAGCGCTTTCGTCATGTCGTCAACCTGGGCCGACAATACGGCGATCGCACCGCCCATGCCACTTTCGAGCTGATTGAAACGCTTCAGCCGGCGCGCCAGCACGAAGCAGTAGATGGCCGCCCCGAGCGTTGCCATTCCCATCAGGATGTCGGCGATGATCTGCATGGCGAATCCTCAGTTCAAAACGAATTCGATAATCAGAAGGTCGCGCACGCGGCCTTCCCCGGTGACAATCTGGATCCGCCGCAGCATCTGCGCCCGCAGGCGGATCAGCGCGGAAGGGTTCTCCAGGTCTTCGATGCTCACGGCACGCAAATAGCCGTTGAGGACGTCCATGACCCGCGGCTTCAGCAGATCGACTTCCGGCAGATGCGCCGGATCGACTTCGAGCTGCGCGGAGAACCGCAGATGCCGCAGGCCCGAATCGCCGAGCGAGATCACCATCGGATCCAGCGCGACGAAATGCACCTCCGGCGCGGACGATTCCGCCTTCGCCGCAGGTTTCTGTGCGTGCGCGCCGAGCAGAAGCCCGGAATATACCGCGTAGAATGCGCCACCTCCGAGCGCGAGCATCAATACGAGCCCGATCAGGAGGGGGAGCAGGGATTTCTTCTTCGGCGCTTCGAGCGCCGCGTCCATCTGAGCCATGAGCGTCACCGAGTTCTTCGATGGAAAAAGCTATAGGCCCAATTCGACTAACCGATTGTTAAGCGGAAAAAGGAATCATCGTCCTCGCAGACAGGGCAGAAGTCCTAAGGCTGGAGGTGCGTCTTGCAACAGATCCTCGCCTCGTGGGGGGCACTCGATACACGTCGTCGCATCATCGTGGCGGGTGCGACGTTCTTGGTATTCGCAGCGATTCTGGCCTTGTCCAGCATGGCATCGCGCTCGAATCTGGCGTTGCTCTATGCCGGGCTGGACCCGTCGCAGGCGGGCGAAATCATCACGGCTCTGGATCAGCGCGCGGTGGCATACGAAGTTCGCGGTGATTCGCTTTATGTGGATGCCACACAGCGCGATCAGCTGCGGATGATGCTTGCCTCGGAAGGCCTGCCGAAATCCGGTGGCAATGGCTACGAGCTGCTCGATTCTCTGTCGGGATTCGGGACGACATCGCAAATGTTCGATGCCGCCTACTGGCGCGCGAAGGAAGGCGAACTCGCCCGCACCATCCTGTCCAACTCGGCGATTCGCTCCGCGCGGGTGCATATTGCCGCGGATAATGGCGCGTCGTTCCGTGCAAATTCGCACCCGACTGCTTCTGTGACGGTAACGATGAATTCCGGAACGCTCTCGCAGGTCCAGGCCAAGGCGCTTCAGTTTCTGGTCGCTTCGGCTGTCGCGGGAATGAAGCCGGAGGATGTCTCCGTCATCGACAGTGTCGCCGGGCTGGTCTCGACGGGCAGTGCGACGCCGAATCAGGCTGGGGATGACCGCGCCGCGGAGCTGCGCAAGAACGTCGAACGCCTTCTGGAGGCCCGCGTCGGTTACGGAAATGCGGTCGTCGAGGTGTCCGTGCAGACGGTTTCTGAACGGGAAGCGATCACCGAGCGTCGGTTCGATCCGCAAAACCGGGTGGCGATCTCCACGGACACGACAGAATCGTCGAAAAGCTCGGACTCGACCAAGGGTGGCGGTGTCACCGTGGCCTCCAATCTGCCTGACGGCAATGCCGCCAACAACAATGGCCAGTCGAAGAGCCAGGCCACTGAAACACGGGAGCGGACAAATTACGAAGTGTCGGAGACGACACGTGAGCTGGTAAGAAATCCCGGAGATATCAAGCGCATCACGGTTGCGGTCCTGGTGGACGGGGTCGACGGTACCGACGCGAGCGGGCAGACGACCGTTGTGCCGCGCTCGCAAGATGAACTCGATTCGCTGAAAGAGCTGGTCGCGTCGGCGGTTGGCTTCGATCAGGAACGCGGTGACGTGGTCACCATTCGGTCTATGGCTTTTCAACCCACTGCATCGCAGGCCGGTACCGAGGCCAGTGCCAGTCTTCTGGGTGGCCAGCCGCTCGACGTGATGAAGCTTGCGCAGCTGGCCGCGCTTGTGATCGTCGCGCTCATCCTTGGCTTGTTCGTGATGCGGCCGTTGCTGTCGCAACGCCAGCAAGCTGGTGCTGAACCCGGCGCGCCGTTGCTGGGCGATGGTTCCGCGCCGCTCCCGCTCGGCGCGGACGACAGTGCGGCCGAGCCCACCAATATGCCGAAGGTTGCCGCCTATGACATCCAGATGCCTGGCGAAGCAGACGGAGCGTTGGACGATCTGAGCAGCGATCCGGTGGCGCGCCTGAAGCGTTTGATCGAGCAGCGTCAGGGGGAATCGGTCGAGGTCCTGCGGAACTGGATGGAAAACAGTGAGGGTCGCGCGTGACAAGCTCCCGTTTGCACCTCGAATCCTTCGAAACCGAAGCCGAACAGGCCGCCCGCGTCGTCATGACGATCGAGGAAGCCGAGGAAGCCCGGCTCGCGGCGTTCGAGCAGGGGTACTCGGCCGGATGGGAGGATTGCGCCACCACCCGCGAAGCGGAGGATGCGCGGCTGCGTAGTGCGGTCGGCCAATCGGTGCAGCAGATGTCTTTCACCTATCACGAGGCCCGGCATCATCTGCTCGAATCGCTCCATCCGCTGGTTGAGGCGATGATGGCAAAGGTTCTGCCGGTGGCCGCCCGCGCTGCCCTGCCTCAGATCGTCGCGGATCAGGCGCAGGAGATTGCCCGCGGAATGACGGACATCCCCCTGACCGTTACGGCCAATCCGAGCTGCATTCCGGCGATTAACGATCTGATGTCCGATCGTGCCGGCCTGCCGCTGAATTTCAATGCCGATCCGGATCTCACGGAAGGTCAGGCTTACCTGAAGTTCTCCGACGGCGAGACCCGGATCGATCTGGATGAGGTGATCGCAAAGATCAGCTCCGCTATCGACAGCTATTTCAGTGCCAACCCAGAGGAGACCTCCCATGGATGACGCGACCCCGGCAGAAAGCCAGGCCCAGAACCCGTTCTCGCTCGTTCCGATCGAGATCACGATCTCCGTCGGCAAGGCGCGGCCACTGGTGCGAGACCTGCTGCGCCTGAAGCGCGATTCCGTTCTCGCACTGGATCGTCGCGTCGAAGATCCGGTGGAGCTTTACGTCGGCGACAAACTGATCGCCCGCGGCGAGCTGACCGAAACCGGCGACGATTCGAATGGCACCTTGGCGGTGCGTCTCACCGAAGTGGTCGATCTGCAGAACGGTCTTTGAAATATGCGTCTCGGCGCGCTGGTAACGTTAATACCTCTCGCTCTCCTGCTTGCGGCAGGGCCTGCCGCGGCACAGCAGCTGTCGCTCGACCTCGGCGCGGATCAAAGCCTCGCCGGGCGGTCGATGCTGCTTCTCGCCTCCATCACGCTGCTCAGCCTCGCGCCGGGGCTGGCGATCATGGTGACCTGCTTCCCCTTCATCGTGACCGTTCTGTCGATTCTGCGTCAGGGATTGGGCCTGCAGGCCGCCCCTCCGAACATGCTGATCATCAGCCTCTCGCTGTTCCTGACCTGGTTTATCATGGAGCCGACCATGATGCAGAGCTGGAACGATGGGATCCGGCCCTTCGTCGATGGCCAGATGGATCTGCAGACCGCGTTCACGCGCGGTGTGGAGCCGTTTCGGGTCTTTATGGCAGGCCGGATCGATCCGGGCACGTTCGAACAGATGGCCGCTCTGCGCCCGAATGCTACGGTGGACGGTCAGCTTGCCTCGGCGCCGCTCTCGCTGCTGGTGCCGAGTTTCATGCTCTCCGAAGTCGCCCGGGCGTTCGAGATCGGCTTCCTCGTCTTCTTGCCGTTTCTGATCATCGACCTCGTGGTCTCGGCGATTCTGATGTCGATGGGGATGATGATGGTTCCACCTGCAGCGGTGGCCCTGCCGTTCAAGCTGGCTTTCTTCGTCGTGGCCAATGGCTGGACGCTGATTTCCAGCGCTCTTGTTCGAAGTTACATGTAGACACGCGCCGGGGTGAACCCGGGTCTCTGTCCGCGAAGCTTCGGAATGGTTCAGCCCTGCAATGAGCTCGGCGACGGCCTACACGTTCGCGCGGTCCTGCGTCGAAGATCCACGCAGCCGCTCGGGATCACTACAGGGGCTCGGCTCATTGGCAAAGCTGTCAGTGGCCGGCTCACTCCGTATCGCGGAAATCGGTGTGCGGGGGGGGGCGGAGGCATGCGGCGCAGGCCGGGCATCCTGGAGCAACGCGCGGCAGGTCCATCGGACATGTTCTGGGAATCCGAGGCGCTGCGCGGCAGCCGATCCGGCAGGCTCATACTCCCAAATTGCGGGCTCAGGCCGGGAGCTTCACCAGCGTCTCAGCGCATCCTCGTCACTGTCTTTGGCTGCGACCCAACTCTGCCCATCGGGCCCGATTTCCTTTTTCCAGAATGGCGCCCGCGATTTCAGAAAATCCATCAGGAACTCGGCCGCCTCGAAAGCTTCCCGCCGATGCCGCGCCGCCGTGGCGACCATCATGATCTGCTCTCCGACCGCCAGCCGCCCATACCGGTGAATCACCAGAACGTCGCTCAGCGACCAGCGCGCCTGCGCTTTCCCGGCAATCGCGGTGATCGCGCGCTCGGTCATGCCCGGATAATGCTCCAGCTCCAGCGCCTGCATCCGGCCGGTATCGTCGCGCACGACGCCGGTGAAGGTCACGATCGCCCCTGCCGTGCCCCCGAACCCGCGCAGCGCCTCTGCCTGGTCGAAGGGCTCCGGCTGAACGGCGATGCGCATCCTAGCCACCCGTCATCGGCGGGAAAAATGCGACCTCGCGCACCCCGGCCAGCGGCGCCGCGAAATCCGAAAGCTCCTGATCCAGCGCCACCCGCAGCGCCGAGAGGTCTGCAAAGGCCGCTGCATAGCGCTCCTCGCGCCCGATCAGCTCCGCGACCAGCTCGGAGACCGTCGCCGCGCGGGTCTCCACCCGCTCGCGCGGGAGGCCGATGCGCTCGCGCACCCAGGCGAAATACACCACCTCAACCACGGTCGTGATCGCGCAGGAACGGCAGCGCCTTGCGGAAATAGTCCCACCCGGTCACTGCGGTCAGGAAGGCCGCCACCCAGATCAGCGCCAGCCCGACATGGTTGGCCGTATCGGCGAGCGTCGCGCCGGTGGGCAGGTCGCCCTCTCCCGCACGCGGGGCGCGGCCCTTCTCCAGATAGTCGAGCCCGGTGCCGAGGAACAGGACCGCGATCGCCACCATCTGCGCCGTGGTCTTCCACTTGGCGAGCTTCGTCACCTTCAGCAGCTTCGCCTCCGCGCCAAGGTATTCACGCAGGCCCGAGACGAACACCTCGCGGAACAGGATCACCGTCGCCGGCAGGATCAGCCATGGGTTCATCCCGGAATATCCGGTCAGCACCATGATCGCGATCACCACCATCGCCTTGTCGGCAATCGGGTCGAGCATCGCGCCGAATTTGGATTCCTGCTTCCACAGCCGCGCGAGATAGCCGTCGAAATAATCGGTGATCGCCGCCACGATGAACAGCGCCAGCGCCAGCCAATCCGCCCAGGGGCGGTGGAAATACAGAAACATCACCGCCACGCCGGGAGCGGCGAGCAGGCGAAGCACCGTCAGCGTATTCGGCAGCGTCCATTTCATGCGCGCACCCTAGCCGTGGCCCGGCGGAAGGGGAAGGGGGTCGGCGTAGTCGTGAACACGGCCCTGCCAGTCCGTCACCCGCCAGGTTCCCGGCGCGGTGCCGGGGGTGAAATGGTCGGCCGTCACCGGCACCTTGCCATGGCCGCCGGGGATATCGAGCACATAGGTCGGCACCGCCGCGCCCGACAGATGGCCGCGCAGCCCCCGCATGAGCGCCCGGCCCGCCGCGATGCTGGTGCGGAAATGCGATGTGCCCCGCGCCAGGTCGCAATGATGCAGGTAATAGGGCTTCACCCGGTTGTCCTGCAGCGCGCGGAACAGCGCCAGCAGCGCCGCATGGCTGTCGTTGATCCCGCGCAGCAGCACCGATTGCGACAGCATCGGGATCCCGGCATCCACCAGCCGCGCGATGGCGCCCTGCGCGGCCGGGGTCATCTCCTGCGCATGGTTCGTGTGCAGCACCACCCAGACCGCCATCCGCTGCCCGGCCAGCAGCGCCACCAGCGCCGCGGTGATCCGCTCGGGCGCCACCACCGGCACCCGTGTATGCAGGCGCACCGTGCTCACATGGGGTATCGCCGCAAGTCGCGCCAATACATCGGCCAGGCGCCGCGGCGAGAGCGTCATCGGGTCGCCCCCGGTCAGGATCACCTCGCGGATCGCCGGGGTGCGCGCCACATAGGCCAGCGCCTCGGCCAGCGCGGGCTCGGCTAGGGGGCCGGTCTCGCCCACCGTCTCGCGGCGGAAGCAGAACCGGCAGTAGACGTCGCAGGTCTTGGTGACATGCAAGATCACCCGGTCCGGGTAGCGGTGGGTCAGCCCGGGCGCGGGCGAATGCGCGTCGTCCCCGATCGGGTCCGGCATTTCCTCGGGGCGTGTCAGCAGCTCCGCCGCCGTGGGCACGAATTGCGCGGCCACCGGGTCCGCCGGGGCCTCGATCGCGCCCTGCATCGCGGGCGTGATGCGGATCCGGAATTCCTCCGCCACGGCCTCCAGCACGCCGGGCGCATCCGGCGCCAGCCCTGCGGCGCGCAGGTCGGCGGGGGAGGTCAGGGCATGGCGGCGCATATCGGTCATGCCCGTCCTATCCTCCTGCCGCGGCGGGCTGTCAATCGCCCGGCGCTGGCGGCATAGTCCGGCCATGCGATTCACCGGGCCCAGACATATCGCCCTGCTCGACGGGCTGCGCGGCTACGCGGCCTTCGTCGTCGTGCTCTATCACCTGCGGCACTTCTTCGGCGATGCGCTGCCGGTGGCGAACGGCTATCTCGCCGTGGATCTGTTCTTCGTGATGAGCGGCCTCGTCATCGCCATGACCTATGAGGAGCGCCTGCGCGCTGGTATGGGCGTTGCGGCCTTCTTCCGCAGGCGGGTGATCAGGCTCTATCCGGTCTATGCGATCGGGGGCCTCCTGGGGGTCGCGGTGATGCTGGTGCTGCCCGAGAAGCGGATGGGGGCGGGCTATGCGCTTTCGGCGCTCGTCTCGCAGGCCGCCATGCTGCCCGAGGCGCTGGTGCGCGGCGCGGACGGGCCGTTTCCGTTGAACCCGCCCGCCTGGTCGCTGTTCTTCGAAATCTGGGGCAATCTGGCCTTTGCGCTGCTGGTGCCGCGCCTGCCCACGCGCTGGCTCGCGGCCACGGTCGGGCTTGCGCTCCTCGGCTATGTGCTGGGCAGCCGCGCCGCGGGCACGGTGGAGCTCGGGGTGAATTACGCGCGCCTCGCCGGGGGGGCTGCGCGGTTCTGGTTCGGCTTCGGGCTCGGCGTGCTCATCTGGCGGCTCGAGGCGCATCTGCCGCATCCGGGCTGGGGCGCGGTGGTGCTGGCGATGCTGTTCCCGGCCCTGCCCGAGAGCGACCTGCTGCGCTTCCTCTGGATCGCGCTGATCATGCCCGCGGGCGTGCTGGCCGCGCTGCGCCTGCCCGCGCCGCAGGCGCTGTGCCGGCCGCTCGGGGTGCTCTCCTATCCGCTCTACCTCCTGCACTGGCCGGTGATGGTGCTGTTCAGCAGCTATGGCCTGCGCGCCGAAGGCGGCAGCGCCTGGCGCGACCCCTGGCTCGGCGCCGCGATCGTGCTCGCGAGCTGCGCGCTCACCGCGGCCGTGGCCTATGGCGCCGAGCCGCGCCTGCGTGCCGTGCTGGAGCGCCTCATCCCTTCTCGTTGAAGTAGTTCCAGATCGTCTCCGCCATCGCGGCCGAAATCCCGGGCGCCTCCATCAGGTCTGTGATCCCGGCGCGGCTCACGGCCTTGGCCGATCCGAAATGGCTCAGCAGTGCGCGCTTGCGGGTGGCGCCGATGCCCGGGATCTCGTCCAGCGGGTTGGCCATCTGCGATTTCGCCCGTTTCGCCCGGTGCGCGCCGATGGCCCAGCGGTGCGCTTCGTCGCGCAGGCGCTGGATGTAATACAGCACCGGGTCCTGGCGCGGCAGCGCGAAGGGCCGCTGGCCGGTGCGGTGGAATTCCTCTTTGCCCTGATCGCGGTCGATCCCCTTGGCCACGCCGACCATCGGGATATCGGTCACGCCCATCCGCTCCATGATCTCCTGTACCGCCGAGACCTGCCCGGCGCCGCCGTCGATCAGCAAAAGCTCGGGCCAGGTGTCGCCCCTGCGCTCCGGGTCCTCCTTCAGCAGGCGGGCGAAGCGGCGGGTCAGCACCTCCTTCATCATCCCGAAATCGTCGCCCGGGGTCAGCTCGTCGCCGCGGATGTTCCATTTGCGGTACTGGCTCTTCAGGAAGCCATCGGGCCCCGCGACGATCATCCCGCCCACGGCATTGCTGCCCTGGATATGCGAGTTGTCATAGACCTCGATCCGCGCGGGCGGCGCCGCGAGGCCGAAAGCCTCCGCCACCCCCTTCAGCAGCCGCGCCGTGGCCGCCGATTCCGACATCCGCCGCCCGAGGCTCTCGCGCGCGTTGCGCAGCGCATTCTCCACCAGCTCGGCCTTCTCGCCGCGCTGCGGCACCGCGATCTCCACCCGGTGCCCGGCCTTGCCCGCCAGCGCCTCCTGCATCAGATCGAGGTCCTCGATCTCATGGCTGAGCAGGATCAGCCGCGGCGGCTCCTTCGTGTCATAGAACTGTCCGAGGAAGGCCTCCAGGATCTCCGCCTCCTCCGCGCCCGATCCGGTGCGCGGGTAGAAATCGTGGTTGCCCCAGCTCTGATGTGCGCGGATGAAGAACACCTGCACACAGGCCTGCCCGCCCTCCATATGCACCGCGATCACATCCGCCTCGGCCACGCCGCGCGGGTTGATCCCCTGGGATTGTTGCACCGTCGTCAACGCTTGGATCCGGTCGCGCAGGGCGGCGGCGCGCTCGAATTCCATCTCGCCTGCGGCGGCCATCATCTCCTCGGCCAGCTCCTTCTGGATCGCTGTGGTCTTGCCCTGCAGGAAGCGCTCGGCATCGTCCACGGTGCGCCGGTACTCCTCCTCGCCGATCTTGCCCACGCAGGGCGCCGAGCAGCGCTTGATCTGATATTGCAGGCAGGGCCGGGTGCGGCTCGCGAACATCGCGTCCGAACAATTGCGCAGCTGGAACACACGCTCCAGATGATTGAGCGTCCGGTTCACCGCGGAGGCGCTGGCGAAGGGGCCGAAATAGGCGCCCTTCACCGTGCGCGCGCCGCGATGCTTGCGGATCTCCGGGAAGGGGTGGGTCTTGTCGATCAGGATATAGGGGAAGCTCTTGTCATCGCGCAGCAACACGTTGTAGCGCGGCTTCAGCTGCTTGATCAGGTTCTGCTCCAGCAGCAGCGCCTCGGTCTCCGTGCGCGTGGTCAGGAACATCATATAGGCGGTTTCATGGATCATCCGCGCGATCCGCGCCGAATGGCCGGTGCCGCGCGCATAGTTCGACACCCGCGCCTTCAGGTTGCGCGCCTTGCCGACATAAAGGACCTCCTGCTTGTCGTTCAGCATCCGGTAGACCCCGGGCGAGCTGTCCAGCCGGCTGACGTAATCCGCGATCAGCGCATGCCCCCGCAGCCGCTTCGGCGCGGTATCATCTGGTGTCGGGGGGCTGTCGGATTCACACATTGTTAATCTTCTGATTCTGCCGGCGGCGCTGCAATCTTGCTGCGGTGAGTTCAAGGCCAAAGGAGTCCACCGTTTCTGTGGATAACTCTGTTGGCAAGTTTTGGGGAGAGCGGATTTTCCCTTGGATTCTGGCGGTTTCGTTACCCGGCCCAATTTTTGGGCGTTTTTCTAAGCTGTTGTTTTTTAGATATAAATTTTTATATCCGCAACAAACCCCTGAATCCATTGGAAGAATCGTAAAGGTTTTGCAACGGCCCCAAGGCAGGTGGACAACTTGTCGCGTCTCCGCCTCGTGGACGGTCCGCGGCTCACTCCGGGCCCAGAACATCGGGGGTTTTCCAGCCCAGATGCTGGCCGCCATCCACGCACAGGAGCTGTCCTGTTACCGACACGGCATCGAGCAAATAGTTAAGCGCCGCGCAGATCTCCTGCGGGTCGGCGCCGCGCTCCAGAATTGTCGCTGCGCGCTGCCGGGTGAAGTGGCTTTCGGTCTGGCGCGTGCCTTGCAGCGTGGGCCCGGGGCCGATCGCATTGACCCGGATATCCGGGGCCAGCGCCTGCGCCGCCGTCCGGGTCAGCGACCAGAGCGCGGCCTTCGCGAGGCTGTAGGTCATGAATTCCGGTGTCGGTTTCAGCACCCGCTGATCGACCATGTTCACCACCAGCGCACGGGCGCGCGGCTGGCCGCTGCCGCGCTCTGCCTTCGGCGCCTGGCGGGCGAATTCCTGGATCAGCACGAAGGGCGCACGCAGGTTCGAGCCCATGTGCCGGTCCCAGCTGCTGCGGCTGGCGGTGTGGATGTTGTCGTACTCAAAGATCGAGGCGTTGTTCACCAAGACGTCGAGCGGCCCGCCGAGCGCCTCCGCCGCGCGCCCGACCAGCGCTGTCGTTTCCGCTTCGTCGAGCAGGTCCCCCTGCAGGACCGCAGCCTGCCGCCCGAGCGCGCGGATCTCTGCGGCCGTTTCCTCGGCCTCCTGCGCCGAGCCGTGGCAATGCACCGCCACGTCATGGCCGCGCGCGGCCAGGTTCAGGGCCATCTCCCGGCCCAGGCGTTTTGCGGCTCCGGTCACCAATGCGCGGGGCATGTCTCCTCCTTAGGGCTTGTTCTGTCGGCCGCAGGGGCAGGGGCCGGGGCCGATCCGTGGCCGCCCGCAGGCGGTGCAGCGCAGCCCCATGCGGCGCCGCGCCTGCGGGAACCAGAACCGCGCCAGCATGGCGAGCCCGGCCATCGCCGCCAGGAACAGGATCATGATCTTGATCAGCATCAGAGACCGTAGCGGGCCCAGAGGGCGCGCTCCTCCACGGTCTCGAGCGCGGCGCCGAGGGTTTCGGCCCCGAACCGGCGCAGCAGGCTGCGGCGCGGGCCATGCGGCACGAGCCGGACCTTCGCGCCGTAAATTTCCTTCAGCGTGGGCACGGCATGGCCGAGCCCGTCGATCAACCCGGTTTCCAGCGCCTGCCGCCCGGTCCAGATGTCGCCGGTGAAAAGGTCGTCGCGGCTCAGGCGCGGGCCGCGCCGCTCCGTCACCCAGGCCTTGAAGGTGACATGCATGTCTTCGAGGAGCCGGGTCAGCCGCGCGACATCCTCGGGCTTTTCCGGGCGGAACGGGTCGAGGAAGCTCTTCGAGCCGCCTGCGGTATGCACGCGCCGCTCGATCCCGTGGCGGGTGATGAAGCCATCGAGGCCGAAACCTGCGGAAATCACCCCGATCGAGCCCACGACCGAGGTCGCATCGGCGCGGATGTCATCGGCGGCGCAGGCGAGCCAGTAGCCGCCCGAGGCCGCCACATCCTCCACGAAGGCATGGACGGGGATCTTTTTTTCGTCCGCGAGCCGCCGGATCCGGGCGGCGATGAGCGCGGACTGGACGGGCGAGCCGCCGGGCGAGTTTATCAGGAGGGCGACGGCGCTTGGCTTGCCCTTGGCGAAGGCGCGCTCGATCACCGGCGCGAGCCCCGCATCCGACAGGGCCGCGGCGCCCGGCCGGCCGGCCCCGATCGTGCCCTGCAGGCGGAGGAGCGCGACGCGCGCGGGGCGACGCAGGAACGGGGCGGGGAGGAGGCTGCGGAAATCCATGTCTCCGATGTAGGCGGCGGCGCGGGCGCGGGCAAGGGTGGCTCGACTTTGCCGGCAAACGGCGCCAAGGTCCCGGCGCCACAGAAGGAGCCCGCCATGTCCCTGCCGCCCGGAGCGATTGCCGTCACCCTACCCGGGGGCGGAACCGAGATCCTGCCCGAAGAGGTGCCGGTGGCGCTGGTGTATGACGGCGTAACGCAAGCGGTGATGATGGCGACGCCGGGCGATCTGGAGGATTTTCACCTGGGCTTCGCGCTGACCGAGGGGCTGATCTCCGGCCCCGGGGAGCTGGGCGATTGCGACGTGCTGCGCCAGCCGAAGGGCCATGAGGTGCGCGGTTGGCTTGCGGCGCCGGCCGGGGCGCGGTTCCGGGAGCGGCGGCGGCTGATGGCGGGGCCGGTGGGCTGCGGGCTGTGCGGCATCGACAGCCTGGAGCAGGCTTTGCGCCCGCTGACGCGGGCGCCCGCGGGCGCGGCGGGGGGGGGGGGGGGGGCCCGGGGGGGGCCCGCCGGCCCCCCCCCCGCGGGCCCTCGACGACCTGCGCGCGGGGCAGGTGCTGAAGGATGCTTGCCGGGCCACGCATGCGGCGGGGTTCTGGACCGAGGCGCAGGGGCTCATCGCCGTGCGCGAGGATGTCGGGCGGCACAATGCGCTCGACAAGCTGGTGGGCGCGCTGGTGCGGGCGGGGGCGGATCTCGGCGCGGGTGCGGTGGTGATGACCTCGCGCGTGTCCGTGGATCTGGTGCAGAAGGCCGTGATGGCCGGTGCCGCTTGCCTGATCGCGCCCTCGGCGCCGACCGCGCTGGCGGTGGAGCAGGCGCGGGCGGCGGGGCTGCGGCTGATCGCGCGGGCCGGGCGGGAGCCTGCGGTTTACGCCTGAGCCCACACCCTGAACCCCTCCGGGTTTTTCCGGTGGCGGATTTTCGTGAGTTACGCGGCCATGGGTTCAGCGTCCATAGCGGCGTAGAAGTTGGGCTCGGCTTTTGCCGG
>NZ_JAYRZN010000051.1:0-19168 GCF_041916475.1 Paenirhodobacter sp.
CATGAAGGACAGCAAGGTCATCGTCGCGATCAACAAGGACGAAGAGGCGCCGATCTTCCAGGTCGCCGATTTCGGCCTCGTCGCAGACCTCTTCACCGCCGTCCCGGAGCTCACGCAGAAGCTCTGAAAACGCGGCGCGCCCGCCCGGAGCCGTGAGCGGGCAATCCGCCCTCTCCGCGCCACAACCACCTCGGCGGCCGGGGTCCGTCCCGGCCTTCCGACCCGCGCTGCAAGCTGCCTTTTTCCAGCGTCTGCGCCTGCGCAGGCCGCTCCATCGCCGGAAGCCATGCCAGACCATAGCCACCTCGCGTCTCCCCTGACCCTGCGCGGCCACACCCTGCGCAACCGGATCGTTTTCGGCGCGCATACCAACAACATGGCCGAACAGGGGCTCCCGGGCGCGCGCACCCGCGACTATCTGCTGGAGCGCGCGATCGGGGGGGTGGGAATGATCGTGTGCGAGCCGATGCCAGTGCCCCGCACCACCGTCCTGACCCGCGGCAACTACCTGCCCGGAACCGATGCGGTGATCGCCCCGTTCCGCAAGATCACCGAACCCGTGCGCGCGGAAGGGGCGGTGATCTTGCAGCAGCTCTATCATCTGGGCACACATGGCGATTCAGACCTGAGCTTTGCGCCGCACTGGTCGCCCTCGGGACGGGTCAGCTATCACGACAGCGATGGCTCGCACCGGATGACCACGGCAGAGATCGCGGAGATCATCGCGGCCCATGTCTCGGCCGCGATCCGCTGCCAGAAGGCGGGCTTCCAGGGGGTGGAGATCTGGGCGGCCTATCAATCGCTGCTCGAGCAATTCTGGACGCCCTGGTCGAACCACCGCGACGACGACTGGGGCGGCAGCCTTGCCAACCGCACCCGGATCTCACGGCGGATCGTCGAGGGCATCCGCCGCGCCTGCGGCGAGGATTTCATCATTGGTCTCGCCGTTTCCACCTCGGACGCCTATGACGTCACGCTTTCGGTCGAAAGCCTTGCCGAGATCGTCGCCCTGCATGACGCGGGCGGCGAGATCGACTATGTCACCTGCGGCCATGGCGGCTATCTGGATTTCGAGCGGCTGATGCCGACGTTCCTCTATGGCGAAAAGCTGACCGCACCGGTGACAGAGATCCTGAAGGGCGCGGTCCGCCATGCGAAAATCACGTCGGAGGCGCATATCCGCACGCCGGAAAACGCAGAAGCGGTGATCGCCTCGGGACAGGCGGACCTCGTCTCCATCGTACGAGGCCAGATCGCGGACCCGCATCTGGCGCGCAAGACCGCCGAGGGCCGCGCCGAGGATGTGCGCGGCTGCATCTCGTGCAACCAGATGTGCTGGGGGCGGCGGTCGCGCGACTACTGGATCTCCTGCCTCATCAATCCTTCCGCCGGGCGGGAATGGGAATGGGGCGGGGATCGCTTCACCCCCGCCGCCACTCCGCGCGCGGTGCTGGTGATCGGCGCGGGCCCCGCCGGGCTGGAGGCGGCCCGGGCCGCGGCCGAGCGCGGCCACAGGGTCGAGATCGTCGAGGCGGCCCCGCGGATCGGCGGCCAGTTCCCCCTGGCCGGGATGCAGCCGCGCCGCGGGCAGGTGCTCGAGCTCCTCGACTGGTATGAGCGGCAGTTCACGCGGCTCGGGGTCCGGCTGCGGCTCAACACCTTCTTCGATGAGGACGACATTGCCGCGCATCCCACGCAGACGGTCGTGATCGCGACCGGATCGCTGCCCGATCCGGCGGCGCGGCAGCGCTGGCTTCCGGCCGCACAGGAGCTCCCCGGCCTTGAGAATGGCCATGTCTGGTCCGCCGAAGATGCGATGCGGCGCGAGGCGCGGCTCGGGGATGCGGTGATCGTGCTGGACGAGGGCGGCAACTGGCGCGGGGTCGGGACGGCCTGGGCCCTCGCCGAGCAGGGCCATGCGGTGACGCTGGTGACGCCAGACGCCCTCGTCGGCAAGGAGCTTGGCCGGACATCGGCGGATGGCCCAGCCCGCGCGCGGCTGGCGCAGCTTGGCACAAGGATGCTGACCGAGCATGTGATCACGCATTGGCACGGCGATGGGGCAACCTTGCGCAGCATGCTGGCGGGGCAGGAGCATCGGCTGCCTGCCTCGGGGCTGGTGATGGCGACGACGAACGCGGCCTTCGACCCGTTCCCTGAGCGGATCCCGGGCAAGACGCTCCACCGGATCGGCGATTGCGTCGCGCCGCGGCAGGCCCCTTATGCGTTCCACGAGGGGCGCAAGCTGGCGCTCGCCTTGTGAGGAGACAAGACCGAAATGCCGGATGATCTGATCCCCCTGCCCGTTTCCGAGATCCGCAGCCTTGCTCTGCGCGCATGCCGGGCCTGTGGGGCGAGCGCCGCCATGGCCGAGGCGCTGGTCGCGGCCAGCCTGTCTGCGCATCTGGCCGGGCGGCCCGAGGTCGGCCTGCCCCATCTGCTGGACCACCTCGACAGCCTGCTGGCGGGCCGGATCCGCGGCGATGCGATGCCGGAAATCTCGCAGCCCGCGCCCACGATGCTGTCGGTCGACGGCGGCCACGGCATTGCCCAGCTCGGGTTCGACAGCGCGTTCGACAGGCTGGCGGAGCGGGCGCATCAGCTTGGCATGGCGCTGCTGGTGCAAAGGAATATCTATCCGGCCGGGGAGCTTGGCTATTATGTGCGGCGCCTGGCACAGGCCGGGCTGCTGGGGATTGCCGCGTGCAACGCGCATCCGCTGATGGCCGCAAACCCGGCGAGCGGGGCAGTTTTCTCCACCAATCCGCTGGCCTTCGCGGCCCCCCTGCCCCCGCCCGGGCCGCCTCTCGTGATCGATCAGGCCAGCAGCGCGACGGCTTTCGTTTCGATACTGCGCGCGGAAGCCACCGGCAGCGCCATCCCCGAGGGCTGGGCCGTGGACGCCGAAGGCCGCCCGACGACGGACCCTGCCGCCGCGCGCCGGGGTGCGCTCCTGCCCGCCGGCGGCTACAAGGGCGCCAATATCGCGCTGATGGTCGAAATCCTCGCCGCCGGGCTGAGCGGCGGCAATTGGTCGCTCGACGCCGGCCATTTTCTGGAAACCGGAAGCCCCCCGGGTGCAACGATGACGGTCATCGCAATCGATGCCGAGGCTGCGGCGCCGGGCTTCTGCTCGCGCCTCGCCGATCAGCTCGCCCGCCTCGCCGCGCTCGGAGTGCATGTGCCCGGAAGCGGGGCCCGGCCCGACGCCGCTACGGTCGCCGTCGCTCCGGCGGTTCTCGCTGCGCTGCGGGCCAGAGCCGACAGCCACCGCGCCTCCTGACAGAAGCCCGAAGCCCGCGCGCCTTCCTGTGGGGCAGCCTGCGCCGCAATCGGAGCCGCCCCGGACAGCGCCAGCCGCACAGGCGAAGCCACCGACGTTTGCCTGCCCCCTTCACCAAGGCCGGATTGCCACTGTGCGCCCGGTTTCTCCGAGTTTCATCGGTCGCCGCGCCCCATGGGGCAGCGCGCGTTTCGCTCTGGGCATACGGCGGCAATGATCGCCAGTCCCGGCGCAAGCGGGAGGGGCGCCATCTGCCCGGGCGTCGCGACCTGCAGCCGAGCTCTGTTCCCCGCTAGGGCCACGCGCCGGGAAACCCCCGCACGTTCTCTCAGATCAAAAATGACTGCCGGACGCAGGACCGTGGCGCGCGCCCGACACATGCCCCCCCGCAGGATCCGCGCGCCATGCAGCCGTGTGGCCCCGTGATGGCTTCGGATCGGGTACGCGGATCAGCTTTCGGGAGTATAGCCTTGCTGCGCGTAGAACCGGGCCAGTTCGCGCGGTTCGGGTGCGTGGCCACCACTATAAATCTCGACGTAATTCGGGATCCGCGCCATGCGAACCGCAAGCGGCTCGCGCGCCTGCATCGAGATATAGCCGATCTGGGCGAGGTAAATCGTGCGGGCACGCACATCGGCGTCGATCGGCGCATGCCCCCATTTGCACAGCAGCGCGCTCAGCGCGGCAAGGCGCAGGGCATCCGCCGCCCGGACCCGCTCCATGATGCCATCATCCTGCAGCGCCCAGCTTCGCACCGCAAATTCGAGCCGGTCATCGAATGTGTCCGCGCGCAGGAAGCACCCGATCACGTTCAGGAGCGCCTCGGCCTCGGTTTCGGCATAGCTTGAGGCTGCGGCAACAAGAGGCTCGGTCGTGCGCTTGTCCCAACGGCTGGCCAGAGCCTCGAGGAGCGTCTCACGATCCTTGAAATGCCAGTAAAAGCTGGTTCGGGAGAGCTTGAGCCGGTTGGCCAACGGCAGGATCTTGACCGCATCAATGCCATTTTCAACCAGCGCCTCGTAAGCCGCCTCGAGCCAGCCTTCATAGGAGCCGCGCCAGCCGGTTTCCGCTTCAGATTGATCAGCCATGTCGATTTTATAGGACAGCAGGATCGGTCGCGCAAGCTGGCCTTTCCAGCGCCGCCCGATCCGCTGGGCCCAGCCTCATGCCCGATCGGCTGCATCTTCCGTGCACGCCGTCGCACAGCACAAGCCGGCGCTATGGCGACGCCCACAGAACGCAGGCGCCCGCCGGGCCATCAAACACCGATAAGCGCCTGCGCGCCCCCCCCTGGTCCCGGTGCACCAGCGCGAAACGCGGGGCCGGACACACAAAAGCGCACCTCAGGACGGCCGTGTTGCGCCAATGCAAATTGAGTCTGATGCCTCCCTTTCTCTGATGTCTTCAGGCTGCGGCTGCTGTCGCGGCCGTCCCCAAGGCTGGGCAACGGATCATGATGGCGCGGCGGATCGACGTATTTTCAGCATTCCGTTCTGCTCAGGATTTGCCTGACGAAGCCCCGCGGTTCATCGCGATGGCTGAGCAAGCCTGACGCTGCCCGTTCGCGCACGACGATTGGAAACCCCATAACGGAGCTTTGTAACGGCGTGGGTCTCTCCTGATCTTGTTGGACCTCGCGCCGAAGGCCGGGCGCACGGGTCGTGCACCTCTGGGCCGCGATGCCGCGATCCAGTTCTGCCTGATGGTATAGGTTCTGTTCGGGCTGCCGCTTCGACAAGCGTCAGGGATGGGGGCGGCTATCGTGTCGACGGCTCGACTGGCCCGCTCCGGGCTTTTCCGCCCTGAGCCGCAAGCAAAAAACCATGGGAGGCAGGATCACGCAGCGCCGTGCGCCAGGTCCGCCAAACCTACGGATGGAGAGCACGGGGGGCACGTTTCCGGGCAATGGGGAGTGGCTCGAATGCAAACACGGCACGCATCACCGACGCCGATACTGCAAGGTCCATTTGGCCATGGACACCGCCACCGGTGGCATCTGTGCAGTGGGATTCCCCTTCAGCGACCCGGGCAAGAGCTCCGTTCGGCCGTAGCGGCCGGACCAGATCTCGCCCGAAGAGCAGATCGGCTCCGTCATCGGAGACGGCGCCTTCGGCATGCGCCGCTGGCACACTGCGATTTTGGAGCGCGGTGGTAAAGCTGTCATTCTCCTGCGCAAGAACGGGCGACGATGGAAGGAAGATTGCCCGGCCGACAGCGCCCGCAGTGAAACCCTTGGCGCGCCCCAACGCCTGGGCCGAACCATCCAGAAGCGATGGAGCGGCTATCACGTTCGAAGCCGGATCGAGGCACAGATGCGATGCCTAAACGCCTGCGTTGAGGGGATTGCATCATGTGATCCCGACCATCAGACCGCCGAAATCCACATGCGTGTGGCGCTGATAAACCGATTCAATGCGGCAGCACCGCCCGGATCGAACGCCTGGAATGAAATCAAAGGCGAAAGGGGGCTCATCGATCAAGCGATGGCTTCTGAAACAATGCCGTGGCGAACAAATTGAGCGTTCACTGTTCCATGGCTTCGTACCACAGCTAGGGTCTCATAGCATGGCCCGCTCACGAGAGAACTTGAAGGTTCCTGGCCTGCACAACCCTGACGGCGGCTGTTTCCTGTCTCGGCCGGGACCGGCTCCCGCCTGCAACGGCGGCCCGTACCAGGAAGTGCGCTGCAGGATTTCGAGCGTTTGCTGGCGGAAGCCGAATAGGCCAAGCCAATCATCGCTTGCGCCTCCCTGATGGGCGGGCGCGTCGCAGGTCTGCGTTGCTTGTGCCCGGCATCTGGCCCGTCCGGGAGACGATTGGCGCGCAGCTGGAAAGCAAGAGGGATGTGATAGAGCATCCTGCCGGGCCATCACCCGGCAGGGCCGCTCCCGGGCCGGCGGCTTCGCATATCTGGCTCAGAGAGCCTCGGCACAACCAGAACATTCGGCGGTGCCGATTGTGCAGCGGCGGGCCGCCGGGGCATGATCCATCCTGTCGGGCGCCGATCACGCACCGGCGCATCAATAGCTTAGGCCCCGCAGCCGGAAGCCCATAGGCTCAGCACCCCGGCCGCGCCGCAAGATGAACCCCCGCCAGCATGCAGCGCACCGATCCCCCGGCCCGCTCGATCGTCGGGATCGACAGCGGCGCGATGGTCGCATGGCTTTCCAGAACGGCCTTCTGCGCGGGGCGCAATGCCGCCCATGCACGGGCCGACAAGGCCAGCACAGAGCCGCACGTGCCGGTCAACTCGATGGCATTCCCGGCGAATTCCGCGATCTGCTCATGCGTCAGCTCGACCAGATCCCGCCCGCCGTCGGCCAGACGCTGCGCAATTTCCGCCCGGCGCGCCGGCACACGGATCGTATCGAGGCCGATCATCACGAAACGCGTCCCGATGCACATCAGAACGTTGGTGTGATAGACAGGCGTCCCCGCACCGTCGCATGCGTCGAAGACCACCGGCTCATAATTGAAATGCGTACAGAACCGCTCGAGAGCGACCTCGTTCGTGCGGTTCGACCGCGCGGCATAGGCGACCCGCTCGATATGGTCGAGCACCATCGCGCCCGTGCCTTCGAGGAACACATCGTCCTGCTCCAGGCCGGAATAATCGATGACATCCTGTACCCGGTAGCGATGCTTGAGCATCTCGATCACGTCGCTGCGGCGTTCACGCCGACGGTTCGGCGAATACATCGGATAGATCGCGACATGGCCGCCGGAATGGGTCGAGAACCAGTTGTTCGGAAAGCAAGAATCCGGGGTATCGGTGGTTTCGTCCTCGACCTTGTCGACGGTGACGCCCAACGCCTCCAGCCGTGCGGCAGCCTCGGTCGCTTCGTCATAGGCGGCGCGGGCAACGGCATCCACCGGGCGGCCATCGATCCGCGCGCCGCAATCGGCGCTGCCGGTGATCGTGGCGGATCCGCGCAACCCGGAGGCCCGCGCGGCGGCGCTCTATGGCGCGTGGCTGTGCGGCACGGTTCTGGGCACCGTCGGCATGTCGCTGCATCACAAGCTGTGCCATGCGCTGGGCGGCTGTTTCGATCTGCCCCATGCCGAAACGCACGCGATCATGCTGCCCCATACCGCTGCGTTCAACGCCGCGGCAGCGGCGGCCGCGCTCGCCCCGGCGCACGCGCTGTTCGGCAGGGATCTGGGCGGCGGGCTTTACGATTTCTCCGCTGCGATCGGCGCGCCGCGGGCGCTGCGCGACTTGGGTCTTCGGGAGACAGACCTGGATCGGGCCGCCGATATCGCGGTGCAGAACCCCTACTGGAATCCGCGCCCCGTCGAACGCGATGGCATCCGCGCGCTGCTGCAACGGGCCTGGGAGGGAGCCAGGCCCGAGTAAGTCACCCGAACAGGCAAGGGAGGAGAGCCATGTTCACGAGACGACATCTTCTGAAGAGCGGCGCGGCACTGGCGGCAAGCGGCCTGGCGCTGCCCGCGATCGGCGGCACCGGAAAAATCCGTATCGGCTATGTCACCCCGCAATCGGGGCCGCTCAGCGCCTTTTCCGAAGCCGACAATTTCATGACGGCGCAATTTCTGGACGTGGCGCGCTCGCAGGGCCTCGATGTCGAGGTTATCGTCAAGGACAGCCAGTCGAACCCGAACCGTGCGGCCGAAGTGGCGCGCGAGCTGATCACGCGCAACGAGGTCAACCTGATCCTCCTGGCCTCCACCCCCGAAACGACGAACCCGGTCTGTACCATCGCCGAAGCCGAGGCGATCCCGGTGATCTCGTCGGTGGCGCCGTGGCAGCCGTGGTTCATCGGGCAGCAGGGCAACCCCGGCGATCCGGGCAGCTGGCAGCCCTTCGACTATGTCTATCATGCCTTCTGGGGGCTGGAGGACAACGTCGGCGCCTTCCTGCGGATGTGGGAGAGCGCGCAGACGAACCGCAAGGTTGGCGCGCTCTGGCCGAACGACGGCGACGGCAATGCCTGGGCTTCGGACGTGGGCATGCCGCGCGCGGCGGCCGCGGCCGGGTTCGCGCTGACCGATGCCGGGCGCTATCAGAACCTGAGCGACGATTTTTCGGCGCAGATCAATGTCTTCAAACGCGCCGGATGCGAGATCGTCACCGGCATCCCGATCCCGCCGGATTTCACCACTTTCTGGACCCAGGCCAGGCAGCAGGGCTTCACCCCCAAGTTCGTCTCGATCGCCAAGGCACTCCTGTTCCCCGAAAGCGTGGCTGCGCTCGGAGATCTGGGGCACAACCTGAGCTGCGAGCTGTACTGGTCGCCCGCATTCCCCTATAAATCCTCGCTCACCGGGGACAGCGCCGCAGATCTGGCCGGCAAATTCTCGGAAGCCGCGAAGCGGCAATGGACGCAGCCCGTGGGCTTCACCCACGCGCTCTTCGAGCTGGCCGCAGATGCGATAAAGCGCGCAGACGATCCGACCGATGCCGATACACTGGCCGAGGCGATCGCGGCGACCTCGCTCGATGCCGTCGTGGGGAATGTCGGCTGGGGCAAGGACAATGTGCCCGAGTTCGCCCGCAAGAACGTGGCCAAGACCCCGCTCGTGGGCGGCCAGTGGCGGCGCAAGGATGACGGCAGCTTCGAGCTTGTGATCGTCGAGAATGGCAACGCGCCCGAGATTCCGCTTGGCGGGTCTCTCGAGCTGCTCGGCTAAGGGAGGGGCGCCCCGGTCTCTCGGGGTGCCACGACGCAGATGGCCATTATGTCCCTCAAAAACGTGTCGAAGAGCTTCGGCGCACTCAAGGTGACCGACGATGTCAGCTTCGAGCTCGCTTCCGGCGAGGCGCTCGGCATCATCGGCCCCAACGGCGCCGGGAAATCGACGCTGTTCAACCTCATCGCCGGCAACCTGCGCCCGAACGAGGGCTCGGTCCTGCTCGACGGGCGCGACGTGACGCATGAAAGCACGATGCAGCGCTGCGCGAGTGGCATCGGGCGCAGCTTCCAGATCCCGCAGCCGTTCGGGAATCTCTCGGTCTATGAAAACCTGCTGGTGGCCGCGCGCTTCGGCGGCGATGTCTCGGGCCAGGATGCGCCCGCGCTGTGAATGGATGTCCTTCTGCGGACCGGGCTTGCGGCCAGCGCCACGAAGCCCGCGGGCAGCCTGCCGCTTTTGAGCCGCAAACGGCTCGAACTCGCCCGCGCGATGGCCACCCGGCCGCGGGTGATCCTGCTCGACGAGATTGCGGGCGGGCTGACCGATGGCGAATGCGTCGAGCTGGTCGCGACGATCCGGCAGATCCACGCCGAAGGCGTGGCCATCATCTGGATCGAACATGTGCTGCACGCGCTGACCTCGGTGGTCGAGCGGCTGATGGTGCTCAACTTCGGCAAGATGCTGATGATCGGCGCCCCGGACGAGGTGATGGCCTCGCCCGAGGTCAAGGAAATCTATCTGGGGATCGACGCATGACCGAGACACCGCTTCTGTCCGTCGCCGGACTGACCGCCCATTACGGAGATTTTCAGGCGCTCTTCGGCGTCGACATGCAGCTGGATGCGGGCGGCTGTGTCGCGATCATCGGGGCCAATGGCGCGGGCAAGACCACGCTGATGCGCACCATCGCGGGCAGGGGAGCGTCAGGAGTTCATCCTTCTCTCCGATACGCTCGGCTTCTCCATGCTGGTCGATGCGATCAATAACCGGCGCCCGCCGGGGGCGACCGAAAACACCGTCTTCGGCCCGTTCCACGTCGCTGGCGCACCGGTGCGCAAGATGGGCGATACCATCAGCCTCGACGGCAAGGGCGATCCCTGCCTCTATGAGGGCCGCGTGATCGACCTGCATGGCACCCCGATCGAAGGCGCCCGCGTCGACGTATGGTCGGACAATTCCGAGGGCTTCTATGACGTGCAGCAACCCGACATTAAGCCCAAGTGGAACAATCGCGGCATCTTCGTCACCGGGCCGGATGGCAAATACAGCTTCGTCGGCATCAAGCCGGTGAGCTAGCGCCGGGAGAAGTGGCCAGGGCCCGTCGGCAGCAGACGTATTCGCTGCGACGGGTCCACGCCACGCGGGCGATCATGAGACGATGACACCGAGCACCGGGCCTGCGCCTGATAGGGTGCCGCTGTCGGTATGCGGGAACCAACCGCGCAGCCGCGGATACGAACCCGCGATGGCCGCTTGATTGCCTATCGGCGAGCGGAGCGATCGCCCCCGCTTCCGGGCTGAACTATGCGCGACGTTTGCGCCCGTGAATGCCCCTGACACCTTCACGCCCGCCACCTGGATCGCCCGAGCCCTGGCGGCAGACCTGAAACACCCCACTCCCGGCGCGGCTGGCCTGCCCTGTGCCACTCACGGGGCCTGGCGCTGCGCAGCCGCACCGGCTCCGCGCAAGGCCCCATCGCGCAACCCGCCCCATCGACGAAGCTCCCCCTTGGTCCGTCGCGCACGCCGGGCAGAAACCGGGAGCGACCTCGGCCGGAACACGCGAAGCCCGACGGCTTGTGTATAAGCCCAGCTGATAGATATTTCCGAAACGCAGCCGCTAAGCCCACAAAGCGCGGGCTCCGCGAACACTGCCAGCGGCTTGACCCGACGCAGGGATTTTCCGGTCCTCCCCCGACACAACGCACCACCGTCGGGCTCAAGGCGCAATGGGCCCAGCCCGGCGCAATTTTCCCGCGGGGCTTGCCCCGGCCGGAATGCGGGCGCAAGGTCGCCGCAAGGACTGAAGGAAGATGTGTCGTGCTCATACATGTCGGAGATGATCGGAACGAGCGGATCGACCTCGGGCTGGCGGCCATCATGTCGGCCGTGGCCGGCGCATTGAATGCCGTAGGGTTCCAGGTTGCCGGCCTGTTTTCGGCGAATATGACGGGAAACGTCTCGGCTCTGGCAGAGCATGCCGCGCAGGGAAGCTGGGCAAGCTCGGCGGCCTTTGCGGCGCTGATCGGGTGTTTTGTCACCGGGGCCAGCTGCGCCGCCGGGCTCATCCATCTCGGCGAGACGGCCCAGGCCCGCCCGATCTACGCGCTGGTGATCCTGGGGGAAGCGCTGCTGCTTCTGTTGATGATGCTGGGCCTCGGCGGCGGAGGATACCTGCACGGAGATCTGCCGTTCACGGCGGCGCTGAGCTTCGTGATGGGACTGCAGAACGCGACCACGACGATGATTTCCAGAACACGGGTCCGAACGACGCATGTGTCCGGCATGGCGACCGATATCGGCATCGAGATCGCCTCGCTGTTCTTCGGATCCGCCGCGCGGCGCCTGGCGCTGCCGAAGCTGCGGCTGCATGGCACAACGATCCTGACCTTCGCCGCAGGCGGGGTCCTCGGGACGCTCGTCTATGCGGCAATCGGCGCATGGCTGTTTGCGGCGACGGCCGCCGTCCTGCTGGCGGTTTCCGTGCCGGAGATCCTCCGCGCGGCCCGGGGCCCGCAGCCGTGAGCGTCAGGTCGGCTTACAGGCGCGGCGCTCTGCCCCTGCGCGCTGAGCCATGCATCGCTCTTGCAAGATGCCCGTTCAACGACCGGGGCCGGAGTAAAGGCCCGCATCGGGGAATGACATTCACAACCGCGCGGTTTGGCGGGGCCCCGCGTGCAGAGCGGGTGAAGTCTTGGCAGGGGTCGTGGCCATTGCGCGATGGGTGATTGTTCAGAAGTCGCTGCCTTTCTCCGGCCTTGTAAACGCTGGTGCGTTCCTTGACCCGCCGAGGACCGACAGCTCGTGTAGCCTCTCTGGGCCACCGACGTGGCGTGGTTCGAGCGGATTTCCAGACCCACAGCATGTCGCACGAGGCGGACCTCTCGGTTCACCCCGTGCGGCTGGATGGGGCCTTCCTGCGCCGCCTGAGCCATTGTGGCACCATTGGTGCGCGCCAGGGACGGTCCCCCTTTAGCCCCGCCATCACCCGCGGCCTCGAAGCCGTCCCGGAGGAGGGGCCGCGATGGAGCCGCCGGTTGTCTGCGCACACACCCCGGGTCTCGGGCCGCCGGGCGGC
Source organism: Paenirhodobacter sp. (assembly GCF_041916475.1). Lineage (GTDB taxonomy): Bacteria > Pseudomonadota > Alphaproteobacteria > Rhodobacterales > Rhodobacteraceae > Rhodobacter. The sequence goes on from NZ_JAYRZN010000051.1 coordinate 12,237, forward strand.
ATCACGACGGGCACGGCCACGCACCCGCGCCCGATCGCCCGCTGTGCCAGATGACCGTCGCGGGTGGACCGGGCGATCGGAAGGGCTGCGCAGATCGGCCTGCGCCATCGGCCTGAACCGAGGCCTCTGCCCCCCGCGCTGCGCTGAGATCCACCGCCACGCCGACCTTCGGCCGAGCATGTCCGGCAAAGCTGACGCGATGCCTTCGATAGCCGCAAAATACGCCCGGTATTTGCGAAGAGGCTCCTGCGCCGGGCGCCGCTCCCGGGCCTCCCGCGCGCTTTCGGTTGGTCCTTCAGACGATCCCCTGCCCCTTCGAAGGCTGCGCAACCGGCCCGCACGCCCCGCAATGCCACGCGCCGGCCGTCGCCCCCGGGCGTCCTGGCCCGCTCGTTCAGGGGCCGGGGTCAGAGCCGATCTGCGCGGAAATCCATGCAGTCGCCTGTCACCAGGACCCCTCCGCACCGCGTCTCGCCCATGATGCTCCAGCCGGCGCAAGTGGCGGTGCCTAAGGGAAAAGCGACGAAGGTTAGGGATCGCGCGTTCAGCGCGGGCCTTTTCTTTCGCCCATAGCCTGCCTTCCCGTCGCCATCGCGGCGCGCCTTTTCTGGGCGGGCGGCACTCCATATTTGGCGCTGAAGCAGCGGGTGAAGTGTGAAACGCTGGCGAAGCCGGTTATCGTCGAGATCTCGATCAGCGGAAGCGCCGTCTGCTGCAGCAGCTCGCTGGCCTTGGCAAGCCGCAGATCGCGGTAGAACGTCATCATCGACATCTCGAACTGATCCGAGAACAGCCGCTGCAGCTGCCGCCGGCTGCACCCTGCCAGTGTCGCCAGCTGCTCGGGCGACAAGGGATCTGCGATATGGCTGGCCATCATCTCCACCGCGGCCTCCAGCACCGGATGATGCAGGTCGAAGCGCTGCGCCAGCTTCAACTGCTGCGGTTCGTCGGCCATCCTCAGCCTCGGATGGAGGAACCAGTCGCTGACTTCGCGCGCAAAAGCCGCGCCGTGCTCGCGCGCGATCAGCGCCCCCATCATGTCCATCGCCGCCACCCCCCCCGCGCAGGTATAGCGATTGCGGTCAATGACATAGAGCGCGCGCTCAATCAGGAGATCGCCGGAATATTCCGTCAGCGGGTCGATGTGGGCCCAGTGAACGGTGAAGCGCCGCCCCGCCATGAGGCCAGCCTTGGCCAGGATCGCCGCGCCGCCCGAGATCCCGCCCAGATGGGCACCGCGCTGCGCCAGGCCGCGCAGCATCTGCTCCAGCGCCGGGTCTTCGTAGAGCATCGGATTGCCACCCGCGACAACGAGAACGAGATCGGGGATCTTGGTCAGGCGGGCCAACGGCTCGGTGTAGAACCCGCCGCCAGAGGTCGATGGCATGAAGCCCCCGGTCTCAGAATAGAAGCTGCAGCGATAGAGCGTTTTCTGCGCCAGATGATTGGCCGCGCGCAGCGGCTCGACGGCCGATGCAAGCGACATCAAGGCATAATCCGGCGTCAGAACGAAGCCGATGGAGAACGACGATGGCCCTGTCATGTTGCGCCAATCCTGAGTGACGCGGGAATTTATGCGGCGCGGCCATGGCGGTCAAGAGAATGTCCGCCACGGGAAAGCAGCGCCCCGCCATATCGCGCAAGACAATAGCTGAGAAACAACCAGATCGAGGTAGACTGGCGTGCGTTATTCGGCTTTTCGCGTCGTCAAAGAGGCTCTGACAGGCCACCACGGGTGGAAGCCGCTGTGGCGCAACCCGGAGCCGCAGCCCGCCTATGACTATATCATCATCGGCGGTGGCGGCGGCGGGCTTTCGACGGCTTACCACCTTGCGAAAGTGTTCCAGGGCAAGCGCATCGCGGTGCTGGAAAAGGGCTGGCTCGGCTCCGGCAATATCGGGCGCAATACCACGATCATCCGCTCGAACTACCTGCTGCCGGGCAACGAGCCCTTCTATGAATTCTCCATGAAGCTCTGGGAGAACATGGAGCAGGAATTCAATTTCAACGCGATGGTCAGCCAGCGCGGGATCCTGAACCTGATCCATACCGACGGCCAGCGCGATGCCTATCGCCGCCGCGGCAATGCCATGCTGCTCGCGGGCGCCGATGCCGAACTTCTGGACCGCGACGACGTGCGGGCGATGTATCCCTGGCTCAACTTCGACAACGCGCGCTTCCCTATCAAGGGCGGCTTGTTGCAGCGCCGCGCGGGGACGGCGCGCCATGACGGCGTCGCCTGGGGCTATGCGCGCGGGGCCGATATGCTTGGCGTCGACATCATTCAGAATTGCGAGGTCACCGGCTTCCGCATCGAGAACGGCAAGGTGCTCGGCGTGGAAACCACGCGCGGCTACATCGGCGCGGGCAAGGTCGGGGTGGCCGTTGCCGGCTCCTCGAGCCGGGTGATGCAAATGGCCGGCATGCGCCTGCCGATCGAAAGCCATGTACTGCAGGCCTTCGTGAGCGAGGGGCTGAAGCCCGTCGTCGACGGCGTCATCACCTTTGGTGCGGGCCATTTCTACGTCAGCCAGTCGGACAAGGGCGGGCTGGTGTTCGGCGGCGATATCGACGGCTACAATTCCTACGCGCAGCGCGGCAACCTTCCGGTGATCGAGGAGGTGGCAGAGGGCGGCCTCGCCCTGATGCCCGCGATCGGGCGCGCGCGGCTCCTGCGCGTCTGGGGCGGGATTATGGACATGTCGATGGACGGCTCGCCGATCATCGACCGCACGCCGGTGGACGGGCTCTACTTCAACGGCGGCTGGTGCTATGGCGGCTTCAAGGCGACGCCCGCCTCGGGCTATTGCTTCGCGCATCTCCTGGCCACAGACCGCCCGCACGAGACCGCGCGCTTCATGCGCCTCGACCGGTTCGAACGCGGCTATGTGATCGACGAAAAGGGCATGGGCGCGCAGCCCAACCTGCACTGACCCCCCCCCTCGCAGAATTCCGGATATCAAGGCAAGATCATGCTGATCCCCCATCCCCTCCTTGGCTCCCGCGACGCGCAGGAGTTCACCTATCTCGGCGATGCATCGCTGCTCAATCGCCCCGACGGCATGGCCGAGGGCGCGCTCGATGCCTTCAACCGCCACGTCTACCTGCGCGACAACCCGGCCGGTGTGCACCGTGAACTGTGGTTTCACGAGCAGGGCGACCGCAGCTGGCTGATCGTCACCCGCAACACGCTGACCCATGAAATCCTCGGCGCAGAGCTCGCCCGCGACGTTGTGCTCGCGCAGAAGGGAGGCGCGAAATGAGCCGTCTTTCCGGTGGTCTCCTCGACCGCTCCAAACGCCTGAGCTTCACCTTCGACGGCAAGTCCTTCCTCGGCCATCCGGGCGATACGCTCGCCTCGGCGCTGCTGGCCAATGACGTGCGGCTGATGGGCCGTTCGTTCAAGTATCACCGCCCGCGCGGCGTGGTCGCCGCGGGCTCGGAGGAGCCGAACGCGCTGGTCGAGCTGCGCACCGGCGCGCGGCAGGAGCCGAATACCCGCGCCACCATGGCCGAGCTTTACGACGGGCTCGTGGCGCACAGCCAGAACCGCGTGGGCTCGCTTGAGCGCGACTTCCTCGCGGTGAACGACCTGATGTCGCCCTTCTTCTCGGCGGCGTTCTATTACAAGACCTTCATGTGGCCGAAGGCGTTCTGGGAAAAGCTCTACGAACCCGCGATCCGAAAGGCGGCAGGGCTTGGCAGCCTGTCGATGCTTCCCGACCCGGACAGCTACGACAAGGGCTTCCTGCACTGCGACCTTCTCGTCGTCGGCGCGGGCGCCGCGGGCCTTGCCGCCGCGCTCACCGCCGCGCGGGCGGGGGCGAAGGTGATCCTCGCGGATGAGGATTTCCGCCTCGGCGGCCGGCTGATGGCGGAAAGCCACGCGCTGAACGACGCGCCGGCGATGGATTGGGTGGCCGCGGTCGAGGCCGAATTCGCCAGCCTGCCGAACCTGCGCGTGATGCGCCGCACCACCGTTTTCGGCGCCTTCGACCACGGCATCTTCGGCGCGGTCGAGCGCGTGTCGGACCATCTCGCCACACCGGGGACTGCGGTGCGCCAGACGCTCTGGCGGATCACGGCGAAGCGCACCGTGCTGGCCGCCGGCGCGACCGAGCGCCACATCCCCTTCGCCAACAACGACCGCCCGGGCATCATGCTGGCGGGCGCGATGCGCGCCTATGCGAACCGCTGGGCGGTGAGCCCCGCGCAGAGCGTGGCGATCTTCACCTCCGGCGATGATGGCCACCGCACTGCGCTCGATCTCGCCGCAAAGGGCGTCACCATCGCGGGCGTGATCGATACCCGCGCCGATGCAAAGGCGCTTGGCCAATATCCGCTGTTCGCCGGCGCGGTCGTCAGCGACGCGACGGGGCGGCTGGGGCTCCAGCGCATCGCCGTCACCCGCGCGGGGCAGACGAGCTGGCTCGATGTTGGCGCGCTCGGTGTCGCCGGCGGCTGGAACCCGAACGTGCATCTCGCCTCGCATCATCGCGGCCGCCCGGTCTGGGATGACGCGGCTCAGGCCTTCCTGCCCGAGCCGGGCGCCGTGCCGGGCCTCACCGCCGCGGGCGCCGCCGCCGGACGGGGAACGACCGCCGCCGCGCTCACCTCGGGCGCCGCGGCCGCGCAGGCCGCGCTGTCCGATCTTGGCATTACCGCGGGCCTGCCCGATCTGCCGCGCGCCGAGGATGCGCCGCAGCGCCAGGCTGCCTTCTGGCATGTGCCCGGCAAGGGCCGCGCCTGGGTCGATTTCCAGAATGATGTCACCGTGAAAGACATCAAGCTGGCCCATCAGGAGAACATGCGCCCCGTCGAGCATCTGAAACGCTGGACGACGCTCGGCATGGCGACCGATCAGGGCAAGACCGCGAATGTCACCGCGCTTGCGGTGATGGCCGAGCTGACCGGCAAGACGATCCCCGAGACCGGCACCACGATCTTCCGCCCGCCCTATACCGGCGTCGCGCTCTCGACGCTGGGCAATGGCGATACCGGCACGCAGTTCCGCCCCCGCCGGCTGACGCCGACGCATGGCTGGGCGCAGGCGCAAGGCGCCGTCTTCGTCGAGGTGGGCCAGTGGATGCGCGCCCAGTATTTCCCCCGCAAGGGTGAGAAGAGCTGGCGCGAAACCGTCGATCGCGAGGTGCTTGCCACCCGCGCGGGCGTCGGGCTGTGCGATGTCACCACGCTCGGCAAGGTCGATGTGCAGGGCGCCGATGCGGGCGAATTCCTGAACCGGGTCTATGCCAATGCGATGGCCTCGCTGAAGGTCGGCATGGTGCGCTATGGCCTGATGCTGCGCGAGGACGGCTACGCCTATGACGATGGCACCTGCGCACGGCTCGGCGAAGATCACTACGTCGTCACCACCACCACCGCGCAGGCGGGCCCCGTCTATCGCCACATGGAGTTCTGCCGCCAGTGCCTCTGGCCCGAGCTCGACGTGCAGCTGATTTCGACGACCGACGCCTGGGCGCAGATCTCGGTCGCGGGCCCCAATGCGCGCAAGCTGCTCGAACGGGTGGTGGACGGGTTCGATCTGTCGAACGCGGCCTTCCCCTTCATGGCCTGTTCCGAGCTCACCGTCTGCGGTGGCCTGCGGGCGCGGCTGTTCCGGATCTCCTTCTCCGGGGAACTGGCCTATGAAATCGCGGTGCCGGCGCGCTATGGCAATGCGCTGATGGCGCGGATGATCGAGCTGGGCGCCGATCTCGGCGCCACCCCCTACGGCACCGAGGCGCTTGGCGTCCTGCGCATCGAAAAGGGCCATGCTGCGGGCAACGAGCTGAACGGCCAGACCACGGCGCAGATGCTGGGCATGGGCAAGATGGTCTCCGCGAAGAAGGACGCGATCGGCGCGGTGATGAGCCGGCGCGAAGGGCTGCTCGCGGAAACCCGCGTGCTTGTGGGGTTGCAGCCGGTCGATCCGGCGCAGCCGGTCACGGCCGGGTCGCATCTCTTCGCGCAAGGGGCCGAGCAGAAGACCGAGACCGATCAGGGCTGGATCACCTCCGCCTGCTACTCGCCGCATGTCGGCTCGATGATCGGGCTGGGCTTCCTCGCGGATGGTGCGGCCCGTGTGGGCGAGGTGATCACCGCCGCCAACCCCTTGCAAAACCAGCAGATCGCGCTGCGCGTGGTCTCCGCCCATTTCGTCGATCCCGAAGGAGGACGTCTCCGTGACTGACCTGTCCCCGATCCCCGCGCTTGGCGGCACGTCCGCACGTATCACGAACATCGGCGCGCTCGCGCTCTCCGAGAATACGGGCCTCGGCCTTGCCGCGCTCGCGCTGCGGCGCGGCAGCGCGCAGCCGGTGCCGATGGGCCTTGCGCTGCCGGGCCCCGGGCTGTGGCACGCCGGAAATGGCGTCGCCGCCTTCTGGACCGGCCCAGGGCAATGGATGATCGAAGGCGAAGGCCGGGCTGAAGAGGATTTCGCCCGCGCGGTGAAACTCGCCGCGCCCGATTGCTCGGTCACGGAGCAGACCGACGGCTTCGTCGCGTTCGAGGTGGTCTCCTCGGCCGGTGCCGCGCCGATCGAGCGGCTGTGCGAAAAGCTGGTGAATGTCGATCTGGGCCGCTTCGGCCCGGGCTCGGCGGCCCGCACCGGCCTGCACCACATGACGGTCTTCGTGATCCGCCGCGCCGAGGACAGGCTCGCGCTGATCGGCATGCGCACGCTGGCGGGCTCGCTCTGGCATGCGCTGGAAGGCGCCGCGCAGCATCTGGAAGGCACTGCGACATGAGCGCGGCGATTATTGACGGGAAGGCTTTTGCGGCGGGTGTTCGCGGGCGTGTGGGGGCGCATGTTGCGGCTCTGAAGGCGCGTGGCGTGGTGCCCGGTCTGGCGGTTGTGCTGGTGGGCGAGGATCCGGCCTCGGCGGTTTATGTGAAGAACAAGGGGATCCAGACCCGCGAGGCGGGGA
>NZ_JAYRZN010000052.1:0-18616 GCF_041916475.1 Paenirhodobacter sp.
CTTCGGCAAGCAGACGCTTCAGCTTGCCGTTCTCGTCTTCGAGGGCCTTCAGACGCTTTGCCTCCGACGGCTCCATGCCGCCAAACTTCGCCTTCCAGGCATAGAACGTTGCGCTACTGATCCCATGGCTATAGCCTTCATCTACCATGAGCTGCGCAAATTCGATCAGATCCGGCGTAAACCAGCCGCTTCTGGCGCTCTGGCAGCATGCAGAGTTCCGTCGCACAGCGCCGGGGTCTCGAAAGGTGGGCGCCGAGAGGAGCCCGTTGGCACCCGCGGGCACTGCAGGTGCACCGGGCGCCCGAGCCGCATCATGCCGCCTGTCTGGAGTGGGTGGCGAATGCACCGGGTCTGGGTGCCCAGGTTCCGAAGCTGCGGATAGGCTGTCGCCGTCCCGGCTCATCCCCGTTTCCTCACCCCAGCCGGACCAGCTGCTTGCCGAAATTCTCGCCGCGGAGCATCCGGGTGAAGGCCTCCGGCACCGAGGCCATCCCATCGGACACATCCTCGCGCGTTTGCAGCAGGCCCTGCTTGTGCCAGCCCAGCAACTCGGCTTTCGCTTTGGCGTAATCCGCCTCGAAATCGTCGAGCAGGAAGCCCTCGATCCGCGCGCGCTTGATCATCGTCTGGCGCAGGTGGCGCGGGCCGATGTCCGGCGTCTCGAAACGGTCGGCCAGTGCGATAGTGCCCACAACGACAACCCGGCCGAAGGTGTTGAGGTTCGCCATGGCCGCGTCATGCGCAGGTCCGGCGGTGTTGTCGATGAACACGTCCACACCGTTCGGGCAGGCCCGTGCCACGTCACTCGCGAAATCCTGCGTGGTGCGGTGGTTCACCCCGGCGCGGTATCCGAGCCTCCGGCACCAGTCGAGCTTCGCATCGGTTCCGGCAATGGCCACCGGGTCGAACCCCTTGATCCGGGCGATCTGCCCCGCGATCTGCCCGACCGCGCCCGAGGCGGCCGAGATCAACACCGTCTCGCCCGCCTTCGGCCGGCCGGTGTGCAAGAGCGCGAAGTAAGCGGTCAGCCCCGGCATGCCCAGGTAGCTGAGCGCTGCCTGGGCTGGGGCCTCGCTGTCATCGACCCGGCTGGCACTGCCGGCGGGGATCCGTGTGACCTCTTGCCAGCCGAAATGGTCGCTCATCACGAGATCACCCGGGGCAAAATCGTCTGAGCCCGAGGCCAGCACCTCGCCGATGCCGCCTCCGCGCATCAGGTCACCCGGCTGAAGGCCGGCGGCGTAGTTCTTCGCCGGGCTGATGCGCCCGCGCATGTAGGGATCGACGCTGAGCCAGATCACCCGCACGACCAGAGTGCCGTGCGCGAGCGCCGGAACCTGGGCCTCGCGCAGTTCCCAGCTCTCGTTGGTGGGCATCCCGATCGGATAGGATTTGAAGAACCAGGTGGGGTTGCGGGTCATGGTCATCTCCGGCTGTGGTGCCTTCGGCTGTTTACACGCACCGGATCCGCGCGATAATTCCTATCCTTCTGGCTTTACTGTTCCACATTCCAAGGGAATGCCTCGATGGACATGCTGATCGCGATGAAGGTTCTGACCGAGGTCGCCCGCACCGGAAGCTTCGTCGGCGCCAGCCGCAGCTTATCGTTGTCGCCTGCCTCGATCAGCCGGATCGTCGGAGAGCTGGAGGCCGAGTTGCACGCGCGCTTGGTGAACCGCACAACGCGGCAGCTGAACCTGACCGAAGCGGGCGAAGCCTTCGTCGCCCGTGCGCCGGGTATCCTGGAGGAGGTCGCAGCGCTGCGCCACGCCGTTGGCGAGCGTCACGCCGCGCCGCGCGGCCGGCTCAGGATCTCCTGCGTCGCAGCGTTCGGCAGCTATTGCCTGGCGCCTGCCTTGCCCGCCTTCCTCGCGCAGCATCCGGGCCTGCAAGTGGCGCTCGACATCGACAACCGCAAGGTCGACCTGCTGGAAGATCATTACGACGTGGCGATCCGGCTGGGGCCGCTGCCTGCCTCGTCGCTGATCGCGCAGCGGATCGCCACGCAGCGGGTCGTGTTCGTCGCCACGCCCGGTTTCGTGGCACGCTACGGCCAGCCCGCGCGGATCGAAGACTTGGCGATCCTGCCCTCGGTCATGCAGGTCAGCGGTGACTGGGGCAAGCAGCATCGGTTCCAGCATGCGGGGCGGGTGGTGGAATTCGCGGCGCCGCAGGATTTCGTCGTCGGATCCGCTGCGGCCGCCCGGAGCGCGGTGCTCACCGGGCATGGCTACAGCTTGCTCAATGAATTCGCCGTGGCGGGCGATCTTGCCGCGGGGCGGCTCGTGCGCCTGCTCGAGCCCTACCAAGCGGAAGAACGGCCGATCTTCGCGATCCGGGCCCACCGCAGCCATGTCCCGCAAAAGATTGTGGCCTTCCTCGATTTTCTGCGGGCGACCTTCCGGCCCTGATGCGGCTCATTCCGGGCGGGCCCGCGTTCGATGAAGCTCGACAGTACGATGCGGTTGCGCACCGAACGCACCCCATCGAGGCTCTGGATGTCCATCGGGAAGGCTTCCAAAGTGCCGCTGCCAAGATACTATCCCCACCGGGCTTGCTGCCGGGCGATGCCTGCGCCATCTGTGCGGATGCTGGAAAACAGATCGGTAGGGATGATCTCGGGGCCAGGATCGCTGATGGCGCCAGCCTCGAATAGGCGCGCGGTGGCGCAAATATTCATGAAACTCTCTCGGAATGCCTGCGGCGCTCATCGCGATTTTACGGTGAAAATCGTCGGTCCGCTCCGGATCTGCAGGGCGCTGCGTAACCTCTCCGCCAACCCGCCGAACTGCGCGTGGTGCAGCCGCATTTCTATAGGGCGCAAGAGGTGATTTGCCCCTCACCATTCCCGGGCTGGTCTTGGCCCGAAGGCCGCTCCAATGCCGGTGTGGCCATGCGTTTTGGCCCCGGCCTCCGGGATGTCTGGCTTCGGTCTGGGGATTCCGATGATTACAGGCAGGCCGCGTCGGCTCAGGAGCGGCCGAGCCAGCGCTCCAGGACGAGCTTCGGCGCCCCGGGGCTATCGGTCGGGCTCGCCGGCATGGTCACCGGGCCCGCGATCAGGTCCTCGATGAACAGGCTCAGCAGTTGCGGCCGCCCGGTCACGCCGGCCTTGCGGTAGATCGCGGCGGTCTGAGCCTTGACGGTTCCTTCGCTGGTTTCGCGCAGTGCGGAAATCTCGGCGATCGACAATCCCTTGATCGCGAACAGCGCGACATCGCGTTCGGCCGGGGTCAGCGCCCAATCGGAAAACCGTTCCTCCAGCAGGTCCACGAAGGCGCCGGAGGCGGCCCGCAGCCGGGCCTCGGCCTCGGCCGCGCGGCGCAGGCTGCGCCGGAGCGCCACCGCGCCGAGCACGGTCCCGAGGATCAGGCCGAGCGCGGCCCCGAGCTCGATCAGCTCATAGGCCGCCCAGGCGATGGGCCGCATGCCCAGCACCGAAAACACGATATTGGACACGAAGAACAGCGTTGCGGCCGCCTGCACCGCGAGGATCGCGGCCACGACGATCGACAGGCGCCGCACCGGCCCGCGCGCCCCCGTCATTCGGCACCGGGAGCTGCGGCATCGGAGCGTCCTCGATCACCCCGCGGGCTTGGTCCCGGGCCCGGAGCAGGGCCCCCCGGGCCCATCGGGCCGCCCGGCGCATTGGCAGAGGGCCCCGGCCCGGGCCGCACACCGTCGATCGGGCCGCGGCGCAGGGCGCCACGGTCCTGAGCGGACAGAACCTGTGGCGGCGCCACCGCGGCATCCGAGGTTTCCACATAGTCGCGCAGGATCTCGCTGGTGGAGGGGTTGAACACGATCTCGCGCCGCCGCCCGCTCCCCTCCGCGACCACCCGCACCCGGCCGAGGAGCGTCCGACTGACCGAGAAATTCTCGTAGCCCAGGGCCTGCAGCTGCGCGATGACGCCCGCTTCCGGCGGCTCGGCCCGCAGCGGCGCCGCCATCAAGGCCGCCCCGAGCGCCGCAGCCAGAGCGGTCCTTTGAAAGATCATGGTCCCGTGTCCTTTTGCGGAGCGCGCCGCCGCAATGGTGCTTCCTCGCAGGGTGGCAATACCGCCGCCGCAGCGCAAGGGCGAAATGGCTCAGCCCAGGGTGGCGTCGCGGCAGCCGCCGCCGATCGCCGCAAAATCGCCGACCAGTTCCAGGCAGCTGCCGAAAGCGCGGTCGATCTTCTCGGCCAGCGCATCGGCCACGACATCCCCGCGCCGGTAAAGCACGCCCAGAACCGTCCCGCCATGGGCGCAGTTGATCCCGAGCGCTCCGGCCGCGTGGGCCAGCGCGAGCAGCGGGTGCAGCTGCGGCCGGGGCAGGATCCGGTGATCGAGCAGGGTGCTCTGCGTCGCGGCTTCGGCGACGAGGCGCAGGTCTCCGCCGCGCAGCCCGACCCGCAGACCGGCCAGCGCGGCCATGAGCAGCGGCCGGTTCGCCCGGTGCAGGGCCCGGGCGCGGTCGCGGTCGTAGCACTCGGCATCGACCTCGGCGGCACAGTCAAGCACCAGGACCCGCAGGTCGCGGGGCGGGGGGAGGCTCTCCCGGGCGGCGCCGGAGAGGGGGTCGACATGCGCGACGCCCGGGAGATGCAGCCCATGACAGAACCCGGCCTCCGCCAGGGTCCGGCCATGGACCACAGGGTCGCGGTCGAGCCCGTTGCACTGCGCGAAAGCGTCCAGTGCTGCGGTCAGGCCCGCCGCTTCGGCCGCGAGGCCACGGCCCCGCGGAATGCGCGTGGACAGGCGCAGCTCATGGCGCACCCCCACACCCTGCGCCCGGGCGAAACGCTCGATCGCCTCGGTACAATCCGTCTCGGCCTCCGGGGTGCGCGCGCTCAGCCCGGCGCAGGGCAGGGCCCGCACCGTCGCCTGGGCGTGGAAGTCGATCGGGCAGTTCAGCAGGAATTCGCCGCTCTCCAGCGTGCCGCGGATCAGCTCGCCGCAGCTCGCCGGGGCGCGGCGGCGGGCGGTGCGGCCGTCGGGCGGCAAGGCTTCGGCCAGGCGCAGGACGCCCGGCGCACGAAGCGGTTCGACGGAGCTCACTCCGCCCTGGACGAGCCGCAGATGGCGGCGCGCGCGCATTCCCTGTAACTGCAACATCCTGCTCCATTCTGGCACGGGCCGTCGACACCGGTCGCGGCTGTCGGCCGACCCTGCGCCTGTGGATGGCACAGCACCATTACCCGATGGTTTAACGCGGCCCCGAATGAGCGCTTCCTCCCGCGTCAACTTCCGTTTATGCTTAATTTCAATTGGTTGAAGGGCCTGTGCAGGGCGTTTGCGCCGGGCGCGAAAAAATTGCATTCTCCGCAAACAGCCATCTCCGCAGCCGGATCGAGACCCATGAGCGCCAGTTCCTACCGCTATCACAGCAGCCATTGGGGCGGCTTTCAGGCCCGCGCGGCGCAGGGGCAGGGGCTGGAGATCCGCCCGCTCGACAGCGATCCGGATCCTTCGCCGATCATCCACAACCTCGCCGCGGCGCTCGATCATCCGGCGCGGCTCCGCCGGCCGCTGGTGCGGCGCGGCTGGCTGGAGGATGGCCCGGGGCCGGATCCGCGCCGGGGCAGCGACAGCTATGTGGAGCTCGACTGGGACCGCGCGCTCGATCTGGCCGCGCGGGAGCTTGCGCGGCTCGGGGCGGGGCCCGGGCTGGCGCAGGATGCGCCACCGCCGGGCGCGCGCGTCTTCGGCGGCTCCTACGGCTGGTCTTCGGCGGGGCGCTTCCACCATGCGCAGGGGCTGCTGCACCGGTTCCTCAATACCGTCTTTGGAGGCTATGTCGGCGCGGTGAACACCTATTCCTCGGCGGCGGGCGAGGTGGTGATGGAGCTGGTCTACGGCGCGGCCTGGCTGATGGCCAAGGATGCGCCCTATTGGGAGGAAATCGCGCAGCATTCGGATATGGTCCTGGCCTTCGGCGGGCTGCCGCTGCGCCCGATGCAGGTGGCGCCGGGCGGGGCCAGCGCGCATATCGCGCGCGCGGCGATGGAGCGGGCCGCCGCGCGGGGGTGCCGCTTCGTCTGCATCAGCCCGCTGGCCGACGACCTGCCCGCGCTGCCCGGCGCGCGCTGGATCGCGCTGCGCCCGGGCACGGATGTGGCGCTGATGCTGGGCATGGCCTGGCAGCTGCAGGCGCGCGGGCTGGCCGATCAGGCCTATCTCGCGCGCTATACCAGCGGCTACGAGCGGTTTCTGCCCTATCTGACCGGGGCCGCCGATGGCGTGCCGAAAACACCGGACTGGGCCGCGGAGATCACCGGTATCCCGGCCGATACGATCCGCGCACTGGCCGAGGAGGCCGCGGCCGGGCGCACCCATGTGACCGCGACCTATTCGCTGCAGCGCGCGCAAAACGGCGAGCAGCCGATCTGGATGGCGCTGGTGCTGGCGGCGATGCTGGGCCGGTGGCAGCAGAAGGGCGCGGGCTTCACCTATTCCCTGGGCTCGATGGGCGACCGCGGGCGCAAGCCGCTCGCGGTGCCGCTGCCGACCCTGCCGCAGGGGCGCAACCGGGTGCCCGATTACATCCCCGTCGCGCGGATTTCGGAGCTGCTGCTGCATCCGGGCAAGGCCTATACCTACAAGGGCGAAACCCGCCATTACGCCGATATTCGGCTGGTGTACTGGGCCGGGGGCAACCCGTTCCACCATCATCAGGACCTGCAGCGCCTGACCGCGGCCTTCGCCCGGCCGGAGACGATCATCGTGCATGACAGTGTGGGCACCGCGACCGCGGCGCATGCCGATATCGTGTTTCCGGCCACGCTCACGGCGGAGCGAGAGGATATCGGCGCGGCCAGCAACGACCCGCTGATGATCCCGATGCAGCGCCTCGCGCCGCCCCATGGCGAAGCACGGGACGATTTTTCGATTTTCGCCGCGCTGTCCGGGCGGCTGGGCTGCGCGGAGGGCTTCACCGAGGGGCTGGATGCGCGCGGCTGGCAGGCGCGGATCTATCGGCGCACGCAGGAGGCGCTGGCGCGGATGGGGATGCCCGCGCCGGATTATGAGGCCTTCCTGCAGGGCGGGCCAGTGACGCTGCCGCTTTCCGATACGCCCTCGCGGATGGACCGGTTTCACGAGGACCCGGAGCGCAACGCGCTGCCGACGGAAAGCGGCCGGATCGAGATTTTCTGCCCGCGGATCGCGCAAGCGGGCCTGCCGGGCCATCCGGTCTGGGCCGAGCCAGAGGAATGGCTGGGCGGTGCGCTGGCTGCGCGGTTCCCGTTCCAGCTGGTGGCGAACCAGCCGCAGGGCAAGCTGCACAGCCAGCTCGATTTCGGGCCGGTGAGCATGGCGACGAAGCGGGGCGGGCGCGATGTGGCGCGGATGAACCCGGCCGATGCGCAGGAGCTGGGCCTCGCCGAGGGCGACACGATCTTGCTGCGCAACGACCGGGGCGGGGCGCTTGCGGTGCTGGCGCTCTCCGATCAGGTACGGCCGCGGGTGGTGCAGCTCTCGACCGGGGCCTGGTACGCGCCGCGCAGGCTGGTGCCGCCGGGCGAGCAGGCGGAGATGACCATCTGCGTGAATGGCAACCCCAATGTCCTGACCTCCGACCGCGGCGCGTCGATCCTGAGCCAGGGCTGCGCCGGGCAGCTGGCGCTGGTGGCGGTGGCGAAATGGGCCGGGCCGGTTCCGCATGAAGCGATCCTGCCGCGCGCAACGGCCGCCGAGGGCTGAGCCCATGCGGGCGGGGCACCTAGGCTACTGAGGAAGGGCCCGCGGGAGAGGGGCCACTCCGCTTCGGGGTATCGTCAGTCAGGGCCGGCAGTGTTCTGCGCAGGTCGCCACGAGGGCGGCATGGCGGAAGCGCCGTCGCGAGGACGCTGGGCCACTGAACCTAGAGCTGATCTTTTCAGCTGGCGCCTCGTTAGAATGCAAATCCATGCCATTTTTCTGGTTCATCCCTGGGCCGATCAGGTGCTCTCTGCGAGCGCGGAACAGCAGGCCATAGCCCAACCGCTCCCTCAACGGACACTCGCACCGGCTCCGGATCAGGCTGGCAAAGATCGCTCTGCGCTCTCGGAGGCGCCGCCTAGACCGGGTTGAAATGCGCGGAAGTGGGGTGGTGATCACATTACGAATGTATGGGGGATCCGATCCTGCAAGCCGACAGGGCTGAGCCGCGGGTGGTGCGTAGCTGTCGCGCATCGCCCTCCGCGATCGATCGGAAGAGAGTGAACCATTGCGCAACAGGCCGCGCCGCAACCCAGCCACCACGAAAAAAACGCTCAGAAGCCCGCAAAAGTGCGGCCCCCCCTCGGGGCGATGCGACCGGCCGGGGGCCTGCACTGCCTCAGCGCCGCGCCGAGGCCGCATAGATCAGCCCGGCCGCGAGCCCGACGAGGCCAATGGCGGCGAGCGCCGAGGTTCCGGGGCGGGCGCGGGCGGCATCGGCGGCCACATGCGCCTGATCGCGCATCTGCCGCACGACCTGAAGCGTCCGCTTCGTCCCGGCCTCCAGCGCCTCGCCCGCATCTCCGGCGGTCTCGTTCGCGCGCGCCGAGAGGGAGCGGCTCAGCCGGGCCACTTCCTTCTTCAGCTCTGCGATCTGATCTTCCACACCGGCACGCATCTCATGTGCAACTTGAGCCATATCTGTACTCCTTTTGCTCTGTGCCGGGGTAACCGCTCAGGCGGGATCCGGTTCCGCCATCCGAAGCGCCAGCGCGAGATCGGCTCGCAGATCGGCGCGGATCTGCGCCTGTTGCTGCGGGGTGGGCGCGCGCAGCGCATGGGCCGGATGCCAGGAGAGGAGCACCGGGCCGCCATGCAGGCCCGTCTCCACCGTGCCGCGGCGGGGGGCGAGCGGTGCGTCCCTGCCCGTGAGCGCGAAGGCCGCCGTCGCGCCGAGCGCGAGCGTCAGCCGCGGGCGCAGGTGCTGAAGCTCCAGCCCCAGCCACCAGCGGCAGGCGATCACTTCGCCCCGGTCCGGCGCCTGATGCAGGCGGCGTTTGCCGCGCGGGGTGAATTTGAAATGCTTCACCGCATTGGTGAGCCAGACGCTTTCGGGCGCGCCCCCGGCCTCCTGGAGCAAGCCCCGCAGCAGCGCGCCCGCAGGGCCGATGAAGGGCTCGCCCTCCAGGTCCTCGCGGTCTCCCGGCTGCTCGCCCACGATCATCAGCCCCGCATCCGGCGCGCCCCGGCCGAAAACCGTCTGCGTCGCGGCTTCGCACAGGGCGCAGCGGCGGCAGTGCCGCGCGGCCTCCCGGGCCTCTGTGAGAGACTGCGGCACCTCGGGCGCGGCGGGCATCGCGGCGCGGTAGCGGGTGGAAACCGGCGCAGCCCCGGGGCGCGCGGGGCTTGCCCCGGCCGCCTGCATCCGCGCCACCCGCGCCTCGGCATCCTTCAGCATCTCGGGGATCAGCCGGGTTTCGGGCAGGTTGCGCCAATATTTCTTCGGCATCTCGCTGCGCATCATGGAGAGCTTGATCCGCGCGGGGTTGAAGATATTGGCGAAATAGGTGGCCCAGAGCGCCTCGGAGGCATCTTCGGGCAGGTCGGGGCGCGCGCCCCCGGGGCCGAAGCTCAGCTGCCCCGCCTCGAAACGCGCGGTGAGCCCGGGCGTGGCGATGAGCCAGTCCATATCGGCGAAGCGGCGGGCGAAAAAGCTGCTGCCGGGCTCGAGCGTATTATGCTCGGGCTCGAACCAGGCGGCGAAGCTGCGCCGCGGGCCGGGGCCGGGCAGCTCGCGGAAGCGCACGAAGGCATGCATCTTGTGGATGTCGCGGCCCACCGCCTTGGCCATCAGATTGAGCCGCCGCCCGAGCGGATCGGCCTGCGAGAGGGCCTGCGTCTCGCCCGCATCGAGCCGCCACAGCGCCTGATAGAGCAGGGCGAACCGCTCCGGCGCGGAATGCCAGATGACGGAGCCTGCGAGCTTCACGAAGCTCTCGGGCACATGCGCCACATGCGGGCCGGGCGCGGCGGGCAGGGGGGCGGCCGCGAAGAGGCCACCGCCGCCCGCCCAGTCGATTTCATCCGGCGCGATGCGGTGCGAGATCGCCCGCCGGGCGGCGGCGCGCCAGGCGGCGAAGGTGCCGCGCGCGGGCAGGGGGGCCGCGTAGCTCACAGCAGGCGCAGTTGTTCGAGCGGTGGCGCGAAGCGGGCGCGCAGATCGGCGCTGTCGGTCAGCGCGCGGGGCGACCAGCCGGGCAGGGCGATGAACGGCCGCGCCTTGCGCATCAGCGCCCCCATCCGCACCAGATCCTCGTAGCGCAGCGTCCGGCCCCGCCGCGCGGCGAGGATCCGCTCCACCGTGCGCGTGCCAAAGCCCGGCACCCGCAGCAGCAGCTCGCGCGCGGCCCGGTTCACATCGAGCGGAAACAGCCCGCGGTGCCGCAGCGCCCAGGCGAGCTTCGGATCCAGCTCCAGATCCAGATGGCCGCCATCGGTGGCACTGGCGATTTCCTCGGCCGAAAACCCGTAGAACCGCAGCAGCCAGTCCGCCTGATAGAGCCGGTGTTCGCGCAGGAGCGGCGGCTGCACCAGCGGCAGCGCGGCCGACGCCTCCGGGATCGGCGAAAAGGCCGAGTAATACACCCGCCGCAGCCGATAGCCGGTATAGAGCCGCGTCGCGCTGGTCAGGATGGCGACATCGTCGGTGCCATCGGCGCCGATGATCATCTGCGTGCTCTGCCCGGCGGGGGCGAAGCGGCGCGGGCGGCGCCCGGTATGGCTGGTCTCGCGCGCGGCCTCCCCCTCCACCCGCACCTGCGCCATCGCGGCGCGGATGGTTTCGGGGCGCTTTTCGGGGGCAAGCCTGCGCAGGCTGCCGTCCTGCGGCAGCTCCACGTTGATCGAAAGCCGGTCCGCCCAGAGGCCCGCTTCGCGGATCAGTTCGGGGGCGGCATCGGGGATCGTCTTCAGGTGGATATAGCCG
The DNA here is from genome assembly GCF_041916475.1 of Paenirhodobacter sp. Taxonomy (GTDB): domain Bacteria; phylum Pseudomonadota; class Alphaproteobacteria; order Rhodobacterales; family Rhodobacteraceae; genus Rhodobacter. The sequence continues at coordinate 10,885 of NZ_JAYRZN010000052.1, forward strand.
CGAAAGCCGTGATCCAGGCGCAGGCTCCGGGCGATGCGGGCCATGTCGGCCATGGTCTGATCGGGCGAGCGGATGATGCCCGAGGACAGGAACAGCCCCTCGATATAGTTGCGCCGGTAGAATTCGAGTGTGAGCGACACCACCTCCTCGACCGAAAACCGCGCGCGCTCCACATTGGAGGAGACCCGGTTGATGCAATAGGCGCAGTCGAAGATGCAGAAATTGGTCATCAGGATCTTCAGCAGGCTGATGCAGCGCCCGTCCGGCGTATAGGCGTGGCAGATGCCGCTGCCGCCCGAGGAGCCGAGCCCGCCCTTGCGCGCATCGCGCTTCTCGCCTCCGCTGGAAGCGCAGGAGGCATCATATTTCGCCGCGTCCGAAAGGATGGCGAGCTTGTCCTGAAGGGTGCGTCCGGCCATGGGGAGAGATTAAATGTTCACTCAATGTTCGTCAAGTTCTCCCGCGCGCGGCCTGCGCCCGCACGGCGCATAATTCGTGAAATACAATATGTTCACCGCGTTCCGGAATTCTGTCCGGCGGTTAACGTTTTGATTGATATTCGCTGGGCGCAATCCTATTATGCAATCACTTAAATTTGTCTCGTATCTAGTTCCGGAGAAATTCGATATGTTTGTCAAACCTCTGCGCGTGCTCGCGTCCGCCCTTTTGCTGTGCGGCGCGGCCAGCGGCTCCTATGCTGCCATCGTCGGCCTCGATACCTGGGTGGGCAACGTCAAGCTCTCCACCGATGGCTGGGGCGGTCTGAGCAACGCCGGCGCGATCCAGGCCGAAGCGGCCAGCGGATCGACCGTGCTTGCGGCCTATCTCTACACTGCGACCTACTTCAACTCATCGCTGATCCCGGATTCGGTCACGCTGAATTCGACCGCCGTCAGCTACGACTGGCTCTCGGTGAACCCCGACAATGGCCTTGGCACCGCGCGCGCCGATGTCACCAGCCTCGTGAAGTCGGTGATCGATTCCGGCCCGGGCGGAACGTACGACTTCCAGATCGACGAAGGCGCGCAGGGCGGCTCGATCAACGGCAGCGCGCTCGTCGTGGTCTATGAAAACCCGGCGCTGCCGAAGGCGACCGTCGGCGTGCTGAACGGCTTCTCCGCGGTGGGCGGCGACAGCGCCTCGATCATCTTCTCGCAGGCGCTGGATCCCACCGCCTCCGGCTTCTTCGCGGAAATGGTCATCGGCAGCAGCCACTCCTGCTGCAACCAGAGCTCGACGATCACCGTCAACGGCGAATTGCTGACGCAGAATGCGGGCAATTTTGATGACGGCGATCAGCTTGCCAACGGCGCGCTGATCACCGTGGGCGGTGTGGGCGACGACTTCTCGCCGACGCTGCCGAGCTACGCCGACGACCACGAGCGCTACAACCTGACCAGCTTCGTGACCAAGGGCGATACCGCGATCAACATCCTGACCAACAACCCCTCGGGCGATGACAACATCTTCCTCGCGGGCTTCTATGTGTCGGGTGAGGCGCGGATCGTCACCGATCCGGAGCTGCCGGATGTGCCGCTGCCGGCCTCGGCGATCCTGCTGGGCGCGGGCCTCGGCAGCTTCGGCCTGCTGCGCCGCCTGCGTCGCAAGTGACGCTTCTGCCCGCGCGGGGCTTGTCCGCGCGGGCAATTTCTCCGAACGGGACTGCGATGAACCGGATTGCCGCTGCCAGCCTGTGTCTGGCTCTTGCCCTGCCCGCCGCAGCCCAGGCCCAACAGGCCGGGAAATGGCGCGTGAGCTGCGATGAAGGCCCGTGCCAGGCCTATTTCTCCGTGCTGAAAGATGGCAAGCCGCTGCTGTCGTGGTCGATGGTGCGGGACCCGAAGACGGAAAACGTTGTGGCGATGCTGCGACTTCCGGTGATGGTCGCGCTGCCGCCCGGCGCGCAGATCCTGGTGGGAGACAAGACGATCCCGGCCGGGTTCCAGTTCTGCGATGGCACCGGCTGTACGGCCGTGGCGCTGCTCGATGCGCCGGGGCTGAAGGCGCTTCAGGCGGCGCCGAAGGCGCGGGTCGCGTGGTTCGCCTATGGCGCGGCCGCGGCGACGACGGTGGAGCTCGAGATCGACGGGCTGACCGAGGCGCTCGGGCTTCTGGCCAGCCACTGATCCCACCGGAAAGGGGGCTTTCGCCCCAGCCGGTCAGTCGATGTCGAAGCGCACGCCCTGCGCCAGTGGCAGCGCCGTGGAGTAGTTGATGGTGTTGGTCGCGCGGCGCATGTAGCCCTTCCAGGCGTCGGAGCCGGATTCGCGCCCGCCCCCGGTTTCCTTCTCGCCGCCGAAGGCCCCGCCGATCTCGGCGCCGGAGGTGCCGATATTGACGTTGGCGATGCCGCAATCCGATCCGGCCGCCGAGAGGAAACGCTCCGTCTCGCGCAGATCCAGCGTGAACACCGAGGAGGAGAGCCCCGCACCCACCGCATTGTTCAGCGCGATCGCCTCGTCGAAATCGCTGTAGCGCATCACATAGAGGATCGGGGCGAAGGTTTCCTCCAGCACCGGGCCGGCCTGCGCGGGCATTTCCACCAGCGCCGGGCGCGCATAATAGCCGCCGGGGCCGACCTGCACGCGTTCGCCGCCATGCACGGTGCCGCCCGCCGCGCGCGCGGCCTGCAGCGCGGCCTGCATCCCGTCGAAGGCGGCCTGGTCGATCAGCGGGCCCACCAGCGCATCGGTCTCCAGCGGATTGCCGACGCTGACCGCGCCATAGACCTTGATCAGCTTCGGCACCAGCGCCTCGTAGACGCTCTCGTGCACGAACAGGCGCCGCATCGTGGTGCAGCGCTGCCCCGCCGTGCCCATCGCGCCGAAGGCCACCGCGCGCAGCGCCATGTCCAGATCGGCGGAGGGGGTGACGATGCCCGCGTTGTTGCCGCCGAGCTCGAGGATGGTGCGGCCGAAGCGCGCCGCGACCTTCGGGCCCACGACCCGGCCCATGCGCGTCGATCCGGTGGCGGAGATGAGCGGCACCCGCGGATCCTCCACCAGCGCCGTGCCCGCATCCGGCCCGCCGATCACCACCTGGTTCAGTGCCGCTGGCACCGCCCCGAACCGCGCGATGGCGCGCTCCAGGATCGCCTGGCAGGCGAGCGCGGTGAGCGGGGTCTTTTCGGAGGGCTTCCACACCACCGTATTGCCGCAAACGAGCGCCAGTGCCGTGTTCCACGACCAGACCGCGACCGGGAAGTTGAAGGCGGTGATCACGCCCACCACGCCCAGCGGATGCCAGGTCTCCATCATCCGGTGGCCGGGGCGTTCGGTGGCGATGGTCAGGCCATAGAGCTGGCGGCTGAGGCCGACGGCGAAATCGCAGATGTCGATCATCTCCTGCACTTCGCCCTGGCCTTCGGAGGTGCTCTTGCCTGCCTCGATGGAGACGAGCCGCCCGAGGTCCTCCTTGGCGGCGCGCAGCTCCTCGCCCAGAACCCGCACCAGCTCGCCGCGCCGCGGCGCGGGCACCAGCCGCCATTCCGCGAAGGCCGCCTGCGCCGCGCCGATCATCCGCGCCACATCGGCCGCATCATGCGGCGCCAGCCGCGACACCACCGCGCCGGTGAGCGGCGAGACGGTGGCCATCGGCCCGGCCTGAAGCACCGAAGCCGGCACCCCGAGGCGCCCGAAAATCTCCGTCACGGATTGGGAAAGGTCAGTCATGATGTCCTCGATACTGGATCAGGCCGCGGCATGGGCGCGGCAATGGGAAAGCGAGGCGGCCTCGATGGCCGCGTAATGGGCGAATTCGTCCAGCACCGGGGCGCCGAGCGCCGCCTCGAACACGCGCTGGTTCGGGCTGGCCACGAAGTCCTGCGCGGCATGGTCGCCCAGATTGGACTGGAAGATGCCCGCTGCCGAAACCGGCAGGAAATCCTCATAGACGAGGGGCGTCGCGGTGATCGCGCCTGCGGCCAGCAGCGTTTCCACATCGGCCTCCGGATCGACGTCCCGCCCCGGGGCCGGGGCATAGCTGAAATAGCCAAGGCCTTCGCGGCGGATACTGTCCCAATCGTCGGGGAAGGCCGCGAAACTGGCCTCCAGCGCCGCTACATATTCTGCCGCATTGGCGCCATCCGCCGCCGGGCGCACCCGGGCGCGGGCGTCGTTCAGCAGCCGGTCATAGAGCGCGCGGCCCTTCGGCGTGAGCGCGATGCCGCGCTGCTCGATCTCGCCGAAGCGCGCGGTATGCTGGCCGGGCGTCAGCGTGCCCGCGGCATCGGGGAAGGCCACCGCCTCCTGCAGCGCCTTGAACGAGGTCTGCCGCAGCAGGATCGGGCAGGCGCGCCGCGGCGGCCCCTCGACCACCGCCTTCGGCGCGATGCCATGCGCGGGCATCAGCGCCTGCACCGCATCTATATCGAGCGTGCGCGGGGTGAGGTGGTTGATATGCGGCCCCTTGAACGACACCACATCCGCGATCAGCCGGTGCGCATCATGCAGCCGGGCATAGGTCTCGGCATCGACGCAGGCCTCCGCATGCCAGCGGAAGGTTTCCAGCACCTCGGCCACGAAGGCCTGGGCCTGGGCTTCGGTGAGCCCGCCCGCGGCTTCGGCCTCTGCGGTCAGCGCCAACGCGCGGGGCGTGAAGATCTGCCGCCGTGCGAGCGTGGCCTCCGCGGTCTGGCGCAGCGCCTCATCCGCGATCAGCTCTAGCCGCAGCAGCGAGGTGAAGACCCGGAACGGGTTCACCGCCAGCGCATCGGCCCCCACCGGCCGGAAGGCGGTGGAATGCACCGGCACGCCCGCGGGGCTGAGGTCGTAGTACCCCACCGGCGCCATGCCCATCACAGCGAAGATCCGGCGCATATCCGATAGCTCCTGCGCCGTGCCGAGCCGGATCGCGCCGTGGCGCTCCACCGAGACGCGGTCCAGCGTGCCGCTGCGGGCAAGCTGGGCATGCAGCTCCGGATCCGCCGCCAGCGTGCGGGCATTCACCTCGGCCACCAGGTCCATCAGCGTGCCATAGGCCGGCACTTCGGCGCGGTACATGGCCGAAAGGGCTGCGGAAAAGCGGGCGCGGATCTGGTCTGGCTCCAGAAAGGGGCGGTCGGTCATGCCTGTCCTCGGGGGCTGTTCGGTTTGCATCCGAATATCGCATGGATTGCGCATTGAAACGTGCTAATTCTGCATGAAACGATTTGGATTTCGCATGGATCTTCGGCGCAGGCTCCTCCCCGACATCACCATGCTGCGCTCGTTCGAGAGCGCGGCGCGGTATCTGAGCTTCACCCGCGCGGCGGAGGAGCTGCACCTGACGCAGAGCTCCGTCTCGCGCCATGTGCAGGAGCTGGAGGCGCAGCTGGGGGTGGCGCTGTTCAGCCGGGTGCGGCGGCAGGTGGTGCTCACGCCCGCGGGGACGCAGTTTCACCGCGAGGCGGAGCGGCTGCTGCGCGATGCCCAGGCGATGATGCTGCGCGCGATCGATACCGGCGCGGGGGCGGAGGTGCTGCGCATCGCGGCGCCCTCCACCTTCGCCAGCCGCTGGCTGGTGCCGCGCCTGCCGCAGTTCCTCGCCCAGCACCCCGATGTGCAGATCGACCTGATTTCGCAGGATGCGCCGTTCCTGCTGGCGGAGGAGAACTGCGACCTCGCCTTCCATTTCGGCGAGCCGGTCTGGCCGCAGGGCAGCTGCCGCTATCTGTGCAGCGAATCCGTGATTGCGGTCGGGACGCCGCGGCTCTTTGGCGGCGCGCCGCCTTCGGTGGCCGAGGCGCTGGAGCGGCTGGCGCTGCTGCAGAATGCGGGGCGCCCGATGCTCTGGGCGCAATGGCTGGCGCAGGGTGGCCATCCGCATGATTTCGGCCTGCGCGGCCCGCGGTTCGACAATTTCGCGGCCATCATCGCTGCGGCTCTGGCGGGGATGGGGCTGGCGCTTCTGCCGGATTACCTGATCGAGGATGAGCTGGCGCAGGGGCGGCTCCTCGCGCTCGATGCCCCAGGGCTGGTCTCGGAGGCGGCCTATCATGTGGTCACCCCGGAGGGCGGTATCCGCGGCCCGCGCGTCGGAGATTTCGCGGCCTGGGCTGTGGCCTCGGTGCGGCGCCGCTGACCGCGCCCCGCGCGCTGGATTTCCGCGCAGGGCAAGGCCGGGCGCTTCTGCGGCTTGGCCAAACGGGATGCGCAGCCGCGCCCTTGCGGGGCGCGATGGCTCTGGGGGCCGCGGTATCCCCGCCATGCGGCGGCGTTCCCGTGGCCATGGCTCCCGGGCGATGCGGCGCTTCAGCTTCGAACGCGCCGGTTCGTCCCTGTTGCGGCGCGAAGCCACCATGCGCCTGTGGCAGCCGGGGGGGGCGATAATATGTATGAAAAAGAGAATATGTGGCCGCCCGAAGCCAAGTTCGGGTTGCAACCGGGCCCGTCTCGCGTATCCTTCCGCGCGAGGCGTGTGCTGCGTGCGCCCGAGGGCGTCCTCGACTACGGAGACTGGTTGAAAACCGTTTCTGACAGGAGGGTAACGTGACGGGACGGCTTGGCGATAGAATCCGGACTATTCTGGGCAGCGAGATGGCGGGGGGCATATTGCTCATCGTCTCGGCGGCGCTGGCGCTGCTGGTGGCGAATTCGCCGCTGGCCGAGGGCTATTTCCATGCGCTGCATGTCTATCTCGGGCCGCTGTCGCTGCAGCATTGGGTGAATGACGCGCTCATGGCGGTGTTCTTCCTCGTCGTCGGGCTGGAGATCAAGCGCGAGATGCTGGAGGGCCACCTAGCCACCTGGCGGCAGCGGATCCTGCCGGGCGTGGCTGCCGCGGCGGGGATGGCGGCGCCGGCGCTGGTCTATCTGGCGTTCAACCGGCATGGCGGGGCGATGCATGGCTGGGCGATCCCGGCCGCGACCGATATCGCCTTCGCGCTGGGGATCCTGTCGCTGCTCGGGCCGCGGGTGCCGCCGGCGCTGAAGGTGTTCCTCGCGGCGCTCGCGATCATCGACGATCTGGGCGCGGTCATAGTCATCGGCCTGTTCTATACATCGGGCGTATCGCTGGTGGATCTGGCGGCGGCCGGGGCGGTGCTGGCGGCGCTCATCGCGCTGAACCGCGCGCGGGTGCTGATGCTCGCGCCCTATCTGGTGCTCGGGGTGCTGCTGTGGCTGTTCGTCTGGCGCTCGGGCGTGCATGCGACCATTGCCGGCGTGCTTCTGGCGCTCACGATCCCGTTGCGGGTGCAGGGGCGGCCGGTGTCCGAAAGCCCACTGCACCGGCTCGAACATGCGCTGATCCGGCCGGTGGCTTTCCTCATCGTCCCGATCTTCGGCTTCGCCAATGCGGGCGTGAGCTTCGCGGGCCTGGGGATGGAGGCCTTCATCGCGCCGGTGACGATGGGCGTGGCCGCGGGCCTCGCGATCGGCAAGCTGGTGGGGGTGATGGGCACCGTCTTCGTGCTGGTGCGCAGCGGCCTGGTGGGGCTGCCGCCGGGCTGCACCTGGCGCCAGATGCTGGGCACATCGCTTCTGTGCGGGATCGGCTTCACCATGAGCCTGTTCATTTCGCTGCTGGCCTTCCGCGAGGGCGGGCTGCAGGATCAGGCCAAGATCGGGATCCTGATCGGTTCGGCCATTTCGGGCGCGTCAGGGTATCTGGTGCTGCGCTTCGCGCGCGCTGCGCCCTAGGCTCCAGACCCATTGATTTGGGTCCTTTGGCGTGATTCAGGCTCCGCAAGGAGACCTGATCGATGAGCAATCTTTACTGGCTGACCGACGCGCAGATGGAGCGGCTGAAGCCG
>NZ_JAYRZN010000053.1:0-17320 GCF_041916475.1 Paenirhodobacter sp.
TGGGGAGGAACGGCTTCAGCCGCTCCATCTGCGCGTCGGTCAGCCAGTAAAGATTGCTCATCGATCAGGTCTCCTTGCGGAGCCTGAATCACGCCAAAGGACCCAAATCAATGGGTCTGGAGCCTAGGGCGCGATTTGAAGCGCCGCGGCGGGCGTATTCGCTACCTGGCAAGAGCGGCTCGAACGGCGGCACATGATCGGTCCGGCGTATCTCCGGGCCAATCACGCGGCTGAAACGCGGTCAGGCCGCGCTGCGGCAGAAGACCTTGACCTGATTGCGCCCCTCAGCCTTCGAGCCGAGCAGGGCGTGATCGGCCTGATTGATCAGCAGATCCACCGGCGCCGAGCCGTTGGTCCCGAGAGCAAGCCCGATGGAGACGGTGACCGACAGCGACCGCCCGATCTCCGGGATCGCGATCGGGCTGTTGCCGATCACACCGCAGATGTGCTCCGCCGCGCGGCGAGCGTCGCGCAGATCGACATTGGGCATGCCGATCAGGAATTCCTCACCCCCGATCCGGGCGAGCAGGTCGGACGGGCTCAAGCAACGGCGCAGGCGCCGCGCGACCTCGACCAGAACCGTGTCTCCGGTGCCGTGCCCCCAGGTGTCGTTGATGGATTTGAACCGGTCGAGATCCAGCACCATCACCGCGATCGGATGCCCTGCGTCGCGTGCATTCTCGGCCATGCGCAGCAGTTGCGGCATGGCGTAGCGGCGGTTGTGCAGGCCGGTGAGCGGATCGGTCATCGCGAGGCGCAGGCCGTTGGTGAGGCTGCGGCGCTGCCGGTCGGAGCGGCGCTTGCGCTCGATCTGGCGGCGCAGACGCAGGGCCGCTTCCTCCGCCAGCGCAGGGGTCGGATGTTCGCCGACGATCAGATCGTCCGCGCCGAGATCATAGGCGGCGGCGGCGGTGTCCGTGCCATTGCCGGCCACGGCGATGCAGATCGCGGCATGGCGCGATTGCGCCCGGGCACGCAGATCCGACATCAGCCGCAGGCCTTCGCCCGGATGCGCCAGATCGGCGGCAATCAGGAAGGCATCGGGGCAACGCGCGCCGGCTGCTTCGGCCAGGGCCTCGTCGCGCAGCAGAACGGTGAGGACATCCCCGGGCAGATAGCGGGTGAGGGCATTTTTCCAGCTGAGCGCGGTTTCGCGGCTGCCTGCCACCAGGGCCACGGTCGCGGGGGGCGCATAGTCGGCCGCAGCCTCGGCGAGGCCAAGCTCATGGAACGCCGATTCGCGAATGCCGAGATCCAGATCCTCGGCCCGGGCACGCAGCAACCCACGCAGACGGGCAAACAGGTCCTGCTCGTCGACCGGCTTCGACAGCATGTCATTGGCGCCCGCACGCAGGGCCGCGAGCCGGGCCGCGGGGCTTGCATCGGTGGCGGTCAGGATGATCGGCACATCGGCCGTGGCTGGCAGCGTGCGCAGCTTGCGGCAGATCTCATACCCGTTTGCATCGGGCAGCCGGGCTTCCAGAAGGATCAGGTCAGGGGTCTCGTTGGCGATGACGCGGAGCGCCTCAGCGCCGGAACCGGCCTGAAGCGTCTGGTAGCGTGCCGCTGCCAGTTTCACCTTCAGAACGATTCTATTCGTGGCGACGTCGTCCACGATCAGGATCTTCCCGGTCATGGCCTCTGGCACTCCTTCAACCTGCAATCGAATAACGGTATGTTTCGGAGGAAATGGTTAACAAAGTATTTCCAGCTATTCACGTGGAGGAGAGACCAAGGCGATGGAAGAGGACAATGCGCGGATTCTTGCCTTGCATGCCTTGGGCTGGCTTGCGGGCGATGATGAGCTGTTCGCGGCCTTCCTGGGCATGACCGGGGCCAGCGCGGCGGATATCCGCGCCACCGCCGACCAGCCTGCGCTGATGATATCGGTTCTTGATTTCATCTTGCAGCGCGACGATTGGGTTCTGGCCTGCGCCGCGGCCGCTGGCGTGCGCCCTGAGGAGATCGGGGCAGCACGGGCGCGGCTCGGCGGGCGCGACCAGATGCATTGGACCTGAGGACCGCATGATTTCGGCACTGATTTTAGACAAGGACGGCACGCTGTTCGATTTCACCGCCACCTGGAGCGGCTGGGCGCGGGCGGCGCTGCGGGATTTGTCGGGGGGGGATACGGCGCTGGCGGATCGGCTTGCGGCGGCGATCCGCTTCGACCCGGACAGCGGGCAGTTCGACCCGGCCTCGACCGTGATCGCGGGCACCACGGCCGAAGTCGCGGCGGAGCTGGCGCCCTTCCTGACGGGATGGGAGGTTCCGGCGCTGGCCGACCGGCTGAACGCCCTGTCGGCCGATGCGGTGCAGGTTCCGGCGGTGGATCTGCCGCAGGTTCTGGGCGCGCTGCGCGGGCGCGGGCTGCGCCTCGGGCTGGCCACCAACGATTCCGAGGCCGCGGCCCGCGCGCATCTGGCGGCGGCCAAGGTCATGGACCTGTTTGATTTCGTCGCGGGATATGACAGTGGCCATGGCGCGAAGCCGGGGCCGGGGCAGCTCTCGGCCTTTGCCGCGGCGCAGGGGCTTTCGCCCGGGCGGGTGGCGATGGTGGGCGACAGCCTGCATGATGCGGCGGCGGCGCGGGCGGCGGGGATGGCTGCGGTGGGCGTGCTCACAGGGGTTGCGCCGCGGGCCGTGCTGGCGCCCGCCTTCGATGTGGTTCTGCCCGATATCGGCGGCTTGCCCGGCTGGCTCGATTCCCGGGCCTGACCGCTGGCATTCATCTGGCCCAGGGAGTAGGTGGGGCAGAACGCAAGGAGGGACCGATGGCGAAACGGGTGCAGTTCATCCTGTTGGGGTTGCTGGCGGGGGCAGCGTTCTGGCAATTGTCGGAGCTGCCCTGGGACTGGCGCGACAGCCGGGCCTTTGCTGCGGTCGCCGTGCTGGCGCTGGCGTTCTTCGGCGGTGCGCTCGGGATGCTGGGCGAGCTTGGCGGGCGGCGTGCGCTGCTGTGGGCCGGGGCGATTTCGCTCCCTGCTGCAGGGCTCACCTGGTTGAAATCTTTGGCCTTCTCCGATGTGGCGCAGATGCTGGGCGCGAGCCATGTGGCTCTGGCGCTGCTCTTGGTGACGGTGCTGCCGGTGCCCTTCGCCATTGCCATCGCCAAGGGCGGGCGCGCGGGCTGGCGCGACTATCCGGTGCTGTTTTGCGAGACCTGGAACATCGTGGTGCGCTATGCGGCGGCCTGGCTGTTCGTGGCGCTGGTCTGGCTGGTGCTGTGGCTGCTCTCGGCGCTGCTGGAGCTGGTGGGCATCGATCAGCTTGGCGAATTTCTGACCGAGGCGCCTGTTGCCTGGCTGATCAGCGGGGCGGTGCTGGGGCTCGGGCTGTCGGTGGTGGTGGAGCTGTCGGACATGCTGTCGGCCGCGCTCCTGCTGCGTCTCTTGCGGCTGTTGCTGCCGGTGGTTCTGCTGGTGGAGCTGGTGTTCGTCGCGGTGCTTCCGGCGAGCGGCCTGTCGCATCTGTTCGGGTATCTGTCCCCGGCTGGGATCCTGATCGCCACGGCGCTGGCCTCGATCCTGCTGGTGGCGATTGCCGTCGATCAGGACGATACGGAAGCGGCGCAGGCCCCGGCGCTGACCTGGTCCGCGCGCGGGCTGGCGCTGCTGTTGCCGGTGCTGGTGGGGCTGGCGGCCTGGGCGCTGGCGCTGCGGATCGGGCAGCATGGCTGGACGCCGGACCGGGTCTGTGCGGCGGCGGCGCTGCTGGTGATTGCGGGCTATGCGCTGAGCTATGCGCTGGCGGTGCTGCGCGGTGCGGGCTGGCGGGGCACGATCCGGCAGGCGAATGTCGTGATGGCGCTGGTGGCGCTGGCGATCGGGGTGCTGTGGCTGACGCCTATGCTTTCGGCGGAGCGGATTGCGGTGCGCTCGCAGCTGGCGCGCTATGAGGCGGGCAAGATCCGCGCCGAGGAGCTGCCGGTCTGGGAATTCGCGCATGAATGGGGGCGCGCGGGGGCCGATGCGCTGGAGCAGCTGCGGCGCAGTGCCGCACTCCCGGGGCAGGAGGCGCTCGCACAGCGGATCGCGCAGCTCGACGGGGCGAAGCTGCGGGGCGATATGGGCGAATCGGCCTCGTCGGTCGATGCGCGGGCGACGGCCTTGCGCCCGGTGATCCGGGTATTGCCGGAGGGTGAGGTTCTGCCGGAGCCGCTGCTGGAGGCGATCGCGCGGATGGCCGATCCGGACTGGGCGGAAGGCTGTGTGCGGATGACGGCGGCGGGGAACCCAGGGTGCGTGGTGATTCTGGCCGATTTCGGGCCGGCTGTCCCGGGGCGCGACGCGCTGTTGCTGCGCGAAAGCGGCTTCGAGACGGTTCTGGCTTTTCATGAGACGGGCGCCCGCTGGATGCTGGCGCGCCCGGTGTTTCTGGGGCCGAGCGGGGCGCCTGCGGGTGGGGCGTTGATTGACGCGCTGATCAAGGGCAATGGCACGACCGAACCGGCGCAAATTCAGGCACTTCCCCTCGGCGCGCGTCAGGTGACCGTGCTGCCCTGAGCGCGATTGGGGTTTCATTAAGAAGACTTCACTAGTCTTCGGGAAACCGAGATGCGAGGGGCACCCCGGGCGATGTATGGCCTGATCAACAAATCGATCCAGTATTTCCTGAGCGACAATTACGGCTCTGCGGTCTGGCGTCAGGTCGCGCAACGGGCGGGAATCGGCGTCGAGGGCTTCGAGACGATGCTGCGCTATCCCGCGTCGAGCACCGATGCGCTGCTCAATGCCGGCGCCGACGTGCTGGCCAAGCCGCGCTCCGCGCTGCTGGAGGATATTGGCGCGCATATGGTGACGGTCGAAAAGGTCCGGCGCCTGCTGCGTTTCGGGGGCACGGATTATTGCGAATTCCTGTTCTCGCTGAACGAGCTGCAGGAGCGCGGCCGGATGGCGCTCGCGGGGCTGCAGCTGCCCGAGCTGCAGCTTGTCTCCGAGACCGGCAACCGCTTCGTCTTCGAGGTGCATGACGCGCTCAAAGGCTGGGGCGCGGTGACGGCGGGCCTGCTGCGGGCCATGGCGGATGATTATGGCGCGCTTGCGGTGATTGAGCTGCTGGCGGATGATGGCGATGACGTGGAGCGGGTTCAGGTGCTGCTGCTCGAACAGGATTTTGCGACGGGCAGGCGGTTCGTTCTGGCGGCGCCCGGCGTCGAGGAGGTGCACGGATGACCACGACGATCGCGGGATTTCCGGGCCTCTCGCTCGAGGCGCTCGGGTTGCTGATGCCGATGTTTCTCTGGGTGAACCGCGACGGCATCGTGCGTGGTGTCGGGCCGACGCTGGCCAAGATCCTGGAACCCGGGCCGATCCTTGATGTGAGCGGCAAGGAGCATTTCATCCTGCGCCTGGCGCCGACGCAGCGGGGCGGCGCGATGGCGGTGTTCCCGAACGGCACCGAGGTCCCCCTGGGCGGGCGCAGGCTGCATCTGGTGGTGCGGCGGCGGCCGGAGATCGTTTTGCGCGGGGCGGCGGTGGGGCTGGGTCCGGCGGGGCGAGACGGGGTGCTGTTCAATCTCACGCTGGGGATCCATCTTGCGGAGGCCGTGCGCGAGTTCGGCCTGACCGAGGGGGATTTCTCTGCGGCCGATCTGGCGATCGAGCTGCTCTATATGGGCGAGGCCAATGCGGCGGTGCTGGGCGAGCTGAGCGCGTTGACCGGGCGGCTCGACATGGCGCGGCGCACGGCCGTGGCGCAGGCGTCGAGCGACCCGCTGACCGGTCTTGCGAACCGGCGCGGGTTCGACAAATCGCTGGCCGATGCAATCGAGGCGCAGCTGGCGGAGCCGCGCCCCTTCGCCGTGGCGCATGTCGATCTGGATTATTTCAAGGCGGTGAACGATACCTTCGGCCATGCGGCCGGTGATCAGGTGTTGATGCGGGTGGGCATGCGGCTTTCGCACGAATTGCGGCGGGGTGATCTGGCAGCCCGGACCGGCGGGGATGAATTCCTCCTCCTGCTGCACAATGCCGACGACCGCGACAGCCTCCAGCGCCTGGGGAACCGGCTCATTCACCGACTGGAGGAGCCGTTTGAGTTCGAGGGCAAGGTGAGCCGGATTTCTGCCTCGATCGGTATCGCGGTCTCGACCGGCTACGGGCCGGAGGCAGCGGCGCAGCTTCTGGCCGATGCGGACCGTGCGCTCTATGCCGCGAAGCGCGCAGGCCGCGGGCGCTGCATGCTTTTCTCGCCCGAGCTCAGCGTTCACTGACTTTCCGCGTTTCAATTGATTTGGCAATCGGTTACGGCTCCGACGATGAGACAGGGCTTCCCGATTGCGACGCCGGGCATGCGGATCGGTATTCTGGGCGGATCGTTCGATCCGGCCCATGCCGGGCATGCCCATATCACGCGGGAGGCCATGCGCCGCTTTGGGCTCGATGCCGTGTGGTGGCTGGTGAGCCCGGGCAATCCGCTCAAGGTGCGGGGGCCCGCACCGATCGCGCAGCGCCTGGCCGAAGCCCGCCGGGTCATGCCCGATCCGAGGGTGCGGGTGAGCGATCTCGAATGCCGGCTGGGCACGCGCTACACGGCGCAAACCCTGAAGCGGCTGAAGCAGCTTTACCCCCGGGTGCAGTTTGTCTGGCTGATGGGGGCGGACAATCTGATGCAGTTCGACCGCTGGGAAAACTGGCGCGGGATCCTCGATATGGTTCCGGTCGGGGTTCTGGCCCGGCCCGGGGCGCGGATGGCGGTGGCGCATGCGCGCGCGGCGCGGATTTATGGCGCGGCGCGGGTGCCCGGGCGGCGGGCGCGGAGCCTGGGGCGGGCGCCGCTTCCGGCCTGGTGCTTCGTGCTGATGCCGATGTCGGACATGTCGTCTTCGGCGATCCGGGCGCGTGGCGGCTGGCGTGTGCGGGACTGATATCGAGGATTTGTTAACCGTGATCCGGCAGGATCGGCGGCGATCCGGCCCTTGCTGCAGCATTGCTGCGGGCGCAAGATCGGGGCGCGAGTCTTGGAGCGAACAGAATGACGGTGACACGGCGCAGGGTGCTGGGCGGCGCGCTCGGCGGAATGGCGATGCTGGCGCAGGCGGGGCGGGCCTCTGCGCAGGCGGCGCTTCGGGCCGGATCTGCCGAGGAGATCGTTTCGGCCGCGCGGCTCGGGGGCGATGTGGGGTTCGTCGTGGTCGATCCGCGGGCGGGCAAGGTTCTTGAGGCCTATAACGAGACCCGGGGCATGGCACCGGCCTCTACCGCGAAGACGATCACCTCGCTCTATGCGCTGGAGACCCTCGGCCCGGACTACCGGTTTCCGACGCGTCTGATCGGGACCGGCCCGGTTTCTGGCGGCGAACTGCGGGGCGATCTGATCCTGACGGGGGGCGGGGATCCGACCCTCTCGACCGATGATCTGGCCGATATGGCGGCGCGTCTGGCGGCGGCAGGGGTGCGCAAGGTGCGTGGGCGGTTCCTGGTCTGGGGCGGGGCGCTGCCCTATGCCGAGGAGATCTGCGACGATCAGCCGGTTCATGTGGGCTACAATCCGGCGATTGCGGGGCTGAACCTGAATTTCAACCGGGTCTATTTTGAATGGAAGCAGTCCAAGGCGGGTTATGCGCTTTCCATGGATGCGCGCGGCGCGCGGGCGGTGCCGCCGGTCTCGAGCGCGCAGGTGGTGCTGGCCAGCCGCTCCGCGCCGCTGTTTACCTATGCGCGGCAGGACGGGCGCGAGCGCTGGACGGTGGCGCAGGGGGCCTTGGGCAAATCCGGGAGCCGCTGGCTGCCGGTGCGCGATCCGGTGGGCTATGCGGCCGATGTGTTCCGGACGCTTGCGCGCGCGCAGGGGGTCGTTTTGCCGGCGGCGGAGCGGATCGGCGGGGTGAATGGCGGCACGGTGCTGGTGGAGCGGGCCTCCGATCCGCTGATGCCGCTCTTGCGCGACATGATGAAGCATTCGAACAATCTGACGGCGGAGACGGTGGGCACGACCTCTACGCTGCGGCGCGGGGAGGCGGCGGCGCGTGGGGCTTCCGGGGCGGCGATGAGCGGCTGGCTGCGGCAGCGGCTGGGCGGCGGCACGGCCCGGTTCATCGACCATTCCGGCCTTGGCGCCGAGAACCGGATCGCGCCGATCGACATGGTGCGGGCGGTGGCGCTGCTCGGGCCGAAGGCGGGCCTGCGCGGGCTGATGAAGCCGTTCCCGCTGCGCGACGGCAATGGGCGGCCGGTGCAGGATGCGGCGATCAAGGTGGATGCGAAGACCGGTACGCTGAATTTCGTCTCGACCCTGACCGGCTATATGACGGCACCGGGCGGGCGCGAGCTGGTTTTCGCGATTTTTACCGGCGATCTGGAGCGCCGGGCGCAGGCGGCGCAGACCGAGGAGCCCGCGGGCGGCCAGGCCTGGATTGCGCGCTCCAAGATCCTGCAGAGCCGGCTGATCGACCGCTGGGGCTCGCTCTACGCCTGAGCGGGCTCAGAGCGTCATGTGCCGAACGCGGGCGCTCCATTCGATGGCGGCGCCGTGGAGGCGGTCGATGTTCAGCTCGCCGCGGATTTCCTCCAGCATGCGCAGCTCCGCCTGATAGAGCGCGCCATCGGCCGCGGCCACGTCGCAGGCCAGTGCATAGGCGGTTTCGAACAGCTTTTCGGGCAGGGCCGCGCGCACGAGGCCGAACAGCGCCTCCAGGCCCTCTTCCTCCTCGAACAGTGCATAGACGGTTTGCGCGATGACGCGGATCCGGTCGAAATCGTATTTGGCGAAGACCGGCATGTGATTGACGGTGCGTTCGATCGCGACGAGCTCCGAGGTGCGGATGTTTTCGTCCGAGGCCGAGACTGCCAGCATCACGGCGACGAGCGCGTCTTGCGGCGAGAGCGATGGGAGGGTTTCGGACACGGGGGGCTTCCTTTCGTCGATGATGGCCAAGAATTATTGACGATCCGGCGCCCCTTCAATAGGTGGATCGCGGATGGGCGCATGGGGCGCCCGGAAGAGGTGACCATGACGACCCTGCGCGACGCCGCGATGAACTCCAAAGCCTGGCCTTTCGAGGAAGCGCGCCGGGTGCTGAAACGGTATGAGAAGGCGCCGCCCGAGAAGGGCTATGTGCTGTTCGAGACCGGCTATGGGCCTTCGGGGCTGCCGCATATCGGCACCTTCGGCGAGGTGGCGCGCACGACGATGATCCGCCGCGCTTTCGAGATCATCTCGGATATTCCGACGAAACTTCTGTGTTTCTCTGATGACATGGACGGCATGCGCAAGGTGCCGGAGAACGTGCCGCAGCAGGAGATGCTGAAGGCCAATATCCAGAAGCCGCTGACCGCGGTGCCCGATCCGTTCGGCGAATACGACAGCTTCGGCAACCATAACAACGCGATGCTGCGCCGCTTTCTGGATACGTTCGGCTTCGAATATGAATTCGCCAGCGCGACCCAGTATTACAAGGCGGGCAAGTTCGACGACATGCTGATCCGCTGTGCGGAGCGCTATGACGCGATCATGGCGATCATGCTCAAGAGCCTGCGCGAGGAGCGCCAGCAGACCTATTCGTGCTTCCTTCCGATCCATCCCGAGACCGGGCAGGTGCTCTATGTGCCGATGAAGAACGTGGATGCGAAGGCCGGCACGGTGACCTTCGACGACGCCACGGGCCGGGAATGGACGCTTCCGGTGACGGGCGGGCATGTGAAGCTGCAGTGGAAGCCCGATTTCGGGATGCGGTGGGCGGCGCTTGGCGTCGATTTCGAGATGTATGGCAAGGACCATGCCACCAACACCCCGATTTATGACGGGATCTGCGAGGTGCTGGGCGGGCGCAAGCCCGAGCATTTCACCTATGAGCTGTTCCTCGATGCCAATGGCGAGAAGATCTCCAAGTCCAAGGGCAACGGGCTGACGATCGATGAATGGCTGACCTATGCCTCGACCGAGAGCCTGAGCTATTTCATGTATCAGAAGCCGAAGACCGCGAAGCGGCTGTGGTGGGATGTGATTCCGAAGGCGGTGGATGAATACCACCAGCAGCTGCGCGCCTTCCCGGAGCAGCCGGTCGAGAAGCAGATCGACAATCCGGTCTGGCACATCCATGGCGGCAAGGTTCCGGCTTCGACGATGGTCGTGCCGTTTGCGATGCTGCTGAACCTCGCGTCGGTGTCTGGGGCGAAGAACAAGGATACGCTCTGGGGCTTCATGCGCCGCTATGCGCCGGAAGCGACGCCGGAGGCGAACCCGGATCTGGATCAGGCGGCCGGCTTCGCGGTGCGCTATTTCAACGATTTCGTGGCGCCCACGCGCAGCTTCCGCCTGCCGAGCGACAAGGAGCGCGCGGCGATGGAGGATCTGGTCGGGCGGCTGAAGGCGCTGCCGGCGCAGGACCTGCACGAGATTTTCCCGGAGGACCCCACCGAGGGGCTGCAGACGATCGTGTTCGCGGTGGGCAAGGAGCACGGGTTCGAGCCGCTGCGCGACTGGTTCACCGCGCTTTATGAGGTGCTGCTTGGGCAGAGCCAGGGGCCGCGGTTTGGCGGATTCATCGCGCTTTATGGTGTGGCGGAGAGCATTGCGCTGATCGAGCATGCGCTGGCCGGGGGGATGGCCACCGCCTGAGCGGGAGCCCCCATGGCGATTTTCCGACGCCCGGCCTTCTGGCCGGGCGTTGTCGTTCGGGGCAGCGTACGCTGCCCTAGGCGGTTCGAAACGCTTTCATCCTACTTCTTGCGAGACCCGGGCGCGGATTGCCCGGAGCGAATCCGGCACGGGAAGAGATCCTGACGGGCGGCAGCATGCCGCGCCCGGTGGTCTCTTGCGTGCCCGCGTCGGCGCAGAAGGGAGACCTGGATGAACAAGGCGATTACCGACGGGCTGGTGCTCACCCCGCCCAAATTCGAACTCGGGCTGGGAGTGTGGTCGAGCGAGAACGGCACGGCCGGTTCTGCCACCTACCTGAGTGCCGCCAATGCGGCGCTGGTCGCCGCGGATGCCGATTTCGGCTCCTGCCTGGAGCTGGTGAAGACCGCCAGCACGCAGAAGCTGCGCTATATGGGCCAGACCCCGATCCAGCCGGGCATGTATCTGCGCATCACCGCGCGGGTGAAGGCGATGAGCGGCAACCTGCCCTCCGTCCGGATCGCGGGCTATGCGATGAACGGGTCGAACGCGCATGTGACGGGGCTGACCGAGGTCGGCACCTCGATCGCGCTCACGACCTATGGCTCTGTCGTTACCGTGCAGGCCATCGTGGGCACCGGGGCCAAGGGCGGGGTGGATATGCCCTGGGGGACCGCGCCGATCTATGGCTTCTTCGGGCTCGATCTGACCGGCACCAATGGCGGCGTCGTGCGGATCGACGATATCGAGATCGAGGACATCACCGAAGCCTTCCTGCGCGACATGATGGACTGGGTCGATGTGCGCGATTACGGGGCGAAGGGCGATGGCAGCACCAATGATCGCGCGGCCTTCGTTGCGGCCGATGCGGCGGCGGCCGGGCGCGGGATCCTGGTTCCGGCGGGCACCTATTACATTGCCACGGCGCTGACCATCCGCGCGCCGATCCGGTTCGTGGGCTCGCTGACGATGCCGACGGCGGAGCGGCTGATCCTGATGGCGCAATACGACTTCCCGACCTATGCGGCGGCCTTCGGGGACGAGCTGCTGGGGCTGAAGAAGGCATTGCAGGCGCTGTTCGGCTACACCGATCACATCAGCCTCGACCTGAAGGGCCGGCGCGTCGAGGTCTCGGAGCCGATCGACGTGAAGGCGCTGGCACCGGATATCAGCTCCTTCTCCAACCGGCGGGTGATCCACAACGGCGCGCTGAACGTCGTGGATGGCGATGCCTGGACGCCGACGGTGGTGACCTCGCAGGCAGGCTACAACATCAATGCGCCCTATACGCTGACCGGCGTGAGCAACATCGCGAATATCGCGGTCGGATCGCTCGTGACCGGCAGTGGCGTCGGGCGCGAGGTCTATGTGCGGGCAGTGGATGTGGCATCGAGCACGCTGACCCTCTCGCAGCCGTTCTTCGGCGGCTCGGGAACGCGTACGCTGACCTTTACCCGGTTCAAATATGTGCTGGATTTCTCCGGCATCGCCAAGCTCGACCGGTTCAACATCGACGACATCGAGATCCTGTGCAACGGCATCGCGAGCGGCATCATGCTGCCGGTCACGGGCGAGATGTTCCATATCCGGGATTGCTACATCAACCGGCCGAAGCACCGGGGCATCACCTCCATCGGGCGCGGCTGCCAGGACCTGCTGGTGGACCGATGCCAGTTCCTGTCCAACGAGGGGACGGTGGCCGCGCCCGACCGGGTCTCGATCGCGATGAACGTGAACGCCAATGATACCAAGATCCGCGAGTCGCGCTTCGTGCGGTTCCGGCACACGATGGTTCTGGCGGGCACCGGGCATCTGATCGTCGGCTGCCACTGGTTCCAGGGCGATGACACCGCGCTTGGGCCGCGTCTTCCGGGGCTGATCTTCTGTCAGCCGAACGTGCAATCGGCGGTGACCGGCAACTATGTCGACAACTCCACCATCGAATGGACGAATGAATACGCACCCTCGCCGAACTTCGGTACGGAATATTCATTTGGCGGGCTGACCGTCACTGGCAATACCTTCGTGTGCATCCGCACCGCGGCCTGGTTCACCTGGTTCTCGGTCAAACCCTATGGCAGCGGCCATTTCATCCAGGGGCTGAGCGTGACCGGCAATGTGTTCCGCACCGTCGACTGCACGATCGACCGGATCGAGAAGGTCGACACCACCTATGCATCGCTCGACAACGAGCGGATGCGTAACGTGGTGTTCGAGGCGAATGCCTTCAACGGCATCACCCAGATGACGGTCAGCCCGGTGATGCTGCAGGTCGATCAGGCCTCGGCGCAGACGGTCTGGACGGCATCGGCGGGCGCATGGCTGCCGTTCGGTGGCTGGGCGCGCAACGTGGAGAGCCTGGTGGCGGAAGGCCCGATCACCAATACGGCGGGCGCGCGGGTGACCTCCATGCCCTATGTGAACGTGGAATCGGGCACGTCGAAATCCAATGTGCTCGTGGTCTGGCCCGAGGCGGCGAAGGGGCGCGTGCAAGTGAAGGTCCGGGTGGACAACCCGAACTGAGCCGAACCGGCTCCGGGCAAGCCCCGGAGCGCGTGGACCTCTGGTCCGAAAAAGGCCCCGGCACGCGTGCAGGCGTGTCCGGGGCCTTGTTTCATCGACATTGGGCTGTCAGCGCGATCACTCTGCGGGATGGTGGCTGCGCGGATGGTCGAGCTTGCGCTCTTCGCGGCGCAGCACGGCTATACCCACCCCCGCGATGGCCAAGGCAATGACCGGGACGATGAATTCGTAGAACGTCATTCTTTCGCCTCCTTGCGGATCCTGCCCAGAATATAGTGCGAAACCCCGTGCATTGCGAGTCCTGTGGCGCCCCACCAGAGGGTGGAATAGGTGGCATTGCTCAGGCTTTCGGTCAGCGGCCGCAGCACGGCAAAGCCGATCAGGCCGAGGGCTACGGCGTTGAGGAAGCCTGCGAAGAGCTTCACCCGCTCGTTGAAGGCCGCGAGCCGGTCACGCGTGGTCTGCATCGGGGTGGTCCTCCAGGGCGAGATCCGCGGGCGAAAGCCGGAAGGCGCGCCCGAACCCGCCGTTCAGCAGGGCATCCAGCGGGCGGAACCGGATGAACTGGAAATCTCCGAAGTCGATATAGAGCTGCGCCTTCGGGTACAGCTTCAGCCAGTGCGCGCGCAGGGCAGGGTGGCGCGGGTCGTCTCGCGGAAGCGGTATCGCTTGCGCGCGCAGGCTCAGGCGCGGATGGGTGAGCGGATCGCCCCTGGGGCCGGGCTCGCCCAGCAGAAGCCCGGCGCGGGGATCCGCGCGCAGGGCGCGGCTGTGTGCCGAGAGGCCGGAGATCAGGCTCCAGAGCCCGCCCTCGGGCCCCAGACCCAGGGCGATGCGACTCACCGCGGGAAAGCCGCTCTCCGGGTCCAGAGTGCCGAGGGCTGCGAAGCGGGCCTCGCGGATCAGCCGCTGCGCGAGCGCGCGGGCTTCGTCATCTGTCGGGCGGATCGGATCGGGGGCGGATGTCATGGCAGCGCTCCTGTCGCCTGCGGGGCATGTCTTCGGTAATCGCCTGTGCCTGCGCACGCAAGCGCGGGTTTCGAATCGATTCAGCCCGCCGCGGCCATCTGTGCGGATGCCGCGGTGCGGCATTTTTGCGTGGATTTTCCTGCGTTTGCATTCCGTGCGGGTCAGCCTGGCCGCGGCAACAGGCAAGGGATTGAAACAAAATGTCAAATTCCGGTCACTTTTCGCACTGTTTACAATGTTATCGCTAGACCTGTGAATTAATTAACAGAAAAAACCAGCGAACATAGGGGCTTACGCAATGAGGCTGGATTGGTTTACACTGCTTGCGGGGAGTAGTGCGTTTCCGGCCTGGCCGGAGGCAATTTGGGCCTTCGGGCCTCACGACGGCAAGGGAGGAGAGCTCATGACCGTTCAGGAACAGCTCGTCGCAGAACCAGATACGCATCCGGTCCCGCCGGGCTTCGAACAAGCCCATGCGGATCAGGCCAAATACCTCGAGATGTATCGCGAGTCGGTCGAGGATCCGGACAAGTTCTGGGGCCGGGAAGGGCTGCGGCTCGAGTGGATCAAGCCGTATACCAAGGTAAAGAACACCGATTTCACCTTTGGCAAGGTGTCGATCAAATGGTTTGAGGACGGGGTTCTGAATGCCTCGGTCAACTGTATCGACCGCCACCTGAAGGACCGCGCGCTGCAGACCGCGATCATCTTCGAGCCGGACGATCCGAACGAGGCGGCCCAGCACATCACCTACCGCGACCTGTCGGAGAAGGTGAACCGGATGGCCAACGTCCTGCTGAGCCAGGGCGTGATGCGCGGCGACCGGGTGGTGATCTATCTGCCGATGATCCCGGAGGCGGCCTATGCGATGCTGGCCTGTACGCGGATCGGGGCGATCCATTCCATCGTCTTCGCCGGCTTCTCGCCCGATGCGCTGGCGAACCGGATCAACGACTGCGGCGCGAAGCTGGTGATCACGGCCGATTTCGCCCCGCGTGGCGGCAAGAAGACGCCACTGAAGGCCAATACCGATGCGGCCTTGCTGCATTGCTCGGACAAGGTCCGCTGCCTGGTGGTGCGCCGCACCGGCGACCAGATCAGCTGGGTGCAGGGGCGCGACGTCGATGTCAGCTACCTGATGGAGCAGGTTTCGCCCGAATGCCCGCCGCGGCCGATGGGCGCGGAGGATCCGCTGTTCATCCTCTATACCTCCGGCTCCACCGGCAAGCCGAAGGGTGTGGTGCATACCACCGGCGGTTACTTGGCCTATGCCGCGATGACCCACGAATATGTCTTCGACTATAAGGAAGGCGATATTTTCTGGTGTACGGCCGATGTGGGCTGGGTCACCGGGCACAGCTATATCGTCTATGGCCCGCTCGCCAATGGCGCGACCACGATCATGTTCGAGGGTGTGCCGAGCTATCCGGATGCGGGGCGGTTCTGGGCGGTGTGCGAGAAGCACAAGGTGAACCAGTTCTACACCGCGCCGACTGCGATCCGGGCGCTGATGGGGCAGGGCACCGAATGGGTCGAGAAATACGACCTGTCCTCGCTGCGCGTGCTGGGCTCGGTCGGCGAGCCGATCAACCCCGAGGCCTGGACCTGGTACGACAAATATGTGGGCAAGGGCAAATGCCCGATCGTCGACACCTACTGGCAGACGGAAACCGGCGGCCATATCGTCACCCCGCTGCCCGGCGCCACGCCGACGAAGCCCGGCTCGGCCACGAACCCGTTCTTCGGTGTGAAGCCCGTGGTGCTCGATCCGCAGACGGCGGTGCGCATCGGCGAGGTGGAATGCGAGGGCGTGCTGTGCATCTCCGACAGCTGGCCGGGGCAGATGCGGACCCTCTGGGGCGATCACGAGCGCTTCCAGGAGGCCTATTTCAGCCAGTATCGCGGCTATTACTTCACCGGCGACGGCTGCCGCCGCGACAAGGACGGCTACTATTGGATCACCGGTCGGGTCGATGACGTGATCAACGTTTCGGGCCACCGGATGGGCACGGCCGAGGTGGAATCCGCTCTGGTGGCGCATCCGGCGGTGGCCGAGGCGGCGGTGGTGGGCTATCCGCACGAGCTGAAGGGGCAGGGCATCTATGCCTATGTGACCCTGATGAACGATCAGGAGCCTTCGGATGCGCTCCGCGCCGATCTGGAAAAATGGGTCCGCGCCGAAATCGGCCCGATCGCCAAGCCCGATCTGATCCAGTGGGCCCCCGGCCTGCCCAAGACCCGCTCGGGCAAGATCATGCGCCGGATCCTGCGCAAGATCGCCGAGAACGACTATGGCGCATTGGGCGACATCTCCACGCTCGCCGATCCGTCGGTCGTGCAGGAGCTGATCGACAACCGCATGAACCGGGGGTGACATGACCGAGGCCGAGAATACCGTCGAGACGAAACCCGCCGTTCTGATCCTGCTCGGGTCTCCGGGCGCGGGCAAGGGCACCCAGGCGCGGATGCTGGAGGAGGAATTCGGCCTCGTCCAGCTCTCCACCGGGGATCTGCTGCGCGCGGCGGTGGCGGCGGGCACGCCCGCGGGCCTTGCTGCGAAAGCGGTGATGGAGGCCGGCGGCCTCGTGAGCGACGAGATCGTGCTGGCGATCCTGAAGGACCGCATGGCCGAGCCCGACGTGTCCAAAGGGGTGATCCTCGACGGGTTCCCGCGCACGGCCGGGCAGGCGGCGGCGCTCGACGATCTGCTGGCCGCGGCCGGGCAGCGCGTCGATGCGGCGATCAGCCTCGAAGTCGATGATGAGGCGATGATCGCCCGCGTTGCCGGGCGCTACACCTGCGCCAAATGCGGCGAGGGCTACCACGACCAGTTCAAGACCCCCGCGCATGCGGGCACTTGCGACAAATGCGGCGGCACGGACTTCAAGCGCCGTGCCGACGACAACGCCGAAACGGCGCGTGCCAGGTTGGAGGCCTATCACGCCCAGACGGCGCCGCTGATCGACCATTACGATCGCCTCGGTGTTCTGGGGCGGGTGGATGCGATGGGCTCCATCGCAGATGTCCGCGCTGCACTGGCCGGGATCGTATCGGGCATCAGCGCCTGAGAGGAGGCCGGCCGCGCCATCCGCGCGGCCGGGAAGGGGAGGCTGGGCCCTAAGGCATCAGCATAGCAGGATCCGTCGCTGTCCGAGCGGTGTGACCGGAGGGGAGGCCCCCGTTCCGGCAGGGCGGATGCATGTCACAGGGAGGCCGGCGATGCCGGCCATCAGGAGGAGAGCCGATGGCATCTTATAACACCAACGTG
>NZ_JAYRZN010000054.1:0-16077 GCF_041916475.1 Paenirhodobacter sp.
CGCGGCGAACGGTCTGCTACACGCCGGTCAAGGCGGCACCGAAGGTCGATCCGCGCTTTGCCGAGCCGATCAAAGCGATGATCGAGGCGGAGCCGTCCTTCGGCTATCGCACGGTGGCCTGGCTGCTCGGGTTCAACAAGAACACGGTGCAGCGGATCTTCCAGCTCAAGGGCTGGCAGGTCCGCAAGCGTGCCATCGGTATACGCCCCCGCATTCAGGCTGTGCCCTCAGTCGCCACAGCACCGAACGAGCGCTGGTCGACGGATCTGGCACGCGTCTGGACCGGCAAGGACGGATGGGCCTCCTTGGCACTCGTGATCGATTGCCACACGCGCGAACTGCTGGGCTGGCACCTGTCGCGCTCAGGCAAGGCCACTACGGCCAGCGCCGCTCTGGAACATGCCCTGATCGCTAGGTTCGGCACGCTCGGCCGCGTCGACCGGGAGTTCCTCCTGAGGTCGGACAACGGCCTGGTCTTCACGAGCCGGCACTTCACCGCCCTCGTGCGCAGCTACCACCGGAGCCAAGAGGTCATCACCCCGCACTGCCCGCAGCAGATCGGCATGGTCGAGCGCCCGGTCCGCACGCTCAAGGAGCAGCGCGGTCACCGCTTCGAAAGCATCCAGCACGCGACCCGCCTCATTGGAGACTGGATCTGCTTCCACAACCCCCGGCGCCCGCATCAGGCCCTCGCCATGCGCACACCGGCCGAGGCATTCAGATTAGCGCCTCAAACTGAGCAGATTCTGCCCGGTCGATACAGCTGCCCAGACCGCACATCAGACATTTGCCTACGATCAGTGAGGCATCCCGATCCGCTTTCATGGGCCAGCCCGCGGCGCGCCGGGCGCCGGGATCCGGCACGACCGGACATGGCGCCAGCCTTCTGCGGGCCAGAGGCAGGTGATGCGGGCCAGCCATTTCCGGTTCGCCCTGGAAGGTCCGGTCCAGGCCGCGCCGGTTCTCTTGCCGCGGTGGGTCACCGGCCCTTCGCCGCCATTCTTCGGCTGTGCCGCGGCGCACGCGTGGCGCGCGCTCATGGCCATGGCCCGGCTCAGCCGTTCGATCCGGTGCGGCCCGTTCGAGAACATCGCGCCAGAGGCGGCGGGCCCCTTGGGCCCGGGCACAGGCTCTGAAGCGCGTCTCGATCGCGGTGACGCGCCTGGCGTGATCGCGCGCGGGTGCTGGCAGGGCGGCCGAGCCAGGCAGGGAAGCGCGGCCGCGAAGCCCCCGGAACCGCGCTGAGCCAGCTGACCGGCCAGATCTGGCGGTGCCTGCAATGCGGGCGGATCTCATACCGCCGTGCGAAAGCCGCCGCTGATTTCCGGAGCTCACGCTCCGCGCGGCCTCTTTCCTCAGCGCCGCAATCCCCGCCAGATCGGCCCGCATCTGACCGTTCCCGGGACATGCCGTGGCTCCGGGCGCGCAGCCCGCACCCAACACGCTCCGCGCAACCGCGAGGCCTCGGGCCGCATGCGCCATGGTCCGTCACCAGCCCCACCGCCGCGACCTGAAACCCACGGCGGAACGTCCCGCGCGTCATATCTGAACTCCAGTTCCTCGGTCGCGATCTTGTCTGCGCGTCAACAAAACAGGAGGAAGATCGTTCTGTCAGATCTGGTTCGGGCGCTGATCTCGTCTTTGGACGCGTCGGAAGCCTTGATAACGACATGGGCGGGGCTGGTGATGAGGTAGAGGGCCAACTCAGACGATAGACCGAAGCCTCTGACAAAAAATACTTTTCCGTCTGCGTAAATTTCTGGACCACTTCTCGCGGCGACAGTTCCGGTTCTTCCGGCGCCAGATGCACGATCTGCTTCGGCACCGTTTCGGGGATATGCTTCCAGACCCGGGAAGGGCGACCCTCAAACTCCTCTGCTCCCTGTTCGACAAAGCGGTCATACCCGCGGTAGAAGGTGGTGGTGGCAATGCCGATCTTGGCAAGAGTGCGCCGGACCTACAGATGCGACGGCTCCTCCAGGCGGACGATTTCGAGCTTCTCCGTGGCTAGACATCTCAGTCCCCTTCTCCCTCGGCCCCGCTCATGCCTTTTGAGCAGGCGGTTTTTTAAGGTCAGATCGGCCGCCAGCTCCTTCAGCGGCACAGTTGCGGCACGCAAATTTTTCGCTGCGCCAGAATTGACCTGGCGCGCGGTGTCACCTCCCAACCGCTTCTTGCCGGCATCGAGAAACTCCCTCGACCAACTGAAATAAAGGCTCTGAGCGATACCTTCGTAGCGGCACAGACCGGAGATGCTGTCCTCGCAACGAAGCTCAGGCAACACGATCCAGATCTTCTCTTCAGACGAGTGCAGCTTACGCGCCGGCGCTGGACGCCCGTCACAACCTGCTCAGCAGAGGCCCTCGTCGTCACGGATCTTGCCGTCACCTTCTACTCCATGTGGGATCGAGATGAGCCGCAAACCCTCCGCTACGTAATCACGCCAAATCCTTTCACAGGCCCTGAAGACAGAGATCCTGGGCGCTATTTTCCTTTACGACAAAGGTCAATAATTGATCCAGAAATTGCTTCGATCGGCAAGAGGACCTCAGCAGCTCCGTTTTCTGCAACTGCGCGCGGCATGCCATAGACCACTGAAGTCGCCTCGTCCTGAGCGAGGCACCTCGCGCCGGCCTGCCGGAGTTGTAGCATCGCATCTGCTCCGTCCCGCCCCATTCCGGTCAGCATGGCTGCCACTGCATTATGAGCCTCGGGCACCGCTGATCGAAACAAAACATCAACAGACGGTCGAAATCCACCTGAATGCGATCCCTCTACAATGTGACAACGAAGGCCATTTGTATGGTCAAGCGCAAGGTGAGTATGCCCCCCCGGCGCGAGAAGCACAGCCCCCTGCTTTAGCAGTGCACCTTCCGTCGCCAACGATACCCGTGGAGCCACTTTGCTTTCCAGTCGACGGGCGAAACTCGCAAGGAACGCTTCCGGCATATGCTGGGCAATTAGTGTGGGCGGGCAATTCTCAGGAAAGCCCGCGAGAACTGTCTGCAAAGCGTCGACACCTCCTGTTGATGCACCCAGTAATACGATTTTTCCATTCCAGAGAAATTTATGGTTTCCCGTCACCATACGTGGCTGGGAAACCATACGTGGGTTTGCCCCCGCGGCAGCACATACAAGATCTGGCAGAACATCAAAAGCCGCAGCAAGACCCTGACCAAATGGCTTTCCAATACAATCGATTGCACCAAGTGAAAGAGCCTCAAGCGCGATATCAGAGCCCCGACGTGTCTCGGAGGAAACCATGATGACGGGCATCGGGCGCAGTCTCATCAGGCGACCCAAAAAATCGATCCCACTCATTCCAGGCATTTCGACATCCAAAGTCAAGACATCCGGATCCAACGCTTTGATTGCGGCGCGCGCCTCATCAGCATTGCATGCTTCACCGACCACCTTGGTCCGAAGGTCCCGCTGCAACCTAAACTTGATCATTTTTCGGATGGTTGGCGAGTCATCAACAATAAGAACTTTTACCGGCAAGATAGATCAACCAAGTAAATTCTGGAACGCTTAAAATTCTTCCCAATCATCGGTCTTAAAATCGAGTTTTCCGACGACATTCCGTACTGCGACAGTGCGCTGAACATGATCTCGACAGCCATTTCTCATCTTTTCATCCGTTGAAATTTCGTTTTCGGCATCAGGGTCAACGGCGTTAGGTCGACGGGCCGTTCGGAATTGCGCCGCAGCGGCAGCGAGTGCTTGAGCGCCAACGGTCAACGCATGGCTGGCTGCTGTTGTTTCTTCGAACATCGCCGCATTATGCTGCGTCACCTGATCAAGTTGGTTGACCGCAATATTTATTTCTGACAGGCCGGATGCTTGCTCGTGCGACGACGCGGCGATCTCAGACACACGAGATGCAATATCATTCACCGATGCGAGGATTTTCTCAAGCGCGGCACCAGTCTCCCCGACCAGATCAACGCCACGACGAACATGATTTGACGAGGCAGTGATAAGCCCATCAATTTCGCGCGCCGCTTCTGAAGAGCGTTGTGCCAACGCTCGCACCTCTGAAGCTACGACAGCGAAACCGCGCCCTGCTTCTCCTGCCCGTGCGGCTTCCACACCAGCATTCAACGCCAAGAGGTTCGTCTGAAACGCGATATCGTCGATAACCCCGATAATACGAGAGATCCTCCTCGACGAATCTTCTATCTCTCCCATCGCATTGACGGCCTGCTGCACGATCTCTCCAGAGTTTTCGGCACTCTCTCTTGCGAGTTTGACGACGCGGTTCGCATCCATAACACCCGCGGTTGCCGAACTGACAGAGACAGTCAACTCATCTAGGGCCGCGGCGGTTTGCTCCAGCGTCGCAGCCTGCTTTTCTGTACGATCACTTAGATCCTCAGCCGCATTGCTAATCTCACGCGCTTCGGCATCGATCGTGGCAGCATTATCTATCACCACCTGGATCGCCTCAGACAAATTTGCCACCGCCGCATTGAAGTCCTTGCGCAATTGCTCGTGCTCGCTCGGAAACGTATGATCAATCTGTACAGAAAGATCACCCATGGACAGAGCAGTAAGGCCGATACGAAGCGCTTCCACAACACGCTGTTGATCTTCCAAAATTGCATCGGCGCGCTCCCGTTCGTTCGCAAGCGCGATCTGTGCATCCGTTACATCGTGCGCGATCATAACGACTTTCACCAGTCGCCCATTTCGATCTGGAACAGGTGTCAGGCTGCCATCCACCGTAGCGCTTCCGCCTTGAGGCTTGTTCAGCACAAACCTGCCCAGCACCGGTTGCATCGCTATCAACCGAGCCCAATATGCGTCGAAATCACCCTCGTTCGCTATTACATCTGTATGTGACAGGCCAAGTATCTGATCTCGGGTGCAACCCAGAACGCGAAGTGCATTTTCCTTGGCATCGTTAACTTTTCCTTCCGGTGACAGCTCAAGAATGACCTGCGTCTCCGCAATAGCATTCAGAAGGGCCCGGTTCATCTGCATTTCGGTAACGTCCCGCCACTCGACGACAAATCCAAGACGCCCAGTTTCTGGGACTGAAATTTCATTGATATCGAGCGCAAATCTGACGGACCCAAGCGCGACGTCTGCGTGATAGGGCAAGTTGCGTGAATCGGCCAGCAACGCGCGTTGATGCGTGGGGTTTTGATGAAACTTGTCCATGCTCACGCCGATCAGCTTGTCGGCGGTCAGGTCCGCCCCAAAAACCGTCGTCTCTCCGGCTCGCTCAGATATCAAGCGAATGAAAGCTTCGTTGACATAAGTGATCACGAACTCCGCATCGACCATCATCATCGCGGCAGACGATGTCCGGAATGCAGTGCCCTGAATCAACGCCTCACGCTGGACCGCGTCCGCCTGTTGCAACTCTTCGCGAAGGCCACCAAGAGCCCGTGCAATATCTCCGACCTCGTCGCCTCGGTTGCCACCCCTGATATCTGCATCATAGTTGTGAGCCGATATCTCACCGATCGTGTCAGCGAGGCGCGCCAGAGGTTTTGAAACCGAACGTGCCATCAACCAGGACAGGAGTGCCATAAGGAACACCATGGCAAACGCGTCGATCAGGATATGACGCGCAAATGCATTCGCTGGCGCAAATATCTCTCCGGTCGACTGCTCTACAACCGCAGCATAGCGGCGGCCCAAAAGATCAATCGGAGCATAGGCGGAAAATGCCGTTACACCATCGATGCCCATGCCTTCGAGGCTGCCGGATTCACCCCGCATTGCGCGCTCGACAGCAATCTTTGGCACCTCGAGTGACGCTCCCTCGGGCCGCGACACCGAGCGCAGCGACGTCTGCAGCACCATTCCGGCATCAACGATGTAGCCCTGCCCGGTCTCACCAAGCCAGCGATCATTGCTCATCATCTGCGTGATCGGGGTGAGGGCGACTTCGAACACGATGGCGCCTGCAATCGCCCCCCCGGCAAGCCGCAAAGGCCGCGAAAGGTAGACGACCCGCTCCCCTTTGGATTCGGTGAAATCCTGGGTGAAATTCGAGATGACCGTGGCATCGGTCTTCGCTTTGAGTGCATCTTGCGCCGCGCGCATCAATTCAGCGTCACGGGGGGCCTTATCGAAAAGGTTCGTGCCGAAATTGGAATCCGTCTTCAGCGAATAGACCACCGTCCCGTTCGTCGCGACCAGGAAGATGTCGACCAATCGGTTCTCTGCCGCGATCGCCTGGAATCCCGGCATATATGCCTGGCGAAGTGCGAGGTATTCCTCCGCGGCCGTGGGCGCCTCCCCAAGCCGTGCAACCTTCTCATCCGTGGCCAGCGCACGCCGGACCTGTTCCTGATTAAAGCTATCCATCCGCGCCCAGATCGCGCCCAGATCACGCATGGCCTGATTTGTTGCCTGGCTTGCCGTTGCGCTGCGCAGCGCGGCCAACTGCCGCTCCGACCATTGGTGGATCTGCTCCGTCCGGCTCGACAGCGTCTGCTGGATCCGTTCGGTGCCGTAATTCGTCAGGGCGCGTGCAGCCAGATGATAAGAGGTGAACCCCATGATCGCCAGGGCGACGATCGAAATCGACACCAGCATCAATGGGAGCTTCGTCCCGAGACGCAAACGGTGCAGCATCTTCATTCTTATCCTCCGATCACGCAGATTCGCACGGGAGCCTGCGGACAAGCCGTTGCCGATGCCGGAGCCACTCCGACATCAAGAACGTGACCGGAACATCTGAAGATACGTTTAATCGGGAACCGGAATCAGAACCCGAAGGCGCGGCGGAGCAACCACAACCGGCGCGAAAACTCAGACCCGCGCAGCGCTTCCCCCGAGATCAGCGCAGGCGCCCGCTCGGCCGCCGCCAGGATCGCCTGAGCTTCCCATCCTGCGAGCGCCGCAACCCGCGAGGAACGCGGCATTTTTCCATATGCCGCACGCAGGGCGCGGAGCCCCTCTCGCGCCAGATCGCCCGGCGCTGCGCCCGCAGGCAATGGCGTGAGCCCGCGCCGCGACAGCTCGGGCACAGCCAGGAACCAGGCCGCAAGGCCCGCTGCCCGGCCAAATTCCCGCAGCGCCGGATGCGGGCAGCCGAGGAGGTCTCCCGTCGCCTCGTAAAGCGCCCCGGAGGTCTGGTCCAAATACTCCCAGAACTCTGCGGTATCGGCCCAGTCCATCCGCCAGCAATCCCGCCGCCGCGCCTCGGCAATGCCTGCGAGCTGCCGCGCGACCGGACGGACCGCCTCCAGCGCCGCGCCGATTTCATGCCGCGGCGTCTTGCCCCGCGCCGCCAGCGCCTCCATCGCATCGACCCACCATTGCAACCGCATCTCCGCGATCAGCGGCTCGTTGGAAGCCCAAGGCGCACGCGCGATCTCCAGATTGGCGGCATAGAGCGGCCAGAGCCGCGCCCGCAGAGGCGCAGGGCTGGCCATCACCGCCGCAAAACGGTCCGGATCGCCGGCCTCCACCCGCGCGATGCAGGCCGCAAGCGCCGTCATGCCGCCACGTCCGCAGGCTCCGCCCCGTCGCGCGCGAGCTTCCAGTTCACCGCATCCAGCAAGGCCTCGAAGGAGGCATCCACGATGTTGGGCGAAACCCCCACGGTGGACCAGCGCTGCCCGGAGCCGTCCTCGCTGTCGATGATGACCCGGGTCACGGCCTCGGTGCCACCCTGGGTGATGCGCACCTTGAAATCCACCAGTTTCATATCGTCGATGAAATGCTGGTACGGGCCCAGATCCTTGGCCAGCGCCTTTGACAAAGCGTTCACCGGGCCGCCATCCGTCCCATCCGCCACGATCCCTTCCGAGACACTCAGTGTGCGGTTGCCGCCGATATTCACCACGACCACCGCCTCCGACAGATGCCCCATCCGCCCGCGCGCATCGCGGCGCCGCTCCACCGTCACACGATAGCGCTCCACCTCGAAGAAGTTCGGCAAAAGCCCCAGCTCGCGCCGCGCCAGCAGCTCGAAGCTCGCCTGCGCTCCGTCATAGGCATAGCCATGATCCTCGCGCCGCTTGATTTCATCGAGGATCGTCCCCAGCCGCGGATCCTTCGGCTCAACCGCGATCCCCATCGACGCCAGCCGCGCCCGCAGGTTCGAAAGCCCCGCCTGGTTCGACATCGGGATCAGCCGGTTATTCCCGACCAGCTCCGGCGCGATATGCTCGTAGGTGGACGGGTCCTTCAGGATCGCCGAAGCATGCAGCCCAGCCTTGTGCGTGAAGGCCGAGGCGCCCACATAGGGCGCCGAGCGCAGCGGCACCCGGTTCAGGATATCGTCGAGCTTGCGCGACAGCCGCGTGAGCCCGCGCAGGGCCTCCGTCGAAACCCCGGTTTCGAACCGCGAGCGAAACGGCTCCTTCAACAGGAGCGTCGGGATCAGCGTCGTCAGGTTTGCATTGCCGCAACGCTCGCCCAGCCCGTTGAGCGTGCCCTGCACCTGCCGCGCCCCGGCCTCGATCGCGGCCAGCGAGCAGCCGACCGCATTGCCGGTATCATCGTGGCAATGGATCCCCAGCCGCGCGCCCGGAATCCCCGCCGCAATCACCTCCGCCACGATCCGCCCGATCTCGGCCGGAAGCGTGCCACCATTGGTATCGCACAGCACGATCCAGCGCGCCCCTGCATCGCGCGCGGCCTGCAGGCATTCCAGCGCGTAGCCCGGATTGGCCCGGTATCCATCGAAGAAATGCTCGGCATCGAACAGCGCCTCTCGCGTCGCCGCCACATGCGCGACCGAAGCCCGGATATTTTCTACATTCTCCGCCAGCGTGATCCCGAGCGCCGCCGTCACATGGTAGTCATGCGTCTTTCCCACAAGGCAAACCGCCTCGGTCCCGGCATTCATTACCGCCGCCAGAACTTCGTCATTCGCGGCCGAGCGGCCCGCGCGCTTGGTCATGCCGAAGGCTGCAAACGTCGCCCGCGTGCGCGGCCGCTCAGCGAAAAAATCGCTGTCGGTCGGGTTCGCCCCCGGCCAGCCACCCTCGATGTAATCGATCCCGATCGCGTCCAGCGCCTTCGCCACCGCAATCTTCTCGGCCACCGAAAACTGCACCCCCGCCGTCTGCTGGCCGTCGCGCAGCGTGGTGTCATACAGATACAGGCGCTCGCGCTGTTGCTGGCTCATCTTCCCCTCCCTCAGACCGGCGGCAACGCCCCGGCATCGAACCCGGTGCCCGGCAGCAGCTCCACCCCCGCCTTGGACATCCGGACCTCCACCCCCGCCGCCAGAAGCGCCGCCTTGAACCCATCCACCGGCGCGAAGTCCTTCGCCGCCATCGCCGCCTCCCGCAGCGCCGCCAGATGCGCCGCATGGGCGGACAGGTCCACCCCGCGCGCCCAGTCACCCATCCCGTCTTCCAGCAGGCCAAGCATCGCCGCCGAAGCCTTCAGAACCGCCGGGTCCCCGGCCAGGGCATGAAGCTCCGCAATGGCGCCCGCCGTGTTCAGGTCATCGGCCAGCGCAGCGATGACAGAGGGCGCCGGGCTCGGTGCGGGCTCGATGCCCGCGACGAGCCCCCGCCACTTGCGCAGCGTCGCCTCCGCCTGCGATGCCTTCTCCGCCGTCCAGTCCATCGGCTTGCCATAATGCGTCTGCAAGAACACGAAACGGATCACCTCGCCCGGGATCCCCTTGTCCAGCAGGTCCCGCACCGTGAAGAAATTGCCCAAGGACTTCGACATCTTCTTGCCCTCGACCTGCAGCATCTCGTTATGCAGCCAGACCTTGGCAAATTCGCCCTCCGGATGCGCGCAGCAGCTCTGCGCGATCTCGTTCTCATGGTGTGGGAACTGCAGGTCGATCCCGCCGGCATGAATATCGAAACTCTCTCCCAGAAGCTCATAGGACATGGCCGAGCATTCGATATGCCAGCCCGGCCGCCCCCGCCCCCAGGGGCTGTCCCAGCCGGGAAGCGCCGCGTCGGACGGCTTCCACAGCACGAAATCCATCGGGTCTTCCTTGAACGGCGCCACCTCAACCCGCGCCCCCGCGATCATGTCATCGACAGACCGCCCCGACAGCGCGCCATAATCCTTGTAGCTGCGCACCCGGAACAGCACATGGCCTTCCTTGGCATAGGCATGCCCCGCCAGAATCAGCCGCTCGATCATCGCGATCATGGCGCCGATGAAGGCCGTCGCGCGCGGCTCGTAATCGGGGCGCAGCGCGCCAAGCGCATCCATATCCTGATGATACCAGCCGATAGTCTCCTCGGTGCGCTCGTGGATCAGCTGCTCCAGCGTCCCCGAGGCTCCGGCCTCCTTGCGCGCCAGTGCCGTCGCGTTGATCTTGTCATCCACGTCGGTGAAGTTGCGCACATAGGTGACCTTGCCCGCGTACACATGGCGCAGCAGCCGGTAGAGCACATCGAACACCACCACCGGCCGCGCATTGCCCAGATGCGCCCGGTCGTAAACCGTCGGCCCGCACAGATACATCCGCACGTCTTCACGGTCGATCGGAACGAACAGCTCCTTGCGGCGGCTTTTCGAATTGTGCAGGCGGATCTCGGTCATGGGTCCTCGGCGGTTCTTTCCCGCGCGGGCCTGGCTGGTTCACCGAAGAGAATGGAAGAACGCGCCCGCGTGACGTGGTCAGCGGATGGTAATAATGCAGATCGGGGTGGCACGGTTCTTCATGGCGCCCTTCTAGCGCGCCGCAGCACTTCGGGCAAGCGATTCACGCAGGTGCCGCTCAGGCTGCCGCACCGGGCAGAAGGGCTCGATCGTCAGCCCCGCCGCATCGAAGGTGCAGAACGAGCCGGGCGGGATCTCGTCCCAGTCGCCCTCCCCGTCCTCCAGCGGCTCCGACACCACCGCCCGCCCGGAGCGGGTCTCCGACCAGCGATGATACAGCGTGGGCGCATGCTCGTCCGAAGCATAGCGCACCGCATAGAGCCGCTCCCCATCCGAAAACGCCGCCGTCAGCCGCATATAGGGCGCGCAGCCCTTCTCACGCGCCAGCGCCTCCAGCCGCGCCGCCGCCCGCTCCAGCGCGCCCTTCGGATCCTGTTCCAGCCCCTCCGCGATCGCCACGAGGAACAGCGCCTCGCTGTCGGTCGCGCCCTTGCGCTGCGCATAAAGGCTGTCGGGGATCAGCATTTCCGCCGAACGGCGGAAGCAATCATAGCCGCCCACCTGCCCATTATGCATGAAGCTCCAGCGGCCATAGGTGAACGGATGGCAATTGTTGCGCGACGAAGCCGTACCGGTGGAGGCCCGCACATGCGCAAGGAACAACCCCGATTTCACCGAGGCCGTGAGCGAGCGCAGGTTCTGGTCCGACCAGGCAGGCATCGCGTCGCGATACAATCCCGGCTCCGGCTTTTCGCCATACCAGGCAATGCCGAAGCCATCGGCATTGATCGCCGTGTGGCACTGCGTCGCGCATTGGCTCTGGTGGATCAGCGAATGACCCGGCCTGCTGACGATATCCTCAAGGAAGATTGGTTGCCCGATATACGCTGCCCAACGACACATGATGCCCCTCGGACGGTTCCGCCGCCCCGAATTTTCTGCAATGCAGAAAATGTAACAGGCCCGGGGCGGCGAGGAAAGTCATTCCATCGCTTCGACGATGACAAGATCGCGCTCGGCCGCGCCTTTGGCGAATTCGAGAGCAGCCTGATATTCGGGGCTGTTGTAGCAATCCTGCGCGGCCTGGAAGCTCGGGAACCAGGCAACCACATTGCGCGCCCGCTCCTTGCCTTCCAGCTGCTGATAGCGCGAGCCGCGCGCGAGGAACTTGCCGCCGAATTTCTCGAAGGCCGGCCCCGCGCCCTTGGCGTATTTCGCGTAGGATTCCGCGTCGGTCACGGTCACATGGCCGATCCAATAGGCTCCGGGCATCAGTTCGCTCCTGCAATGACGGCGCGCGCGGCGCTGACCGCCTCCGCCGATTTTGACGGATCGGCTCCGCCCGCCTGCGCCATATCGGGGCGGCCACCGCCGCCCTTTCCGCCAAGCGCCGCCGCCGCCGCCTTCACGATATCGACGGCGCTGACCTTCGCGGTGGTGTCCTCCGTCACTCCGGCGGCCACGGCTGCCTTGCCGCCGGTATCGGCCACCACCAGGACGGCGCCCGATCCGATCTTGTCTTTCAGCGCATCGATCAGCGCCGGCAGGTCCTTGCCCGACACACCGTTGACCACCTGCGCAAGGAACCGGATGCCGCCGATGTCCTCGGCCTCGGGGCCACCCTGCGCGCCGCCCGACATCGCGAGCTCGCGGCGCAGCTGCGCCACCTCATTCGCAAGGTTGCGCCGCTCCTCGGCCAGGGCATGCACCCGCTCGACCACATCCGCAGGCCCGGTCTTCAGTGTCGCCGCAACCTCGTGCAGCCGCGCGTTCTGGCCCTTCAGATAGTCCAGCGCCGCCTGCCCGGTCAGCCCCTCAAACCGGCGCACGCCCGCCGAAGACGCACTGTCGCCGAGCGCCACGAAGGCCCCGATGTCGCCCGTGCGGCTCACATGGGTGCCGCCGCAAAGCTCGATCGAATAGGTCTTGCCGTCCTGCCCCTTGCCGGAGCCCGCCAGCTCACCCATCGCCACGACGCGCACTTCATCGCCGTATTTCTCGCCAAACAGCGCCTGCGCGCCAAGGGACCGCGCGTCGTCCGGGGTCATGATCCGGGTCGTCACCGGCGTGTTCTGCCGGATGAAGGCGTTCACCTCGGCCTCGACCTCGGCGATCTCCTCCGCACTCAGGGCCTTGGCATGGCTGAAATCGAAGCGCAGCCGGTCCTCGGCATTCAGCGACCCCTTCTGCGCCACATGGTCGCCCAGCGTACGCCGCAGCGCCTCGTTCAGCAGGTGCGTGGCCGAGTGGTTCGCGCGGATCGCCGAACGGCGCCCATGGCTCACTTCCAGCCGCGCGCCCTGCCCCTGAGCGATCTCGCCCATCGTCACTTCGGCGATATGCACGAACACGCCCGCGACCTTCCGGGTATCGGTCACGCGGGCCTCGCCGGTCTCGGTGCGGATGATGCCGGCATCGCCGACCTGCCCGCCCGATTCCGCATAGAACGGCGTCTGGTTCACCACGATCTGCACCGCGCCCGTCGCCGCAGGCACGGTCTTGCCGTCCTGCACCAGCGCGAGGATCTGCCCCTCGGCCGCTTCGGTGTCATAGCCCAAGAACTCGGTCACGCCCTTGTCTTCGGCGATCTCGAACCAGATCTTCGCATCCGACGTCTCGCCCGAGCCCGACCAGCTCGCCCGCGCCTTGGCCTTCTGCTCCGCCATCGCCGCATCGAACCCGTTGGTATCCACGGTCCGGCCCTGCTCGCGCAGCGCATCCTGGGTCAGATCGAGCGGGAAGCCATAGGTATCGTAGAGCTTGAACGCCGCATCCCCCGGCAGCTCCGCGCCGTCCGGCAGCTTCGCGAGTTCTTCGTCCAGAAGCTTCAGCCCGCGGTCGAGCGTGGTGCGGAACTTGGTTTCCTCAAGCTTCAGCGTCTCCTCGATCAGCGCCTGCGCCTGCACCAGCTCCGGATAGGCCGCCCCCATCTGGCGCACCAGCGCCGGGACCAGACGGTGCATCACCGGATCCTTCGCGCCGAGCATATGGGCATGGCGCGCCGCGCGGCGCAGGATCCGGCGCAGCACATAGCCGCGCCCGTCGTTCGACGGCATCACCCCGTCCGCGATCAGGAACGATGTCGAGCGCAGGTGATCGGCGATGACGCGGTGATGCACCTTGCCCGGGCCGTCCGGATCCTGGCTGGTGACATTGGCCGAAGCCTCGATCAGGCTCCGCATCAGGTCGGTGTCGTAGTTGTCGTGCTTGCCCTGCAGAAGCGCCCCGATCCGCTCGAGCCCCATGCCCGTATCGATCGACTGCATGTCGAGCGTGCGCATCGAGCCGTCCTCGAACTGCTCGTTCTGCATGAACACGTTGTTCCAGATCTCGATGTAGCGGTCGCCGTCCTCGTCCTTCGAGCCCGGCGGGCCGCCCCAGACCTTGTCGCCATGATCGAAGAAG
The DNA here is from genome assembly GCF_041916475.1 of Paenirhodobacter sp. Taxonomy (GTDB): domain Bacteria; phylum Pseudomonadota; class Alphaproteobacteria; order Rhodobacterales; family Rhodobacteraceae; genus Rhodobacter. Next base: position 13,957 of record NZ_JAYRZN010000054.1, read on the forward strand.
ATCTCGGTGCAGGGGCCGCAGGGGCCGGTCGGGCCCATCTGCCAGAAATTGTCCTTGGTGGCGATGCGGATGATCCGGTCCTCGGGCAGGCCCGCGATCTTCGACCACAGCGCCGCGGCCTCGTCATCGGTATGATAGACGGTGACCAGCAGCTTGTCCTTCGGGATGTCGAAATCCTTGGTCAGCAGCTCCCAGGCAAAGCTGATCGCGCCTTCCTTGAAATAGTCGCCGAAGGAGAAATTCCCCAGCATTTCGAAGAAAGTATGATGGCGCGCGGTGTAGCCGACATTGTCGAGGTCGTTGTGCTTGCCGCCCGCGCGCACGCATTTCTGCGCGGTGGTGGCGCGGACATAATCGCGCTTCTCCACGCCGGTGAAGCAGTTCTTGAACTGCACCATCCCGGAGTTGGTGAACATCAGCGTCGGGTCATTGCGCGGCACGAGCGGGGAGCTGGACACGACCCGGTGGCCGTTGCGCTCGAAGAAGTTCAGGTAGGTCGCGCGGATATCGTTAAGGCTGGGCATGAGATTGGGCCTTGTACAAGATTTGAACCCGTTTAGCGCCCGCATTCCCGCCTGTCCAGAAAGCAAAAGGCCGGGCTTGTGGCCCGGCCCCGTCGCATCGCTGCGCGGCAGCTCACTCTTCGGTGAGGGAATCGTCGCTTTCGGTGGCTCCGAAATCGAGCCCGTGGCTCGCGCGGATCTTGTCCTCGATTTCATAGGCGATATCCGGGTTGTCGCGCAGGAACTGCTTCGCATTCTCGCGGCCCTGGCCGATACGCTCGTCGCCGTAGGAATACCACGCCCCGGATTTCTCCACGACGCCCGCCTTCACCCCCAGATCGATCAGCTCGCCGACCTTGGAGATCCCCTCGCCATACATGATGTCGAATTCCACCTGCCGGAACGGCGGGGCCACCTTGTTCTTCACCACCTTGACCCGGGTCTGGTTGCCCACCACCTCGTCGCGGTCCTTGATCGCGCCGGTGCGGCGGATGTCGAGCCGGACCGAGGCATAGAATTTCAGCGCATTCCCACCCGACGTGGTTTCCGGATTACCGAACATCACGCCGATCTTCATCCGGATCTGGTTGATGAAGATCACCATGCAGTTGCTGCGCCCGATCGAGGCGGTCAGCTTCCGCATCGCCTGGCTCATCAGCCGCGCCTGCGCGCCGACGGTGGCGTCGCCCATATCGCCCTCGATTTCGGCCTTGGGCGTGAGCGCGGCCACGGAGTCGACCACGACCATGCTCACCGCGCCGGAGCGCACCAGCGTATCGACGATTTCCAGCGCCTGCTCGCCGGTATCGGGCTGCGAGATCAGCAGCTCATCGAGGTTGACGCCAAGCTTGCGTGCATAAAGCGGGTCCAGCGCATGTTCGGCGTCGACGAAGGCGCAAACGCCGCCCTTTTTTTGTTCTTCGGCGATGCAGTGCAGCGTCAGCGTGGTCTTGCCGGAGCTTTCCGGGCCGTAGATCTCGATGATGCGCCCTTTGGGCAGGCCACCGATGCCAAGCGCGATGTCGAGACCGAGCGAGCCGGTCGAGGTCGCTTCGATCTCGGCGGCCGGATTGTCGCCGCCCAGCTTCATGATCGCGCCCTTGCCGAACTGGCGTTCGATCTGCGCAAGCGCCGAATCGAGCGCCTTCTGTTTGTCCGCACTGCGTTTGTCGTTCATATCGAAAAGGCCCGCCGTTCCTGCCATCAGACGCCTCCTTATTTCACAGTGCGCAGCCCCCGGCAATCTGGGCAGAGCGCGATCCGTTCCCGTGTTGTTCTGAAATCGTTATCCGAACAATGAGAGAACATTTCAATCAAATTCTTCATATCGATGATTTCCTGAACTGATTAACAAATCGTTATCCATGGCGCTCCACGGCGATCGAAAGCGAAAAAACGTGCTTCACGCGAAGACGGGCGGCTTGCCTGACAAGGAATATCCATCTAGAGCGCCGCTTTGCCGCGGCGCCTGTCAGCACGGAGGCCGCACCCGCCAGGGCCCAGACTCATTGCTTTTGACAGCCGGAACAAGACGGTTGCGGCGAGCATGATCGCGGAGAAGAAGGTTTCCGGACATCGGTCGTATCGTGTGGCGACCCGCCGCCAGTCCTTGAGGCGG
>NZ_JAYRZN010000055.1:0-15619 GCF_041916475.1 Paenirhodobacter sp.
GCCGGGGGGCGTGGGCCCGATGACCATCGCCTGCCTGCTGGCCAATACCCTCACCGCCTGCTGCCGCGCCAACAACCTCCCCGAACCAGAGGGCCTCACCGCCTGAGACCCTTGCGCACTGGACATTCGCCGCATCTGCAGGTTGAGTGGTATCATATACTGCGATGCGGATTGAGGTTTACTTGAAGGGGCAGGGGCAGACGATCCAAGGGTTCATCCGGGCTGTGGCGGATGCGCTTGCCGCGCCGCTATATCCGGTCATCTGGGTCGTCGGCACTATTCTGTGTGTCATGTCCGGTCCGTTCGGAACCGGGGCGGCGCTCGATCTCGCGGGGCGGAGCCTCTACTGGAGCGTGACCGTGGGCCTGAGCGTTCTGCTTGGCGCGGCCGCGCGCGAACTCCTGCGCCCGCTTCCGGCCCTGCGGCCGCGGATTCGGTTCGAGTTTGCGGTGGCGCTGCTGATGACGGTGCTGCTCGGGCCGATTCTGGCCTGGCTCACGGATGCCGTCCTCGGCCCGGCGCAGACCGGGCCCGGCCTGGGGCGGATGACTCTCTATGTGCTGGTGACCAGTCTGGTGATCGCCTCGGTCCTGTCGGCGATCCCGCAGCCGGCCGCGTCGGAGCGGAGCGCGCCGGAGGCATCCGGTCCGCGGCTGCTGCAACGCCTGAGCGAGGAGTTGCGCGCGCCGATCGTCAAGATGCAGGTCCGCGACCACTATGTCGAAGTCACCACCCGTAAGGGCGTGGGGATGGTGCTGATGCGCTTCGGCGATGCTCTGGCCGAGGTCGAGGGGAGAGATGGGATACAGGTTCACCGCTCGCACTGGGTCGCGCGCGAAGCGATGGTGGCGACGGTTCGCTATGGCAACCGGACCCTGCTGATGCTGCGCGACGGAAGCGCGATCCCGGTCTCGCGGACCTATCTCCCGGCCGTTTCCGAACTGGAGCTGGAAGAGAGGGATGCCGCCGCGGCAGAGTGATCAGTGCTCGATCGCGGCTTCGGTGACGAACAGGTTCTCCCAGGCGCGGTCGACCAGCTCGATGCTCATGCGCGGCGGCAGCCCCTCGAAATCGCAGATCGACAACATCTGATCGATGAGAAACATCGGCTGATAGCTCGCGTAGACATCGCCGATGGACGGGTATTTCACCGTCAGCAGATGGCGGAGCGCAGCTTCGTCGAGGGCCAGACCCTGGCGCCGGGCGGCGGCGTCGAATATGCGCAGGTAATCGCTGCGATCGGGGCCGTCGATGCGGATCTTGTACAGGATCCGGCGCAGGGCCGCCTTGTCGAAGATCTGGTTCGGGTGGAAATTGGTGGAGAAGATCACCAGCGTGTCGAAGGGGACTTCGAATTTTTCGCCAGACTGCAGGGCGAGAATATCGCGGCCTTCTTCCAGCGGAACGATCCAGCGGTTCACGATCTTCTGCGGCGGCTCGGCCTGCCGCCCGAGGTCGTCGATGATGAATATTCCGCCGGCCGCCTTCATCTGCAGCGGCGCGGAATAGGTGCGGGCCACGGGATTGTAGGTCAGGTCCAGCATGTCGAGGGTGAGCTCGCCGCCCGTCACCACCGTCGGGCGGCGGCAGAGTTGGTAGCGTTGGTCGGCGCGATGGGCGGGATGGCGCAGCGCCGAGGGGCTCATTTCCGGCTGCGCGACAAGGCGGTGGATGACCGGATCGTAGACGGTGATGATCTGTCCGGCATGGCTGACCGCGCGCGGGATATGGATCTGGTCGCCGAGCGCGTCGCGGATCCCGTTGGAGATGGAGCTTTTGCCGTTGCCGGGGGGGCCATAGAGCAGGATAGACCGGCCGGAGCCGGCCGCCGGGCCCAGCTGGTCAATCAGGCCGCCGGGCAGGATCAGCTGCCCCATTGCCTGTTCCAGCCGCTGCCGGGTCATGCGGATCCTGCGGACCGACTGCATGGCGACCTGCTCGCGCCAGGCCGACAGCGGCACCGGAACCGCGCCGTAATATTCGGACTGCGCCAGCGCATCCAGCGCGCGGCAGCGGCCATTCTCCGTCAGCCGGTAGGCCATTTCCGGCCCGGAATTGGCATGCAGCGTGCCAGTGGCCTCGATCAGCGCCTGCACCCGGCACAGCTCGATCATTTCCTGCGTCAGGTTGCGCGGGATGCACAGCAGCTGCGCAAGCGCCGTGGCGGTATCGGTATTGGTCCGGAACATCGTTTTCAGCAGAAGGTCGCGCACCGTCACCATGCTGATCCCGATCTCTTCGAGCGTGCGGGGCGGGGTGGGGGCGATGATGCCCTGGGCAATCATGTTCATCGGAACTGTCCTGCGCTGTTTGATGCAGGCTGCCCGCCGATTGTGGCAAAAAAGCGGAAAAGTCTTAAGAAATCATGGCTAACGCCAGCCAGGACCACAGCGTCGCCGCAAGCGCGATGCCGAGCGGGAAGTCGGGGCGGGTCCAGCTCACCCAATCGGGCGAGAGGCGGCGCAGGGCGGGCAGGGCGCGCGCCATCCGGTGCATGGCGAAGCCCGCCAGGGTGAAGGCCGCAAGCAACAGAACCGCAAGCCGGATCCCCTCGGGGCTGGCCGCGATGAAGGGGGCGGCGGCGGCGGCGAATTTGGCGTCTCCGGCGCCGAAATGCGCGATCAGATGCAGCACGACCCCCACCGCCAGCACCACCGCGAGGTGGCTCCAGCGCCAGAGCCACTCCTGCCAGGGCAGCACGAGCGGCCCCGCCAGCGCAAAGACGGCGATCAGCGCCAGCACGGCGGCATTGCGGATCTTCATGTATTTCAGGTCGGTGAAGATCACCCAGCCGCAGATGGGCGTGACCAGCGCCAGGAAGACCGCGGGCGCCATCTCAGCCGCGCTTGGCATCGAGCGCATCGAGCGCGCGCTGCGCCTCGTCGAAATAGACGGGCGAGGTATCGACGGCATCTTGCAGCAGGCCGCGGCCGATGGTGACATCGCCCTGCTTGATCGCCGAAAGCCCCGCCGTATAGAGCAGCTTCGACCGCTCGGTCTGGGTCATTTCGATGATCGGCAGCTCGTATTTGCGCTGCGCCGCGCGGGCCAGGACCAGGTTGTTCTTGGCGGTGAAATTGTCGGGGTCATAGGTCAGCGCCTGGCCGAACAGCTTCTCCGCCGCGCCCGGCTCGCCGCGGGTCAGCTTGGAAAAGCCCCAGTTGTTGAGCACGCCCGCGGGCCGGGTGGTCAGGCCCACGGCGGTTTCGTAGAAGGAATCCGCCCGCGCCCATTGCCGGTTGGAATCGGCCACCATCGCCTCGATCCGGTAGCGATCGAAGGTCTCATGCGTGGGCGGCACGCTCGCCAGCGTCGCCTGCGCGGCCTTCCAGTCGCCCGCCCGGATCTCCGCCTCGGCCATCGAGACCTTGTCGTCATTGGTGACGCCCGGCATGGTCATCACCTTCTGCCAGACCTTCACCCCCTGCTCGGGCTGGCCATTGCGCACCAGAGACTTGGCGAGGCCCCGCTGCAGATCGATCCGGTCCGGCTGCTCGGTGGTGACGCGGGTGAAATAGCTGACTGCCTCGCGCGGGTCGGCGACGGTCTGCATGATATCGGCCATGTTGTTGCGGTCGATCTCGCCCGCCGCTTCCAGGGCTTTCTTTGCCTGCCTGTCTCCGCCGCAGGCGCATAGCGCCAGCAACAGCAGCAGAACGGTCTGACGCATCTTCGGTCCTCGCTCGGGCCTCATTGCCGGGTCAGCAACAGGTAGTCTCCGGCACCCCTGCGGACCAGCTTGAACGGCTCTTCCTGAACCGGATCGTAGGGGGGGCGCTCCATTTTCGCCAGCGCGAGCTTCAGGTTTTCGCGGATCGCGTCCGATCGGCCACTGTCGAGCGCGAAGGCCGTCTGGAACACGCGCGAGGCCTCGGCATATTTGCCCCGCTCCATGAGTACGACGCCGAGATTGTTCCAGGCCGGCACGAAGCGCTCGTCGGCCTCGATCGCGCGGCGCAGCGCCTGCTCGGCCTGATTGAGGCGGCCGAGCTTCAGATCGGCCGAGCCGATCGCGGAGAGCACGTCGACGCTGATGCCGTCCTGCGCTGCGGCGCGGTAATAGGCCTTCAGCGCCAGTTCGTATTCGCCCGCCGCCATCAGCCTGTGCCCGACGATCAGGCCATCGGCGCCATCGCCCTGTGCGGGGCCGGGGGCGAAGGGGCTGTCTTGCCGCGCGGACAAGCCGCCCGAGCAGGCGGCCAGAGCCGATATCAGGAGCGCGCCGAGGTGGCCGCGCAGCAGGTTCTTCATTTATTGCACGCCGAGCTTCGCGAAGTTCTCGATCATAGCATGCACCGAGGGGCCGACAAGAATGATCAGGAGCGGCGGCACGGTGAACATCATCGTGCCGAGGGTCATCTTGGTCGGGATCTTGTTCGCGGCCTCCTCGGCCCGCATCACGCGTTTGTCGCGCATGTCGGCGGCATAGAGGCGCAGCGCCTCGCCGATGGAGGTGCCAAACTGCTGGCTCTGGATCATCACCGTCACGAAAGACATCACATCGGCGACCCCGGTACGGGCGGCGAAATTGCGCAGGACCGTCGGTTTGTCGAGGCCGGCCTTGATCTCATGGGCCACGGTTTCCAGCTCCTCGGCCAGAACAGGGCAGGAGTCGGCCAGCTCCCCGGAGACCCGCACGATGGCCTGATCGAGGGATTGCCCGGCCTCGACGCAGACCAGAAGCATGTCCAGCGCATCCGGAAAACCATCCTGGATCTGCTGGATGCGGGCCTTCACCCGGCTTTCCACCCAGCGACGCGGCGCGTAGTAGCCGAACAGGCCGGGGCCGAGGACGTAGCCGATCTGCTGCGCCTGCCCGAGCGGCGCGCCACCCGCGCGCAGCGCCATCACATAGAGCAGGCCAAGGAGCAGCAGGCCCACGCCCAGGCCGAACTGGACCGCGTGGAAGCTGCGCACCGCATTGGGGCTGCGGTAGCCTGCGCGTTGGAGCCAGGCCCTGGAGGCAGAAAGTTCGGCCTCGCTCTTGGGCTCCAGAAACCCCGCGTAGCGTTCGAGACGATCGGATTTGACCTCACTGCGCAGGGCTTTGCTCTCGGTCTTGGGGGCCACCTTGGGGCGCAGCCGGTCCAGCGGATCGGGGCGCGGACGCAGCAGCACCAGCGCCAGCCCGACCAACCCGAGCCCGAGCCCCCCGAGAATGATGATCGGCATCAGCCCAGTCATGGTGCCTCCTCAGACCCGGATCGTGGTCATGATCTTCATGAACAGCACATTCGCGCCGAGCAGGCCGAAGACCAGAAGCGCTACCGGTATGAACGCGGGGGTGGATTTCACATCGTCGTAGAAATCGGGGGCGAAGATCAGGATCAGGCCCAGAATCACCAGCGGGAAGGCGGAGAGGAAGATCCCCGACCAGCGCGGCTCGGCGGTGATGGCCGACACCCGGCGAAACAGACGGAAACGGGCGCGGATCACCTTGGCCAGCCCTTCGAGGACTTCGGCGAGATTGCCGCCGGAGTTTTGCTGGATGGAGACGGCGACTGCGAGGAAGCGCATGTCCTGCATGTCCAGCCGCTCCGCCAGATCGCGCAGGCTGTCGGCGATGTTGCGGCCATAGGCGGCCTCGTCGGCCACGATCCCGAATTCGGAGCCGAGGGGATCGGGCAGCTCGCGCGCCACGGTCTGGATTGCGGAGGTGAAGGGATGGCCCACGCGCAGCGCCCGCACGATCAGCTCCACTGCATCGGGGAGCTGCTCCTCCGCGAGCTTCATCCGCTTCGCGGCCCGCTGCGAAACCCAGAGATAGACCGCCCCCACACCCATTGCCGCGGCGAGCGTCAGGCGCATCGGCAGCGGCGTCTGTGTGGCCACCGACATCAGCGCGAAGGCCGTGGCGGACAGCCCCGCCATCACCAGCATCAGGGCACGCGGCGAAAAGGCGATATTGGCCTTCTGCGCCTTGGTCGCGAAGACCGCATAGAACGGGACGCGGCGCGCGGCCCGGTGCTGCGCACTTTCCTTGCGCAGCTGTTCGAGGACTTCGGCCCGCCCGCCATCGGCCAGCAGGGCGAGGCGGCGGTTCATCCGGCGGTCGAGCGTGATCGATTTGCCGAAGGCCAGCAGGTAGATCCCCTGCACCAGTAGCAGCACCGCGAGGAAGATCAGCAGATAGAGAAGCGCACCCATGGCCTACTCCGCCGGGTCATAGATGCTGGGCGGCAGGTCATAGCCCCATTGCCGGAAACGCTCCGAGTAATGCGACCGCACGCCGGTTGCGGTGAACCGCCCGACGATGTTGCCATCGGGCGCGACGCCCAGCCGGTCGTAGCGGAAGATCTCCTGCATGGAGATGATCTCTCCCTCCATCCCGGTGATTTCGGTGATGGAAACCATCCGGCGCGAACCGTCCTGCAGCCGGCTGGCCTGGACGATCAGGTTCACGGCGGAGGCGATCTGCTCGCGCACGGCCTTCAGCGGCATTTCGATCCCGGCCATCGCGACCATGTTTTCGAGCCGCGAGATGCCGTCGCGCGCCGAGTTCGCGTGGATCGTGGTCATCGATCCGTCATGGCCGGTGTTCATCGCCTGCAGCATGTCGATCACCTCGTCGCCGCGGGTTTCCCCGACGATGATCCGGTCCGGACGCATCCGCAGCGCATTGCGCAAGCAGTCGCGCTGCGACACCGCGCCCTTGCCCTCCACGTTGGCCGGGCGGCTTTCCATCCGGCCGACATGGGACTGCTGCAATTGCAGCTCCGCAGTATCCTCGATCGTCAGGATACGCTCGGAATTGTCGATGAAGCTTGATAGCGCATTGAGCGTGGTGGTCTTGCCCGAGCCGGTCCCGCCCGAGACGATAATGTTCAGCCGCGTCGCCACTGCCGCCTGCAGATAGGCCGCCATATCCTGGGTGAAGGCGCCGTAACGCACCAGATCGGCGATGCCGAGCTTGTCCTTCTTGAACTTGCGGATCGAAACCAGCGCGCCATCCACCGCGATGGGCGACACCATGGCGTTGAAGCGCGAGCCATCCGCCAGACGCGCGTCGACATAGGGCGTGGATTCATCGACACGCCGGCCCACCGCCGAGACGATCTTGTCGATGATGCGCAGGAGGTGCTTCTCGTCCTTGAAGGTCGTGTCGGTGAGCGTCAGGCGCCCGCCACGCTCCACAAACACTTGCGTCGGGCCGTTGACAAGAATGTCGGATACGGTTTCGTCCTGCAGCAAGGGCTCCAGCGGGCCGAGGCCCATCACCTCGTCATGCAGCTCCTGGAACAGGACCTGCCGCTCGGCCGCGTTCAGCGCGACCGACATCTCTGTCAGAGCCTCGTTCGAGATGGCGGCGATTTCGGATTTGAGCTCGGTCTCGCTCGCCTTTTCCAGCGCGGCCAGATTGAGGTTCTCGAGCAGGCGCTTGTGCAGCTCCACCTTCAGCTCGGCCATCCGCGCCTTGCGTTTGCGGTCCTTGTCGGAGGGGGCGGCGGGGCGCAGGGGCTCGGGTGTCTGCGGCATCGGCGCCATGGGGGCAATCGGCAGCACCGGCGCAATCGGCAGCGGGGCCATAGCGGCATCGGGGCGCCGGGGCGGGGCCTCGGGCTGTCCGGCGGCGGGTTTCTTGTAGCGCGAGAACATGCCGCTTCTCAGCCCACTACCGCGCGGCTTTGCGCCGCGATCGCCCGGGCGAGCTTCTGGATTTCGCGGCGCAGCGGTGCGCGCGGGGCGGCCTTGGCCAGAACTTCGGCCTGGTCATTCGCGGAGGTGACCCCGGCGCCCCCATTGCAAAGCTGCACCTCCAGCGCAATACCGAGGTTTTCCGCCAGCCGCTTCACCCGGCCGCGCCCGGCGAAGTCGGTGAATTTCGGGGCCCGGTTCAGCACGAAATGCAGCTTCTCCACCGGCAGGTTTTCGGCCTGGAGCGCGCGGATCATCCGCAAGCTATTCTGCGCGGAGCGCATCTCCATCTCGACGAGCGCGTAATAGCCCTGCACCTGATTCAGAATGGCCTCGGTCCAGGCCACCACGGCCTGCGGCATGTCGATGATCACATAATCGAATTGCGCGCGGGCCTGATCGAGCAGGCGCAGAACATCTTCGGTCCCGAGGAAATCGAGGGGCAGCATATCGGCAGGGCCGGTGAGCACATGCAGCCGGTCGCGGTAGGTCATCAATGCCTGGCCGAAGCTTTCGGCATCCATACGGGCGGTATCCGAGAGAAGTTCGAAGATGAGTTCGCGGCGGGGCAGGTCCAGATAGGTGGCGATGGCGCCGAACTGGAGATCGAGGTCGATCAGGCAGACGCGCGGCGGCGTCTGGACCTGCTTGCGCTTCTGCTCCGGATTGGCCAGCTCCCAGGCGAGATTCACCGCGAAAGTGGTGGCGCCCACGCCGCCCGCCATCCCGTGCACCGCAATCACCGCGGCATTGCGCTGAGACATCACCGGATGCGACAGCGCCGCCATTTGCAGGCCGGTACCGGGCAGCACGAAGCCGGGGATCGCCGCTGCGGGAGCGGCGGTTTCGGCAGGGGCGGGATCGAGCCGGGCGAGCGCCTCGCGCAACGCGCCTTCGGGCAGGGGATAGGGCACGAAATCATCCGCGCCCGCCCGCAGCAGGCCATGCAGAGAGGCCGGGCGCAGGTTTTCCGCCACCAGCAGCACGCGGACCCCCTGCGCTTTGGCCGCGGAGACCACGGAGGCCGCCTGCGCCAGAACCGCATCGGTTTCATCGGCGCTGTCGAGGGCGAGCACGACATAATCGACGGAGCGCGGGCGCGCATGCCGCAGGAAGCGCCCGGCCTCCTCAAAGGTCAGGTCGCACCAGGCGTCGCCCAGCACTGCCTCCATGTCTTCGGCCAGAAGGGAAAAATCCCACAGGTCGCGCGAGACGGCGCAGGCCTGAATTGGGGCCGGGTCATGGCTTTTCGCAACCGCCGCGGTCATCGTGCACGTCCTTTCTGGACGCCCATCTGTCCGGACAGGATAGGCGCCGTTGCCGGACAGCATTCACGATGATTCGGGCAACATTGGGGCCGCGGCGCCCCAATTGAGCAGGTCTGATGGACTGTCAGTTCCCGGAGTTCAGCTCGCCGGTGCCCGCCGTCGTCTGGTTCGCGAGGCCGACGAGCGGCAGGGTCGTGGCGCCGGTGATATATTCGCGGAAGATCACTTCCGCATATTTGCCGTTCAGCGGCTCGCCCGCGCTTTTGACGAGGCCGGAGACCTCGGTGACGGTACGGCGGTTCTGCGCATTCGGGCCGGGGGTATAGACCAGCGGCTGGGTCTTGCCGAAGGAGACGACGGCCTCCAGCCGGGCGCGCGAGACGCCCTGCGCCGAGAGATAGGCCACGACCGCCTGCGCGCGGCGCAGCCCGAGCGCCTTGTTGTAGCCATCCGACCCGACAAGATCTGTGTGGCCATAGACGCGGAAGCGGATTTCCGGATATTGCCGGATCCATTGCGCCTGCTGGCGCAGGGCGGCTTGCGCCGGGGCATCCAGTGTGGCGGAATTGAAGGCGAAATGCACGGTATTGGGCACTTCGGACGCGAATTTCCGCGTCATCCCGATCGCGAAGTCGCGTGGGCTCATCATCGCGAGGTTGTTTTGCTGCGTCGAGCTGCCGAAGCCGCTTTCGGGATCGGTTCCCGCTTCGCCCGCGCAGCCTGCGAGGGCCACAATCGCCAGAATTGCCGCAATGCGTTTCATCGCCGCCCCCGTCATTCCATCACATAGCCATAAGAACCGGAGATGTTCTGCTTCGCCACTTCGGCGGCAGGGCCGCTTTTCGGGGCGCGGCCGGAGGTGCGGCCAAACAGGAACAGATCGGATTCCGAGGGCAGCCGCACCCGATCCGTCGGCAGCGCCAGCGCCTCGCCCCGCGTGGGCGAGACCAGATGCGGCGTGACGATGATGACGAGCTCGGACTGGCGCCGCTCGTAGGACGATGACCGGAACAGCGCGCCGAGGATCGGCACATCGCCGAGCCAGGGGATCTGGCTGTTCAGGTCGTTGAAATCGTCCTGCAGCAGGCCCGCACTGGCAAAGTTCTCGCCATCGCGCATTTCCACCGTGGTCGAGGTCTCGCGGCGCTTGAAGGCATTCACGGAAAAGCCGCCGTTGGTCATGGTCACGGTGGTGTCGATCGCCGAAACCGATGCCGCGATTTCCAGGTTCACGGTATTGTTGTCCAGCACGCGCGGGATGAAGGCCATTTCCACGCCGAACGGCTTGTACTGCACGGTGACGCCGTTGTCCGAGCCGTTGTAGACCGGGACGGGATATTCACCACCCGCCAGGAATTTCGCCTGCTGGCCGGACAGGGCGGTCAGGTTCGGTTCGGCCAGCGTGCGCACGACACCTTTGGATTCCAGGGCCTCCAGCAGCACGCCGAATTCGAAATTGCCGCGGCCAAGGTTGAAGCCGAGGCTGCCGCCCCCGAGGCTTTTGCCGGTGTTGCCGAGGCTGGTGCTGGAATTGCCGCGCGCGACGCCGATGTTGATGCTCGACGACAGGTCCTTCGCGACCGAGCGCTGCATTTCCGCGAAGCGGATCTTCAGCATCACCTGCTGCGTGCCGCCGACCGACATCAGGTTCGAGACCCGGTCGCCGGCGTATCGCTTCGCGAGATCCAGCGCGCGGTCCAGCTTCAGGGTGGAGGAGACCGTGCCGGAGAGCACGATGCCGTCATTCGCGGTGCGGACCTCAATCGTCTCGCCGGGCAGGATCTGGCGCAGCCGCTCCTTGAATTCGCCGATGTCGGGGGTCACCTGCACCTCGACATTCGACATCAGCTTGCCGTCCGGCCCGAGGATCGTCAGCGTGGTGCGGCCAGGGAGCTTGCCCAGCACATAGATGGTGCGGTCCGACAGGGTGGTGATATCGGCGATGCCGGGGTTTGCGATCGACAGTTCGGAGAACGGCGCATCGCTTTCCACCACTACGGCACGGTTCATGGGGACCGCAAGCGGGTTCGATGCCGAGCCGGACATGATGCGCAGCGTTTCCGCGCCCGCCGGGGCCATGAACCCGAGCCCAAGACAACACGCCAGGGCGCAGGATTTCAGGAACCCTCTCCAAGTCATGCTGTCCTGCCTCTCCGATCACGCCGGTTCCGGATCTGTGCCCGGTTTCCGGTCTGGAAATTTTGCGTCTTTTTGTCAGAATGGCCGAGAAGGCCCTTCTTTGCAAGAAAATCCCGTTTCTTGAACGGGATGTCTCTGTCGCATTCGAACGGATTGTTGCCCTGTGGGGCTCAGTTCGTGCAGGGGATCTGGGTCTCGATCACATCGCCGCCCTTCCGCGTCCTGATCGTGCAGACCCGGGCGGGCGCGGCCGGCGCGGCGGCACGGACGGGCTGAATGCCGAGCAGATCGTTGCGATTGACCTCGATCGCGCCAATTTCGGAGGTGTCGTCCAGCCCGACGAGCGACAGGTTCAGCCGGCCGGTGGATTGCGCCAGCGTCAGCTCCGCCACCTGTTCGGGCGACACCTCCACCGTGACAGTGCGCACGGCCACCGCATCAGCGCTGCGCTCGGCATCCGCGTTCTGATCCACGGCGATCAGCCGCAGGTTCGTATCGATCAGCTTGGTCACGGGCTGATCGCTGATCGAGCCGGACCAGTACACATCGACCCGGTCGCCCGGGCGCAGGAAGCCCGATACACCAGAGGTCAGGTCCGCCTGAATGGTGAAGGCGCGCATGTTCGGGTTCAGGGCGGCCAGAATCCCCGCATCCACACCGGGCGCGGTGACCTTCGGGGCCAGCAGCGCCTCGTTCGGGGCATAGCTACGGCGGGTGGCGCGTGGCCGCGTCTCGCCCTCGGCAAAGACGGTATCGGCTGCGTCCTGCGCCCCGGTGATGGTGCGGAACGCCCCTTCGGGGACGCGGTCGGCCTGAACCTTGGCGATGGCCAGATCCTTCGCGGTGAAGCGTTCGCCGTATTTCAGCGCGCGGGAGACGACCACCACATCGGCGAGCGGCGGCATATCTGCCTGGCGCGCGAGAAGGGCGTTGCGCTCCGCTTCAAAAGCGCCGAACTGCCCGCGCGCGAGCTGCACGGCCAGGGCGGCCAGAGCCAAGCCGGCGGCGAAAACCAGGATGACGATGATGCGCATGATCGGTCCTTTCCGTCCGGCTCAGGGGGCGCCCGAATCGACCGAGCGCGCGCCGATGAAATCGGCGATCTTCTGGGCGAGGGGGGTGGAGGTGTTGAAAACCAGCGCCCCTGCGGCCATCCCCAGGGTCACCACGGTCGCGGTGATCACGACCCAGTCGATGGTGACGGCGCCATCCTCGGCGCGCAGCCGGCGGGCGATACGATCGGGAAGCTGCATCATGGGGGCTCCGTACCGAATTGTGGTCCGGCCATCCTGCACCGGCTTATGGGCGAAATTGCGGCGGGGCGGCATGAAAAACGGCCGCCGCCGGGGGCGGCCGTCATGCGCGGGTGGATGCGCGGAAATTATGTCGGTAGTGGCCGCCGCGGGTCACTCGCCCGACTTGGAGCCGCTGCCCGACGTGGAGCCAGACACGTTCTGGTTGCTCAGATAGGTGCCGATCTTGGTCGCCAGGCCCTGGGTGCTGGTACTGATCGAGGTCATCACGATCGCGCCGAGGGCTACGATCGCGGCGGTCAGCACAACCCAGTCGACGGTCACGGCGCCATCTTCCTCGGTACGGATCTTGCGGGCAATCTTGAAGAATTTCATCGATAACTCCTGTGGTTCCAACTGGTCCGCGGCGTCGTCTGAACTCTGTGCCCCGCGGCATGTGGCCATATGGCTCCCGAAAGGTGGCGGGATTTGGGCAGGTTCCCGGCGTTTTCACGAAGCGTTAACTCGCGCGGAGCCTCCCGTGGCCCATCTGCCGCAGCGGCGGCGGAAACGCCGGGCGGGGCTGGCCAGGCGGCCCGATTCGCCGAAATACTCGGGCCAATCGGGCGAAACGGGAACAGACCTGGACGGGGCGATGGCGCGCGGGCTGGTGCGGACAGTATACGGGATCTTGCTGGGGGCGGCATTTTGCGCCGCTTCTGGCGTATGGGCAGAAGAGGCGCCGGTTCCCGATGCGGCACCGGCTCCGGGCCCGACTGTCCAGCACTTCATGCCGAAGCGGGTCCTGCCGCCTGCGCCGGGCACCAAGAAATTCCTGACGATCCAGATCAACCCGGAGGAGCAGGCGGCCGGGCTTGCCGTCGTCGCGGCGGCGCCGTTTCCCTCGGTGCGCCGTTTTTGCGGGGGCGCGGTGCCGGGCGCTGCGCCATCGGCTTCCTATGCCTGGTATTGGGACGCCATCTCGCCGGCCATCGGGCAGCGCGACGGGCGGTTCCAGAAGGCGATCGACGCGCTGGCTTCGGGGCCGGGCGGCAAGGCCGTGCAGGGGCCGCGGCTTTCGCATCTGCAGGAAATCGCGGTGCGCCACGGCAGGGAGATCCTTGCGGCCACGATCGGGACCGAGGTCTCGCCCGCGCTGGTGCTGGCGGTGATCTCGACCGAATCCGCCGGGCGCGCCGATGCGGTTTCGCGCGCCGGGGCGGTCGGGCTGATGCAGCTGATCCCTGCGACCGCGGTCCGCTTCGCTGTGGATGACAGCACCGATCCCGCGGCCAATATCCGTGGCGGCGTGGCCTATCTGGACTGGCTGATGAAAGAGTTCGACCGCGATCCGCTGATGGTGATCGCGGCCTACAACGCCGGGGAAAACGCGGTGAAACGCAATGGCGGCGTGCCGCCCTATGCGGAAACCCGCGATTATGTGCCGAAGGTGCTGGCGGCCTGGCAGGTTGCCCGCGGTCTTTGTCTGAGCCCCCCGGAGCTTGTGTCTGACGGGTGTGTTTTTGCGTTCAGCGGCTGAGCTGCGGACGGCTTCGGTGGCGGGTGGGGGTTGTGGCGGATGCCTGCTCAGGTGGCTTGCGGGGGGCGCAGTCCTGTAGGCGCCGACAGGGCCCGGTTCTGTCGCACGCCCCCGGGGCTGGCCATTCTGCCGCGGAGGCCCGGATGTGCGGAGCTGGTTGCCGTTCTGGCCTCTGCTCGGGTGGGGTTCATGCCCGATGTCAGGGCCGTCGGCCCGGCCTTAGGGGGGGGGCGGCCATCGGGCGTTAACGAGCGCTATAGGGGCCTGAGAGGGGGCTTTGGGCTGGCCCTGTTGCCGGAGCCGGGTCATGCGGGGAGGTCCGGGCTCTGCTGTTGGGCCTGTGGTGGGGGTATGGGCGGTCCGGGCTGCGCTTGTGGTGCGGGTATGGGCAGTCCGGGCTCTGCCGTGAGGCCTGTGGTGGGCCATGGGGCCGGGCTCTGTCGTTGGGCCTTTGGGGCCGTGGGCCGGGCTCTGCTGCGGAGCCTGAGCGGAGCCTTGGGCCGGGCCCGCGGGCCCGGCCGTGCCGTGCGGGGCCGCGGCCCCTGCGGTCAGTCGACGAGGGTGGCCTCGGTCGCCGCGCGCAGCGCCTCCGCGCTCACGCCCTCGGCCAGCTCCACGATCCGCAAGCCCCCCGGCACCACATCGAGCACGCCCAAGTTCGAGATGATCCGGTTCACCACGCCCTTGCCCGTGAGCGGCAGCGTGCAGGCCTTCAGCACCTTCGATTCGCCGGCCTTGTTGGTGTGGTCCATCACCACCACCACCCGCTTCACCCCGGCCACGAGGTCCATCGCCCCGCCCATGCCCTTCACCAGCTTGCCCGGGATCATCCAGTTCGCGAGGTCCCCGTCCTGCGACACCTCCATCGCGCCCAGGATCGCCATCGCGATCTTGCCGCCGCGGATCATGCCGAAGCTCGTCGCGCTGTCGAAATAGGCGGTGTTGGGCAGCTCGGTGATGGTCTGCTTGCCGGCGTTGATCAGGTCCGGATCCTCCTCGCCCGCCCAGGGGAACGGGCCCATGCCCAGCATCCCGTTTTCCGATTGCAGCGTCACCGACACCCCCTCCGGGATGAAGTTCGGAACCAGCGTCGGGATCCCGATCCCGAGGTTCACATAGGTGCCGTTCTCCAGCTCCTGCGCGGCGCGCGCCGCCATCCGGTTGCGGTCCCACATGGCTCAGGCCTCCCTCTGGCGCACGGTGCGCTGTTCGATGCGTTTCTCGTGCGGGCCCTGGATCAGGCGGTGCACATAGATCCCCGGCAGGTGGATGTGGTCCGGGTCCAGGCTGCCCACCGGCACGATCTCCTCCACCTCCATCACGCAGACCCGCCCGCACATCGCCGCCGGCGGGTTGAAGTTGCGCGCCGTCTTGCGAAACACCGCATTGCCGGTCTCGTCCGCCTTCCAGGCCTTCACGATCGACACATCGGCCACGATCCCGCGCTCCAGCACATAGGTCTCGCCGTCGAACTCCTTCAGCTCCTTGCCCTCGGCCACCACCGTGCCGACGCCGGTCTTCGTATAGAACCCCGGGATGCCCGCGCCGCCCGCCCGCATCCGCTCCGCCAGCGTGCCCTGCGGGTTGAACTCCAGCTCCAGCTCGCCCGAGAGGTACTGGCGCATGAATTCCGCATTCTCGCCGACATAGGACGAGATCATCTTGCGGATCTGCCGCGTGTCCAGAAGCTTGCCGAGCCCGAACCCGTCGACCCCGCAATTGTTCGACGCGATCGTCAGATCCTTCACCCCGCTCGCCACCAGCGCATCGATCAGAAGCTCCGGGATCCCGCAAAGCCCGAACCC
>NZ_JAYRZN010000056.1:0-14962 GCF_041916475.1 Paenirhodobacter sp.
ATATTCGTCGGGCTGCCCCCGATGTACTTCTCGAAGGACCCCATCTCCTCAAGAAGACCGCCAACCTGAGACCCGTAAAGATCAACCCCCGCACGCCCAATCGTAACTACGTCAAGATGCTTCATCGACGCCTCCTCCCAAAGACGGCCGAAGGCGGGGGCGCTGCCCCCGCCTCCCGGTCTCAGACGGCCACCGGCGTGATCCAGGGCTGGTCCGCGGCTTCGTGGCTGTCGACCACCGCCTCGACGAAGGCAACACCCTTCAGCCCGTCATAGGCGAGCGGCAGGTTCTGCCCGAGTGCCCCCGGCGCGCGGCCTTCCCTGCGCGCCCGGATCGCCTCCGCAAACCCGGCGTAAAGGTTCGCGAAGGCCACCAGATAGCCCTCGGGATGGCCGGGCGGGGTCCGGGTCCGGACCCTGGCATCCTCGGACAGGCCCTCCGCGCCGCGCTTGATGGTCTGCACACGGCCGTCGAGCGGGGTGAAGATCAGCTCGTTCGGCTGCTCTTGGAACCACTGGAACGAGCCCTTCTCGCCGAAGACCCGCAGCCGCACCCCGTTCGAATTGCCGATCGCCACCTGCGAGGACCACAGAAGCCCGCGCGCCCCCCCCTGATAGCGCAAGAGCACATGGGCATTGTCATCGAGCGAACGCCCGGCCACGAAGGTCGCGAGATCCGCGGTGAGGCTCTCGAGCTTCAGCCCGGTGACGAAGCCCGCCAGATGATAGGCATGGGTGCCGATATCGCCGATGGAGCCGCCGCGGCCGTTTTTCGTCGGGTCGGTGCGCCAGGCGGCCTGGGCATTGCCCTGCTGCTCGATCGCGGTCGCCATCCATTCCAGCGGATATTCCACCTGCACGGTGCGCACCGCGCCGATCTCGCCCGCGGCCACCCGCACCCGCGCCTCATGCACCATCGGATAGCCCGAATAGGTATAGGTCACGCCCACGAAGCGGCCGCTTTCACGCGCCAGCGCCTCCAGCGCCACGGCGTCAGCGAGCGTGGCCGTGAGTGGCTTCTCGCAGATCACGTCGAACCCGGCCTCGATCAGCGCTTTCGCGATCGGGTAATGGGTGAAGTTCGGCGTGCAGATGGCCACGGCATCGACCCGGTCCGCGCGCCCGGCCTCGCCCGCGATCAGCTCCTGATAGCTGCCGTAGCTGCGCGCCGGATCGAGCCCCTGCCCGATCGCGAACTCCCGCCCGCGGGCCGGGTCCACGTCGAAGGCCCCCGCCACCAGCTGCCACTGCCCGTCCAGCCGCGCGGCCAGCCGGTGGATATTGCCGATATAGGCACCCTGCCCGCCGCCGACCATTCCCAGACGCAACACGCTCATGCTCCCTCCAGCCCGAGCATCGCCCGGTTCGCGGCGCGATCGGCGCCGGATTTCACAAAATCATCGAATGCACGGTCCGACACCCGGATGATGTGGTCCGCGATGAACTGCGCGCCTTCGCGGGCGCCGTCCTCCGGGTTCTTGATGAAGCATTCCCACTCCAGCACCGCCCAGCCATCGAAGCCATAGGTGGACAGTTTGGTGAAGATCGCGCCGAAATCGACCTGGCCGTCGCCGGGGCTGCGGAAGCGGCCGGCTCGCTTCGCCCAGGGCTGATAGCCGCCATAGGCGCCCGATTTGCCATCGGGGCGGAACTCCGCGTCCTTCACATGGAAGGTGCGGATCCGGTCGTGGTAATGGTCGATGAAGGCCAGGTAATCCAGCGCCTGCAATACGAAATGCGACGGGTCGTACATCAGGTTCGCGCGCGGATGGCCCTTCACCTTCTCCAGGAAATATTCCCAGGAATGGCCGTCGTGCAGGTCTTCGCAGGGGTGGATCTCGTAGCAGACATCAACGCCATGGGCATCGAAATCATCGAGGATCGGCGTCCAGCGCTTCGCCAGCTCGTCGAAGCCCTCCTCGACCAGCCCTTCCGGCCATTGCGGATAGGGATAGAGATAGGGCCACAGCAGCGCGCCGGAGAAGGTCACATGCCGGTCGATCCCGAGCCGCTTCGACGCGCGCGCGGCAAAGCGCAGCTGCTCCTCGGCCCAGGCCCGGCGCGCGGCCGGATTGCCGCGCACGGGCGCGGGCGCGAAACTGTCCATGATCTGGTCGTGGGCCGGATGCACCGCCACCAGCTGCCCGGTGATATGGGAGGCGAATTCGGTGATCTGCAGCCCGTGATCGGCCAGAAGCCCGCGGATCTCGTCGCAATAGGTCTCGCTTTCGGCGGCCTGCTTCATGTCGATCAGGCGGGTATCCCAGGTCGGGATCTGCACGCCCTTGAAGCCCTTCTGCGCCGCCCATCCGGCCAGGCCCGCGAGCGAGTCATAGGGCGCCTCATCGGCTGCGAACTGGGCCAGGAATACCCCCGGCCCCTTGATCGTGCGCATCTCAGGCCTCCAGCTTCGCCGCCGGCACCGGCGCATCGTCATAGCCGCCATAGACGGACTGGTCGAACGGGATCACCGCGCCGGTCATCATGCCGCCATCCGCGGAGGCCATCCACAGCACCGCCTTCGCGACCTCCTTCGGATCGAGGATCCGGCCGAAGGGCTTCGCGGCCGCCATCCGGTCGATGAAGGTCGGATCTCCGGTTTCGGAGAGCACGAGCTTGCGTTCGTGGTCGGAGTTCATCCAGCCGATATCGAGCTGGTTCACATGGATCCGGTGCCGCATCAGCGCAAAGCCCGCATGGCGCGTCACCGTGGCCAGCGCACCCTTGGAGGCCGAATAGGGCGCGAGGAACGGCTGCCCGGTCAGGCCCGACATAGAGCCGATATTGACGATCCGGCCCTCGATCCCCTCGCGGATCATCACCTTCGCCGCATCCTGGATCAGAAAGAACGGCGCGCGGGTATTCACCGCGAACATCCGGTCAAACAGCTCGGGCGTGGTATTGAGCATGTTGCCCCGGTCGGTCAGGCCGGCGGCGTTGACCACGATATCCACCCGGCCAAAGCGCTTGTCGGCGGCCGGGATGATCGCGCGCACCTCGTCGATATCGCCGAGGTCGGCTGCGACCATCTCCACCGGAACCCCGGTCCTCGCGGTGATCTCGGCCGCGACCGCCTTGCCCTTCTCGAGGCCGCGCCCGACGATCACCAGGCCCGCCGCCCCCGCCTCCGCGAACAGCCGCGCGATCGCCGCGCCCAGGCCCTGCGTACCGCCGGTGATGACGGCCACTTTTCCATCAATGCGATTCATTGCGACACCTTCGCGCCAATCACTTCATAGCCCGCCGCGGCCATGACCCGCAGCAGCTCCCTGTGCCCTTTCTGCGCCATCTCCAGCGGCGGATTGGCCACCGGGTCCTGCTCCGCCTCGACGACGAACCATCCCTCATAGCCCTTCGCCGCCAGCGCCTTCACGATCGCCTCGAAATCGAGCGAGCCATCGCCCGGGACGGTGAAGGCGCCCTTGATCACCGCATCGAGGAAGCTCTCCCGCCCGCGGTCCAGTGCATCGACCACCGCGCGGCGGATGTCCTTGGTATGGACATGGGTGATCCGCGCGTGATGGGTCTCGATCACCCGCGTCACGTCGCCGCCCGCGAAGGCCATGTGGCCCGCGTCGAACAGCAGCGGCACCGAGGAATGCTTCATGAAGAGGTCGAGCTCGGCCTCCGTTTCCACCGCCGCCGCCATGTGGTGGTGGTAGGAAATCGGCATCCCCTGGCCTGCGCACCAATCGGCGAAATCGCTCATCTTGCGGCCATAGGTGGCCATCTCGGCCTCGGTCAGCTTCGGCTTCGTGGCCAGCGGCGCCGCACGCAAGCCCTGGATCGAGCGCGCAGTCTCGCCATAGACGATGCAGGGCGCACCGGCGGCGATGAAGAATTCCATCTGCTGCGCGATGCGCTCCTTCTCCACCTCGATGTCGCCATCAAGCAGCAGGCCCGAGAACCAGCCGCCGCAGACCGAAATTCCGAACCGCTCCAGCACCGGGCCGAGCTCGGCCATGTCCATCGGGAAGCGGCGGCCGGTCTCCATGCCGGTGAAGCCCGCGACCGAGGCCTGCCGGAGGCATTCCTCTAGGCTGACATCATCCGAAAGTTCCGCGAGGTCGTCGTTCCACCACGCGATCGGGGCAATACCCAGTTTGGCTTTCATTTATACACCCAGTCGCTGTGCTTCGCGGATCTTTTCCTGCGCCTTGCGCGCGGCCCGCACGGTTTCGAATTGCGATACTTCCGGCACGCCCACGTCCCAGTCCGCATCGCCCGGCACCCATTTCCATGCATCCGACACGATGTTGACCACCGTGATCCCGTCATGGGCGAGCGCCTCCTTCATCGCGGCCTCCAGATCGGCCAGCCCCTCGGCCCGGATCGCCTTCGCGCCCATCGCCTCGGCATGTTTGACGAAATCCACATGCAGCGGGTTGTCCCGGTTCCGGATCCGGCAATCGGCCAGCAGGTTGTTGAAGCCCGGGACGCCCTTGGCCTGCTGCAGCCGGTTGATGACCGCGTAGCCGCCATTGTCGCAGACCACGACCACCATCTTGTGCCCGGTCAGCGCCGCCGAATAGACATCGGAATTGGCCATCATGTAGGTGCCGTCGCCCAGCATCACGATCGGCGTGCCGCCGGTCCCGCCCGGGCCCTCCTGCGCCATCGCGCAGCCCCAGCCCGCGGGGATCTCGTAGCCCATGCAGGAGAAGCCGAATTCGCAATCGAAGGTGTCGGGGTTCTTCACCTTCCAGCCCTTCACCACCTCGCCGGGCGTACCGCCCGCGGCCGAAATCAGCGTGTCATTGGGCCCGGCGACCTTGTTCAGCACCGCGACCACCTGCGCATAGGAGGGTACCGGATCGTTGGTCGGCGCCTGAACGTCGTCGAGGAGCTTGTTCCATTCGGCAAAGAGCGTTTTCGCGCGCTTCATCAGCCCGGCATCGGCCGCCCAGCCCCCGAGCGCCGCATCGAGCTCCGCCACCGTCTCGCGCGCATCGCCCACTACCGAAAGCGCGCGGTGCTTCACCGCATCGAATCGCGCCGCATTGACGGAGATGAACTGCGCATCCTGCGCGAAGGCCGTCCAGGAGCCGGTGGTGAAATCCTGCAGCCGGGTGCCGATCGCGAGGATCACATCGGCCTCCTTCGCCAGCGCATTGGCCGAGGTCGAGCCCACGATCCCGATCGGGCCGGCATGCACCGGATGATCATGCGAAACCGTGCCCTTGCCGGCGATGGTCTCCACCACCGGGATGCCGCGCCTGGCCGCGAAATCGGCCACAACGCCATTTGCATCGGAATAGCGCACGCCACCGCCTGAAATGATCAGCGGCCGCTTCGCCCCCTTCAGCAGCTCCGCCGCCGCCGCAATCGCATCGCGGTCCGCGCGCGGGCGCGGGATCTTCCAGAGCTTCGGCGCGAAGAACACTTCCGGATAGTCATAGGCCAGTTCCTGCGTGTCCTGCGCGAGGCCGATGAAGGCCGGGCCGCAATCGGCCGGGTCCAGCATCGTCGCCACGGCCTGCGGTAGCGATTGCAGGATCTGCTCGGGCAGAACGATCCGGTCCCAGTAGCGCACCACGGATTTGAACGCATCGTTCGCGGTGATCGTCGGGTCGCCGAAATGCTCGACTTGCTGCAGCACCGGGTCCGGCAGGCGGTTCGCGAACGTATCCCCCGCGATCAGCAGCACCGGCAGCCGGTTCGCCATCGCCACGCCCGCGGCCGTGACCATATTGAGCGCGCCCGGGCCGATGGAGGTCGCCGCCACCATGATCTGGCGGCGCTTCTTCGCCTTCGCGAAGCCGATCGCGGCCAGCGCCATCGTCTGCTCGTTCTGGCCGCGCCAGGTCGGCAGCTGGTCCTGCACCTGCTCGAGCGCCTCGGACAGGCAGGTGACATTTCCATGGCCGAAGATGCCGAACACGCCGGCGAACAGCGGCACGCGCGTGCCGTCGATCTCTGTGAACTGGTTGCAAAGGTAACGCACCAGGGCCTGTGCCATGGTCAGGCGCACGGTCTTGCGGGTCATCTCGCCTCCTCCTGCGGATGTCTGTGTCTGGATATTACGGAATGCATATTGACATTGAAACGGCATTGCAATGATTATTGCCAAAGATCTCGGGAGGAGCCTCGATGCTACGAATTGCAGTGCTTGGCGTGGGCCGCATCGGCCGCATGCATGCGGAAAACATTGCCGCACATCCGCGTGCGGCGCTGGCGGGCGTGTTCGACGTATATGCCCCTGCCGCGGAGGAAGTCTCTGAAAAACTTGGGGTTACCCGGTTCGAATCGGCCGAGGCCGTGTTTGCTTCGGCAGAGGTGGACGCGGTCCTGATCGCGACCTCGACGGCCACCCATGCCGATCTGCTGGAGCAGGCCGTCGCCGCCGGCAAGCCCGCGCTCTGCGAAAAGCCGATCGACCTGTCGCTCTCCCGCGTGAATGCCTGCGCAACAAAAATTGCAGGATCGCCCATCCCGATCATGCTCGGCTTCGTGCGCCGCTTCGACAGCGGCCATGCCGCCGTGCGCCGGGCCATCGCCGATGGCCGGATCGGCGATCTGCATCAGGTGGTGATCACCTCGCGCGATCCGGGCATGGCGCCCGCGGCCTATATCGAGGCTTCGGGCGGGATCTTCCGCGACATGACGATCCACGATTTCGACATGGCCCGCTTCATCCTCGGCGAGGATGTGACCGAGGTCTGCGCCACCGGATCGCGGCTGGTGGACCCGGAGCTGATGGCGCGCTGCAACGACTACGACACCATCACCGCGGTCCTCACCACTGCCTCGGGCAAGCAGGCGATCATCAGCAATTCGCGCCGTGCCGTCTATGGCTACGACCAGCGCGTGGAGGCCTTCGGCTCCGCCGGGATGGCGATTTCGGAGAACCGGACCCTGGACCAGATGCGGCTCTATGGCGCCGAATTCACCCACCGCGCCGCGCCGCTGAAGAACTTCTTCATCGACCGCTACCACGACGCCTTCGCCGCCGAGATCGGCGCCTTCGTCGATGCGGTGGAACAGGGACACCAGCCGCCGGTGGGCTTCGAGGACGGACGCCAGGCGCTGATCCTGGCGGAAGCCGCGATCCGCTCCGCCGCGGAAGGCCGCAGCATCAAAACCAGCGATATCGGGTAAGACATGTATTCCAAATTCGGATTGTTCATCGACGGTAGCTGGACCCCCGGCACCGTAACGGGAGAGGTCATTTCTCCGGTCACCGAAAAGCCGCTCGGGGCCGTCCCGATGGCGACGGCAGAAGAGACGCGCGCCGCGATCGAGGCCGCGGCCCGCGCGCTGCCGCAGCTTCGCGCCATGGGCGGCTTTGCCCGCGCCGAGGCGCTGCACCGGGCCGCGGACGAGATGATCCGCCGCACCGATGAGGCCGCGCGCATGATCGCCTCCGAGACCGGCAAGCCGATCGTGCAGGCGGGGCGCGAATGGGGGCTGGCCTGCGACCAGTTCCGCTGGTTCGCAGAGGAGGCCCGGCGCATCTATGGGCGCGTGATCGAGAGCCGCGTGCCCGGCGGGCGCTTCGAGGTGAGCCGCGAGCCGGTGGGCATCGTCGGGGCCTTCACCGCCTGGAACTTCCCCGCCGCCCTGCCCGCGCGCAAGCTCGCGCCCGCTCTGGCGGCCGGCTGCTCCGTGGTGCTGCGGCCCTCCTCGCAGACGCCCGGCGTGGCGATGGTGATGGTGGATTGCCTGCGCGCGGCCGGCCTGCCCGATGGCGCCGTGAACCTCGTCGTCGGCGCCACCGCCGACACCTATGGCCCGATCATGGCCGATACCCGTGTGCGCAAGGTGTCGCTCACCGGCTCGACCCGCGTCGGCCAGCAGATGATCCGCGACGCGGCCGCAACGGTAAAGAGGGTGTCGATGGAGCTCGGGGGCAATGCGCCGCTGATCATCTATGACGACGCCGACCTGGAAACCGCGCTTGATCTGACCGTGGCCACGAAATTCGCCAATTGCGGGCAGGTCTGCGTCACGCCGGACCGGATCTTCGTGCATGACAGCCTGCATGACGCCTTCGTTGCGGGATTCGTGGCACGCACCGCCAAGATCCGCCTCGGCGACGGGCTCGATCCGGACACCGGCATGGGGCCGCTGATCAACGGCGGGCGGCTCGGGGAAATCGAGGCGATCGTGCAGGACGCCCTGCGCGCCGGGGCGACGCTCGCCCATGGCGGCAAACGCCCGGCGCATCTGAACGGCGGCTATTTCTTCGAGCCCACCGTGCTCTCCGATATCACCGACGGGATGAAGGTCTTCGCCGAAGAGAATTTCGGGCCCATCGCCGCCATCACCCGGTTCAGTACCGAAGAGGAGGTGCTGCGCCGCGCGAACGCCTCCGACATGGGGCTCTCGGCCTATGCCTTCACCCGCTCGCCCGACCGCGCCCGGCGCACGGTGGCGGCGCTGAAGGCGGGGATGGTCGGGATCAACAGCTTCGCGCTTGCGGCCTCGGAGGCGCCCTTCGGCGGCACCAATCATTCCGGCATGGGCCGCGAAGGCGGCACCGAGGGGATCGAGGATTACCTCGACACCAAGCTCGCGCAGATCGTGTTCTGAGGGAGGGGACGATGTTCAGAAACAGGCTGAAGGCCCAATGGGCCGAGGGGCGCCCGGCCATCAACGGCTGGCTCTCGATCGGCAATCCCTTCACCGCCGAGATCATGGCGGCGCAGGGCTACGACAGCGTCACCATCGACGCCCAGCACGGCGCACTGGATTATGCGTCGGTGCTGCCGATGCTGCAGGCGATGCGCGCTTCGGGCGTCACGCCGATGGTGCGGGTGCCCTGGCGCGAGCCCGGCGCAATCATGAAGGCGCTGGATGCGGGCGCGCAGGGGATCATCTGCCCGATGGTGAATTCCGCCGCGGAGGCCGCCGAATTCGTGAGCTACCTGCGCTATCCGCCGGATGGCCAGCGCAGCTTCGGCCCCACCCGCGCGGCCTTCGCCTATGGCAGCTACGGCACCGCGGCAAATGACGAGGTGCTGGCGCTCGCCATGATCGAGACGCAGCAGGGCGTGGACAATCTGGAGGCCATCGCCGCCACCCCGGGCATCGACGGCATCTATATCGGCCCGGCGGACCTCACGCTCGGCACGCAGATGGGCGCCCTCCCCCCCGGCTTCGACCGTGAGGAGGACGTGATGGTCACGCTGATCCGACGCATCCTCGCCGCCTGCAAGGCCAATGGCATCCGCGCCTGCATCCATTGCGGCACGCCGGATTATGCCGCGAAAGCGATCGGCTGGGGGTTCGACCTGACCACCGTCGGCGGCGATTCCCGCTTCCTCGCCGCGGCCGCGGGCGCCTCGGTCGCGCGCTGGCGCGAGCTGACAGGCGCCGCGCCCGCCGCCGCCACGAAAGGAGCCTACTGATGCATCTTCTGGTTGCCGGAAAGCTCCATCCTTCGGGCGAGGCGCTGCTGCGCGAGCTGCCCGCGCGCGGGGTGAGCGTCGATTACGTCGAGGAGGTCTCGGAGCCCTCCTACGCGCCGCTGATTGCGCGCGCCGATGCGCTGGTGATCCGCACGCAGCCGCTCTCGGCTGCAACAATCGCGCAGGCCGCCCGGCTGAAGGTCGTCTCGCGCCATGGCGTCGGCTACGATTCCGTAGACCTGCAGGCGCTGAATGCGCGGGGCATCGCGCTGACCATCGTCGGCGATGTCAATTCCGTCTCCGTGGCCGAACATGCGATGATGCAGCTGCTGGCCTGCGCCAAGCGGGTGCTGGCGGCCGACCATTCCGTGCGCGGGCACGACTGGGGCTGGCGCAACCGGCTGGAGCAGCAGGAGATCTCGGGCAAGAACCTCCTCATCCTCGGCTATGGCCGGATCGGGCGGCATCTGGCGCGGATGGCGCAGGGCTTTGGCATGAGCGTGAAGGCGCACGACCCCTTCCTTGAGCGCGCGGGCTGGCCCGAAGGGCCGGTGGCGCCGGTCTCGCTCGAAGAGGGCCTCGCCTGGGCCGATTGCATTTCCGTCCATATCCCGAAGGGCGCACGGCCCGCGATCGGGGCCGCGGAAATCGCGCGGATGAAGCCGGGGGTGATCCTCGCCAATACCGCACGCGGCGGGGTTGTCTGCGAACAGGCGCTCGCTGATGCGCTCGCCACGGGCCAGGTCGGTGCGGCGGGGGTCGATGTGTTCGATACCGAGCCCCCCGAAAGCTCGCCGCTCTTTGCGCAGCGCAACGCGCTCCTCTCGCCCCATATCGCAGGCCTCACCGCCGAATGCGGCGAACGCATGGCCATCGCTTCCATCCACAACGCGCTCGATTACCTCACCGGCAGCATCGACCGGCACCTGATCGTCAACCCGGATTTCGCACATGTCTGAAAAACCCGTCCTCCGCATCGGCCTGATCGGCACCGGCTTCATGGGCAAGGCCCATGTCTTCGGCTTCGCCTCCGCGCAGAAGGTCTTCGACCTGCCCTACCGGCTGGAGCTCCATACCGTCGCCGATATCACCGAAGAAGCCGCCGCCCGCGCCGCGCGTGAATTCGGTTTCGCCCACCACACGACGGACTGGCGCACCCTGATCGCCAATCCCGAGATCGACATGATCGACATCACCGCGCCCAATGCGCTGCACAAGGACATGGCGCTCGCGGCCATTGCCGCGGGCAAGCATGTCTATTGCGAAAAGCCGCTCGCGCCCCTGGCTGCCGATGCGCGAGAAATGGCGGATGCCGCCGCGGCAAAAGGGGTGAAGACGCAGGTCGGGTTCAACTACCTGTGCAACCCGATGCTGCGCCTCGCGCGCGAGATGATCGCCGCGGGCGAGCTGGGCGAGATCCGCGGCTACCGCGGCCTGCATGCCGAGGATTACATGGCCGATGCCGCGGGCGCCTACAGCTTCCGCCACGATCCCGCGGGTGGCGGCGCGCTGGCCGATATCGGCAGCCATGCGCTCGCCACGGCGGAATTCCTGCTCGGCCCGATCACCGATGTGATGGGCGATTGCATCACCCAGATCGGCGAGCGCCCCGATGGCAAGGGCGGCACCCGCAAGGTCACAGTAGACGATGTCGGCCGCGCCTTCCTGCGCTTCGGCAATGGCGCGCAGGGCTCGATCGAGGGCAACTGGATCGCCACCGGCCGCAAGATGCAGCATGACTTCGAGGTCTATGGCACCAGGGGCGCGCTGGCCTTCACCCAGGAGCGCTTCAACGAGCTGCATTTCTATTCCACCGCGGATGCGCCCGGCCGCCGCGGCTTCCGCCGCATCGAGGCCGCGCCCGATCACCCGCCCTATGGCCGCTTCTGCGTCGCCCCGGGCCACCAGCTCGGCTTCAACGACCTGAAGGCGATCGAGGTCGAGGGCTATATCCGCGCCATCGCAGGCGAGACCCCGGAGCCCTTCGGCTTCGCCGCGGGCCTCAGGATCCAGCGCTTGGTGGAAACCATCCAGAAGTCCTCCGCCGCGCGGCAATGGCTGCGTGTGCCGGCCTGATGTCATCGCCGCCGGGTCTCCTCCCGCCGGCGGTCAGCCGGGGCGCTCCCCGCCCCTCGGGTGCCCGGTATCCCTGCCGGGCACCCGCCCCACCTGAAGGAGTGGCGATGTTCCGCAAGATATTGGTAGCGAACCGTGGCGAGATAGCGATCCGTGTGATGCGTGCTGCGAATGAGCTGGGGAAGCGCACGGTTGCGGTTTATGCGGAAGAGGACAAGCTGAGCCTGCACCGGTTCAAGGCAGACGAGGCCTATCGGATCGGGGCGGGGTTGAGCCCGGTCGGGGCCTATCTGAGCATCCCCGAGATCATCCGGGTGGCGCAGGAATGCGGCGCGGATGCGATCCATCCGGGCTATGGGCTTTTGTCGGAGAACCCCGATTTCGTGGAGGCCTGCGATGCGGCGGGCATTGCCTTCATCGGGCCGAAGGCGGCCACGATGCGGGCCCTGGGAGACAAGGCCTCGGCGCGTCGGGTGGCGATTCAGGCCGGCGTGCCGGTCATTCCGGCAACCGAGGTTCTGGGCGATGATTTCGAGGCGATCCGCGCGGAAGCGGGCGCGATCGGCTATCCGCTGATGCTGAAGGCCAGCTGGGGCGGCGGCGGGCGCGGCATGCGCCCGATCCTCGGGCCCGAGGAGCTGGAGGGCAAGGTGCGCGAGGGCCGGCGCGAGGCCGAGGCCGCCTTCGGCAATGGCGAGGGCTATCTGGAGAAGATGATCCAGCGCGCGCGCCACGTCGAGGTGCAGATCCTCGGCGACAAGCATGGCCAGATCTATCACCTCTACGAGCGCGACTGCACCGTGCAGCGGCGCAACCAGAAGGTGGTGGAGCGCGCGCCCGCGCCCTATCTGTCGGAGGCGCAGCGCGCCGAGGTCTGCGAAATGGGCCGCCGGATCTGCGCCCATGTGAACTATGAATGCGCCGGCACCGTCGAATTTCTGATGGATATGGACGAGGGCAAGTTCTACTTCATCGAGGTGAACCCCCGCGTGCAGGTGGAGCATACGGTCACCGAAGAGGTCACCGGGATCGACATCGTGCAGGCGCAGATCCGCATCGCCGAAGGCGCGAGCCTGGCCGAGGCCACGGGCGTCGCCTCGCAGGCGGAGGTGAAGCTATCGGGCCATGCGCTGCAATGCCGGGTGACGACCGAGGACCCGCAGAACAACTTCATCCCCGATTACGGCCGCATCACCGCCTACCGCACCGCGACCGGCATGGGGATCCGGCTCGATGGCGGCACCGCCTATGCCGGCGGCGTCGTCACCCGCTATTATGACAGCCTGCTGGTGAAGGTCACCGCCTGGGCGCAGACGCCCGATCAGGCGATCCACCGCATGGACCGGGCGCTGCGCGAATTCCGGATCCGCGGGGTCAGCACCAATATCGACTTCGTGGTGAACCTGCTCAAGCACCCGACCTTCCTCGACATGAGCTACACGACGAAGTTCATCGACACCACGCCCGAGCTCTTCGAGTTCAAGAAGCGCGAGGACCGGGCGACCAAGATCCTGACCTATATCGCCGATATCAGCGTGAACGGGCACCCCGAGACCACCGGCCGGCCGAAGCCCGCCGCCGAGGCGAAGCCGCCGCGGCTGCCGCCGGTGAAGGGCCCGGTGGCGCCCGGCACCCGCGACCTGCTGGAGGCGCAGGGCCCGAAGGCGGTGGCGGACTGGATGCTGGCGCAAAAGCGGCTGCTGATCACCGACACGACGATGCGCGACGGCCACCAGAGCCTTCTGGCCACGCGGATGCGCTCGATCGACATGGTCACGGCCGCGCCCGTCTATGCGGCCAATCTGGGCGGGCTGTTCTCGGTCGAATGCTGGGGCGGCGCCACCTTCGACGTGGCCTACCGCTTCTTGCAGGAATGCCCCTGGCAGCGCCTGCGCGACATCCGCGCGCGCATGCCCAACATCCTGACGCAGATGCTGCTGCGCGCCTCCAACGGCGTGGGCTATACCAACTACCCCGACAATGTCGTGGCCTTCTTCGTGCAGCAGGCGGCGCGCGAGGGGGTCGATGTGTTCCGCGTGTTCGACAGCCTGAACTGGGTCGAGAACATGCGCGTCGCGATGGATGCGGTGGTGGAGGCCGGCAAGATCTGCGAGGGCACGATCTGCTATACCGGCGATATCCTGAACCCCGAGCGCGCCAAATACGACCTGAAATACTACGTCGGCATGGCGAAGGAGCTGGAGGCGGCGGGCGCGCATGTGCTCGGGCTGAAGGACATGGCGGGGCTTTTGAAGCCCGCTGCCGCCCGGGTGCTGGTGAAGGCGCTGAAGGAGGAGGT
The DNA here is from genome assembly GCF_041916475.1 of Paenirhodobacter sp. Classification (GTDB taxonomy): domain Bacteria; phylum Pseudomonadota; class Alphaproteobacteria; order Rhodobacterales; family Rhodobacteraceae; genus Rhodobacter. Next base: position 13,725 of record NZ_JAYRZN010000056.1, read on the forward strand.
GGGCATCCCCGTCCACTTCCACACCCATGATACCTCGGGCATCTCCGGCGCCTCGGTGCTGGCGGCGGCGGAGGCCGGAGTGGATGCGGTCGATGCGGCGATGGACGCCTTCTCGGGCGGCACCTCGCAGCCCTGCCTCGGCTCCATCGTCGAGGCGCTGGCCCATACCGAGCGCGACACCGGGCTCGATATCGGCACGATCCGGCGGATGTCGAACTACTGGGAGGCGGTGCGCCACCAGTATGCCGCCTTCGAGAGCGGCCTCGAGGCGCCGGCCTCCGAAGTCTATCTGCACGAAATGCCGGGCGGCCAGTTCACCAACCTGAAGGCGCAGGCGCGCTCGCTGGGCCTCGAGGAGCGCTGGCACGAGGTCGCCCAGGCCTATGCCGATGCGAACCAGATCTTCGGCGATATCGTCAAGGTCACGCCCTCCTCGAAGGTGGTGGGCGACATGGCGCTGATGATGGTGGCGCAGGGGCTCACCCGCGCCGATGTGCTGAACCCCGCCAAGGACATGGCCTTCCCGGATTCGGTCGTCGACATGCTGAAGGGCAACCTCGGCCAGCCCCCGGGCGGCTGGCCCGCCGATATCGCGGCCCGCGTGCTGAAGGGCGAGCCCCCCGCCACCGACCGCCCCGGCAAGCACCTGCCCGCCGTCGATCTGGAGGCCACCCGCGCGAAGCTGGAGGCCGAGCTCTCGGGCTACGAGATCGCCGATCATGAGCTCGCCGCCTATCTGATGTATCCCAAGGTCTATGTGGATTACATGGTCCGCCACCGCCAGTACGGCCCGGTGCGCACCCTGCCCACGCCGGTGTTCTTCTACGGCATGCGCCAGGGCGACGAGATCTCGGTCGAGATCGACCCGGGCAAGACCCTGGAGATCCGCTACCAGACCGCGTCCGAGACCGACGAGGCCGGCGAGGTGAAGGTGTTCTTCGAGCTCAACGGCCAGCCGCGCTCGGCCCGGGTGCCGAACCGCTCCGCCCGCGCCGCAGTCAAGGCTCGGCCCAAGGCAGACCCGGCAAACCCCGGCCAGATCGGCGCCCCCATGCCCGGCGCCATCGCCTCCGTCGCCGTCACCCCGGGACAGGCCGTCAAGGCCGGAGACCTCCTCCTCACCATCGAGGCCATGAAAATGGAAACCGGCATCCATGCCGACAAGGACGGTACCGTAAAGGCAATCCACGTCTCACAGGGAACACAGATCGACGCAAAAGACCTCATCATCGAAATCG
>NZ_JAYRZN010000057.1:0-13724 GCF_041916475.1 Paenirhodobacter sp.
TCGTCGAACGGGTTCATCGACATCTTCACGTTCGCAAGATCGACACCGGAACCGTCCGCCTTAACGCGAACCTTCACGTTGTAATCAATCACGCGCTTAACAGGTACAAGAACCTTCATCCGCGGAGTCTCCGTTTTCCATCTGTCGGGTTCGGGCTGGGCTCACAGGTCCTTGACCAGCCTAAGGGCGTCATAGAGCGCGGCGTGAGTATTGCGCGCGGCCACGGCATCGCCGATGCGGAACAGGCGGAATTTTCCGTCGGGGTTGCTGAGCACCTCCTGCTGGCCGCCCGTCGTCAGGGCTTCATAATCGACCTCGCCCAGGTTGGACGACAGCGGCTTCAGCTCGAAATACAGCTCGTCGAGCGGCCGGGTGCCGTGGTTCACCACCACCTGATCGACCAGCCGTTCCCGCGTGACATCGCCGTAATCCGACCCCAGCACGGCGCGCAGCCGGTTCCCCTCCCGCGCTACGGCGCGCAGGCGCCAGGTCACGGTGAAGGTGGTGTCGCGCTTTTGCAGGTTGCGCATGTAGGGCACGAGGTTCATCGCCATGACCTCGGGCGCGAAGCTGCGATCGGGGGTCACGATCTCCACCGCAGCACCCGTTCGCGAAATCAGGTCGGCGGCCTGAAGGCCTGCGTGGTCGCCTGCATCGTCGAAAATCAGCACGCTGCGGCCGGGCTTCACATCGCCCGAAAGGATGTCCCAGGCCGAGCAGACGAGATCATTGCCTTCCGAGAGCACATCGGTATGCGGCAGGCCCCCGGTCGCGATGATCACCTCGTCGGGCGCGGTCGCAAGGACTGTGCCGGCATCGGCGACGGTGTTGAAATGGAAGGCGACGCCCTTCTTCTCGCATTGCGCCATCCGCCAGGCGATGATCGAGATCATCTCGCGGCGACGCTCATCAAGGGCCGTGAGGCGGATCTGGCCGCCGGGCGCGTCGGCCGCCTCGAAAACGGTCACTTCATGGCCGCGCTCGGCCGCGACGCGGGCAGCCTCGACCCCGGCCGGGCCCGCGCCGACGATGGTGACGCGGCGTTTCCGCGTGGCCGCCGGGATCGTCTGCGGCATGGTCTGCTCGCGGCCGGTGGCGGGGTTGTGCAGGCAGAACGCCATGCCGCCCTGATAGATCCGGTCGAGACAGTAGTTCGCCCCGACGCAGGGGCGGATGTCGTCCTCGCGGCCCTCGATCACCTTGCGCACCAGATGCGGGTCGGCCATGTGCGCGCGCGTCATGCCCACAATATCGACCAGCCCCGCCGCGATCGCATGGCGCGCCGTCGCCACATCCGGGATCTTGGCGGCGTGGAAGGTCGGGAAATTGGTCGCCTTGCGGATCTGGCCCGCGAAGTCCAGATGCGGCGCATTGCGCATGCCCTGCACCGGGATCACGTCGGTCAGGCCGGGGTCGGTGTCGATATGGCCCTTCACCACGTTCAGGAAATCGACGAGCCCGCTGTCCTTCAGCTTCTGCGAGATGCTGATCCCGTCCTCCGCGGTCAGCCCGCCGGGCAGGTCCTCGTCGCCGGTATAGCGGACGCCGAGGATGAAATCTTCGCCGCAGCGTTCACGGATGCCGCGCAGGATGTCAAAGGTGAAGCGCAGCCGGTTGTCGAGGCTGCCGCCATAGGGGCCGTCCAGGTCGTTGGTCAGGGGCGACCAGAACTGGTCCATCAGATGGCCGTAGGCCTGCAATTCCAGCCCGTCGAGGCCCGCGGCCTTCATCCGCTCCGCAGCATCGACATAATCGCCGATGATGCGCGATATGTCCCAGTCCTCCAGCTTTTTCGGGAAGGAGCGGTGCGCGGCCTCGCGCTCATGGCCGGGCGAGACCACCGGCAGCCAGTCGGCCTTGTCCCAGCGGGTACGGCGCCCGAGATGGGTCAGCTGGATCATCACCGCCGCGCCATGGTCGTGGCATTCATCGGCGAGCTGCTTCATCCAGCCGACGACCTCGTCCTTCCAGGCGAGGATATTGTTGAACACCGGCGGGCTGTCGCGCGAGACCGAGGCCGAGCCTGCCGTCATCGTCAGCGCCACCCCTGCCTTCGCCCGCTCCACATGATAGGCCCGATACCGCTCTTTCGGCATCCCGTCCTCGGGATAGGCCGGCTCATGGCTGGTAATCATGATCCGGTTGCGAAGCGTCAGGTGCTTCAGCTGGAACGGCTGCAAAAGGGGATCGGTCGACATCGCTCTGCCTTTTCGGGTGGGGTCTGCGGCGAGACTTGCAAGAAATGTTCACTTGTGTCAATTAAAAGTTCTTGGGTGAACTGCCGGGGGGCTCATATGGATCTGAAAAAGCAGAAGTGAACAATTTTCGTGTGATACACGGGCGATAACAGGCATTTCTCAGGAACCAGCGGCCCTGACGATCCGGCCGGAATGGTCTTCTGAAGGAGGCGAGTGGTGGTGGGCGCCAGCGTGCCGCGATCCGCCTCGCGTAGAGGGGGCATGCCGATTCTGAGGCGCAGGGCCGCCGAATTTCCTGCGCTCAGAGCCGCGACATCGCGATGCGAACGGGCGAAACGTGCGGCCGAGCGGGTGCTGCGCTGGGCCGCTGCATTCTGATCTGCTGCGGTTGGCGTCAGGCGGCACCTCAAGAGAGGCAGTTTCCCAGCGGCTATCAGGCGCGGCGTCGTGTCCACGCGGCTTTCCTGCCCCGCACTGCAGTTTTCCGCCGTTATCTTTCGGAAACGCAGGAGAATGGCAAACGAACGGGCGAAGCCGGCAGAGATTGTCTCGTCGTTGCGGCAGGTTGAGGTTCTGATGGGGCAAGGCCTGTCCCGTCTTGATGCGATCAGGCGGGTCGGCGTCGTCGAACAGATTAATACCGCTGGCGGAAGCAGTAGGGTGGGATCGGCGTGGATCGGCTGAAGGAGCTGACGCGCCTTCAGCCGTGAGCCTGTGAACGCCATTGAGCCGGTCGCACATTCAAGGCGACTTCATCGTGATCAACACGAAAAAGAGCCAACAGCTTGTTGAACTGAATATCCCGATCCATCCCGACTTCCGGGCGGTGCTAGATGGCATCGGCCATGACCATGAACGGCTGATCATCACGCAATACGGGGAAGCCCGCTCCGAGAAGGCTTTCGCTAACTGGATGATCGACGCGGCGAAGGCGGCGGGCCTTCCCCCGCATCGCTCCCCCCATTGGCTGCGCAAGGCGGCTTGCCGACGCCTTGCCGAGGCGGGCTGTTCCGCCCTCGAAATCATGTCGATCACCGGGCACGGCAACATCAAGGAGATTGAAACCTAGTGCGCAGCGGTGAACAAAAAGAGGCTGGCGCAGGCGGCAATCATCAAGTTGAAGGGGGCCGCATGAGAACGCATCCGAAACACAAATTGGCTAACGCCGCCAAGCTGTTAGCCAAAGCGCCGCGCAGCGCATTGAAAACGTTGGCGGCGTTGGGTAATCTGGTAGGCCCGGAGGGACTTGAACCCCCAACCAAGGCGTTATGAGCGCCCTGCTCTGACCATTGAGCTACAGGCCCCCAATGTCCCTCATGGGACTAGGCGGGTTTGGCCTCAGGGTCAAGAAAGACCACATGGTGCCCGATGCCCCGCAGCGGCCTTTGCGCTAAGGGCGGGCAACGGGTTCCACTGGCGGAGATGCGGGCAATGACCAAGGGCAAGAACGGGCTGACCTCTGCATTGTAGGAGCCGTCGAGGGCTTCGGCCAAGGCATTTCCGTCGCTGTCGCCAAGGCTGCTTGCGGCAGATTTTGCGCCACACAGCCTCTAGGTGCCGCAGGTGGGCAGGTATTGCGACCGTGGTCACTGTGATGCGCCAGCGCCCGTGTCGGCCTTCGGCCAAGAGCTGCCTGCTCTGGCGCGCCCGTGGCGAAGCCTGCCTGCGCTGAGGCTCCTGCGGGTACAGACCTCGATGACGAAGGCGGCATAGGCGCGCCCACAGCAGGTCGCTATGCAGCGGACCTCTCGTTTCACCCCGTGCGGCTGGATGGGGCCTTCCTGCGCCGCCTGAGCCATTGTGTCACCATTGGTGCGCGCCAGGGACGGTCCCCCTTTAGCCCCGCCACCACCCGCGGCCTCGAAGTCGTCCCGGCGGAGCGGCCGCGATGGGGCCGCCAGTTCTCTGCGCGCACACACCGGATCTCGGGCCCTGGGCGGCATCACGACGGGCACGGCCACGCACCCGTGCCCGATCGCCCGCTGTGCCAGATGACCGTCGCGGGTGGACCGGGCGATCGGCAGGGCTGCGCAGATCGGCCTGTGCCATCGGCCTGAACCGAGGCCTCTGCCCCCCGCGCTGCGCTGGAATCCATCGCCACGTCGCCCTTCGGCCGAGCATGTCCGGCAAAGCTGACGCGATGCCTTCGATAGCCGCAAAATACGCCCGGTATTTGCGAAGAGGCTCCTGCGCCGGGCGCCGCTCCCGGGCCTCCCGCGTGATTTCGGTTGGTCCTTCACATAATCCCCGGCCCCTTCGAAGGCTGCGCAACCGGCCCGCATGCCCCGCAATGCCCCGCGCCGGCCGTCGCCCCCGGGCTTCCTGGCCCACTCGTTCAGGGGTCAGGGGCAGAGCCGATCTGCGCGGAAATCCATGCAGTCGCCTGCCACCAGGCCTCTCCGCACCGTGTCTCGCTCATGATGCTCCATCCGGCGCAAGTGCCGGTGCCTAAGGGAAAAGCGACGAGGATTACGGTCCGCGCGTTCAGCGTTCGCAACGAAGTCCAGCGCGTGGGAAGTCGCTTGGGTGAACAATCTGGAAGCACTGGTCGCTCTACCAAGTTCGCAGTCTGATCGAGGCGAAGCTGTGATCGCTCAAGCTCTTCGGTGACCGCATTGCCTCACGGGATCCTGACAGCCAGACTGCAAAAGCCCGTATCCGCGCACCCTCATCAACCGCTTCAATGCACTCGACCCGCCCGGGATCGATCGCGTGGCCTGATGCAGGCAGCGGAATGGGGCTGGCGCGTCACTGCTACGCCATTTTCATCACGCCTCCCCGCGCCTTTCGCCAGAGGGGTCCGGGGCCTTCTGGCGCGCTGTCGGGGGCTGGCATGTATCCGGCCTCTGCGGCCATCTTCATGCTGCGAAAAGCACCTCATAGTTGTTCCATTTTCTGCCGCGAAAACCCAATGAAATCAGTCCCTCCGATTTCCAATCACGCGGCGTCCTGTCCATTTTTGCCACAAACCTTGTCCGGGGCCAGACGAAAAATCACCGGCCCGAGGGCCGGTGCGGTGGCTTCAAAGGAAATCGAGTATTTCCCGCCTGTAGATCGGTTCGGCTTTTTCCCCGAGGGCGAGTTGGTGGTCGGGCAAAAGATCATCGCTTCCCACGAAGTTCTGGCGGCCTTCGATTTTTCGGACCAGATCCCAATGCGATATGAACAAATCCTGGAACACAGGGCTGCGCACGCCGTGCCGAAACATACACCATCGGCTCCGTCAGGAGCATGTTCGGCCGGGCAGCCTCCCCCCCGAGAGGCACTACCTCGCAGGGTTTCCTGCCGCGTTATTTCCCAAACCACTGCGCGCATGCCGCACAGCCGAGGCAGCACTTGCGGCACTGGGCCGGTCCTTCTGGGGCCTTAGCTATGGGCAAAATTCTCATGCCCGTCTGCCTGTTGGCAAGCCAGCACATCGCAGAACGCGGAGCGCTCCGGAGCGCAGGCCACGGGCTGCCCCCCCGGCTGCCAGACGCAATCCTGATCGCGCGACTGTTCAGAGTGGAATCCGCGCGCAGGTTCAGGCGTCGAGGTCGATCCAGACCGGGACGTGATCCGAGGGTTTGTCGCCGCCCCGGGTTTCCTTGTCGATCTGCACGTCGCGGAGCAGGTCGGCGGCCTGTGGCGACAGCAACAGATGGTCGATGCGGATGCCATTGTTGCGCGCCCAGGCGCCCGCCTGATAATCCCAGAAGGTATACTGCCCCGGCCCCTGGATCCGGGCGCGCAGGGCATCGGTGTAACCGAGGTTCAGGATCCGCCGGAAGGCCGCGCGGCTTTCGGGCAGGGCCAGCGCATCTTCGCGCCAGGCCTCGGGCTTCGCGGCATCCTCGTCTTGCGGGATCACGTTGTAATCGCCCGCAAGGACCACCGGCGCCTCGCTGCGCAACAGCCCCGCCGCATGGGCCCGCATCCGCGCCATCCAGCCGAGCTTATAGTCGTATTTCGGCCCCGGCGCCGGGTTCCCGTTGGGCAGATACAGCCCGCAGATCCGCACCGCGCGATCGCCGACCACCGTCGCCTCGATCCAGCGCGCCTGCTCGTCGGTGTCGTCCCCGGGCAGGCCGCGGACCACGTCCTCGAGGCCAAGGCGGCTCAGCAGCGCCACGCCGTTGAAACCCTTCTGGCCGTGCGTCGCGATGGTATAGCCGAGCCCGTCGAAAATCTCGTGCGGGAAGCCCTCGTCGACCGATTTGATCTCCTGCAGGCAGACCACATCCGGCTCCGCCACGCGCAGCCAGTCCACCAGCGCCTCGGCGCGGGCCTTGATGCCGTTGATGTTGAAGGTGGCAATCTTCATGGGGCCCTCCGTTTGCCCTGTTCTAGGGCCTGGGAGCGGCGGGCGCAATCAGGGCTCGGGCTGGATGTCGCGGCTCACCAGCAGCTTGTCGATGCGCGCGCCGTCCATGTCCACGATCTCGAAGACCCAGCCATCGGTGCGCAGCACGTCGCCCTGGCTCGGCAGCCGCGCGAGCCGGTCGATGACGAAGCCCGCGGCGGTGTCGTAATCGCCCTGCGCATCCTTGATCCGGAGCCGCTCCGCCATTTCATCGGCCGGGACCCAGCCGGAGATCAGGAAAGAGCCATCGGCGCGGCTCTGGATCGCGGGCTCGTCGCCCGGGTCCAGGAATTCGCCGGTAATGCCTTCCAGAACGTCCATCGCGGTGATCACGCCCTCGAAATGGCCGAATTCGTCGAACACGAGCAGCATGCGGCTGCCTTCGGTGCGCAGCTTTTCGATCACCAGCGTCGCGCGGGCCTGATCCATCACCACCGGAACCGGCCGCACGATCGAGGCCAGCGCCGCATTGCGCGAGAGCGCCAGCGCCTCGCGGCTGACGATGACGCCGATGATCGCATCCTCGTCGCCGTCGCGCACGGGCAGGCGGTCGAAGGGGGATTTGCGGATCTGGTCCATCAGCGCGGCGCGGCTCTGGCTCAGGTCCAGCACCTCGACCTCGCGCTTGGGGGTCATCAGCGAGGAGGCGCGCCTGTCGGCCACGCGCATCACGCCGGTGAGCATGTCGCGCTCGCCCGGGGCGAAAACGCCCGCGCCCTCGGCCTCGTCGAGGGTCAGCTCGACCTCTTCGTCGGTCATGCCTTGCTCGCCCTTGTCGGCCTGGCCCATCAGCCGCAGCACGATGCGGCCGGAAATATCCAGAAACCACACGATGGGCGTAGCAAACCGGGCCAGCATGCGCATCGGGGGCGCCACGCGCGCGGCCACGGCCTCGGGGCTCGCAAGCGCAATCTGCTTGGGCACGAGCTCGCCCAGGATCAGCTGCGCATAGGTGATGGCCATCACCACGCCGCCGACGCCGAGCGTACTGGCCAGCGAGGCAGACATGCCGTTGCTCTCAAGCGCGGCCGCGAGCCGCAGGCCCAGCGTGGCGCCAGAAACCGCACCCGCGACGATGCCGACCAGAGTGATGCCGATCTGGACCGAAGACAGGAACTTCCCGGGGTTTTCCTTCAGCAGCAGCGCGGCAAGGGCGCCTTTGTGGCCATCCTCCGCCATCCGCCGCAGTTTCGCATCGCGCGCCGAGACCACGGCGAGCTCGGACATGGCGAGGGCCCCATTCAGGGCGGTCAGCACCACGAGGATCAGGATTTCAAAGAACATGGGTCCGAAGGGCGATCGAGAAAACGGGGGGATCGAGAAAACTGGTGGGATCTAGGAAACTGGCTGGCGCAGGCGCAATGGCCCGCAAGGCACCCTCGGGCATCGGGGTCAGATCGAGAAGCTGATGCCGCAGCCGCAGGCGGCGGTGGCATTCGGATTTTGCACCACGAAGCGGGCGCCGATCAGTTCCTCGGTGAAATCGATGGTCGCATCCTGCAGGAAGGGCAGCGAGACCGGGTCGATCAGCACGCGCTGGCCGGAGCCCTCGAGCACGACGTCATCGGCCTCGGCCGTGGCCTCCAGCTTCATGTCATACTGAAAGCCGGAGCAGCCCCCGCCTTCGACGGCAATCCGCAGCGCGCGCGGGCTGTCCGGCTGCGCGGCGTTGATTTCGGCGAGGCGCGCGAAGGCACGCGGAGTGACATGGGGCGGCAAAAGCATCTGGGGGCCTGTATTTCCGTGATGTTCCAGATATAGGGTAGGGCAGACGCGCCGACAAGACGAGGAAACCTTGTTGCAACCCTATGCCTGCCAGCCCGATGCCTCCCGCGGGCGGCTTTTCCCCGAAAGCATCTCGACCTTCCGTTCGCCCTTTCAGCGCGACCGGGACCGGATCATCCATTCCTCGGCGTTCCGGCGGCTGAAGCACAAGACGCAGGTCTTCGTCGAACATGAGGGCGACTATTATCGCACCCGGCTCACTCATACGATCGAGGTGGCGCAGGTGGCGCGCACCATCGCGGCGGCGCTCGGGCTCAACACCGACCTTGCCGAGGCGGTGGCGCTGGCGCATGACCTCGGCCACCCGCCCTTCGGGCATACCGGGGAGGACGCGCTGGCGATCCTGATGGAGCCCTATGGCGGCTTCGATCACAACGCGCAGGCGCTGCGGATCGTGACCCGGCTGGAGCGCCATTATGCGGGCTTTGACGGGCTGAACCTGACCTGGGAGACGCTGGAAGGCATCGCCAAGCACAATGGCCCGGTGGAGGCGCCGTGGAACTATGCGCTGGCGGAGGTCAATGCGCTGTGGGACCTGGAGCTCGGCACCAATGCCAGCGCCGAGGCGCAGGTGGCGGCGGTGGCCGATGACTGCGCCTACAACCACCACGACCTGCACGACGGGCTGCGCGCCGGGCTCTTTACCGAAGACGACCTGTGCGCGCTGCCGGTGATCGGCGAATGCTTCGCCGAGGTGGACCGGCTGCACCCGGGGCTGGAACCGATGCGGCGGCGCCACGAGGCACTGCGCCGGGTGTTCGGGGTGATGGTCGAGGATGTGATCGCGGTGGCGCAGAACCGGCTCACCGCGCTGCAGCCGCGCTCGGTGGACGATATCCGCCATATGGAGGGGCCGATCATCCGGTTCTCGAAGCCGCTGTATCAGAACCTGAAGGCGATCAAGCTGTTCCTGTTCCAGCGCATGTACCGCGCGCCTTCAGTGGTGGTGGAGCGCAAGCGCGTGACGATGATGATCAATGCGCTGTTCCCGCTGTTCCTCGCGCAGCCCGAGCTGCTGCCCGAGGACTGGCAGGCGGATGTGGCCGGGGCGCGGGCGCGCACTGAGCCCGAACTGGAGCTGGCGCGGGTGGTTCTGGATTATGTGGCCGGGATGACCGACCGCTTCGCCATTCAGGAATATCACCGCCTGATCGACCCCGCGGGCTAAGTCAAAGCCCCGGCACGACAGAACCCGCCCGCGGCGACGCGTGGCGGGTTTTTCATGCGCTGCGGCAGGACGAAGAGGGCGCGGCGGAAATGAAAACGGCGGCACCCAGGGAGGAGGAGGGGTGCCGCCGTTACGAACCTCGGCCCCAGGGAGGAGGAGGGGGCCTTGGTATGACCGGCGCCGCTCAGGGAGGAGCAGCGAGCAGCGCCTACCCGAACGCCCAGGGAGGAGGAAGGGCCTTCGGTATCGATGGCGGCGCCCAAGGGAGGAGGAGCGGGCGCCGCACGGCGGGCAGTCCGGGAGGAGGAGTGGACTGAGCGCCGTATTCTGTGCCGGTGGAGATGTGCGGCGACCCCAGGGAGGAGGAGGGGGTCGCCGCCTTCGTTACGAGGCCTCAGGGAGGAGGAGGAGGCCTTCGCATCGGCTGTCCGGCAGTGCCTTGCAGGCTGTGGCCGGTATCTGGTGGCGGCACCCTCAGGGAGGAGGAGGAGGGTGCCGCCGATTTCCGAGGCTCAGGGAGGAGGAGGAGCCTCAGGAAGGGAATTACTTGCCGTAGGCGGCTTCGAGCGCCACGCGGGTGATCATCGAACGGCTCATGCCCAGGTCCGACAGTTCCCGGTTCGACAGGCCGCGCAGCTCGCGGACGGTGTTGCGGTACACCTTGCGGCGGGCGAGCGAGTCGCGGATGTTCGACACTAGGTGGGCAAAGCCGATTTCGGCGCTATGGAGTTCGGTTGCGAATGCCATCGTGTTCGTCTCTGTGGTTCGGTGCGGCGGGGACTTCCTCGTCGCTGTTGGGGCTAACATGACCCCAATGCTGCGACTGCACAATCCTGGCTTCCGGCATTTCTGCCATGCGGCAAATGCATAACGTTTGCTGACCCATTATCCTGCCGGAAAGAGGCATATTTGTTCTCCCGGAGGGTATAAAACGAACTTTCCGGTGCGCTATTGGGCAAACAGGATGAATCTTTGGTCTCCGGCCTCTTGAAGTCCGCGGCAAAAACGTCACAGTCCGCCGGAAATGACGCGGGAGAAAGCGATGCCGGTCAGCAAGGAAATAGTGCTCGAGGCCCTGCGCGGGCTGGGGAGCGAGTCGCAAAACCCTGTTGCGCGGGGGCTGATTCACGCCCTCGCGGCCGACAAGGGCGTGGTGCGCTTCGTGCTGGAGGGCGCGCCCCCGGCCGAGCTGGAGGCATTGAAGCCGCAACTGGAGGCGAAGGTGCGGGCCTTGCCCGGCGTCGAGAGCGTCACCATCGTGATTCCCGCAGGCCAGGGGCCGCGCATCGGCGGCCACCCGGCGCCGCAGGCGGGGCCGCAGGCGGTGGCGGGCGTGCGCCACATCATCGCCGTGGGCTCCGGCAAGGGCGGGGTCGGCAAATCCACCGTCTCGGCCAACCTCGCGGTGGCGCTCGCGCGGGCAGGCAAGCGGGTGGGGCTGCTTGATGCCGATATCTATGGCCCGAGCCAGCCGCGGATGATGGGCGTGAACCGCCGCCCAGCCTCTCCTGACGGGCACAATATCATCCCGCTGCAGGCGCATGGGATCACGCTGATGTCGATCGGCTTCATGCTGAAGGAAGACGAGGCGGTGATCTGGCGCGGGCCGATGCTGATGGGCGCGCTGCAACAGATGCTCGGTCAGGTGGAATGGGCGCATTACGGCGCGCTCGACGTGCTCATCATAGATCTGCCGCCGGGCACGGGGGACATCCAGCTCTCGCTCTGCCAGAAGACGAAGCTTGATGGCGCCATCATCGTCTCCACGCCGCAAGACATCGCCATGCTGGATGCCCGCAAGGCGCTCGACATGTTCCGCCGCCTGAATACACCGGTGATCGGGCTGATCGAGAACATGTCCACCTATGTCTGCCCGAACTGCGGCCATGAGGCGCATCTGTTCGGGCATGGCGGGGTGGCGGCGGAGGCGGAGCGGCTCGGCCTGCCGTTCCTCGGCGCGCTGCCGCTCGATCTGGAGGTCCGGCTGGCCGGGGATGCCGGGGCGCCGGTAGCTACGGGCGAGGGCGCGGCCGCGCAGGGCTACGCGGCCATTGCCGCAAGGCTGATCGCCGAAGGCCGCGTCTGAGGCACTGCCCATAAACGAAACCGCCCGGGACGCGCTGCAGCGGCCCGGGCGGTTTCCAGATCAGGGATAGGGGGATTACGCCGCTTCGGCCTCTTCGGCCGCCATCCGGCGTTCGCTCTCTTCGCGCGACAGCGCGACGGAGGTGCGCACACCCTTCGACACGAATTCCATCAGGCCCTTGACCACGCGTTCGTTGGGGTCGATCCCGGCACAGGACAGCACTTCACGGCCATCGCGCGAGCGTGCCCAGCGAGCGATCTGCTCCGGCCCGTTCCCGTATTTCTTGTCATCGGCAATCGCATCGTCGAGCGCAGCCAGAACCACCGCCGCGAACAGCTTGCGGGCGCGTTGGCCTTGCTCATAATTGAATGCGGAGCCGTCAACGAAATCGCGCATTATTCCGTCCTTTTTTATTGCTCTTGCGTTTGTTGGCGTGGCGCCATGTAGGGCGTTCGGGTGACGATTCGATATGCCGCCAGAGGAATGTCTGTCATGCAAATGGCGCATAACTTATATCCTCCGGGGCTAGCGGAACCGCACCGTGTTTCCCCGGCAGGTCGCGCATATATAGGTGTCCGGACCATTCGATCAAGAAAATTTGGGGCCTGAATGGTCTCAACAGCGTGAACGGGGCTGTCAAGCCGGCGCTTTTCCGCCTTCGCGTGCCTGCTGGCATTGGGGCGAAGGTGATCAAATTTTATGAATTTTCGTCCAGTACCTGCGGGTCGAGCCGAAGCTGCGCCGCGCCCGCCTGAAGTGCGCCCTCGGCACGGTCGAAACGCAGATGCGCCAGCGCCCTGTCGCCCGACCGGGTGAAGAGCGTACCCACCGTGCGGCCCTCCGCGGTGATGGCCGTGCCGGGCTCCGCCGCGCCCTCGATCAGCACCCGGGTGAGGCCCTTGCGCAGCTCCGTCTTGTGCTTCATCCGCGCCGTCACCTCCTGCCCGACATAGCAGCCCTTGCGGAAATCCACGCCATGCAGGCGCTCGAACCCGGCCTCCAGGATGTAGGTCTCGGGCGTGAGCTCGATCCCCGTCTCGGGGATCAGATGCGCGACCCGGATCGCGTCCCAGTCGCTGCCATCGTCGCCCTCCGCCTCGCCATAGAGCCGCCAGCCCATCGCCGGGTGCCGCGGGTCGGCCACCGCGCCTGCGGGCGCGGGGCCGGTGCCGCGCCACAGCTTCAGCGCCGAGGGCACGATCTGCACATCGGCGCGCAGCTTGTACATGGAGAGCCGCCGCACGGTGGCCTCGGCGATGGCCGCGTCGATATCCAGCAGCACGGCATCGCCCCGCGGCACCAGCAGGAAATCCGCCAGATACTTGCCCTGCGGCGTGAGCAGCGCGGCATAGACCGCCCCTTCGGCCAGCCGGCGCATGTCGTTGCTGACCAGACCTTGCAGGAAATGCTCCCGGTCCTTGCCGGTGATCTCATAAAGTGTGCGCATCATTCCACCAGTTGCATCCGGCACAGCGCCGCATAGGTGCCGCCCCGTGCATAAAGCGCGTCATGGGTGCCTTCCTCCACGACGCGGCCATCGACCACGACCACGATCTTGTCTGCGTTGCGCACGGTCGAGAGCCGGTGCGCGATGACCAGCGTCGTGCGCCCGACCGAGAGATGATCGAGCGCCTGCGCGACCTTCGCCTCCGACTGGGTGTCGAGCGCCGAGGTCGCCTCATCGAGCAGCAGGATCGGCGCATTGCGCAGCACCGCCCGCGCGATCGCCACCCGCTGCCGCTGCCCGCCCGAAAGCGCCGAGCCGCGCGGCCCGGCGGGGCTCTCCAGCCCCTCGGGCATCGCATCGGTGAATTCGGTGACATGCGCAACGCTCAGCGCCCGGCGCAGCTCCTCCTCGCTCACATCGGTGCGCCCGAGCAGCACGTTCTCGCGGATCGTCTCGTCGAACAGCGTCGCATCCTGCGCGACGGTGGAGAACAGCCCTCTGAGCGTGCCCAGATCCATCGCGGCAACAGGCACGCCGCCCACGCTGACGCGCCCGCTGTCCGGGTCCACCAGCCGGGTGAGCAGGTTGAAGACAGTGGATTTGCCCGCGCCCGAGGGGCCGACCAGCGCGGTTGTCTGCCCGGCCTCGGCGATGAAGCTGAGCCCGCGCAGCACCTCCTTGGCGCCATAGTTCAGATA
>NZ_JAYRZN010000058.1:0-13390 GCF_041916475.1 Paenirhodobacter sp.
ACGTCATCGACGATGTCACCAAGGAGAGCTTGGCCGCGGTCGTCGACACCTCGATTTCCGGCCGCCGCGTTGCCCGAGAATTGACGGCACTGATCGCGCGGCGCGGAAAGCCCGGTGTGATCGTCTCCGACAATGGCACCGAGTTCACCTCGAACGCGATCCTCGAATGGGCCGAGAAGATGCAGGTGAAGTGGCACTACATCGCGCCTGGCAAGCCCATGCAAAACGGCAACTGCGAGGCGTTCAACGGCCGGATGCGTGACGAGCTTTTGAACGAGACCCTGTTCTTCGGCATCGACCATGCCCGCGAGGCTGTCGCTGCATGGACCCACAGCTACAACACCGAACGGCCCCATTCAGCCCTCGGATACCAGGCCCCGGCGGTCTTTGCCGCCCAACTCACCGCAATGGGCGATCAGCTTCGCGCAACGGAACTGCTGCGCAGATCGCCCATTGCTCCGTCGGCGCAACCGCGCCAAATTCAGCAAAGGACTCTGGGTTCAGCTGGATGAACATCGGGGGGCACAGCATACCAAATAGTTATTTTTATTTTCAATATATTATGCAATCTTTACAGAAATTTATTCCATACAACCGTTCTGACGGCCCCGCTGGTTGTTGTCGCGCTCAAGCGGCAGGCAGCATCCCGTGTGGAAGACGCGGGCCGAAAACGCTCCTTGCCGGTATCCGGCAGGGGGAATTCGGGTTCGGCGCAGCCTTGGCGCTCTCGGGGGCGCCTGCGCCGAACGTCACATGCCGTGCTCGGGCTCCGTAGCTGACTTTCCAGAATGCGCCTGCGCGGCCTGAGCCATTCGTTCGGGAAGGGCCTGCGCCGGACGGGCGTCACGGCCCCGGATGGCTGCAGAAGCCGGTACGAAGCTCTCTTATCCTATCCCGTCTTGGCCCAAAGCCGTGCTGCGTCATCGCTCCCGGCCCATTGTCCGTGAACGGTGCGCCATGCGGCTTCATGGAATGCGCATCCGGATGCCCGCGCCCGCTTCATGGCTCCTGCGTGCAGCCTTGCACCGGCGGGAATGTCTGCGCGAGCAGCCATTCGCGCAGAAGCTCCGTCGCCTCGTCGCCGCCCGCGGTCTGGAGCATGAAATAGCCGCGGTCCGCCATGGCGAGATCCGGCCCGATGGGGGTGAGCATGTTGCGGGCGAGATGGGTGTCTATCAGGCCGCGCCAGCCAAGCGCCACCCCCTGGCCCGCCAAGGCTGCGTCGATCACCAGCGAGTAGGTGTTGAAGCGCATGTTGCCCCAATCCGCCAGCAGGTCGCGCTCGACGCCCAATGTGTCCAGATAGCTCGCCCAGGTGAACCAGGGCGCGGGGTGGGGGGCGTCCAGATGGATCAGCCGGGCCTCCTGGATCCCGGCCTCCGAAGCGGCGAGCGCGGGCGCACAGACCGGCGTGACCACCTCCGGCATCAGCAGGACCGCATCGGGGCCGAGGCTTTCGCGGGTGGCGAAGACCACGGCGATATCGCCCGGGCCGAGATGGGCGAGATCGGTGTTCTGCGTGGCGATGACTTCGATATCGAAATCCGGGTGCTCCTCGCGGAAGCGATGGATCCGCGGGATCAGCCAGAGGCCGGAAAAGGCATAATCGGTGAAGAGCCGGAACACCTTCTTGCGCGGGGCGCTGCGCAGCCGCTGCGCCAGGGCGTCGATCCGGGCCACATCGGCGGCCAGGATCGCATGGAGCTCGCGCCCGGCTTCGGTCAGCTCCACGCCGCGGTGGCGCCGGCGCAGCAGGGGCACGCCGAATTCCGCCTCCACCCGGCGGATCTGATAGCTGATGGCGGGCTGGGTGATGTGCAGGACCCGCGCCGCCTCGGACAGGCTGCCGAGCCGCCCGACCTCCACGAAGACCCGCATCCAGCCGAGATCGACATTGCGCAACTGATATAAACATCCTTTTGGGCAGATATGAATAAAATCCTGCTACACGCAGAGAAACAATGCCCGCAGCATAAGGGATTGACATATCAGACGGGAGCCTCCGATGACATCCACCCGCTTCGCTTTCGCCGCCGCGCTGGCGCTCATGGGATCTGCCGGGCTCGCCATGGCCGATGGGGCCGGATGCCGCAGCGTGCGCCTCTCGGATCCGGGCTGGACCGATATCACCGCCACCAATGGTGTGGCCTCGGTCGTGCTCTCGGCGCTCGGCTATGCGCCCGATGTGAAGACGCTGTCGGTACCGATCGGCTATGAATCGATCAAGACCGGCGAGCTGGATGCGTTTCTTGGCAACTGGATGCCCGCGCAGAAGGCCTTCATCGACGATCTGAACAAGGCGGGCGCGATCGAGGTGCTGAACCGCAACCTGACCGGCGCGAAATTCACTCTGGCGGTGCCCGCAGCCACGGCGGCCAAGGGGATCAAGAGCTTTGCCGATCTGGCCGCCCATGGCGACGATTTCGACCACAAGATCTATGGCATCGAGCCCGGCGCGCCCGCGAACCAGAACATCCAGAAGATGATCGACGCGGGCGATTTCGGGCTGAAGGGCTGGGAGCTGGTCGAATCCGGCGAGCAGGCGATGCTGGCGCAGGTCGCGCGGGCAGAGAAGGCGGGCAAGGGGATCGTGTTCCTGGCGTGGGCGCCGCATCCGATGAACGAGCAGTTCGAGATCGAGTATCTCGCGGGAGGTGATGCCTATTTCGGCCCGGATTATGGCGGGGCCGACGTCTATACGCTGGCGCGCAAGGGCTGGCCGGAGGCCTGCCCGAATGCGGCGAAGCTGCTCGGGCAGATGACCTTCGATCTCGGGATGCAGAACACGCTGATGGGCGAGATCCTGGCGGGCACGGATGCGCGCGAGGCGGCAAAAGGCTGGCTGAAGGCGCATCCGCAGGCGCTGGAGGGTTGGCTCGCCGGGGTGACGACGCTGGACGGCGCGCCGGGCGCGGCCGCGGTGAAGGCCGCGATCGGGCTCTGAGTCCCACCCGTGCCCCTTGCCGGGGCACGGCAGCGCTTCCGCACTGTTTCCTGCAGGCGGCACTCCTCTCCAGAATGACCCGGACTGATGACACGCCCGAATATCCTTATCCTCATGGTCGATCAGGCCAATGGTACGCTGTTCCCCGATGGCCCCGCCGATTTCCTGCATGCGCCGAACCTGAAGGCGCTGGCGGCGCGCTCGGTGCGCTTTGCCAATGCCTATACCGCAAGCCCGCTCTGTGCGCCGGCGCGGGCCTCGTTCATGTCGGGCCAGCTGCCGAGCCGGACCCGGGTCTATGACAATGCGGCCGAATTCGCCTCCGATATCCCGACCTATGCGCATCACCTGCGCCGCGCGGGCTATCACACCGCGCTCTCGGGCAAGATGCATTTCGTCGGGCCAGATCAGCTGCACGGTTTTGAGGAGCGGCTCACCACCGATATCTATCCGGCCGATTTCGGCTGGACCCCGGACTATACCCGCCCGGGCGAGCGGATCGACTGGTGGTACCACAATCTCGGCTCCGTCACCGGGGCGGGGGTGGCCGAGATTACCAACCAGATGGAATATGACGACGAGGTCGCCTATCACGCGACCCGCAAGCTCTATGACCTGTCGCGCAGGCTGGATGACCGGCCCTGGTGCCTCACCGTGAGCTTCACCCATCCGCATGATCCCTATGTGGCGCGCAAGCGGTTCTGGGACATGTATGAGGACTGCGCGGAGCTCGCGCCGCAGGTGGGCCTGCCTGCGGAGCCCGATCCGCATTCGCAGCGCCTGCTGGAAGCCTGCGATTACCGCAATTTCGCCATCACGCCCGAGCATGTGCGCCGGGCGCGGCGCGGCTATTTTGCCAATATCTCCTATATCGACGAGAAGATCGGCGAGATCCTCGATGTGCTGGAGCGCGGCCGGATGGCCGAGGATACGGTGGTGATCTTCGTCTCCGACCACGGCGACATGCTGGGCGAGCGCGGGATGTGGTTCAAGATGTCGTTCTTCGAGGGCTCGGCGCGGGTGCCGCTGATGATGGCGGTGCCGGGCTGGGCGCCGGGGCGGGTGGAAACGCCTGTCTCGACGCTCGATGTGGTGCCCACCCTGGCCGGGGTGGCCGGGATCGATATTTCGGCGCTGGCGCCATGGACGGATGGCACCGATCTGGCGCCGGTGGCGCAGGGGGCGGGGCGCGCGGCGGTGCCGATGGAATATGCGGCCGAAGGCTCGGTCGCGCCTCTGGTCGCGCTGCGCGAGGGGCGGTACAAGCTCACGCTCTGCGCGGCCGACCCGCCGATGCTGCATGATCTGGAGGCCGATCCGGGGGAGCTGCACAATCTGGCCGGGGATCCGGCCCATGCGGAGGTGCTAGCAGGCCTGCGGGCGCAGGCGGAGGCCCGCTGGGACCTTGTGGCCTTCGACGCCGCCGTGCGCGAGAGCCAGGCGCGCCGCTGGGCCGTCTATGAGGCGCTGCGCAACGGCGCCTATTTCCCCTGGGATTACCAGCCGCTGCAGAAGGCTTCGGAGCGCTACATGCGCAACCACATGGATCTGAACGTGCTGGAGGAGAGCAAGCGCTACCCGCGCGGGGAGTGACCTGGCCTGCCGGTGCGGCGGGCTCAGGCCTCCTCCGCGCCGAGCCGGATGCCGCGCAGGCGCTGCAGATCGTCGAGCTGGGCCTCGACCTCGGCGCAGAGCGTGGCGAGCCGGGTGATCAGGCTTATCAGCTCCGGCTCCCCTGCGGCGGGGGCACACAGCTCCAGCCGCGCCCGCGTCTGGCGCAGCGCGCGCAAGAGGCGCGGGTTCTCGCGCTCGCTCTGCCCGATCCGGCGCAGCAGCAGGAGCCGTTGGCGCAGGGGGGCGGGCAGGTCTCCGCGCCGCAGCGCCCGGCGCGCGCCAAAGACCAGGTCTCCGAGGCTCAGCGTCAGCAGACCCTTGCGCATGGTGATATCGGGACGCTCGCCGCTGTGGGCCTCGTGGAAGGTCCAGTTGATGATCTTCAGGAACCGCGCGATGAAGCGCAGCCGCCAGCCATTGGCCGAGCCCCCGCGCCCGAGCGGGGCCTGCGCGATCTCCTGCAATTCATGCTTGATCATCACCCAGAGCGCCTTGCGCCGGCGCGTTGCGGTGACGGGGAACAGGAAGCGGAAGGCGATATAGCCGATGATCCCGCCGCTGACCGCGAGGGCTGCCTTCGCCAGGGCCGGGAAATGCGCGGCATAGACGGCATGGGTGGGCGTGAGCAGCAACAGCAGCGTGAGCGCGTAATCCGTGGCCGAGAGCGAGAGCCGCCGGTGCGAGCGGATGAAGGCATAGAGGAGAAAGAACGGCGCCATCGCCAGCACCTGCTCCGCGCCGCCGAAGCCGCGGCTCCATAGCAGCAGTTCGCAGGCCAGCGCCGCGCCCCCGGCAATGAGCTGGCCGATGATCACGTCGCGCATGGCGCGCGCGGGGGCGACGCCGCTGGAGGCGAGCGAGATGACGATGGCCGAGCTGATCAGCGCATATTGCACGATCGCGGCCCCCGTCGCGTACCACACGAGCCCGATCGCGCCGGTGACGACCATGATCCGCAGGCCCGCATGGCTGGCCGAGCGCCAGTCGTAGTTCCAGTTTGCGCCCTCGGAGGGGGCGAGGCTGAAGCCGTGGTCGTCGCCCTCCTCATCGGGGAGGGCGGCCGCGAGCGCGATCACGGCTTCCTCGAGGGTCGGGTCCTCGATCAGGCTCAGGCTGCGGGTCAGGCCGCGCTGCAGCCCGGCGAAGTCGCGCTGCGCATGCAGCCGCGTCGCCAGATGCCCGATCACCGCCGCGAGCTCCGGCGTGGCCGGGGCGCGGGCGCTGGCCAGCAGCAGGTTCGTCGCGCAGACGAGCAGGTCGCTCAGCGGATCGGTGAGCTGATGCACCCCGGCGCGGCGCGAGGCCAGCGTGGCAAATTCGGCCGAAAGCTCGGCCGCGGCGGCGGTGAACTGATAGTTGCGCCGCGCCTGGGCCAGCCCGTCACGCGTGAGGTTCGCGGCCGATTGCGCCAGAATATCGGCCAGGATCCGGCGGGTCTTCTGCTCCAGCTCGTCGCGGTTGGTGCGCTGCCCGATCACATAGCTCAGCGCGATCCCGGCGAGCGTGCCGATCAGGATCGCCGCAACCCGGTCCATCGCGACCCATTTCACCATTTCGGCGGGGCCCGAATTGTTCATCGCCACGATGATCGCCGAATAGCCCGCCAGAACGGTGCCATAGGAGCGGTAGGAGCGCTGCAGCGTGCCCACAAACAGGCACAGCCCGCTCCAGGCGCCGAGCCCGAGCGCGATGACCAGCGCATTCGACCCGGCCAGCATCAGCAGCATCAGCCCGAAGGCGGAGCCGGCCAGCGTGCCGATGAAGCGGTAGGCATTTTTCTCGATCGTCTGGCCGCGGCTGGGCTGCAGCGTGACGAAGACGGTGATCGCGGCCCATTGCGGATGGTCGAGGCCCAGAAGCCAGGCGAGGCCAAGCGAGAGGAAGGCCACGAGCACGAGCCAGAGGCTCTGGATCAGCTTGGGGATATCGAAGCCGATCCGGCTGAACGCGGCCAGCAGAGGGGGAGGAGGGAGCGGTGTCATGGTCCGGGATGGGGCGGCCGCGGGGCGAGGTCGGCGGGAGGGGCCCCGAAGGCCCGATAGCAACGGCGCAGACAGGGCGCAAGATCGCCGCGCGCGGGGCAATGGCAGGCATGACGCGGGGTCAAATGAACCCTGCGCTGTGCGCATGACTTCTGCCGGAAAGGGGATGCCGCCGGGGGGCTGCGTCTTCAGGGGCGGAGCCTGATCGCCCTCACGAGCCTTTGCACGGGAAGGGGCCGCGCCCGGATCGGGCTGGTCAGTGCCGGAGCCGCATCCTCAGCGCTCGACCTTCATGAACAGCCGCGCGAGCACCGCGCCCAGCAGCGCCACCGGCGCGAGCACGCTCAGCGACAGGCCCGCATGCGTGGCGACCCACAACGTTACTGCCGCCGCGACCATGATCGCGAGCACCAGCATCAGGAAATACGGCAGCGGCACAGGTTCCATCTCTACTCTCCCGCGATCAATATGGGATCTGCCGGGGCGAAGCGAAAGCCCTAATCCGATTGGATTTCTCACGCTTTGGTGCGACGGCTCTGGATATTGTTCCTGTAATGTTCTAATTTTGAGTTATGCAAGACCTCCTGCCCCTTCCGCCTGTCGACCCCGCCGAGCGCTTGCGGGCGCGTGGCGCCGTGCATCGCCCGGATGGCCGGTTTGAGCCCTATGCCCGGGTCTGGGAGCATGACGGCTGGGACCTGCCGGAGGAGGAGCGGCTGCTGCGCACCGAGGTGACGGTGGAGCGGCCGCGCACGGTCATCACCCGCAACCAGAGCCCCGATCTGGGCTTCGATCGCTCGATCAACCCCTATCGCGGCTGCGAGCACGGCTGCATCTACTGCTATGCGCGGCCCTCGCATGCCTATCTGGGGCTCTCGCCGGGGCTGGATTTCGAGACCCGGATCGTGGCGCGCCCGGAGGCGCCCGCGGTGCTGGCGCGGGAATTGCGGCGCAAGGGCTATCAGGTGGCGCCGATCGCGATCGGGACCAATACCGATCCCTATCAGCCGGTGGAGGCGAAAATGGGGGTGATGCGCGGGCTGCTGGAGGTGCTTTCGGCCTTCGGCCATCCGCTGAGCATCACCACCCGCGGCGCGGGGATCCTGCGCGACATCGACATCCTGGCGGATATGGCCGCGCGCGGGCTGGTGCAGGTGGGGGTTTCGCTCACCACGCTGGATGCGGAACTCGCGCGCAAGATGGAGCCGCGGGCGCCGGCGCCGCAGATGCGGATCCGGATGATCCGCGAGCTGGCGCGGGCGGGGGTGCCGGTGCGGGTGATGGCCGCGCCGATGATCCCGGGGCTGACGGATCATGAGCTGGAGGCGGTGCTGACCGAGGCGCGCCGGGCCGGGGCGCGGGCGGCGTCCTTCATCCCGCTGCGGCTGCCGCATGAGGTGGCCGATCTGTTCGAGGACTGGCTGCGCCGCCATCTGCCCGATCGGGCGGAGCGGGTGCTGCATGCGGTGGCTGCGCTGCGCGGCGGGCGGCTGAACGATCCGCGCTTCGGCAGCCGGATGACGGGCGAGGGGGTGGAGGCCGATCTGCTGGCGCAGCGGTTCCGGGTCTCGTGCCGCAGGCTGGGGTTCGAGCGGCCGCTGCCGCCGCTGGAGTGCAGCCGCTTCGCGCCGCCACCGGAAGCGGGGGCGCAGCTGTCGCTGTTCTGAGGCTCAGTCCTCTTCGGCGCTGAAGGGGCCGAGCTGCGCCGCGATCTGTTCGGGCAGGGGGCGCGGGCCGGGGGTATGGTGCTCCAGCGCGGCGCGCATCGCGGCGATATGGGCGGGCAGCGTGCCGCAGGCCCCGCCGATGAGCCGGGCCCCGGCATCCAGGGCGAGCCGGGCGAAGGTGGCCATGGTTTCGGGCGTGCCGGCGCAGCTGGCCGGGTCGCGCGGGTTGCGGGGTACGGCGCTGTTGCCCCGCGCGATCCGGGGGCGCTCACAACCCGCCGCGGCAAAGCCCAGAACGCTCGCGATCAGGTCCGATGGCCCCGGGCCGCCGCTTGCGCCATAGGCCAGCGGCGGATGCGGCAGATGCTCGATCCGCGCGGCCAGCGCCGCGGGCGTGAGCCCCAGCAGACTGCGCCCCGAACTGTCGAAGCAGATGGTGCCGCACCAGTCCATCCCGGCGCGGCCGACGGCTTCGGAGAGGGCCTCGAATTCAGGAAGGGCGGCGAAGCCCTCGGCCCAGATCAGATCGGCCCCGCCCGCCCGCAGCGCCGCCACCTGCCCCTCGAACTGGGCAACCAGCCGCGCGCGGGCCTCTGGCCCGAGCGGGCCATAGACCTCGCCCGTCGGCCCGATCCGGCCGCCGACCAGCGCCGGACCCGCGACCGAGCGCGCGATCGCGGCGGCGGCGTGGTTCAGCTCCGCCATCCGCGCCTCGGCCCCCGCCATCCGCAGCCGGGCGGCATTGGCATCGTGGCTGTTGGTCAGGATCAGGTCCGTCCCGGCAGCCACGAAGGCCGCATGCGCGGCGCGCAGCTCTTCGGGATGCGTGGCGGTACAGAGCGCAAGCGGCTCGGCCCGGGCCACGCCGCGCGCCGCCAGCGCCGTGCGCAGGCAGCCATCGGCCAGGATCCAGCCGCGTCGGTCGAGCAGATCGGTGAGACTCTCGGTCATTTCGGGTCCGCCGGCGGGGCCGGGCGCGGGCTCAGCCCTTCAGCACATCCTCGGCCGCGACGTTCAGCGCCGTCGCCATGCGGCTGCGGATCGTCGCCTCGTCGGCCTTGCCGTCGAGATCGGCGATCAGCTTGCGCACCACATCCTCCTGGCCCGGCTCCTTGAAGTCCGCCGCGATCAGGGCGCTGGCATAGGCCTCGGCCGGCTGGTCGAGAAGGCCCGCGGCCCATTGGGCCATCGCCTTCACGGCCCGCGCCTCGGCCTTGAAGCGCAGCTCGGCGTCATGCGCGAACTTGTTTTCGAAGGCGTTTTCGCGGTCGTCGAACGTGGTCATGTGGCTCCCCCCGGAATCACGAGTTGCTGAAACTGATATGCCCAGCCGCGCCCCGCACTGCAAGAGGAAGGGCGCGCATTTGGGCATGATAGCGCAGAGTTAGCGTTCACGGGGGTTTCTGACAGGCGCTCATGCCCTGAGTCTTGCGGCGCGGCGAGCCTTGGCCTATAGGGGCGCAAAGGGGCGCAAGCCCGATTTTGCCGTTTCCGCACGGTCGGGAGCAGCGCAAGCCCAGGAACGGAGAGCCCATGGCACCGCGTCGGAAGAAGATCTACGAAGGCAAGGCGAAGATCCTGTACGAAGGCCCGGAGCCCGGCACCCTGGTGCAGTACTTCAAAGACGACGCGACTGCCTTCAACGCGCAGAAGAAGGCGACGATCGAGGGCAAGGGCGTGCTGAACAACCGCCTGAGCGAATTCTTCATGAGCGGGCTGACGAATGTGGGCATTCCGAACCACTTCATCCGCCGGCTGAACATGCGCGAGCAGCTGATCCGCCAGGTCGAGATCGTGCCGCTCGAAGTCATCGTGCGCAACTTCGCCGCAGGCTCGATCTCGAAGC
Organism: Paenirhodobacter sp.; assembly: GCF_041916475.1. Lineage (GTDB taxonomy): Bacteria > Pseudomonadota > Alphaproteobacteria > Rhodobacterales > Rhodobacteraceae > Rhodobacter. The sequence goes on from NZ_JAYRZN010000058.1 coordinate 10,054, forward strand.
GCCTCGGGCTCGAAGAGGGCACCGCGCTGCCGCGCCCGATCGTGGAATACAGCTACAAGAACGACGCGCTCGGCGATCCGCTGGTGCCCGAGGAATATATCATCGCCTTCGGCTGGGCCAACCAGCAGGACCTCGACGACATCGTCAGCCTCGCGCTGCGGGTCAATGATTTCCTCTCGGGCGTGTTCTTCGGCGTCGGCATCAAGCTGGTCGATTTCAAGATCGAGATCGGCCGGGTCTGGGAGGGCGATTTCATGCGCCTGATCGTGGCCGACGAGATCAGCCCCGACAGCTGCCGCCTGTGGGACGTGAAGACGGGCGAGCACCTGGACAAGGACGTGTTCCGCCGCGATCTGGGCTCGCTGACCGATGCCTATACCGAGGTTGCGCGCCGTCTGGGCGTGCTGCCCGCGAACACCGCCACCGTGAAGCCGACGCTGATCAACTGAAAGCCCCGGCTGGTCACCTGACCGGAAGGCGCCCTTCGGGGCGCCTTTTCAGTCTGTGGCGGGCGAGAAGCCGGGCAGGACGCGCGGATGGGCATGGCTGTGCGGGGCGCCGTCGTCATGCATATGGGGGGCGTGGTCTTCGGCGACGGGGATCAGCCCGAGCGTGCCATGCATGATCCCGCGCTCCAGAAACAGCGCCTCGGCATGATCGGAGACGCCCCGCGCCGCGCCGCGCATCACCGTCACTTCCAGCGCATGGGTATGATCGAGCGGCACCGAGAGGCTGGCCACGGTCTCGTCGTGCCGGTCGAGCCGCGCCTGCGGCAGGCGGGCGGCGAGGTTGCGCATGGTCTGATCCACCACATAGCTCAGGACGCCATAGCAGGCCGCCCCTTCGGGCGCGCGGGTGCGGGTGGCGAGGCTGCGCCGCACCAGATCGCGGATCGCCTCCGACAGGCTCTGCGCCCCCGTCGCCGCGATATAGGCCTCCAGCTGGCGGGCGAGGTCGTCGTCGAGCGTAATTGTTGTGCGCTGCATGGGCTCCTCCGTTCGTATCAGCCTATCAGCGCGCCCGGGGGTTGAGAAGCGCTTGTCAGGGCGCCACCCCGTTCGTATGAATATTTGAAAGAATAATCATACGAACGGGGTGAGGATGAACTATCTGCCGCTCGTGGCCTGCGCCGCCTTCGCCGCGGGGCCTGCGGCCGCGCATTTCCAGCAGATCCTGCCTTCGGCGGATGTGCTGCCGCAGGGCGGGCCGGTGACGCTGGATCTGACCTTCACCCATCCGATGGAGCGCGGGCCGGTGATGGAGATGCGGCGCCCCGAAGCGGTGGGGATGCTCGCGCAGGGCGTCCGCACGGATCTGTCGGGGACGCTGGTCGCGACGCCGATCGACGGGGTGCAGGCCTGGTCGCTCACCGCCGATATCGCACAGCCGGGGGCGGCGGTGTTCTGGGTCACGCCCGCGCCCTATTGGGAGCCCGCGGAGGGCAAGTTCATCGTGCATTACGCGAAGGTGGTGGTGGATGGCTATGCCTCGGGCGAAGGCTGGGACGCGCTGGTGGGCCTGCCGGTGGAGATCGCGCCCTTGACCCGGCCGACCGGGCTCTGGGCGGGGAACCTGTTCACCGGTGTTGTGCTGAAACATGGCGCGCCGGTGCCTTTCGCCGAGGTCGAGGTGGAATATGTGAATGACGGCGCCGTGGTGCCCCCGAACGAGGCCTTCCTCACCCAGGTGCTGAAGGCCGATGCCAACGGCACCTTCAGCTATGCCATGCCGCGCGCGGGCTGGTGGGGCTTTGCCGCGCTGGTGGAGGGCGATGCGCCGATGACCGCGCCCGATGGCCGCGCGGTGCCGGTGGAGGAAGGCGGGCTGATCTGGGTGAAGGCCGTCGATATGGGGGCCGAATAGATGGCGCATATTCCGGACGGGATCCTCTCCGCGCCGGTGCTGCTCGGCGGCGGGGTGCTGGCGGCGGCGGGGGTGGGCCTCGCGCTGCGGCGCATGGACGACCGTGCCATCGTGCGCGTGGCGATCCTGTCGGCGGTGTTCTTCACCGCCTCGCTGCTCAGCTTCCCGCTCGGCCCCTCCAGCGTGCATCTGATGCTCTCGGGGCTGATGGGGCTGATGCTGGGGCCGGGGGCTTTCGTCGCGGTGCTGGTCGGGCTGGTGCTGCAGGTGCTGCTCTTCGGCATCGGCGGGCTGACGACGCTCGGGGTCAATACGCTCAACATCGCCGCCCCCGGCGTGCTGCTGGGCCTGCTGGCGGCGCCCAGGATCGGGCGGGCCACGCCGGGGCAGCGCGCGGTGCTGGCGGGGGCTGTGGGCGGGGGCGCGGTTTTGCTCACCGGGGCGATGGTGGCGGCAAGCCTGTGGCTCTCGGCCTCCGAATATGTGCCGGTTGCGCGGGTGCTCTGGCTCGCCTACGCTCCGCTCGCGGCGATCGAGGCCGCGGTGACGGCGGTGGTCGTGGGCTTCCTCGCCCGCGTCGAGCCCGCTGCCCTCAGCCCGGACGGACCCCGATGAAACGCCTTGCCTCCCTGATGATCCTGATCGCGCTTGCGGGCCCCGCCCAGGCGCATGCGCTGAAGCTGTTTGCGACGGTGGAGGGCGATGCGGTGACGGGCTATGCCTTCTTCATCGGCGGTGGGCGCGCGCAGGATACCGATTGGGTCGCGAAGGATGCCCAGGGCGCGGAGCTTGCCTCCGGGCGCACCGATGCCGAAGGGGGCTACCGCTTCGTGCCGCCCGCGCCGGTGACCGGGCCGCTCACCGTCGTCGTCGATACGCATGAGGGCCATGTCGCGATTACCGAGATCGGGCCGGAGCGTTTCGGCGCGCCGCCCGTCGCGGCCACCGGCGCGCCTGCCGCGGCATCGCTGGCCGCGCGCGGCGTGGCCAGCGCGATGCCCGCGCAGGATATCTCGCCGCTGGTGGAGGCCGCGGTGCAGCGGCAGGTGGCGCCGCTGCTCGCGCGGATCGAGGAAATGGACGCGCGCATGCGGATCACCGATCTGCTCTCGGGGCTGTTCCTCATCATCGGGCTCGGCGGCATCGGGCTCTATATCCGCGGGCGCCGGCGGTGATTTTCGACCTGAGGCTGCGGCTGGTGGCGGCATTCTGGGCGGTGGCCTGCCTGTCGCAGCTGACCCGGCCGGAGGTGGCGCTGGCGGCGGCTCTGGGCGCGGCGGCGCTGGCCTGGGGCAGGGTGCAATGGCGCCGGCTCCTGCATGTGGAGGGCTTCTTGCTGATCCTGCTTCTGGTGCTGCCCTTCACCGTTCCGGGCGAGGCCTTGCTGCGGCTCGGGCCCCTGTCGCTCAGCCGCGAAGGGCTGCTGCGGGCGGGGCTGGTGGGCTGCAAGGTCACGGCGGCGGCGCTTTTGCTG
>NZ_JAYRZN010000059.1:0-12119 GCF_041916475.1 Paenirhodobacter sp.
GCTGCACGCGATGAGGGTTCCGCGCGCCGGGCGATTGCTCATCCCACGCCGAAAGGCGTAAATCAGCTACCGGCTCCGGTCGCGGCTGGATGAAATACCAGTGGCAGGTCAGCCCCTGCGGAGGGGCAATCATGGCGAGCGGCAAAAGTCGATCAACTCCGGGCGAGGATCGCTTTCCGTCAGATCCGGCGCCACAGCAGCACGGCTCACCGCGAGGTCGTTTGCGAAAGACACCCCCCGATCAGGGCGGCCCGAGGCGAACCTCGGCGCTGGCCGCGCGGCCTTCGGCGTCGATCACGGTCAGCGTCACATGCCCGGCCGGCGGCACCGGCAGCGCCACTTCGCGCCCGTGCACGCCGCTTTCCACCGGGATCCCGTTCGCAAGCCACAGGAACGGCGGCACCCCGCCGCGCAGCTTCGCCGTGAGTGCCATGCCGGGCGGCAGCTCGATCTGCGCGCCATCGGGGGGGAAGCTCAGCTGCGGGCCTTCGGGGGGGCTGACCGCGCCGCGCGGGCGGAAGCGCTGCAGCGGCTGCGGCAGCAGCGCATTCGGCACGATCAGCGTGGCGCGCGGTGGCGGCGGCAGCGGCGCGGGCGGCCCGGCGCGGCCCAGTAGCTCGAACAGGACGGGCGCCGCCAGCTCGCCGCCAAAGGCGCCCGGAACCGGCGTACCATCGGCGCGCCCGAGCCAGACACCTGCCACCAGCCGCCCGTCATAGCCCACCGCCAGCGCATCGCGGTGCCCATAGGAGGTGCCGGTCTTGTAGGCGATGCGCCCCGGCGTGGCGCCGGGCGGCGGCGGGATATGGGCGAGGATATCGCCCACCTGCCAGGCCGCCACCGGGCCGAAGAGCGCACCCGGCAGCGGCCCCGCCCGCCCCGCCTCTGCCGAGAGCCGCACCGGGCTGCCCAGCCGCGCGAGACCGGCATAGGCCTGCACCAGATCCTCGAGCGTGATCCCGAGCCCGCCGAGGCTGATGGCGAGGCCGGGAGTGCCGGGCAGCTCCACCCCCGCCCCGGCGCGCTTCAGCACCGCAAGGAGCCGCGCGGGCCCGAGTGCTTCGGTGAGCCGCACCACCGGAATGTTCAGCGACTGGCTGAGCGCCGCGCGCAGGCTCACCGTGCCGCGGAACTGGCGGTCGAAATTCTGCGGCTGCCACAGGCCGAAGGACACCGGCGTATCGTCGATCAGGGTTTCGGGATGCGCGAGGCCATCATCGAAGGCCAAAGCATAAATGAAGGGCTTCAGCGTGGAGCCGGGCGAGCGCGCCGCCCGCGACAGATCGACAAAGCCCGCGCGCGCGGTATCCGTCCATTCCGCGCCGCCGACCTGGGCCAGGATCTCGCCGCTGCGGTGATCGGCCAGCACCATCGCCGCCGAGACCTGCCCGCCCTGCCCCGCCACCGCGCGCCGCGCCAGCGCCTCCGCCGCGCGCTGCAGGCCCGCGTCGATCGTGGTCTCGATCCGGCTGCCGGGGGCAGCGGCCGCGGCCAGACGCCCGGTCAGATGCGGGGCCAGCGCCGGGAAATCCCGCCGCGCCGGGATCGGCTCGCGCATCGCCGCCTGCGCAGCATCGGCCGGGATCACGCCTTCGGCCACCAGCCGGCGCAGGACCCGGTCGCGCCCGATCCGCGCGGCCTCCGGGTGCCGGTCCGGGCGGCGGCTCTCGGGGGCTTGCGGCAGCGCGATCAGCAGTGCGGCCTCGGCGGGCGTCAGGCGGCGCGGCTCCTTGCCGAACCACGCAAGCGCGGCCGCCCGCACCCCCTCCAGATTGCCCCCCATCGGCGCGAGGCGCAGATACAGCTCCAGCACCTCCGCCTTGGACAGCCGCCGCTCCAGCGCCAGCGCCACCCGCGCCTGCCGGATCTTGCCCGCCATGCTGCCGGTCGGGCCCGCCTCCAGCAGCCGCGCGACCTGCATCGTGAGCGTGGAGGCCCCCGAGACGATCCGCCCGCGGCTCAGCCCCTGCCATGCCGCGCGCAGCACCGCGCGGCCGTCCACCCCGGCATGGCGGTAAAAGCGCCCGTCCTCATAGGCGATGAGCGCGCCCAGATAGGCCGGGACCACCGGGCCGGGCGCGAGCCGCCATTGTCCGCCCACCGGGAAGGCGCGCAGGATGGCGCCATCCCGCGCCAGCACCTCCGTGCCGACCGCGACGCGCAGATCGGGCAGCTCTGTGCGCGCGATCCAGTCGTCCAGCGCGTCGCGCCCGCCCGCCGCCACGGCCAGCAGCAGCGCGAGGGCCAGAAGCCCTTTCACCGTATCACCACCTGGCCCGGATCGGTATTGGCGCGCATCTCTGGGCGGTACATGTCGGCCACCGATGCCGCCGGATGGTGGAAGCTGCCGGGGCTGACCGCGCGGACGATATAGGCCAGGCGGAACGGCGCGTCGGACTGCCAGTCGAGCGCGGCGAGGAAGCGGTCCTGCCGGAATTCGGCCATCCGCGTGTCGGTTGTCACATCGAGCCAGTCGAGCGCCGCGATATCGCCGCCGCGGATCAGGTTCGGGTTGTCGATCTCGAAGCCCGCGGGCAGCGGGTCATCGACGATCAGCCGCGCCTCCTGCGGCCCGAGCGGCGTGACCTCCAGCACCGTCACCAGCCGTGTACCCTGCGCCACCTCGGCAAGGCTCACCGGGGTGCCGTCCATGGTGTAGGTGGTGCGGGTGATCTTCCAGCCCTTGCCGCCAGCCTTCTCGGGCACCTCCGGCACGCCGGTCGTCGTCAGCGTGAGCACCTGAGGCCGGTCCCCCGGGTTCGCGATGCGGTGCGCGCGGCCCTGCGTGGCGGCCTCCAGCACCCCGATCAGCGGCCCGTCGGGCGCCGCGCCATCGAGCGTGAGCCCGCCCGCATCGGGCCGGTCGATCAGCGCGCTGGCCGCGAGCAGGGTCCAGCTCGCCTCCTGCGTGGAAAGCGGCACCCGGCCGAGCCGCTCGGACAGCCGCGCCCCGATCGCCCCGGTATCGAGCGCGCGCGACCCGGCCTCCTGCGCAATGGCCAGCACCGCCGCCATATCACGCAGGCCCGAGCCGTAATCATCGCGCCAGACGGCCTTTTCCGCATCCGCCGCCGTGAGCATCCGCCCGGCACGGGCGAACATCGCATCCGCCCGGGTCTGATCGCCATAGGCGGCCAGCGCCGCGCCCAGTTGCGCCGCGGCCAGAGGCGTGGCGAAATCGTCGCCTTTCACATCGGCATAATAGCGCAGATCGCCCACCGCTGCGGCGCCTTCGCGCGCCAGCACCATCAGCTGATAGGCCAGCAGCCGCCCGCCGCCATTGGAGGCGGCATCGAAATCCGGGGCGTAGTTCACCTGGTTGCGCAGATTGTCGAGCGCGCTGCGGAAGGCCGTATCCGGCACCGGATGGCCCGCTTTCGTGGCCCGGCTGAGGAAATCGGTGACATAGGCATCGAGCCAGCCATCCCCCGAGCCCGCCTGCCACAGGCCGAAGCCGCCCGAAGCGTCCTGGTTCGTCAGCACCCGGGCGATGGCAGTGTCGATCCGGCCGCGCAGATCCTCGGGCGCGGCGATCCCCAGCGCGCTGGCCACCGAGGAGAGATAGAGCAGCGGCATCGCCTTCGAGGTCACCTGCTCGGTGCAGCCATAGGGATAGTCCTGCAGCGCGGCGAGCAGCGCGGGCGTGTCGAACCGCGCGATCGGCCCTGCGGCCAGCACCGCCCGCCCGGTGCCCGGCCTGAGCCCGGCGAACACATTTGCATCCAGGTTGAAGCTCTGCCCGGGCGCCAGATCGAAGCGCGACTGCCGCGATATGGCCGGGTCGTTGGTCTCGACCGGGATCGTGAGGCGTTTCTCCAGCAGCTTGCCATCGGGCGTGGTGAGCGCCACGCGGACAGGCTGCGCGCCCTCGGCCGCGGCGCTCAGCGGCACCTCCACCACGGCGCGGCCACCCTCAGTGAGATCCACCCCCGAGGGCACGGCGCCGAGCGTCAGGCCATCGGCGCTGACATCGAGGCCCATGCGCCCGGCCGGGCCGGAGGCATGGACGATTTCCAGCAGCAGCCGCGACCGATCCCCGGGCGCGAGGAAGCGCGGCACCGAAGGCGTCACCACCACCGGATCGCGCACCAGAACCCGCGCCTCGGCCTGCCCGACCCCGGCCTTCGACCAGGCCACGGCCATCAGCCGCACGGTGCCGTTGAAGGACGGCATATCGAAGCCGAGCTCGGCGCTGCCATCGGCGCCGATGCTGACGGGGCCGGAGAAATAGGCCACCAGCTCTTCGGTGGGCGGGGGCGCCTGCATCTGCATGCCGCCCGCATCGCCGCCCGAGCGGATCGCGCCCGGCGTGCCCGCGCGTCCGTCGATCAGCCGGCCGTAAACGTCGCGCAGGCCCACGCCCAGGCGCCGCTGGCCGAAGTAATGCCCGAGCGGATCGGGGCTGCGGAAGGCGGTGAGGTTCAGGATCCCCTCATCCACCGCAGCGACGGTGGCCCAGGCGGTCTCGCCCGGGCTCAGCCCCGCGACCTTCAGCGTCACCGGCAGCCGCGCACGCGGCGCCGAGGCCTCCGGCGCCTCCAGTCGCAGATCGAGGCGGCGCGCGCCCGGGTCCACCGCGGCATAGCCGAGGCCCATCGCCCGGTTCGGCGCGCGGCCCGCCTCCGCCGCCAGCGGCCGGATCACCGAAGCCGTCACATAGGCGCCCGCGCCCCAATCGCTGGTGACAGGCAGCGCCACCTCGTTCTCTCCGGCCCGGACGGCCACGGAGCGCAGCGCCACCAGCCGGTTAGAGAGCACCGAGACCAGCGCCACGCCCTCCGCCGGGGCCAGCAGCCGCAGCCGCGCGGTCTCGCCCTCCCTGTAGGCGGGCTTGTCGAGCGACATCTGCAGCCGGTCGGGGCTGTCGATCACGCCCGCGGGCGCATACCACCCGGCCTGAAACCGGACCGAAGCCGCAGCCGCCCCGCCCTCCAGCACCAGCTCATACTCGCCCCATTGCACCGGCACGGCGATCTCGCGCGGCCCGTCGAGGGCGAGATCGCCCTCCGCCACCCGGGTGCGGCGGCTGACGGGCTCCCAGTTCCACGAACCATTCACCGCATACCATTGATAGGTGGTCTCGATCCGGTTCACCCGCCAATGCGCCGCCATCGGCACCGGCGCCGCATCCGGCCCCAGGGCCACGGCCTGGAACCGCGCCTGCGCCCCTTCGGCCAGGGCGCCGTCGAACAGCGGCCGGATGCCCAGCACCGGCTCGGGCGGCATGACGATGCGGGCAATACTGCGCTCCACCGGGCGGCCGGAGCCTTCGCGCAGCCGCAGCTGGAACGTGGCCAGCAGCGGCCGCCCCGCGCCGCGGATCAGATCGGGGAGGGTGGCGGCCAGCCTCGCCTGGCCCTCGGCATCGGTTTCACCCGCGCCGATGCCCTCGATCGTGCTGTCGAAGGGCTCGTCCTGCAGGCCGAAGGCATAGCCTTCGTAGCCCGGCAGATCGGCCGCAGAACTGAGCCGCACCTCACCCTCATAGCCAAGCCCCGCCCCGGGCGCGCCGAACAGATAGCGCGCCGAGACATCCAGCATGGCCGGCGTGGCGGCATCCAGCAGCCCCTCGGGCAGGCTCAGGCTGAAGTCGATCCGCTCCGGCAGGAAATCCTCCACCAGCAGCCGCTGGGAGGCGAGCGGATCAGCCTTCGGATCGGCCAGCACATCGAGCCGCCAGGTGCCGCGCGGCGCCGTGGCTCCCACAGGCAGCGAGACCACATGCCCGCCCGCGCCCAGATCCGGCACCACCTGACGGGCATATTCCACCCCGTCGGGGCGCATCAGCCGCACCGTCAGCGGCACATTGGCAAGCGCGGCGGCGGTGGCATCGCGGGTCAGGATCGTGGCATGGATGGTTTCGCCCGCCCGGTAGGCGCCGCGGTCGGTCGCGAGGAAGGTATCAATGGGGGGCGCAGGCGGCTGGCCCGCCACGCCACGGTCCGAAAGGTCGAACTCCGGATCGGTGAGCGAGAGGAAGGACATGTCCTCCCCCTCGGTCACGGAAACCAGCGCGGGCGCGGCATTGCCCTGCCCCGCGGCCAGCGCCGCATCGAAATGCACCACACCCTGCGCATCCGCCGCAGCCGTGGCCAGAACCGCATTGGCGCGCGAGACCAGCGCCACCTGCGCCCCCGGCACCGCCGCCGCATCGGAGAGCCGCCGCACCGCGACCGTAAGGCCATCGGTGCCGCTGTAGCTGGTGAGGCCCAGATCGGAGATCACGAACCACTGCATCGCGGGCGGGGCTTCATAGGGATCGGCATCGGGGATCGCGGCCTTGAGCACATAGACCCCGGGCCCGAGCGGCCCGGTCACCTGCTGTACCGGCAGCCGGGTGGTGACCTCGCGGTTCAGCTCCTGCCCGACATCGGCCTCCCCCTGCCAGACCTGCTCGGCCAGCCGGTCCGAGAAGCCCTCGGCATCCCAGGCATCCAGCGAGCGCGCGAAATAGTCTGCGCGCAGCGCGGCCACAAGGTTCCTGTCCGACACCCGCAGCAGCGTCAGTCCCAGCTTTGCAGTGTTCACCGTCTGCACCGGCAGGCCCTGATCGGCGCCGCGCGGCAGGATATAGGCCCGGCCCGGGAAGCTCACCTGCGGGCCACGGTCGCGGATATAGCCGGAGAGGGTCACATCTTTCGCGAGCCGCTCGCCGGTGCCGGAGGGCAGGCCCTTGCGGAAGGTGATCTGGGCGCGCGCGCCGCGCTCCAGCCCCGCCACGCAGAGCTGGCTGCCCTCGGCCTCCACCGAAAGCCCCGTGCCCCGCAGCTGCACGAAGCTGCTGTAATCCACGCCGGAGCGCGCCAGATCCTCCGAAAACAGCGCACAGAGGCGCGGGATCGGCGCTTCGGCCTCCACCTGATCGCCGGTGATGCGGAAGCCGTATTTCGCCTCGGCCTCGGCAAGTGCTGCGGCAATATCGGCCCGCTTCGAAAGGCCAGCGGCGGCGCGCAGCGCGGTGACGGTCTCGCGCGTGCGGCCCGCGCGCTCCAGCGCCTGCGACAGGACATTGAGCGCCTCGGCCTGCGCCGGCGCCGCGGGCGCGCGTAGATAGCCATTCACCGCCGCCAGCACCGCCACATCGGGGTCATCTTGCTGCGTCAGCGCCAGCAGCGCGTAATTCACCCATTGATCGGAGCCATCCTCCAGCACGATCAGCGCGCCCTGCAGCGCGCGGGCGCGGGCCCAGTCCGCCTGCCGGCTGGCCGCGGCCAGCTCGGCCCGCACCTCGGCCGCGCTGGCAAACCCGGTCAGATGCGTGCGGCCGAAGTCCCCCGCCATCCGCGCCGCGCGCGCCACGTCATCGCCCAGGAACGCCAGATCCGCCTGCAGCCGCGCGGCCCGCTCCCGCACCGCCGGAGGAGTACCGATCACAACGCCCGAAACGGCGCCCTGATAGGGCGACATGCCCTGCACATCGGCCTTGGGGAAACAGGAATTGTTGCGCGCATTGAAGGTGATGGCCTGGCAGGCGGGATCCGCGAGGCAGGCCGCCTCGCAGCCTTCGGGCGTGGTATCGAAGATCTGCGCCAGGTCGCGCCCCTTCAGGTCCATGCCCTCCGCATAGGAGATGCGCCGCTCGGGCACCGGATCCGCCCATCCGGGCACGGCAAGGGTCATCGCCAGCAGCAAGGGCGCAACGAAACGGGGCATGATCTCCTCCATCCTGCAGGCCGGAATGGTCGCATGCCGCCCGGGCCGGTTCAATGGCCGCGCCGGGCGCGCAGCGGGGTTAAGTATAAATTCACGCGCCGCTGCCAGTCTGCCCGCAGTACTCAGGAGACGGGCGTGCGAGGCTCGGGAACGATTCGGATGCAGAGCACGGAAGCAGGTGTTTCGGACAGGCTGATGAAGGAGCGCCGCGCCCGGCTGGCCGCGGAGCGGCAGATGGACGAGCTGCGGCGCGAGCTGCATGTGGCCAACCAGAAGCTGGCGATGCATGCGCAGACGCTCTCGGACCAGATCGCCGAACAGAAACAGGGCCTGCAGCAGGCGCTGACCGAGGCTGCCTCGCTGAAGGGCGAGAATACGCGCTACCGCTCGGATCTGGAGCGCGCACTGACGCAGGGGCGCAACGCGCAACGCCGGCTGTGGGACGCGCTGGAAACCATCCGCGACGGCTTTGCCATCTATGACCACGGGCTGAACCTGGTGACGGCGAACCGCGCCTATCACGACCTGTTTCGCGCGCGGGGCGCGCTCGTCTCCGGGATCAGCTATGCCGCCGTGATGCGCATCCTCGCGACCGAGGGCATGATCGACATGGAGGGGCGCGACGCGAATGCCTGGCAGGGCGGCATGCTGGCCCGGATCCACCGCGACAGCCTGACGCCGGTGGTGCTGCGCACGATGTCGGGGCGCCATGTGAAGCTGACCGACCGCTGGGGCGCCGAGGGAGACCTCGTCTGCCTGGTGCAGGACATCACCGAAACCGTGACCCGCGAGGAGGAGCTGGAAGAGGCGCGCCGGCGTGCGGAGGCCGCGAGCCGCGCCAAGACCGCCTTCCTGGCCAACATGAGCCACGAGATCCGCACGCCCATGAACGGCATCGTCGGCATGGCGGAGCTGCTTTCGGAAACCGAGCTGACCGGGGACCAGAAGCTCTACTCCGACACGATCCGCACCTCCGGCGAGGCGCTGCTGTCGATCATCAACGAGATCCTCGAATATTCGAAGATCGAGGCCGACCGGATGAAGCTCTATCCGGAGCCCTTCGATCTGGAACGCTGCCTGCACGAGGTGATGGCGCTGTTGCTGCCCGCTGCGCGCGACAAGGGGCTGCGCCTGATCGTGGATTACGACCTGTTCCTGCCGACCCGGTTCATCGCCGATCCGGGCCGGATCCGGCAGATTTTCACCAACCTGATCGGCAATGCGGTGAAATTCACGCCGGAGGGCTATGTGCTCGCGCGCGTTGTCGGCTTCGAGCAGACCGAGCGGAACTATCAGCTGCACTTCTCGGTGGAGGATACCGGCATCGGGATCGGGCCGAACGATCTGGAGCATATTTTCGGTGAGTTCAATCAGGTGGAATCGGCCGCGAACAGGCGGTTCGAAGGCACCGGGCTCGGGCTGTCGATCACCCGTCACCTGGTGCAGATGATGGGCGGCGAGATCTGGGTGAAGAGCGAGCTCGGGCAAGGGTCGTGCTTCGGCTTCGAACTCGATCTGGTCGCGGATGAGGTGGTGGAATCTCCGGCGCAGAAGAGCGAGCCCATCACCCTGCGCGCAGCCCTGGTGATCGACGACATGCTGGTGAACCGCATGGTCCTGGAGCGCCAGCTCGAGGCCTATGGCCTCACCGTTACCGCAGTGCGCAGTGCGGCGGAGGCCTACCGGCTGATCGATGGCGGCGCGGATTTCGACGTGATCCTGGCGGATTCCAACGTGGCCGATATGAACCCCGCCGAACTGGCCGCGAAACTGCGCGGACAAGGTGGAGAGACGCCGGTGGTGATGATGACGGCCGATCCCGCGGCCTGCGCCCGGTCCCGCGCCGCGGACACCATGATCAACTGCATGGAAAAGCCCATCCTGCGGTCGGACCTTTACCGGATGCTCCAGCAACTGTCGCGCCAGCGCAAGCCGAAGGAAGTGGCCGCGCCGGTAGCCACCCCTGCCCCGGCCCCCGTCGCGCAAAATGCCACGCTGCGCCAGATGCGCGTCCTGACCGCCGAGGACAACCGCACGAACCAGCTGGTCTTTGCGAAAATGGTCAAGGACATCGACGTCGATCTGCGCTTCGTGGACAACGGGCGCGAAGCGGTGGAGATGTGGCGCAGCTTCAAGCCAGACCTGATCTTCATGGATATTTCCATGCCAGAGATGGATGGCAAGGCGGCCATCCGCGCCATTCGCGCCGAGGAAGAGGGGACCGGAAATCGCGTGCCGATCTGTGCGCTGACCGCCTATGCAATGGAGGGGGAAAACATCTCCATCCTTCAGGCTGGCGCCGATCACTACCTGACCAAGCCGCTCAAGCGCGCGGCTATTTCTGCGCGGATCGCGGCTCATCAGCCATCAGAGTGCCGTACACCGGTTTAAGTATACTCGGCCGTGTTGCGCAAACTGCCCGAGAGCCGGAACTCTGCCCTCCGCCGTAGAGAGCTGGCCTACGACTTCTGTGGCGGGCATACTGAGGGTACGCAAAGCCGCAGGATCGCGCTGTCCAAAGGCGACATGCCGGGCGGATCGGCTAGGTAGCGCTTGTCGCGGCTGTCCACCCCGTCGCGGTAATCGGGGGGCTCCTCCCGCCAGGCCAGCCAGTACTTCTCTTTCGTCTCGATCACGCGACTCTTTTGCGCAATTCGGCTGTTAGGCGAGGTTCCCCTATCCCCGGACAGACTTATTCCACGACCTCAGTGACAGGTATGCCGAGCGCGGTGTAGCCATTCATGACGGCTACGGTTCACATTCCCAAGTATCATGGGTTCGAAAACCTGCGGATCACCGATGGCAAAGGCAATCCGATCGGCTTCGCCCATGCCGACACGCCGTTTGACGTTCTGGACCAGCGCGGAGCCAAGAAAAGCGCCCGCCGCACCGGAATCTATAATCAGGCCATTTCTGACCTGAGCAAGTCGGCTCCCGACATCGACATGATGGAGGAACTGCTTGCCTATGGTGAGCGGCGCGGCGACGTGATCCCGAACACGCCAGATGCAGTGGTTTCGGTCAGCGGATTGGGCGGCAAGGGCCTCGCCCGCCTGCCAATCTCAGCACCCGAAGACAAGTCTCCAGAACAGGAACAGGACGAGGTGCGCATGATCGATAAAGCGCGGCGCATCCCCCTCGCCCCTCATGAACGGAAGGTATCGTGATGTTGACCACCCCGTGGATCAGCCCGGTTTTCGTGGAAATCAAGGCCGTCAAGCGTGTGCGCGATGCGGTCAGGAATGCCATGATGCCCCCCTATCCCTCCCATGTCATCAGCGAACCGGGGCGCGGAAAGACCACCGCCCTGTGCCATATCCTCAAGGAATTTGACGAAGCTTATCTCGAAATCGGCGAACAGCAGAAATCGACCGGTGGCCTGTATCGTGGCCTGCTTGATGCGATCGATGTCTATTACAGCCCCACCGCCTACGAGCGCGACCTTTGCGATCAGGTCATTTCGAGCTTCAAACGCCGCATGAACTGGTCCGTTGGAGGGAAAGACCTCCTGATTGTCGATGAATTCCAGACCGCCGAAGACCGGACGAAGCGGGAGCTTCTGCGGCTTCGCGCTAGTCCTGAGCGGAAACTCCGAGCGCATCGCCTCTGCGGGCAAGCGCGATAAACGCGCCCTGCAACAGATCAATGACCGGATCGGCATGACGGTTCATCTCCCTAATCTTGACGGTGAGGATTGCGTCAGGCTGGCACAAGCCTATGGCGCCGAAGGCGAGCATGCCCGCTTGGCGATCCGCGTGCTCGGCAGCAAGACCAACGCCCGCAATCTCGCACGTGTCCTGCAACGCGCGAAGGCCGAAACCCAAGGCACCTCCATCCGCCTTTCGAACCTGAAGAACGCGGTGCTCAGCATCTACGGCAAAGCCGACGCTCTCAAGCTTCTTAAGCCCCGCTGCCCCCTCATCTCCACTCTCCCGGAAAGGAGTTCTCCATGCAAATCGCCAAGATTCCCCTCAAAGACCGCGCCATCATTATCGACGACATGCAGCGTGGCGTTGTGGCCCTGCGGGCCTTCAGCACCACTCTTGACGCCGTCCTGATCCATGACGGCAGTTGTCTTCAATCCAGCGACAGCGGCATGGCAGCGCTCATCGATCGGCACATTGACGCCCTGGACGAAGGCCTTGCCATCCTGCGCGCACACGAGCGCGCCCCTTTAAATGACCCTTCCCTCTAACCCACGGAGTAACGACCATGGACGCTATTCGCACCGACAATTACGGCGGCATCCCCGAGCTTCTAGAAACCATGCATACGGACATCAGCATGTGCTCTGCCCCCTAGAAACTGGATCGTTTGAATCTGGAGTTTTCGGCTAGTTTTGACCTGCCACGGGAGTTTTCCTCCATCTGCGATTAGAGTCCGGCCCATGGAGAGGACGGACGATGAAGAAGGCACGACTGACGGAAGAGCAGATCATTGGCATCTTGCAGGAGCATGAGGCTGGC
>NZ_JAYRZN010000060.1:0-9752 GCF_041916475.1 Paenirhodobacter sp.
GGCATAGCCGGAGGCCACGCCCTTCGCCATGGTCACGAAATCGGGCTCGATGCCATAGTTCTGATAGCCGAACCAGGTGCCGGTCCGGCCGAGCCCGCAGACGACCTCGTCGATATGCAGCAGGATGTCGTATTTGCGGCAGATTTCCTGCACGCGCTCCCAGTAGCCCGAGGGGGGGGTGATGACGCCGCCGCCCGCGGTGATGGGCTCCAGCACGATCGCGCCGATGGTCTCGGCGCCCTCACGCACGATCACCTCCTCGATCGCATCGGCGGCACGCATGCCGTAGTTCTCCACATCCCATTGCTTGCGGTATTCGAGGCAATGCGGCACCCGCACGAAGCCCTCGGGGAAAGGGCCGTACTGCTCGGCGCGCTGGTCCTGGCCGGAGGTCGCGAGCGTGCCGATGGTGGTGCCGTGATAGTCGCGGTCGCGGAACAGGATCTTGTTCTTCTTGCCCTTGTAGTGGCGCGCGGAGATCTGGCGCACCATCTTGTAGACCTTCTCGTTCGCCTCGGAGCCCGAGTTCGAATAATAGACCCGGCTCAGGCCCGGCATCTTCGAGAGCAGCTTCTCGGCGAAGAGCGCGGCCGGGACGGTGCCGCCGGCGCCTGCCCAGTAGTTCAGCTTGATCAGCTGGTCGCGGATCACATTCGCGATCGATTCGCGGCCGTAGCCCACGTTCACCGTCCAGACGCCGCCCGAGACGGCATCCAGGAATTCCTTGCCGGTGGCATCCCAGAGCTTCATGCCGCGGCCCTCGACGAAGACGCGCGGGTCGATGGTCTCGTATTGCTTGTGCTGGCTCAGGTGGTGCCAGACGTTCTTGCGGTCGGCTTCGACGGCATGGCTCAGGTCGTTGGCGGAAAAGGAGAGGGTCATCTGCTGGACTCCGGAGTGGTTTTCCCTGTGGTGCGCCCGCGCGCGGCGCTGCGATAGAGCCAGATCTGCGGCTTGGATAGGGCCAGGTTCCGCGCGCGAGGGGTCTTGGCATCCTGGGCGCGAGGGTGTTGTGTTGTCCAGCCGTTTCCGGGAGGCGCAGGCCGGCCGGGGCGGTATGCCGCGTGGCTGCCCTGAGAACCATCATCGGGCGCCGCTTCCCTGACCGGGCCGGGCCCGGCCGCAAGACAGGAGACCTCCCCCATGAAGCTCAACATCATCATCACCAGCACCCGCCCGGGCCGCAACGGCAA
Source organism: Paenirhodobacter sp. (assembly GCF_041916475.1). Taxonomy (GTDB): domain Bacteria; phylum Pseudomonadota; class Alphaproteobacteria; order Rhodobacterales; family Rhodobacteraceae; genus Rhodobacter. The sequence goes on from NZ_JAYRZN010000060.1 coordinate 1,194, forward strand.
GCCGGTGGGCGACTGGATGTTCGACTATGCCAAGGCCCATGATGCGGGCTTCGAGGTCGTGCTGACCGATCTGGCGGATCTGGCGCTGCCGGTGATGGACGAGCCGAACCACCCGCGGCTGAAGAAATATGTGCATGAACATACGAAGACGTGGTCCGCCATCGTCGAGGGCTCCGATGCCTTCGTGTTCGTGCTGCCCGAATACAATTTCGCGCCGCCGCCGAGCTTCGTGAACGCGCTCGACTATCTGTCGCAGGAATGGGCCTGCAAGCCCTGCGCCTTCGTGAGCTATGGCGGCGTGTCGGGGGGGCTGCGCTCCGTGCAGGTGGCCAAGCAGATCGTGACCGCGCTGAAGATGATGCCGCTGCCGGAGCAGGTGGTGATCCCGATGGTGTTCGGGCATCTGAGCGAGGGCAAGTTCACCGCCGAGAAGCTGCATGAGGACTCGGCCGGGGCGATGGTGGCGGAGCTCGCGCGCTGGGCGAAGGCGCTGGCGGTGCTGCGCTGAGGCGGGCCGCGCGCTTGGCTGTGTGGGGCGATTTTCCGGGGAGGGGATGATGGCCGAAAGGCAAGTGATCGCGGTGCTCGGGACGGGCACCATCGGGGCGAGCTGGGCTTCGCTGTTCCTGGCGATGGGGCAGGATGTGCGGGCCTGGGATCCGGCGCCGGGCGCCGCGGAGCGGCTGCAGGCCGCGCTGGCGCAGGCGGCGCCCTCTCTGGCGGCGCACGCGGGCGCGGGGCGGCTGAGCCTGCATCCCAGCCCCGAGGAGGCCGCGACGGGGGCCGGCTTCGTGCAGGAGAACGCGCCCGAGCGGCTGGAGCTGAAGCGCGCGCTCTATGCCCTGATCGAGCCCGTGCTCGGGCCGGAGGTGGTGATCGCGACCTCGACCTCCGGCATCATGCCGAGCGCGCTGCAGGAGGGGATGGCGCATCCGGAGCGGCTGGTCGTCGGGCATCCGTTCAATCCGCCGCATCTGGTGCCGCTGGTGGAAGTGGTGCCGGGGCGGCAGACCTCCGAGGCCGCGGTGGCGGCCGCGATGGCCTTCTACCGCGCGATGGGCAAGGAGCCGATCCGGCTGAACCGCGAGGTGATCGGCCATGTCGCGAACCGGCTGCAGGGCGCTGTGCTGCGCGAGATCGTGCATCTGGCGAAGGAGGGGGTGGCTTCGGTCGCGGATCTGGACCGGGCGATGTCGCTCGGGCCGGGGCAGCGCTGGGCCTTCATGGGGCAGGCGAAGCTTTTTGCGCTGGCGGGCGGGCCGCAGATGATGGCGCATTTTCTGGATCACCTCGGCCCGGCGGTGGAGACCTGGTGGGCCGATCTCGGGGCGCCGGAGCTCGATGACGAGGCTCGTCGCCTGCTCAGCGAAGCCTACCCGCCGGTTTCCGAAGCGGAGTTCCGCGCGGTGCAGGACTGGCGCGATGCGGCGCTGCTGCGGCGCCTCGCTGCGCTGGAGGAGGACTGACCTATGCGTTTTGGGCATGGTCTGCGGCGCAGGTAGCCATCGCGGCCACGAAGGCTTCGCGGTAGTCAGGGCCCGAAGGCGGGAGAGAACCGATGCGGAATGATGCGCCCCTGAAGGGGCTGAAGGTGGTGGAGCTGGCGCGGATCCTGGCGGGGCCGTGGATCGGGCAGGTGCTGGCGGATCTGGGCGCCGAGGTGATCAAGGTGGAGGCGCCGGAGGGCGACGATACCCGCCGCTGGGGCCCGCCCTTCGTGGAACGCCCGCGCCCCGATGGCGGGGTGGAGACGGTCGCGGCCTATTACCACGCGGCCAACCGGGGCAAACGCTCGGTCATCTGCGATTTCGCGAACCCGGATGATCTGAGCAAGGTCAAGGGCTTGATCGCCGAAGCGGATGTGGTTCTGGAGAATTTCAAGGTCGGCGGGCTGCGCAAGTTCGGGCTCGATTACGACAGCTGCGCGGCGCTGAACCCGCGGCTGGTTTATGCCTCCGTCACCGGCTTCGGGCAGGACGGGCCGCGCGCGACCCAGCCGGGATACGATTTTCTGATTCAGGGCATGTGCGGGATCATGGACCTGACCGGCCCGAAGGGCGGCGAGCCGCAGAAGGTGGGTGTGGCCTGGATCGACCTCTTCACCGGGCTCTATGGTGTGATCGGGGTGCAGGCGGCGCTGGCGGAGCGGGAGCGCTCCGGCCGGGGGCAACATGTGGACCTGGCGCTGCTGGATGTGGGCGTGGGGGTGCTGGCGAACCAGGCGATGAACTATATGCTGGGCGGGGTGGTGCCGCACCGGCTGGGAAATGCGCATCCCTCAATCGTGCCTTATTCGGTGTTCCCGGCGGCGGATGGGCATTTCATTATCGCCTGCGGAAATGACAGGCAGTTCAGATCCTTGTGTGGCGTTCTTCAGATGACGGAATGCGATGATCCGGCCTTCGCCACCAATCCGGCCCGGGTCGCGCAGCGCGACGAGATCTGCGCCCGGATCGCGGCGCGCACGGCGCTGCGCCCAAAGGCGGAGCTGATTGCGGCGATGGAGGAAGCAGGGGTTCCGGGCGGGCCGATCAACGACGTGGCCGAGGCGCTGGCCGAGCCGCAGATCGCGGCGCGGGGCATGGCGATTGCGCCCGAGGGCATTGCCGGGCTGCGCACGCCGATCCGGTTTTCGCGCAGCCCGCTGACGCTGGAGCGCGCGAGCCCGGCGCTTGGCGACGGAGACTGGCGATTTTCCTCCGAGTGAAGGCTTGCGCAGGCCACGGTTTGCCGGATAACTCCGCGGCAGGCGATGGGGGCGGAGATGCGCGGAACGCTGGAGCTGGAGTTCGATGCCGGGCCATCCGGGCGCGGGGCGCGGTTCGCGGCGCCGCGGCGGATCCTGCGCGCGGATACGCTGGACGAGGTGGCGGGCTGCCTTGAGGAGATGCAGCGCGCACAGGAGCAGGGCTTCTGGCTCGCGGGGCTGATCGCCTATGAGGCGGGCTATGCGTTCTCGCACCGTCTGGCGGATCTGATCCCGGAGGCGCGCGAGGTGCCGCTGATCCTGTTCGGCGCCTATGATGCGCCCGAGGCTGCGCGCCCCGATGCGGCGCCGCTGCCGATGCCCGAGCTGACGCCGACGATTTCCCGCGCGGATTATGCCAGCGCCTTCGCGCGGATTCAGGATTATATAACGGCTGGCGATGTTTATCAGGTGAACCTCACCTTCCCTCTGAGCGGGGAGACGGAGGCGGGGGCGGCGGCGCTTTATGCCGGGCTGCGGCGCGGGCAGCAGGTTGGGCACGGCTGCCTGGTGCAGGCCGGGGATTTTGCGGTGCTCTCGCGCTCGCCCGAGCTGTTCTTCGCGGTAGATGGCGCGGGCGCGATCACGGCGCGGCCGATGAAGGGCACGGCCCCCCGGAGCGCCGCGCCGCAGGAGGATGCGCGGCTGGCGGAGGAGCTGCGGCTTTCGGAGAAGAACCGGGCCGAGAACCTGATGATCGTCGATCTGCTGCGCAACGACCTGTCGCGGATCGCAGAAATCGGGACGGTGAAGGTGCCGAAGCTGTTCGAGATCGAGACCTATGCCACGCTGCACCAGATGACCTCCACGGTGACGGCACAGCTGCGCCCGGTGGGGCTTTCCGAAATGATGGCGGCGCTGTTTCCCTGCGGCTCCATCACCGGGGCGCCGAAGATCCGCGCGATGCAGGTGATCCGCGAGGTGGAGCCCTTCGCGCGCGGCGCCTATTGCGGCGCGATCGGCTGGGTGGCGCCCACGGGGGCGATGGAGTTTTCGGTGGCGATCCGCACGGCGCTGCTGCGCGAGGGCCGGATCACGCTGAACGTGGGCGGCGGGATCGTGGCCGACAGTCAGGTCGATGCGGAATGGGAGGAGGCGCTGTGCAAGGCAGGCTTCGCGAGCAGGCACCGGACGATTTGAAGCTGATCGAGACGCTGCTGTGGCCGGTTTCGCCGCCGCGGCTGGCGCTGCATCAGGCGCGCCTCAAGCGGGGATGCGCGGCGCTTGGGGTGGCGGCGCCGGATCTGGCGGCGGCGCTGGCCGGGCTGCCGGAGGGGCCGCTGCGGGTGCGGGTGACGGTGGATCTGCGCGGGCGGGTGGAGCGGGTGGTGGCGCTCTTCGTGCCCGAGAGCCGGGGCTGGCGCGTGGTGCTGCGCCCGGGGCTGGAGAGCGGCGACCCCTGGCGCGGGCACAAGACCACGATGCGCGGCCTCTATGACCATGCGCGGGCCGCGCTGCCGCCCGGCGCCGATGAGGCGGTTTTGCTCAACGAGCGCGGCGAGATTGCCGATGGCACCATTACGAACGTGTTCGTGCCGCGCGCGGGCGGGCTCCTGACCCCGCCGCTTGCCTCCGGCTGCCTGCCCGGCGTGCTGCGGGCGGAGCTGCTGGCGGAGGGCCGGGCGCGGGAGGTGGTGCTCTATCCGGCCGATCTGGCGGCGGGGTTTTTCGTCGGCAATGCGCTGCGCGGGCTGATCGCGGCGGCGCTGGCATGAGGGCTTTCCCTTCCGGGGAGGCTATGGCAGGTTCTGCGCCTGCGAACAGGAGATGACGATGCGCAAGCGGGAATTGGGCGGCACCGGGATCATGGTGTCGGAGCTGTGCCTTGGCACGATGACATGGGGGTCTCAGAACACCGAGGCCGAGGGCCATGCGCAGCTTGATCTCGGGACCGGGCGCGGCATCGATTTCATCGACACGGCGGAGATGTATCCGACCAATCCTGTGCTGGCGGAGACGGTCGGGCGGACCGAGGAGATCATCGGCTCCTGGCTCGCGCGGCGCGGGCGGCGCGACGATCTCGTCATCGCCACCAAGATTTCCGGCAATGGCCGCAAGGAGATCCGTGACGGCGAGGATATCACCCCGGCCTCGATCCGGCGCGCGCTGGAGGCCTCGCTGCGCAGGCTCGGGACGGAATATGTGGACCTGTACCAGTTCCACTGGCCGAACCGGGGCAGCTATTCCTTCCGCCAGAACTGGAAATACGACCCGTCGCGGCAGCCGCCGAAGGCCGAGGTGGAGGCCAATATGCTGGCCTGCCTGGAGACGCTGCAGGCGCTGGTGCAGGAGGGCAAGATCCGCCATTTCGGCCTGTCGAACGAGACCGCCTGGGGCATGGCCGAATGGCTGCGGCTGGCGGGCGGCGGGGCGCCGCGGGCGGTATCGATCCAGAACGAATATTCGCTGATGTGCCGACTTTATGATACCGATCTGGCGGAGCTTGGCCGGCACGAGAAGGTGACGCTGCTGGCCTATTCGCCGCTGGCGACGGGGCTTTTGAGCGGCAAATACACGGGCGGGGCGCTGCCGCCCGGTTCGCGGGCCACGCGCACGCCGGATCTGGGCGGGCGGATGGGGCCGCGGGCGCTTGCGGTGGCCGATCGCTATGTGGCGCTCGCGCAGGGTGCGGGGCTCGATCCGGTGACGATGGCGATTGCCTGGACGCTCACGCGCCCGTTCCCGATCGTGCCGATCATCGGCGCCACCTCCTGCGCGCAGCTCGAGCGTTCGCTCGATGCCGCGGGCACCGTGCTGCCGAAGGAAATCCTGACTGCCATCGACCGGGTGCACCATGAAGATCCGATGCCGTTCTGAGCGTGGCGCCCTGCGCGGGCTGATCCTGGCCGGGCTGCTGGCGCTCGCCGCCTGCGGCTCCAGGCTCGAGCCGCAGCGCGATCAGACGCCGCTGCGCGATCCGAAAGGATGGATTTCCTCGGCGGTCGTGTTCGATCCGGCCCGTTTCGGCGGGCGCTGGTATGTGGCCGAAAGCGGGGCGGCGGGCTGCGGCGGCGCGGTGCAGCACTGGGCCTTCGATGGCAGTGGCTATCGTGTCTCCGGGGTGGATTGCGCGGGCGCGGCGCCGCGGCGGATGGACGGGCGGCTCGCCGTCACCGGCCCCGGCGCGCGGTTCACGCCGCAGGGCGCCTTCGGCGATCTGCCGGTCTGGGTGCTGTGGGTCGATCAGGATTACCGGGTCGCGGTGCTGGGCACGCCCTCGGGGCGGTTTGGCATGGTGCTCTCGCGTGAGATGCCGCCGCGGAGCGATCTGATGGTCGCGGCGCGGCGGGTTCTGGATTTCAACGGCTACAATCTGCGCCGGATCGGCCGCTGAATGCTCTGGATCTGGATTACGCTTGCGGCTGCCGCGGTGCAGACGCTGCGGTTCATGCTGCAAAAGAAGCTCGCCTCCACCGGGCTTTCGGTGGGCGGCGCGACCTTCTCGCGCTTCCTGTTCGGGGCGCCGATCGCGGTCCTCACCGCGGTGGCGACGCTGCAGATGGCCGGGCCGCTGCCGCTGCCGGGGGCGCGGTTCTGGGCCTTTGCGCTTCTGGGCGGGGCGGCGCAGGTGGCGGGCACGTTCCTGACCGTGTCGCTGTTCAAGCTGCGCAATTTCGCGGTGGGGGTGGCCTTCACCAAGACCGAGACGGTGCAGGTGGCGCTGATGTCGCTGCTCGTGCTGGGCGAGGCGGTGAGCGGGCTTGGCTGGGCCGGGATTGCGCTCGGGCTCGGGGGGGTGCTGGCGCTCTCGCGCACGCCTTCGGGCTTTTCCGGGCGGGCGACGCTTTATGGCGTGCTGGCGGGCGGGCTCCTCGGCCTTTCGGCCATCTGCTATCGCGGCGCGACGCTGGAGCTGCTGCCGGGCGGCAGCTTTGCGCGCGCGATCGTCACCCTTGGCTGCGTGACCACGGCGCAGGCGCTCGGGATGGGGCTCTATCTGCGCCTGCGCGAGCCGGGGGAGCTGTCGCGCGTGGTCGCGGCCTGGCGGCGCACGGTCTGGGTGGGCGTGGCGGGCATTGCCGGATCGGCCGGCTGGTTTACCGCCTTCGCGCTGCAGAACGCGGCCTATGTGCGCGCGCTCGGGCAGGTGGAGATGGTGTTCACCCTGCTGGTCTCGGCGCTGGTCTTCCGCGAGCGGCTGAGCGGGCGCGAGGGGTTTGGCATCGCGCTCGTGGTGCTCTCGCTGGTGCTGATCGTTCTGGGCGGGCGCTAGCCGATCCGCTGAAAGGCGGAGCGGGGGCCGCGGTTGTCAAAGAAGGGCACCTGCGCGGGCTCCGCTCCGGGCGCGGCCTCGCGCAGATGCGCCTGCACCTCGGCCAGCACCACTTCGGTGATGAAGGGCAGGTTCAGCCGCCGGGCCTCGGCCATCGGCACCCATTGCAGATGCGAAAGCTCGTCGCAGGCGCGGGAGAAATCGTCGGGGTCGGTCGCGATCTCGGCGGCGTCGATCAGGAAGAAGCGCGCATCAAAGCGGCGCGGGCGCCCGGGCGGGGTGATCGCGCGGAACACGAAGCGCAGCGCCGCCGCCGAAGGCACGAAGCCCGCCGCGGCAAAGCCCTGCCAGTCGGGCGGCACCTCGCCCGGCCAGGCGCCGGGCGCGCCGAGAATGAGCCCGGTCTCCTCCCATAATTCGCGGATCGCGGCCACGGCCAGGGCCGGCCCGATGGCGGGGGCATCGACCTCCAGCCGCGAAGCCGTCGCCGGCGCGAGCGGCAGGGCCAGCGGCACCTCGGCATCGGCCCGGTCCAGCGCGCCGCCAGGGAACACGAATTTCGAGGGCATGAACGCCGCCTGTTCGCCGCGCATCCCCATCAGCACCGCAGGCCCCTCGGCCGTGCGCCGCACCACGAGGACGGTTGCCGCATCGCGCAGCCGGGTCTTGTCTGTTTCGTCGGTCATCGGGGCTTTCAGTCGCTGGCGGCCTCGCCCGCTCCGAAGCCATGCATCCGGCGCGACCACTGGATCGCGACGATCATGCCCTTCAGGCGCGGCAGCAATAACAGGGACAGCGCCACCGAGCCGGTCGCGAAGATCGCGATCAGGACGAGCGGCGCCGGGCGGAAGGCGACCCAGACCCAGAGCAATGTGGGCGCGAGCAGATGACCGACGATCAGGATCGTCAGATAGGCCGGGCCGTCATCGGCGCGCTGTGCGCGGAAATCCTCACCGCAGGCAGGGCAGGCGGGGCGCACGCCGAGGTAGCCCTGCAGGAGCGGCCCCTTCCCGCAGGCGGGGCAGCGGCAGGCGAGGCCGCGCAGGATCGCGGCCCGAACGGGGCGGTCGTCGGCTGTGGTCATGGCTCCTCCTGTGGCCTTTATCGGATAAAACGGCGCCGCTGCATAGGGCGATCACGGTTTCGGGAGAACGGATATCCGGCGACGGATCGCGGGGGCTCGTGCGTTTCTCTTCTGTCAGCGGCGGATGACGGCCGCAATCAGTGAGGAGACGAGATGATGACGCGTTTCAAGAGCACGCTTCTGGCAGGGCTTCTGGCGGGGGCCGCGCTGAGCGGCCTGCCCGCGCTGGCGCAGGAGGCGGGGAGCCCGCCCGCGCCCTGGCCGCGCTTCGACATGAAGCAAATGGACACCGACGGCGACGGCAAGGTGACGCTCGAGGAAATTCAGGCCAAGCGCAAGGCCGAGGTGACCGCGCTCGATGCCAACAATGACGGCAAGATCAGCGCCGAGGAGCTGGTGAATGCCGAGATGGCGCGGATCCGTCCGGGCGTGGAGGCACGGGTGGCGGCGCGGATCAAGGCGCTGGATGTGGACGGCGACGGGATGCTGTCGGGGGGCGGGCTCGCGACCCCCCCC
>NZ_JAYRZN010000060.1:9762-11969 GCF_041916475.1 Paenirhodobacter sp.
TAACTGTTCAAACATTTGGACCCCGCCGGGCGGCGCGCGCATGTTCGAGCGGATGGACCGCGACGGCGATGGCGCGATCTCGCCCGAGGAGATGGAGGCCATGCATCAGAAGATGATGGACATGGGCCCGCGCGGCGACCGGATGGGCAAGGGTAAAGGCGAAGGCATGGGCAAGGGCATGATGGGGCAGCACGGCGAGGGGCGCGACGGACACGGCCCGCGCGGCGATCATCAGGGCCGCCACGCGCCTCCGCCGGCCGAAGGCGCGCAGGACGGCGACGCGGCGCCCGACGCGAACTGAGGCAGTGCCCGGCCCCGCAAAGCCGGGGCCGGGTTTGCAGCGGCGCGGCTTTCGCGCTAGTGCGGTGGCATGACGATGGCATTCGACGCGCTTGAAGAAGTTTCCGACGAGGCGCTTCTGGTCCTCTATGGCAACGGGGACGGGGGGGCTGCGCGCGCGCTGACGCTGCGGCTGGCGCCGCTGGCGCTTCGGGTCGCGCAGCGCATGCTGAACGACCGGGCCGAGGCGGAGGATCTGGCGCAGGAGGCGATGCTGCGGCTGTGGCGGATTGCACCCGAGTGGCGGCAGGGGGAGGCGAAGGTCTCCACCTGGCTCTACCGGGTGGTGACCAATCTCGCGACGGACCGGCTGCGGCGGCGGCGCTGGGTCGGGCTCGACGAGGCTCCGGAAATTCCTGATGGCGCCGCCTCCGCGCTGGAGCGGATGATCGAGGACGACCGTGCGCAGGCGCTGGAGCTGGCGCTGGCGCAGCTGCCGGCGCGGCAGCGCCAGGCGGTGGTGCTGCGGCATCTGGAGGGCATGTCGAACCCGGAAATCGCGGCAGCGATGGAAATCGGGGTCGAGGCCGTAGAAAGCTTGACGGCCCGGGGAAAGCGGGCCTTGGCGGCGCTGCTTTCGGGGCGGCGCGCGGAATTGGGGTATGGCCATGAGTGACGAACGCGACCTGGACGCACTGCTCGATCCGTTCTTCGCGGCGGCGCGCCGCACGGCGCCCGAGGCGCGGCCGGATTTCCTGGCGGCGGTCCTTGCGCAGGCCGATGCGGCGCTGGTGCGCCCCGCCCCGGTGCGGCGGCAAGGCCGGGCGTGGCGCATTCTGTCGGCGCTCGGCGGCTGGGGCACCATTGGCGGGATGGCGACGGCGGCGGCCTTCGGGCTCTGGATCGGCTTCGTCGGATCCGAGCAGGTGCTTGGGTTCGCCAGCCTGGATACGGCAGAGGCCGCGTCTTCGGTGCTGACCGACAGCGACATTCTGGCCCTGGCGGGCGAGTGAGGAACGAATGGGAGAGCGTGTGCAAGGCAGGCAACGGTGGATCAAGGCGGCGCTGATCGCATCGGTGACGCTCAACCTTCTGGTGGCGGGCGTGGTGGCGGGCGGCATGCTCGGCCGGGACCGGTTCGACGGGCGGGCGCCGCAGGCGGGCGACATGATGCTGGGGCCGCTCGGCGCCGCGTTTTCGCGCCAGGACCGGGCCGAAATGCGGCAGGATGCGGAGCGGATCGGGGTTGATCTGGGCACCATGCGCAACAGCCTGCGGACGGATGTGGAAACGCTGATTTCGCTGGTGGAGGCCGATCCGTGGAACCCGGATGCGGTGCAGGCCCATCTCACGCAGATGCGCGCGCGTGGCGACCAGAGGGCACGGCTTGGCGAGCAGGTGATGCTGCAGCGCCTGGGCGCGATGAGCGCGCAGGAGCGGCATGACTATGCCGCGCGGCTGCGGCTGAAGATGGCCCATTTCGAGCGGCACAGACGGGATGACGGCGGCGCGGAGTGAGGCGGTGGGGCTGGCCGGCTTCAGGGGCTATCGCGCCGCATCTCATTCCGGATTTTGGGAATCGCGCTTTCTTCAGGCTGGGCTTGGCGCAGCATGTGGGCGCCGGTGCTGCACCGGGGGAGAGGGCACGCCGGCAGTGCCGATTGTGTGAAGACGCGGCCGAGGCTGTGTCAGAAGTCGGCTCTGATGCGTCACCGCAGAGCGACATGCCCCGAGACGCCAATATTCGGCCCTTCGCGCGTGCCAAAATGTGGGCGGTTTTCATTTCGAAGAACGGCATTCTTAGGGCCCAGACTCATTGCTTTTGACAGCCGGAACAAGACGGTTGCGGCGAGCATGATCGCGGAGAAGAAGGTTTCCGGACATCGGTCGTATCGTGTGGCGACCCGCCGCCAGTCCTTGAGGCGGCC
>NZ_JAYRZN010000061.1:0-11657 GCF_041916475.1 Paenirhodobacter sp.
CCCGGCACCTGACAACCGCAATCGCCCGACCCGCTGCACGCGATGAGGGTTCCGCGCGCCGGGCGATTGCTCATCCCACGCCGAAAGGCGTAAATCAGCTACCGGCTCCGGTCGCGGCTGGATGAAATACCAGTGGCAGGTCAGGATGAGCATATCCTGAAGCAGCCGGTCCATCAGGCCGGGGTGCGCGTCTGTGTCCTGCGCCCGGGCGGGGCTCAGGGCCAGCACCAGCAGCAAGACGGCGGCAAAGGTCCTCATCGGCCGATGATAGCGCGTCAGAGCGAAAGATCCACGCTGACCGGAAAATGATCCGAGGCCTGCAACAGCGCCTCGCGCAGCTCCGGCACCTTGTAGCAGCCCGGGTCATCGAACGGGTGCCAGATCCGCCAGGCCGGGGCCTGCACGCACAGATCGGGCGAGACCAGGACGTAATCCAGCATCGCCGAGAAATACTGACCCGCATCCTTCAGATAGAACCGCGCCGAGGAGGGCTGCGCCGCCGCATGCCCGCGCCGGAGCCGCACATGCGGGTCGCGCAGGCGCCGCTCCGGCGGCAGATCCTCGCCGACCACGATCTCCAGCCCCGAGCGCCCGAACAGCTGCTCGTATTCGTCGAGCCCCGGACCATCGTTGAAATCCCCGAGCACCACCACCGCATCGCCCGCGCCGAGGCACTGGTCCACCCGCCGGCGCAGCCAGATGCATTCCGCCAACTGCTTGCGCCGGTTCTCGATCGCGAGGCGGACCTGCGAGACCGGGTCCAGCTCGCCGTGCTGCCCCTTCGACTTGATATGCACCCCGATCAGCCGGATCTCGCGGCCGGATTTCGTCCGCAGCACCGCCTCCAGCGGCGGCTTGCCGAAGGTGACCACATCGAGCCGGTCATCGACATCGAGGTCGATCTTCAGGCTGCGGTCGAACCGCGGCGCCTCCTCGCTGCCCTCCATCGGATCATGCACGGCGCTGACCACATCCGGATCGTAGAGCAGCGCGATCTCCTGCTGGGTCTCGTTCGGAAAGCCGATCAGGGCGCGGCGCTGACGCAGGCCGAAATAGCGCGCGAAGGCCTCCAGCTGCTCCACCGTCTTGTGATGGGCGTTGTTGTCCGGCGCCTCCACGATCAGGAACACATCCGCATCCACCGCGGTGAACACGATCCCGAGCGCGCCCAGCTGCTGCGACCGGCTCACCCCATAGCGCGCCGAAAGCTCCGCATCGTCCAGGATCCGGCCGCGGCGGTCGAACAGGCTGGTGAACCACTCGACGTTATAGGTTGCTATGCGCAAGGCCGCCGTCCCGTATCGCCTCCCAGGCCCGGTTCAGCGCGATCACCCGCGCTTCGGCCAGGCGCACGGCCTCCTCGGGCATGCCGCGCGCGATGGCGCGGTCCGGATGCGCCTCGCGCACGGCCTGCTTCCAGTGGCGGCGCACCTCCTCCACCGGGGTGCCGGGCGGCAGCTCCAGCACCGTCCAGGGATCGGGCTCGGCATCCGTCACATGCGCGGCCCGGATCGCGCGGAAGCAGGCCTCCTCCACCCCGAAGATCCCCGCCACCTCGCGCAGGAAATATTCCTCCGCCTCGTGGTAATGGCCATCGGCCACGGCAATCTCGAACAGGCCATCGAGCACGTCTTTCAGCGCCTGCGAGCCCGGCCCGAACATCGTGGCGATCTTGCGCGCGTAATGATCGAAGCCCGCAATATCCGTGCGCGCCAGGTTGAAGACGCGGGCGGCATGGCCCTCTTCCTCAGGCGGAATATGGAAGATCCGGCGGAATGCGGTGACCTCGTCGCGGGTGACCTGACCATCGGCCTTGGCCATCTTCGCGCCAAGCGCGATGACCGCGATGGTGAAGGCGACGGAACGTTCGGGAGGCGCGCGCAGGCTGTCGAACACGACCGAAAGCCCTTCGCCGCGCGCAAGCGCCGCAAGGGCCTGCGCGATGCGGCTCCAGAGCGAGAGTGGTTTGTCCATGCCCGGAGGATAACGCCTCAGAGTAGCTTTTGCATCAACACAAGATCGACATAGCGGCCGAATTTGTACCCGGCCTCGCGCATGCGCCCGGCTTCCTCGAAACCAACGGCCTGATGGAACGCGATCCCGGCGGGGTTCTCCCCCGATACGCCCGCCACCAGCAGGTGCACCCCCTGCCCCCGCGCCACATCCTCGAGCGCCGCCATCAGCGCCCGGCCGGTGCCGCGGCCGCGCGCGGCGGGCGCGAGGATGATCGTATGCTCGGCCGAGCGCAGATAGCCGCTGCCCTTGCGGAACTGGTCATAGCTCGCGAAGCCCAGTATCTGCCCGGCCTCTTCGGCCACCAGGAAGGCAGGCCGCGCCGCGATCAACGCCGCAAGCCCCGCCGCATCGTGCAAGGTGGCGGAGAAGGTGATCATCGTGTCGCGGATCACCGGGTTCCAGAAGGCCAGGATCGCCGGCGCATCCGCGGCGGTGGCTGGGCGGATGATCATGGCGGCCCTCCCAGGATGGCAAAGGGGGCCGAAGCCCCCTTTCCTCATTTGCGTGCGGTGCGGATCAGGTCGAGGATCTCGCGGGCGGCGGCGGGAATGTTGGTCCCCGGCCCGAAGATCGCCTTCACCCCGGCGGATTTCAGGTATTCATAGTCCTGCTGCGGGATCACGCCGCCGCAGATGACGATGATATCGCCCGCATCCTTGGCCTTCAGCGCCTCGATCAGCTTCGGCGCCAGCGTCTTGTGCCCGGCGGCCAGCGACGAGATCCCGACGACATGGACGTCATTGTCGATCGCATCATCGGCCGCTTCCTCCGGCGTCTGGAACAGCGGGCCGACGTCGACGTCGAAGCCGATATCGGCGAAGGCGGTGGCAATCACCTTGGCGCCGCGGTCGTGCCCGTCCTGGCCCATCTTCACCACCAGCATCCGCGGGCGGCGGCCCTCTTCCTGGGCGAACTGCTCCACATCGGTCTGGATCTGGGCAAAGCCCGCGTCGCCCTCATAGGCGGCGCCATAGACCCCGGCCAGCGTCTTCACCTCGGCGCGGTGGCGCCCGAAAATCTCTTCCATGGCAGACGAAATCTCCCCGACAGAGGCGCGCGCGCGCGCAGCTTCGACCGCGGCCTCCAGAAGGTTGCCGCCCTCTTTCGCGCGCCGGGTGATCTCTGCCAGAGTGGCCTGGCATTTCGCCTCGTCCCGGGCTGCGCGGATCTTCTGCAGCCGCGCGATCTGGTTGTCGCGCACCGCCGCATTGTCGATGTCGAGGATGTCGATCGGGTCTTCCTTCGTCAGGCGGTATTTGTTGACCCCGACGATGACCTCATCGCCGCGGTCGATCATCGCCTGCCGGCGCGCCGCGGTTTCCTCGACGCGCAGCTTCGGCATACCCGAAACCACGGCCTTGGTCATGCCGCCCATCTCCTCGATTTCCGCGATGAGCTTCCAGGCTTCCTCGGCGAGCTGCGCCGTCAGGCTCTCCACATAATAGGAGCCGGCGAGCGGGTCGATCACACGGGTGATGCCGGTTTCCTCCTGCAAGATCAGCTGCGTGTTGCGCGCGATGCGGGCGCTGAAATCGGTCGGAAGCGCGATCGCCTCGTCGAGCGCATTGGTATGGAGCGATTGCGTACCGCCAAGCGCCGCCGCCATCGCCTCATAGGCCGTGCGCACGACGTTGTTGTAGGGATCCTGCTCCTGCAGCGATACACCCGACGTCTGGCAATGCGTGCGCAGCATCAGCGACGAGGCCTTCTTCGGCGCGAATTCCGTCATGATCCGGTGCCACAGCAGGCGCGCCGCGCGCAGCTTCGCCACCTCCATGAAGAAGTTCATGCCGATCGCGAAGAAGAAGCTCAGCCGGCCTGCGAAAGCATCCACGTCCATGCCGCGGGCCAGCGCCGCGCGCACATATTCGCGCCCGTCGGCCAGCGTAAAGGCGAGCTCCTGCACGAGGTTCGCGCCCGCTTCCTGCAGGTGGTAGCCCGAGATCGAGATCGAGTTGAACTTCGGCATCTCGTCCGAGGTGTATTCGATGATATCCGCAATGATCCGCATCGAGGGTTCGGGCGGATAGATATAGGTGTTGCGGACCATGAACTCCTTGAGGATGTCGTTCTGGATCGTGCCAGAGAGCAGCTTGCGGTCCACGCCCTGCTCTTCGCCGGTGACGATGAAATTCGCGAGGATCGGGATCACCGCGCCGTTCATCGTCATCGAGACCGAGACCTTTTCCAGCGGGATGCCGTTGAACAGGATCTTCATGTCCTCGACGCTGTCGATCGCGACGCCGGCCTTGCCGACATCGCCTACCACGCGGGGGTGGTCGCTGTCATAGCCGCGGTGGGTGGCGAGGTCGAAGGCGACAGAGACGCCCTGCTGCCCGGCCGCCAGCGCCTTGCGGTAGAAGGCGTTCGATTCCTCGGCGGTGGAGAAGCCCGCATATTGCCGGATCGTCCAGGGGCGGCCGGCATACATCGTGGCGCGCGGGCCGCGGGTGAAGGGCGCAAACCCCGGCAGCGAGCCCAGATGATCCAGCCCGTCGAGATCTTCGGCCGTATACAGGGGCTGCACCGGGATCCCTTCGAGGGTGTTCCAGGTCAGGCTGTCGAGCGGCTTGTCCTTCAGCTCCTTCTGGGCGAGCTTGGCCCATTCCTCTTTCGTCGTCATCGAACGATCCTTTCCTCCACCGCCCGGGCGCTGCCCCGGCCTCGCATTGATTTCTCCGCGCCCCGGACGTGGCACGGAAGGGATATGTCGCCTATATCTGACGGAGAGGAGGCCCTGATGACCCGTATTCTCCGCCTGGCCGCGCTGGTCGCCTGCATCGCCCCGGCGGCGCTGGCGCAGGATTTTGCCCCGATCTCCGGCAGCGATGTCCGGCTCGAGGATTTCATCTGGTCGCGGCGTCCCGTCGTGGTCTTTGCCGACAGCCCGGCGGACCCGGCCTTCGCCGAACAGATGCGCGCGCTGGAGGCGGGCTGGCCCGCACTCGCCGCACGCGACGTCGTGGTGATCACCGATACCGATCCGGCGGCGCGGGGCGCCGTCCGGCTGGCCCTGCGTCCGCACGGCTTCTCGCTCGTGCTGATCGAGAAGGACGGCTCCATAGCGCAGCGCCGCCCCACGCCCCGCGATGCGCGCGAAATCTCCCAGGCCATCGACAAAATGCCGATCCGGCGCGAGGAGATCCGCACGCAGCAGGGCGGCCGCACGCCCGGCCTGTAGGCCGGACGCAGAGCCACCCCGGGGGCGCGGGCGGCCGCCACTTATTCGAACTCCATGATCACATCGTCGACCTTGAGGCTCGCGCCGGGCGCGGCATTGACCTTCTTGACCACGCCCTTGCGCTCGGCCCGCAGGATGTTCTCCATCTTCATGGCTTCGACGGTGGCCAGCGCCTGGCCCTCCTGGACCTCGTCGCCCTCGGCCACGTTGATCTTCACCACCAGGCCCGGCATCGGGCAGAGCAGGAATTTGGACGTGTCCGGCGGCAGCTTCTCGGGCATCAGCTTGGCAAGCTCCGCCGCCCGCGGCGTGCGGACATGGACCTTCAGGTCGGCGCCGCGCACGCGGATCCGGTAGCCCATCGGGATCGGGTTGACCTTGAGGACCAGCGGCGCGGAATCGATCAGGAGCTCCGCGAGCGACTTGCCCGGCGTCCAGTCGGATGCCACGCGCAGCTTCGCGCCATCGGCGAAGGTCACGGTCGAGCCATCCGGATCGGCCTGGACATGGACCGCGAATTCCTCGCCCTGCAGGCTCACCACCCACTCGTCGCCGACCTTGCGCTCATGGTTGCCCAGCGTGCCCGAGATCCGCGACAGGCGGATTTCCGAAACGCGGTTCATCGCGGCGGTGGCCGCAACGACCTGGCGCAGGGTGGCGGCATCGAGCGTGACGCCCTGGAAGCCCTCCGGATATTCCTCGGCGATGAAGGCCGTGGTCATGTTGCCGGAGGTGAAGCGCGGATGGTCCATCACAGCGGCGACGAAGGGCAGGTTGTGCCCGATCCCCTCCACCTCGAAGGTATCGAGCGCGAGCCGCATCTCCTCGATCGCCTCGGTGCGGGTGGGCGCCCAGGTGCAGAGCTTCGCGATCATCGGGTCGTAGTACATGCTGATCTCGCCGCCCTCGAAGACGCCGGTATCGTTGCGCACCGTGCCACCGCGGACGGTATGGCCCTCCACCGGCGGCTTGTACTTGGTCAGACGGCCAATCGAGGGCAGGAAGTTGCGGTAGGGATCCTCAGCATAGAGCCGGCTTTCCATCGCCCAGCCGTGGATCTTCAGGTCTTCCTGCTTGAACGGCAGCGGCTCGCCATTGGCGACGCGGATCATCTGCTCCACCAGGTCGACGCCGGTGATCAGTTCGGTCACCGGATGCTCCACCTGCAGGCGGGTGTTCATTTCGAGGAAGTAGAAGTTGCGGTTGCCGTCGACGATGAATTCCACCGTGCCCGCGGAGGTATAGCCCACCGCCTTGGCCAGCGCGCAGGCCTGCTCGCCCATCGCCTTGCGGGTGGCTTCGTCGAGGAACGGCGAGGGCGCCTCCTCGATGACCTTCTGGTTGCGGCGCTGGATCGAGCATTCCCGCTCGTGCAGATAGACGCAATTGCCGTGCTTGTCCGCCAGCACCTGGATCTCGATGTGGCGCGGCTGGGTCACGAATTTCTCGATGAAGATCCGGTCGTCGCCGAAGCTGTTCGCGGCTTCGTTCTTCGAGGATTCAAAGCCTTCGCGGGCTTCCTGCGCATTCCACGCGATCCGCATGCCCTTGCCGCCGCCGCCGGCGGAGGCCTTGATCATCACCGGATAACCGATCTCGCCCGAGATCTTCACCGCCTCGTCGGCATCGGCGATCAGGCCCATGTAGCCCGGCACCGTCGAGACACCGGCCTCCTGCGCGAGCTTCTTCGAGGTGATCTTGTCGCCCATCGCTTCGATCGCGGGCGACGGCGGCCCGACGAAAACGACGCCTTCCTTCTCCAGCGCGGCGGCGAAATCCATCCGCTCCGACAGGAAGCCATAGCCCGGGTGCACCGCCTCTGCGCCTGTCTTGCGGATCGCATCCATGATCTTGTCGATCACGATATAGGACTGGTTCGCGGGCGGCGGGCCGATATGGATCGCCTCGTCGGCCATTTTCACATGCAGCGCATTGGCATCGGCATCCGAATAGACGGCCACCGTCTGGATGCCCATCTTGCGCGCGGTCTTGATGACGCGACAGGCGATCTCGCCCCGGTTCGCAATCAGGATCTTCTTGAACATGTCAGTCCTTTCCCTCTGACGCGGGCGGCAGCGCCCCGCGCCTCTCCTTCAGATCGTTGAAAACAAAGATGCCACCGGGGCATGCAGCCCCGATGGCATCCAATAGCTGTCGCCGTGCCGCCCGGGGCGGCTGCGCACTCAGCGGTAGCAGCGCCCGCCGATACCGGCGTTGCAGCTGGCGCCGCCGGCCAGCGCGCCGATCGCGGCGCCTGCGACGATGTTCTGATCCGTCGCGTCGGCGATGAGTGCTCCGGCACCGGCCCCCGCAAGCGCGCGGTTGCCCTGCGTTTCCATGCAGCCCGCGAGGGTGCTGACGGCGAGAAGAGAGAGAACGAGAATGCTGCGCATGTGAAGTTGCCTTCATAGAGGGTTGTTATCCCCCTCAGATCTAGCGCCTGCGCCGCCGAAGAAAAGGCCGAACCGCCCGTTTTTCCATCTGCGCCGCGCCGATCGGCACAGGCTTGCCGACAGCGGAGCGCCGCCGAAAAATGCGGCCCGGCGCAGACGCCGGACCGCAAGGCATAGGAAGGGGTAGGGATGTGATGCGCAGCGGCCGCCCGCTGAGACAACCGATCCGCACGATCAGACTGCGACTCGATCGCGGCTTTGGCAAAGCCAAATCCACGCATCGTCTGCAGGCAGGCAACAATTTGCCGGATATCGTGCAGGAGCGGCTGCGACATGCTCAATCCTCCTCCTCTTCATCGTCCCAGACGAAGGCGTCCGGGTCTTCGAAGACCTCGGGGAAGGATGCCTGTGCGCGCTTGACGTCGATGCGCAGAAGCTGGCTATAGGACGCCGGTTCGAACGGCTCCTCGGCGGCCACCACCTCGCGCCCGATCAGCCAGGAAAGCCGCCCGGCATCGAGATTGCCGCGCTCGAACGGCTCCTCGCCGAAATAGTCCCACAGCGCGGCCATAAAGCCCGCATCGGCGCGCCGGTCCGGCGCGGCACGGTCCCTGAACCGCTCACGGCGGATGATCTTGGTCGCGCCCGCCTTGTTGGCACGACGGATGGTAAACTGGAAATCTGTTCCCGGCAGGCGCCCGGGAAAGCCGCGGTGTTTGATCATGCTGCAACCTCCTGCGGTGCGGGATCGCACGGGCGGGGGAAGCGGCGCAACCGGATTGCGCGGGAGACTGCGATGAGGAGGTTGCGTCCGGCGGGCAAATGCCGCGCACCGGAACGCAAGGGAAGGCCGGGGGCAGCGGCCAGGCCCTGCCCCCGCGCGCTATTACTTGTACTTGCCGGTGTAAGCCGGTTCGGTGGTGACCGGCGCCGGAGCCGGCGGCGGTTCTTTCTTCGCGCAAGCAGCAACGCCAACAACGGCGACGAGAGCGACAGCGATGAGAGCTTTCGACATTTCTTACTCCAGTGAGGCCAGACGCAGGTTACCCCAAAGTCCGGTTCCCCAATCATGCCATGAGTCGGACAATTCCGACCCACGGCCACGATATATTGCGTTTTCCGGAGGTTGAAGCCGTGATCGACAATGCAATGCCGATGTGGCGCGAATGCATCAGTCGCATGAATGTTCGCAGCAGACGGCGCTGCGCGAAGCGAATCACGCCCGCCCTGCCCCGCTTCTGCCCGAACCGCATCACGCATCAGAACAATTCCCACACACAACTTCCATCAGCGATGGAATAGGCTTCGAAGTATTGCACCACGCCCTCGTCCGCCTCCCCGAAAGGTACCGAACGCTCCGAGAGCGAGATGATGATCTGCGCCGGTTTAGGCCCCGGGCTCGGCACGCGCGGCAGTGCGAAATCGTTGCACAATGCCGCCATGTCCTGCTGGGCGACTTCGGCGGAGACCGGATTTGCGCCCCCGATGGCGGGAGCGAGAAACCGGAACCGCAGCGTGAGGCCCTCGGGCCCCTGGGTGTCGTGCAGGGTTTCGATCCAGTGGATTTCCTCCCCGGACGGCACCGCGATCGCGGCATCCCGGGCGGAGGCGGGCCAGGCAAGCGAGAGCATCGTCAGGGCGGCGCAAACCACCCCTCTCATGACACCCAACCGCCCGGCCCCGCGCCCCATTCCGCGCCCCTCAGAGCGGAATGTTGTCGTGCTTCTTCCAGGGATTGGAGAGCTTCTTGCTGCGCAGCGAGGCGAAAGCGCGTGCGACCCGGCGACGGGTCGAGCGCGGCTGGATCACCTCATCGATGAAGCCGCGTTCGGCCGCCACGAAGGGGTTGGCGAAGCGGTCCTCGTAATCCTTGGTGCGGGCCGCGATCTTCTCGGCATCGCCGAGTTCGCTGCGATACAGGATCTCGACCGCGCCTTTCGCGCCCATCACCGCGATTTCCGCGGAGGGCCAGGCGTAGTTGAAATCGCCGCGCAGGTGCTTCGAGGCCATAACGTCATAGGCGCCGCCATAGGCCTTGCGAGTGATCACCGTAACTTTCGGCACCGTCGCCTCGCCATAGGCGAAGAGCAGCTTCGCGCCGTGCTTGATGACGCCACCATATTCCTGCGAGGTACCGGGCAGGAAGCCGGGCACATCAACCAGGGTCAGGATCGGGATCTCGAACGCATCGCAGAAGCGCACGAAGCGTGCAGCCTTGCGCGAGCTGTCGATATCAAGGCAGCCCGCGAGAACCATCGGCTGGTTCGCGACGATGCCAACCGTCTGCCCCTCGATGCGGACAAATCCGGTGATGATATTGCCCGCGAAGTCCTTCTGGATCTCATAGAAATCGCCCTCATCGGCGATCTTCAGAATGAGCTCCTTCATGTCATAGGGCTGGTTCGGGTTCGCCGGGATCAGCGTATCGAGCGAGGCTTCGACCCGGGCCACATCGTCGAAGAAGGGGCGCACAGGGGCCTTCTCGCGGTTCGAGAGCGGCAGGAAATCGATCAGGCGGCGGGTCTCCGCGATCGCCTCGACGTCATTCTCGAAGGCCAGATCGGCGACCGAGGATTTCTTCGTATGGGTGGACGCGCCCCCCAGCTCCTCAGCGGTCACGACCTCATTGGTCACCGTTTTCACCACATCCGGGCCGGTGACGAACATGTAGGACGTGTCCTTCACCATGAAGATGAAGTCGGTCATCGCCGGGCTGTAGACCGCGCCGCCCGCGCAGGGCCCCATGATCAGCGAGATCTGCGGCACCACGCCGGAGGCCATGATGTTGCGCTGGAAAACGTCGGCATAGCCCGCGAGCGAGGCCACGCCCTCCTGGATCCGCGCGCCGCCCGAATCGTTCATGCCGATCACCGGGGCGCCGTTCTGCATCGCCATATCCATGATCTTGCAGATCTTCTCGGCATGGGTCTCGGAGAGCGACCCGCCGAAAACGGTGAAGTCCTGCGAGAAGACATAGACCATGCGGCCATTGACCGTGCCCCAGCCGGTGATGACGCCATCCCCCGCGGGCTTCTCCGCCTCCATTCCGAATTCGACGCAGCGATGCGCCTTGAACATGTCGAATTCTTCGAACGAGCCCTCGTCGAGCAGGAGCTCGATCCGCTCGCGCGCGGTCAGCTTGCCCTTCTTGTGCTGGGCTTCGATCCGACGCTGCCCGCCCCCGAGGCGCGCCGCGGCACGGCGCTGCTCGAGCTCGCTCAGAATATCTTTCATGGATTCCCCTCCAGAAGTTTGGCGGAACACTAGCTCCACGCAAGAATGTTACAAAGCGAAATGGAGAAAATTTGCAAATTTTTTTGGGGATCAATGGTGCGAATTGCAATCATGCAAATTTCTTATCCGACCTGTCGAGCGGAGCCAGAGTCGAGCTGAAACATTTAAGCGGTAGTCCATTGACTCGCATCTTCGCGATTTCGGCGGCACTTGTGACGACAGAAATCACCCCTAAGTTTTACAAAAATTACAATTAATCAATAATTTATATAAATATTGCATAGCAGCCCCATCACTTATCCCGGCCTTCGGGGCGGACGGGCAGCCCACGCCACCCCCGGTAATTCTCCTTCTTCAAAGAAGGCTCAGGCAGCCATCTTCAGTTTCCACGCGAGAGAAATGCCAACGATTTGAACCGCTCCGGGTTTGCCGGAGGCTGATTTCGGTTAGTTACGCGGCCACGGGTTCAGCGTCCAGAGCCGCGTAAAAGTTGGCCTCTGCTTCGGCGGGCGGGATGTTTCCTATCGGCTCCAGCAGGCGACGGTTGTTGAACCAGTCCACCCATTCGAGTGTGGCATATTCCACCGCTTCGAAACTGCGCCAAGGCCCGCGACGATGGATGACCTCGGCCTTGAACAGCCCATTGATCGTCTCGGCCAGCGCGTTGTCGTAGCTGTCGCCGACACTGCCGACTGAAGGCTCGATGCCTGCTTCCGCCACCGGGCTTTCCGCGCCGCGCGATCAGTGCCGTCAATTCTCGGGCAACGCGGCGGCCGGAAATCGAGGTGTCGACGACCGCGGCCAAGCTCTCCTTGGTGACATCGTCGATGACG
>NZ_JAYRZN010000062.1:0-11296 GCF_041916475.1 Paenirhodobacter sp.
GAGGGGTGGCGGCGGTTCTTCTCGCCGGCTTGCTGTTCGCGTTGAGCCCGCTGGCGCAGCGCCCGGCGCGCGTGCTGCGCGCGCCCGAATGAATCAGAGCCCGGCCTGGTTCAGCACGCCGCGGCGCTTGGCTTCGTAATAATAGCCGCGCGCGTACCAGCCGACGGCGGCATCTTCGCTGCCGTCGGCCACCAGCCAGGCGCCGCGCAGGTATTTGACCGCGTATTTCAGGTTCGTTTCCGCATCCAGCAGATCCTTGGCGGTGCCGTCATGGCCCATCGCCGCGGCGGTCCGCGGGTCGATCTGCATCAGCCCCATGTAGCGGCCGTTGCGCGCCTGCGGGTTGTAGCCGCTTTCGCGCTGCACCACCCGATGCACCAGGGTCCGGGGGACCTGATAGCTGTCGGCGTATTTGTTGATCAGGTTTCGCACATGCGCGGACTCGCCGCTGTTCAGCGGCAGTGCGTCGGGTTGCATGTTCTTCGAGGACGCATGGGGCGAGACGCCACAGGCGGCAAGAGCAACGACGGCGGTCAGCGACAGCAGAAGCTTGCGGTATTGCGGCATTGGGTGGGTTTCTCCACGCATCTATCCCTCGGTTGGGTCAAAGGGATAAGCGCGGGGATGGTGGATCTCAAAGTGTGCGGTTCATCGGTCGGCGAAGGTTCGCCGAGACGGATTCCCTCACTTTCCTGAATCTGTTGCCACCCGTGGCAGAACTGGTGTGCGTCCGGGTGGGGCATGTGGCGCTGCGGTAGTTGCGCGCGGGGCTATGGGGCGGGGTGCGTGAATGGCTGCCCTGCTTCGATCTGAGTTCCAGTGATGTATATGATTATATTATGATTTTCATAATTTTTGTTGATCCGTCGAATGTCCTGTGAGGCTTTATAGGTCTGTTCTTGGGGGCGCCGGGGGTTGACGCAATGTCACCTTTTTCTTGAAGAAATCGTGATCGGCATAAATCCGCCAAAACCGGCAGCGAAAACTTGCGCGCCGGGGATTTGGGGAGCGCGCTCTGCTCCACAGGGGCGCAGGGTGCCTTGTTTTACAGGCTGATTCTCATGGAAGCGCAGAGATAGAGGAGGCTTTTCGCCACGAAAGCAGCTCGCCGAGCCGTCGCCTCGTTGTCAGGGCAGGCGTCTTGCTGGCATGCGCGTTGAGGCAAGTCTTCGCGTGCGCCGCATCGTTCGAAGCCTGCTTTTTCGCGTGAAGGGCCCTGTGGCACTCGGACCGCGCCCCGATCCCGTGGGGCAGGTATCGCGGCCCTGGGTCTGATCTCGATGCGGGATTGCATTTGGTGCGCCATCCCGGACGTGGTGGAGCGGCGGCGGCGTCCCGCGCGGGTTTCAAGTCGCGCAGCAGTGTGGCATCCGTCGCTAGGAGAATTGCCTCCCGCGCGGGATGGCAAGCGGTCATCGTTCCAGCGAAGAAGGTCGCCTTGGCGGGCTATCCCGCCCGGTCAGGCACCCGCGCTTACGACGTCACGCCGCGTCGTGGCTTGTCTGGCTCTGAGGTTGTGGCTCCGCTTTACTGGAAGGCGGGCCCGGGTTTGCTGTCACGGCAAAGAGCGCCACATACATTCCTTATGTTGAATGCAACTGGGCGAGGTGCTACCCTGTTAACTGCGTTTCAACGGACGGAGTTTCCCGATGACACTCGATCGCGCGGTTATGGCTTTTGCGGGATCCATGGTGCTGCTCAGCGTTGTGCTGACGGTCTATGTCTCGCCGCTGTTCATCTGGCTTACGGTCTTCATCGGGCTGAACCTGATCCAGGCCGCCTTTACCGGCTTTTGCCCGGCCGCCTGGCTCTTCTCGAAGCTCGGCATCAAGGCCGGTTGCGCCTTTCAATAAGGGTGCGGCCCCGCAGCCGGGGCCGCCCTGATCAGTAGACAATCACCGGCGTGCCGACCGGAACGGTATCGAACAGCGCGATGACATGGTCATTGACCATCCGCAGGCAGCCGTTCGAGACCGCATGCCCGATGGACGAAGGCTCCGTCGTGCCGTGGATGCGGATCGAGGTGTCGCGCCCGTCCTGATAGAGATAGAGCGCGCGCGCACCAAGCGGATTGCCGGGGCCGCCGGGCATGCCGGCCTGGTATTTCTTGTAGGCGCCGGGATTTCGCTGGATCATCTCGGGGGTCGGCGTCCAGCTCGGCCAGCGCACCTTGCGCGCCACATAGGCCTTGCCGCGGAATTTCAGCTCATCCCGGCCCACGGCCACGCCGTAGCGCATCGCCTTGCCGGGGGCGACGACGTGATAGAGGAAATACTTGTCCGAGACGATGATGATCGTGCCGACGGCAAGCTCCGGGCGAACCGAGACCTCGGTCGGATAGTAGCGTTCCGCGATCGGCCAGCTGGTCTTCGGCGGCGGGTCCTTGATCGGGCGGACGGCGGGGGCCTTGGGTTTGGCCGGGACCGGGGCCGGCTCCAGAACGGCCGCCGCAGGATCCGCAACGGGGCCAACCGGCAGCGCGGCGGCCGGGAGCGCCGCGACGGGCGCCATTTCAGGAACCGCTATCGGCGCCGGATCGGACGGGGTGCTGGCATGCGTTTCGGCCGCGCTGATGCCGGGTTGGGCGGCGGGTGCTCCGGCCGCGGCAGGGGCGGGCGGGACGACGGCTGTCGCGTCCTGAGCCAGGGTTGCCAGCGGCACCGCCCCGAATTGCAGGACCGCCGCAGCGGTCAGAAGAAGTCGACGGTTCATCCCGGTCTCCTGTTCTCGTTGACGTAAGGCTAGCAAAGCCGATTTGCCGGCTCAATGTCGGAATTGCACGAATGCCATGCTTTCCGGCGCACGATGTGCGGAGCGCAGCACCTCGGAAGGCCCTTCCACGCCGATGCGCGCGGAGGGAGCGCGCCATCGCGGTCGGGCGAGAGTGCCAGCGTGCCCGGAGCTGAAAAGGCTGCCGCGGAGGTTCGTGCCGGCTTTGCCCATCTTCAGGCCCGGTGTCCCGACTGCTGTTGGTGAGGGGCAGGCCGGGAGCCGACGGGGTGCGGCGCGCCCAATAGCGTTTAGCGGCGGCGGCGCACCACCGGGATCGTGGTGCGGATATATTCGATATCGGGGTGGGGTGGCCGGCCATGGGTACGGGCCCAAAAGGCGGGCCCGCCGCGGCGCAGCCAGACTGGCGCGGCCAGCGCGGGCCCCGCTACGAAGCCGCCGATATGGGCGAGATAGGCGACGCCGCCCTCCGCCGCGGGGGTTGAGATCTCGCTGAAAACCTGGATGCCGAACCACAGGCCCAGCACCACGAAGGCGGGAATGGTGAAGATCCGGAAGAAGATGATGAAAATCACCAGCACATCGACCCGCGCGCGCGGAAACAGCAGCAGATAGCCGCCCATCACCGCCGCGATCGCGCCCGAAGCGCCAACCATGGGCACCTCGCTCTGCGGATCGGCCGCGATCTGGGCTCCGGCCGCCGCGAGCCCGCCGAGCAGGTAGAACAGCGCGAAGCCGAGGTGACCCATCTGGTCCTCCAGATTGTCGCCGAAGACCCAGAGAAAGACCATGTTGCCCAGGATATGCATCAGCCCGGCATGCAGGAACATATGGGTGAAAAGCCCGTGCAGCCAGGCGCCCTGGCTCACCGCCACCGGATAGAGCGCGCCCTCATACCAGAGCTGCTCCAGATTGCCGGCCCAGGGCGCGGTGAGCAGATAGACCAGCAGGTTGATCGCGATGATCGCCCGGGTCACCCAGGGGATGCGGGACGAGGGGTTGTGATCGCGGATCGGGAACATGCGCCAGCGTCCCCGATCGTGCCGCGCGCGTCAAGCGGGCTACTTCACCGCGCGGATCAGCGCCGCCCCGGCATCGTCGGTGAGCTCCAGCGTGCCATCGGCGAGCCGTGCGCCGGTGGTGCGCCCGATGGTGGAGTGGAAGGCGGTTTCGGCGGCCATCTGCGGATCCGGGCACATCATCCGCGTCCCGGCGAGGGCGCCGATGTGGATCTTGCCATTCTCCAGCTTCGCCGGTCCGGTGTAGCGGTTGCAGCCGGAGCTGCCCGCGATCATCCCGGGCTCCGGGCGCAGCAGCGTCACCTTCACGCCCTCGGGCACCGGGCTGCCGGCGATTTCGCGCACGGTCCATTCCATGTTCAGGCCCAGCAGCTCCAGCGGATCCGCGGCGGCCTTGTCCTTGCAGGCCGCCAGCGACAGGCAGGCGAGGGCGGTCAGGATCAGACGGTGCATCGGGGCTCATCCAGTGCATGCCCGCCCAATGTGGCGCGGGCAGGGGCGGGCCGCAAGGCTCAGAACGTGGGCGGGGTGTTGATCCAGATCACCACTGTGCGACCGTCGGCGGCATTGGCCCAGGCATGCGGGCGGCGGCTCTCGAAATAGATGGAATCGCCGGGGCCGAGCTCATGAAGCTCGGATTCGTCCAGCGTGATCCGGAAGCGGCCCTCCAGCACGGTGATGAATTCCTCGCCCTCATGGTCGTAGCGGCCATCCGAGGCGGCGCCGGGGGCGAGGATGAAACGGTGGCAGTCCATCTGCCGCCGCCCCTCCGCCAGAACCTCCACCCGCACGCCTTCGACGGGCATCGGCCAGACCCGCGCCGCGCGCGCCCGCACCACCGGGCTGCCCTCCGCCTCCTGCCCCGAAAGCCGCGAGACCGTGGTGCCGTAATATTGCGCCAGATCCGCCAGAGCCTTGAAGCTCACCCCCGCGCCGGTGCGCTCCAGCGTGGACAGCGCCGAGGCGGAGAGCCCGACCGCCTGCGCCACCTCGTCGAGCTTCTCGCCGCGGGCGAGCCGGGTGTGGCGCAGTGCGGCGCCCAGGGCTTCGTTGGTGATCGCGCCTTCGGGGGGCGGGGCCTCCGCCTCCAGCGTGGCGCGGATCGCGGCCGGGTTCAGCCCGGCTTCGCGGCGCAAAAAGGCGATGCGCTGCAGCCGCGCCACATCGGTGGCGGTGTAGAGCCGCTGGCCCGAGGCGCGCCGTTCCGGGGCGATCAGGCCCTGGGTTTCCCACAGGCGCAGGGTCGAGGCGGCAACCCCGGCGGCGCGGGCGGCTTCGGCCACGCGGAACATCGGGGCATCATCGGCGGAGAGGGATTTGTCTTGCATCCCGGCAGTCTACCCCTGCGCCAGAAAACTTTCCATTTTTTCTGCAAAGAATATTCTTGCAGAAAAAATGCAAAGTGAGATTGTGGGTCATCCCGAATCGCGCTTGCTTTAGGAGCCGCATATGACCGTCGAGACCTCTCCCGAACTCACCGCCCGCAAGAATGCCGCGATCGCGCGCGGCGTCGGCATGTCGACCCAGATCTATGCGGAACGCGCGGAAAACGCCGAGCTGTGGGACAAGAACGGCCGCCGCTTCATCGATTTCGCCGCCGGGATCGCGGTGGTGAACACCGGCCACCGCCATCCGAAGGTGGTGGAGGCCGTGCGCCGCCAGCTGGACCACTTCACCCACACCTGCCATCAGGTCTTCCCCTACGAAAACTACGTTGCACTGGCCGAGCGGCTGAACGCGAAGGTGCCCGGGGATTTCCCGAAGAAGACGATTTTCGCCACCACCGGCGCCGAAGCCGTTGAAAACGCGATCAAGATCGCGCGCCACTATACGGGGCGCGCAGGCGTGGTGGCCTTTGCGGGCGGGTTCCATGGCCGGACCTTCATGACCATGACCCTCACCGGCAAGGTCCATCCCTACAAGGCGGGCTTCGGCCCGATGATGAACGACGTCTGGCACCTGCCCTATCCGAATGCGCTGCATGGCGTGTCGGGCGACGATTCTTTCGCCGCGCTGGAGCGCCTGTTCAAGGCCGATGTGGATCCGTCGCGGATTGCCGCGATCATCCTCGAGCCGGTGCAGGGCGAAGGCGGCTTCGTGCCGGCGCCCGAGGGCTTCATGAAGCGTATCCGCGCGCTCTGCGACACGCATGGCATCGTGATGATCGCCGATGAAGTGCAGACCGGCTTCGCCCGTACCGGCAAGCTGTTCGCGATGGAGCATCACGGCGTCGCGGCCGATATCACCACCATGGCCAAGGGGCTTGGCGGCGGCCTGCCGATTTCCGCCGTGACCGGGCGCGCCGAGATCATGGATTCCTCGCAGCCGGGTGGCCTTGGCGGCACCTATGCGGGCAACCCGCTGGGCGTGGCCGCGGCCCATGCCGTGCTCGACGTGATCGAGGAAGAGGACCTGTGCAACCGGGCTCAGCGGCTGGGCGACCGGCTTAAGCAACGCCTGGCGGCGATTGCCGAAAGCTGCCCCGAGATCGTCGATATCCGTGGCCCGGGCTTCATGAAGGCGGTCGAGTTCGAGGTCGGCGGTGCGCCGAGCCCCGAGTTCACCAAGCGGGTCGTCGAGGAGGCGATGGCGCGCGGGCTCGTGCTGCTCACCTGCGGCGTCTATGGCAACGTGATCCGCTTCCTCGCGCCGCTCACGATCCCGGAGCCGGTCTTCGATGAAGCGCTCGATATCCTCGAGGCGGCCGTTCTGGCTGCGCGGGCCTGACCATGTGGGGCGAGGCGGGGAGCGAGGCGCATCTGGACGAAACCGATCGCGGGCTTCTCGCCGCGCTCCGGCGGGACGGGCGGGCCTCGGTCTCCGAGCTTGCCGCAGAATTCGGGCTGGCGCGCGCCACGGTGCGCGCCCGCATAGACCGGCTGGTGTCGCGCGGGGAGATCATCGGCTTCACCGTCCTCACCCGCTCCGAGGCGCCGCCGGCCGCGGTGCGGGCGGTGATGATGCTGGCCATCGAGGCGCGCGCGACCGACCGCGTAATCGCCCGGCTCCTGTCTCTGCCGGGGGTGGAGCAGGTGCATACCACCAACGGCCAGTGGGACCTGATGGCCGAGCTGGCCGCGCGGGACCTGGCCGAGATCGACGACACGATCCTGCATGCGCGCCGGATCGAAGGCATCCAGCGCACCGAAACCAGCCTGCAGCTCTCCACCCGGCGCCCGGCCGTGCGGCTCTGACACGACCAAGGTCGGATCTTCACGGCCGCGACATCGGCGCGCATCCGCCTTGGCCCCGCCCGCAGCCTCCCCTATGATCGGGGCAGGCACCGGAGGCACCCCATGACGGCAGAACTTGGCCATTTCGCGCTGATCCTCGCGTTTTGCGTGGCTCTGATCCAGATGATCGTACCGCTCATTGGCGCGCAGAAGGGCTGGGCGGGCTGGATGGCGGTGGCCGAACCCGCGGCCAGCGCGCAGTTCCTGCTGATCGCCGTGTCTTTCGCGGCGCTGACACAGGCCTTCGTGACGTCGGATTTCTCTCTGCTCCTCGTCTATGAGAATTCGCATACCGACAAGCCGATGCTCTATAAAATCACCGGCGTCTGGGGCAACCACGAGGGCTCCATGCTGCTCTGGGTGCTGATCCTTGCGCTGTTCGGCGCGGCGGCGGCCTGGTTCGGCGGCGCGCTGCCGCCCCGGCTGCGGGCGCGGGTGATCGGCGTGCAGGCGGCGATCGGGGTGGCGTTCCTCGGCTTCATCCTGCTGACATCGAACCCCTTCACCCGCCTGCCGCAGCCCCCGTTCAACGGCCGCGACATGAACCCGCTGCTGCAGGACCCGGGCCTCGCCTTCCACCCGCCGTTCCTCTATCTCGGCTATGTCGGGCTGAGCATGGCATTTTCCTTCGCGGTGGCGGCCCTGATCGAGGGGCGCGTGGATGCCGCCTGGGCCCGCTGGGTCCGGCCGTGGACGCTGGCCGCCTGGATTTTCCTGACCATCGGCATCGCGCTCGGCTCCTGGTGGGCCTATTACGAGCTCGGCTGGGGCGGGTTCTGGTTCTGGGACCCGGTGGAGAATGCTTCACTGATGCCCTGGCTGCTGGCGGCGGCGCTCCTGCACAGCGCCATCGTGGTCGAGAAGCGCGAAGCGCTGAAGAGCTGGACGATCCTGCTCGCGATTCTGGCCTTCGGCTTCTCCCTGATCGGCACGTTCATCGTGCGCTCGGGCGTCATCACCTCGGTGCACAGCTTCGCCTCGGATCCGTCGCGGGGGGTGTTCATCCTCGGCATCCTCGCGCTCTTCGTCGGCGGCGCGCTCACGCTTTTTGCTGCGCGGGCGGGCGCGATGCAGGCCAAGGGCGTGTTCGGGCTGGTCTCGCGCGAAAGCGCGCTGGTGCTGAACAATATCCTGCTCGCGGTCTCGGCGCTGGTGGTCTTCGTGGGCACGATCTGGCCGCTGGTCGCCGAAATGTTCTGGGACCGCAAGCTCTCCGTGGGCGCGCCCTTTTTTGATACCGCCTTCACCCCATTCATGGTGATCCTCGCCGTCGCGCTGCCGCTCGGTGCGATGATGCCCTGGAAGCGCGCGCAATTCGGGCGGCTGCTGCGGCCCTTGCTCCCGGCGCTGGCGCTGGCGCTGGCGGCGGCGGGGCTTGCCTGGACGCTGGAAACCGGGCGGCCGGTACTGGCGCTGGTGGCGGCGGGGCTGGGCGCCTGGCTGGTGGCCGGGGCCGGGGCGGAGCTCTGGGTCCGGGCCGGGCGCACGCCCGTGCGGCTGCTGCGTCTGCCGCGGGCGGATTGGGGCAAGGCCGCGGCCCATTCCGGCATGGGGGTGGTGATTGCCGCGGTGGGCCTTTTGATGGCCGGGCAGGTGGAGGACATCCGCGTCGCGCATGTGGGCCAGCCCTTCACCGTCGCGGGCTATGAAATCACGCTCGACAAGGTGGAGGACCATCCCGGCCCGAATTTCACCGCGACCGAGGGCACGATGAGCGTGCGCCGCGAGGGCCGCGTGGTGGACGTTCTGCATCCCGAAAAGCGGATCTACCCGGTGCAGGCGATGCCCACCACCGAGGCCGCGATCCGCAACGGCCTGTTCAGCGACATTTACCTCGTGCTCGGCGATCCGCAGGATGATGGCGGCTGGGCGGTGCGCACCTATATCAAGCCCTTCGCGAGCTGGCTCTGGATCGGCGCGGGGCTGATGGCGTTTGGCGGCGCCCTGAGCCTGAGCGACCGGCGCTACCGCGTCGCTGCGGGCGCCCGCCGTGCCGCCCCCGCGGCCCATCCGGCGGAGTGATGCCGATGCGCGCCTTCCTGCTGATGCTCCTCCTCGCCGCGCCCGCCTGGGCGGTCCAGCCCGATGAGATCCTGCCCGACCCGGGCCTGGAGGCCCGGGCGCGCGCGCTCAGCCAGGTCCTGCGCTGCCCGGTGTGCCAGGGCGAGAACATCGACGATTCGAACGCGGGCGTCGCGCGCGATCTGCGGCTTCTGGTTCGCGAGCGCCTTCTGGCCGGGGATACGAACGACGAGGTCCTGCAGTATGTGACCGATCGCTACGGTGAATATGTTCTGTTCAAGCCCGAGCAGAAGGGCGCGAACCTGATCCTGTACTGGCTCGGGCCGGCGGTGCTGGTGGCGGCGCTCGGCGGGGTGGTGCTGTGGCTGCGGCGGCGGCGCGAGCCTGCGGCGCCGGCGGCGCTGGACCCCGATGAGGAGGCCCGGCTGAAGGAGCTGCTGGGCAAGTGACGCGGGGTTCCGCTTTTCCTGATGCGGGCCTCAGTTAGTCTGGCGGCGCAAGGCAGGGAGGCCCCGATGACCGTACTTTACGATTGCACCGCCGGCGTGGCGGTGATCACCCTGAACCGACCCGAGGTGATGAATGCGCTGAACAGCCAGATGCGGCTGGATCTGCGCGCGGCCATTGCGCGGGCGGAGGGCGAGGCCCGGGTGATCGTGCTCACCGGGGCGGGCCGGGCGTTCTGCTCCGGGCAGGATCTGGAGGATGCGTCTTCCATCGAGGCGGTGGATTTCCAGCGCATCCTTTCGGAGGAATATGAGCCACTGCTGCAGGCGATCCATGACTGCCCCTTGCCGGTGATCGCGGCGGTGAATGGGGCGGCGGCCGGGGCAGGGGCGAACCTGGCGCTGTCGGCGGATGTGGTGATCGCTGCGGAAACGGCGGTGTTTTTGCAGGCCTTCACCCGCATCGGCCTGATGCCCGACGCGGGCGGCACCTACTGGCTGCCGCGTCAGGTGGGGGCTGCACGCGCGATGGGGCTCTCGCTCTTTGCAGACAAGGTGGGGGCGGCGCAGGCTGCGGCAATGGGCATGATCTGGGAGGCGCTGCCCGATGCCGGGTTCGAGGCGGGCTGGCGGGCGCGCGCGGCGCAGCTGGCGCAGGGGCCGACCCGGGCCTATGGCGCGGTGAAGCAGGCCCTGCGGGCAAGTTCGTCCAATGATTACGCGGCACAGCTCGCGCTGGAGGCGCGGCTTCAGGGCGCGCTTGGCGCAACCTCGGATTTCCGCGAAGGAGTTGCGGCCTTTCTCGAGAAGCGCCCCGCCCGCTTTGAGGGGCGCTGAATACGCTGCGCCCATGCGGCCGCGTCTGGGGGGCGCCTGCGCCCGGGCGCGGCGGCATGCTTGCCTGATGGGCGTGCAAAAAGCGGCGTTGTTTCTGGAAATATGATTTCAAATCATGTTATTGGGATGTTTCCGGGTGACTGTTGCCAGAAAACCGCCTAAAGCGGCTAAGGCTGCGGACGTGATGGAATCGGTAGACATTGCAGACTTAAAATCTGTTGGGCTTTGCCCGTGCGGGTTCGAGACCCGCCGTCCGCACCAGGTTTTGCCGCTTTGGCGCAGCTCTGCACATCGGCCGGAATTGGCGCGATCTTTCGATGCGTCGCCCTGCGAGCCGGGGCATTCAGGGGGAGCGGCCGCGGGCGAAGATCTCCTCATTCCGCGCTCGGGCGGCTGATGCTGAGCGTTCGATGATGAGACGGGCGGCGGAGCGGGGATAGGGTTATCGGACCAGCATGAAATCTGGCCTTTGAAGGTGGGAAGCGTCGTATTTTCTGTTCGTGTTGTGGGAAGGCGCTACCATCGTGATCCGCTCCATGGCGCTCAAGCGGGGTTACCTGCGCTCGGGAGGCGGAAAGGACGCCAGGCCGACAACAGCCCGGATGTCGGTTTTCGTCGAATATCCTTCACTCATGCGCCCATGGTACACGCGTCCGGGATTTTGACATTACCGAAGACGTCTCGTCTGAAATCTGCGCGGCACCTGGATGTGCCATCGGCCGCGAACCGATCGCAGATCGGCAGGTCGCTCGGAGCTTGTCGCGCAGCCTGTGCCGACCGCGCGGATCGGATGCCGCGGCCAGCCGGTGTCATTTTGGGGAAAGGTTTGGGCTTAATCGATCACGCCCTCCGGCACCACGGTCCCGAGCGGTAGATCGGATGGCGATGGATTGGGTGGCTTGAGCCCCCCCCGAGAATTGGACAGTTACGGAAGCTACGATCTGACGTCTGCTGATCTCCACACCCGAGGAGATCAGGGCATGTGGAAACGCAGGAACCGCGATGCGGC
>NZ_JAYRZN010000063.1:0-11171 GCF_041916475.1 Paenirhodobacter sp.
TCTGGGCGATGGATTTTGTCCATGACCAGCTCGCCTTGGGCAAGAAACTGCGGATCCTGACCATCGTGGATATCCATTCGCGCTATTGCCCGGCGACGGGTCCGCGATTTGCTTACCGGGGCGAGGACGTGGTTCAGACTCTGGAACGGGTCTGTCGGCAGATCGGCTACCCGCAGACGATCAGGGTCGATAACGGCAGCGAGTTCATCTCCCGCGACCTGGATCTGTGGGCCTATGCCAACGGTGTCACATTGGACTTCTCCCGACCGGGGAAACCCACCGACAACGGCTTCATTGAGGCGTTCAACAGCAAGCTGCGGGCAGAATGCCTGAATGCCCACTGGTTCATGGATCTTGCGGATGCGTGCGAAAAGTTGGAGGCTTGGCGCAGAGACTACAACGAGGTCCGGCCTCACAGCGCGATCAGTTACAACGTGCCGATCAACCTGCGCATTCCCGGTGGCGCAGCCAGCCCGCCCCCGTGAGCAGAGCCGCGAAACTCCAGATCGCGGCGGTCCAAACCAAGGGAGCAGAGCACAGAGCCGCGAAACTCCAGATCGCGGCGGTCCAAACCAAGAGAGCAGAGCACAAACCCGCAGACTCTCGTTATGAACGAGGGGCCCAAAGGGGGCAGGTCACTGCGCGACATTTTGCGGCTGAAGGGCTATCCGGTCGACTGGCGCCAATATACAGGCGGGCATGATGACTTCGTATGGCGCGGCGCGCTGGCCGGGGGCATGCTGGCGCTGTTCGGGCGCGCGCCGGGCTGACGCGCCCGGGGGCGCTTGACGCGCGGCGCCCGATCGGGGTCATATCGCGCCGTCTGGAATGCAGGGGCCGAGATGACCGCTATTCTTCTGGCCCTGGCCCCGGTCGTTCTGCTGGCGCTGCTGGGCGCGGCGTTGCGGCGCGGGCAGGTGCTGAGCGCGGCCTTCTGGCCGCAGGCCGAGCGGCTGGGCTATTATGTGCTGCTGCCTGCGCTGTTCCTGCACGGGCTCACGGTGACGGACTTCGGCCAGCTGCCGGTGTTCGGCTTTGTTGTCACGCTGTTGCTGGCGCTGTGCAGCACCGCGGCGCTGGTTGTGGCGCTGCGCCGCCGGATCCCGACGGACGGGCCGGGCTTCACCTCGGTGTTCCAGGGCGCGATCCGCTTCAACAACTACATCGGCATCACGCTGGCCGTGGGCCTCTTCGGCGATCAGGGTATCGCCTATGCGGGGCTCGCGAATGCGGTCATCGTGCCGACGGTGAACCTGCTCAGCGTGCTGGTCTTCGCGCGTTTCGGCGGGCTCAGGCCGGGCCTGCGCACGACGGTGCTGGCGGTGCTGCGCAATCCGCTGCTGCTGGCCTGCGCGGGGGGCATCGCGCTGCATCTTTCGGGGCTCGGGCTGCCGCCCGGTGTGGGCGGGGCGCTGAAGGCGCTTGGCGCGGCGGCGCTGCCGCTCGGGCTGCTGTGCGTGGGCGCCGCGCTGGAGTTTCGCGGGCTGCGGGGCTGGGGCGCGCCGATATTGATTTCGTCGCTGCTGAAATTCGGGGTGCTGCCGGCGGCCACATGGGCGGCCGCGCGGCTGATCGGGCTCGATGCCGAGGCGACCCGCGCCGTGCTGATGTTCCAGAGCCTGCCGACGGCCTCGTCATCCTATATCCTCGCGCGGCAGCTCGGGGGCAATGCGCCGATGATGGCCGCGATCATCGCCGCGCAGACCGTGCTTGCCGCGCTGACCATGCCTGTGGCGCTGGCGCTTGCCGGGCTCTAGCCGCGCAAAAGCCCCAGCATCGCCGCGAGTTCGATGGCATTCGCCGCGCCCATCTTCGCCAGGACCCGCCCGCGGTGGACCTCGACCGTGCGCATCGCGATGCCGAGCTCATCCGCGATCTGCTTGTTCTTGGCGCCGCTCAGCATGCAGGCCATCACTTCCTGCTCGCGCGCCGAAAGCGTGTCGCGCCGGGCGGCGAGGCGGCTCCGCGCGGCGCGTGCGGTCTCGGTCTCGCGGTGGCTGGCGATGGCGGCCTCGGAGCGATCCACGATCTGATTGTCGTTGAAGGGCTTTTCGATGAAATCGAATGCACCGGCCTTCAGCGTGCGCACCGCGACGGGCACATCGGCATGGCCGGTCAGGAAGATCACCGGGGTGGCGATGCCCATGGTGCGCAGCCGCTCGAAGACTTCGGGGCCGCTGATCCCCTCCATCCGCACGTCGAGAATGATGGCCGTGCAATCGGCGAGCGGCTGCGCCGCCAGAAAGGCCTCGCCCGAGGGCCAGCCGCGCGCCTCGAGCCCGCGCGAGGCGAACAGGAACTGCAGCGCATCGCGGATCGCCTCCTCGTCATCGACGATATGGATCATACCGGCTCCTCCGCAGAAGGGGGCAGGGTGAGGCGGAACAGCGCGCCGCGGTCCCCGCGCAGATGTACGAGCTGGCCGCGATGCAGCTCCAGGATCGAGCGGCAGATGGCGAGGCCCATGCCCATGCCCTCCGGCTTGGTGGTGGCGAAACTGTCGAACAGGCGGGCGTCCATGCCGGGCGGCACGCCGGGGCCGCAATCCTCGACATCGATGGCCGCCATGCCCTCGCGCGTGCCGAGCCGGATCCAGATCCGGTCATCGCTGCGCTCCGTGGCCATCGCCTCGATTGCATTGCGCAGAAGGTTCGTGAGCACCTGGCCCAGCTGGACCCGATCGGCGGCGACGGCCGGATGCGGGGCGCGCTCGACGATCAGGCGCAGGTGATGGCGCCCGGCCTCGGGGGCCATCTGCCGGACGGTTTCCTCCACCAGGTCGGCAAGGTCGATCTGGCCGAATTCGGGTGTGCGGCGGCGCACCAGGTTGCGGATCCGCTGCAGGATCTGGCCGGCGCGCTCGGCCTGCCCCGCGAGCTTGCGGCTCGCATCGCGGATCAGCGGGGCGGGCAGGTCCTCGCGCCCGAGCAGGTTGTGCAGCCCCGCCGCATAGGAGGCGATCGCGGCGAGGGGCTGGTTCAGCTCGTGGGCAAGCGTGCTCGCCATCTCGCCAAGGGCCACCATGCGCGCATTCCGCTCCAGCACCTCGGCCTGGGCGCGGGCGCGGCGGTCGTTGGCCTTCTGCTCGGTCACGTCGATCACCGAGCCCATCCAGCCCCGGTGCCGGCCGGTGGCGTCGATCAGCGGCGCCTCATAGACCTGCACGTCGATCTCATGGCCGTCCCGGTGCCGAAACCGGGTCTCGAAGCTCTGGATATAGTCGCCGTGGCGGGCCTGAAGGCTCTGGCGGGCATGGGCCTCGGCCACCTGATCGGGCACCCAGTAGGGCATCGGCGGGCTGCGCCCGATCAGCTCCTCGGCGCGCCAGCCGATCAGGCTGCAGAAGGCCGCGTTGACATAGAGGATCCGGCCCGCGTCGTCCTTGGCGCGCAGGCCCACCGTCAGGCTCTCCTCCATCGCTCGGCGGAAGGCCATTTCGTCGCGCAGGCGGGTCTCGGCCGCGCGGCGGCGCTGGCCCGAGCGGAACAGGACCCCGAGTGCCAGTACCGAAAACGCCGCGAGCGCCAGAACCAGCGCCAGCTGCAATGTGGAATGCGAGCGCGGCGGCACGTCATAGGCGTTGATCTGCACCACGGCGCCGCGCAGGGGCGGGTCGATGCTGATGCGGTGGCTGGGCGCGCCGGGAATGGGCTCCACGCGCTGGCGTATGGCGAGGTCGCGGCCATCGGCGGCCAGGATCTGCACGCCATATTGTTCAGCGATCCACCAGGGGATGTGGCGGTTCAGCATGGCGGGCAGGGACAGGGTCGCGCTGACGAAGCCGGCCTTCCCGGGAAGCGCAAGGCCCATCGTCATCAGCCCCTCGGGCGAAGGCTGGCCGATCACCGGGCGCGCGGGCTGCACCCCGCCGCCCGCCACCCGCATCAGCTGCGCGATCAGGGCGGGATCGGCGGCGGCGCCGGGGCCGGGGATCTCGCGCAGCCGCCGGCCCGCCGCATCGAACCAGACCACCGAGCGCATTTCGGGATTGGCGGCGATATGAGTGCGCGCCCGGGTGTCGAGCGTCGCCGCGGCGATGCCGCTTGCGGCATCGAGCGCGAGGCCCGCGAGCATGTCCTCGTCCACCGCGATCTGGAAGCGCAGCGCCTGCTCGACCCAGAGCGCATCGGTCGCGATTTTCACCCGCGCCTGCTCGTCGGCGCTGCGGCTCACCGTCCAGACCGCGACCCAGACCAGCGCCACCAGCGCGAGGATCGCCGCAAGAGGCAGCAGCGACAGCAGGTCCGCCCCCCGGCGCAGCACGGGTGCATCCGGGGTCCAGGCGGCGTTCGCGTGCTTCGGTCCTGCAGCCAAGCCTCCCCCCGGCGATTGCGGAAATCCACAATAGCGGGCGGGCGCGCAAGATGACAAGAATGTGAGGCCGCTGGAGGGCGGCCCAAAGGAGGAAACCCCGATGCTTACCCGTCGCAGCCTCGCCCGCCTTGCGGGCGCAGCCGTTCTGGCCATGTCCGTCGCCGCCCCGGCGCGCGCGGAGCCTGTCGTCATCAAGTTCAGCCATGTGGTGGCGCCCGATACGCCCAAGGGCAAGGGCGCCGCGAAGTTCAAGGAGCTGGCCGAGAAATACACCGAAGGCGCGGTGAAGGTCGAAGTCTATCCCAACAGCCAGCTCTACAAGGACAAGGAAGAGCTGGAGGCGCTGCAGCTTGGCGCGGTGCAGATGCTGGCGCCGTCGCTGGCGAAGTTCGGCCCGCTGGGCGTGCAGCAGTTCGAGCTTTTCGATCTGCCCTATCTGATGAATGGCTACGACGATCTGCGCAAGATCACCGATGGCCCGGTGGGCAAGGATCTTCTCGCCCGGCTCGAGCCCAAGGGGATCAAGGGCCTGGCCTATTGGGACAACGGCTTCAAGGTGATGTCGGCGAATTCGCCGCTGCATGTGCCCGACGATTTCCTGGGCCTGAAGATGCGGATCCAGTCGTCGAAGATCCTCGAGGCGGAGATGCAGGCGCTTGGGGCGGTGCCGCAGGTGCTGGCCTTCTCCGAGGTCTATCAGGCGCTGCAGACGGGCGTCGTGGACGGGACCGAGAACCCGCCCTCGAATATGTACACCCAGAAGATGCACGAGGTGCAGAAGCACGCGACGCTCTCGAACCACGGCTATCTGGGCTATGCGGTGATCGTGAACAAGGCGTTCTGGGAGGGGCTCGACCCGGCGGTGCGGGCGAACCTGGAAAAGGCGATGGCGGAGGCCACCGACTATGCCAACTCGATCGCCAAAAAGGAGAACGACGACGCGCTGGCCGCGATGAAGGCTGCGGGCACGACGACCTTCTATGAGCTGAGCGACGAAGAGCGCGCCGAATGGGTGGCGGCGCTGCGCCCCGTGCACAAGGAGATGGCGGGCCGGATCGGCGCCGACCTGATCAAGCAGGCCTATGACACGCTCGGCATCACCGAGTGACCCACCGGGGGCGCGGCCTGCGCCCCCCTTTTCATGAGGTTCGCCATGCTGTTGCGCATCCTCGACCGGTTCGAAGAAATCCTGATCTCGGTGCTGATGGCCTGTGCCGTCGCGCTGATCTTCGTCGCGGTCGTTCACCGTTTCTCCATCGGCTTCGCCGCAGATATGGTCGGCGTCGGCCGCAGCCATGACCTGCCCTGGCTGAGCAATGCCGCCCGCTCGGCCTTCAAGGCGATCAATTCGGTCAAGCTGACCTGGGCGCAGGAGGCCTGCATCTACCTGTTCGTCTGGATGGCGAAATTCGGCGCGGCCTATGGCGTGCGCCGGGGCATCCATGTCGGCGTCGATATTCTGGTGGAGAAGCTGCAGGGGCCCGCGCGCCGCATCGTCACCACCATCGCGATGGCTGGCGGCATCATCTTCACCGCCATCGTCGCCTGGATCGGGGCGGATTTCGTCTATCACGTCTATCGCGGCGGGCAGATTTCGCCCGATCTCGAGATCAAGATGTGGATCGTCTATCTGGCGGTGCCGTTCGGCTCGGCGCTGATGTGCTTTCGCTTCATCCAGGCGCTGTGGATGTTCCTCACGACCGGCTACATCGCCCACCATGACCACAGCTCGGTCGACGGGCTGAAGACCGAGGCCGAAGACCTGTCCGAGGGGGGCCACGCATGACCGCGCTCATCATCTTCGCGATCCTCGCGGTGCTGCTGGTCACCGGCATGCCGGTGTCGATCGCGCTCGGGCTGACGGTGTTCAGCTTCCTGTTCGCCTTCACCAATATCCCGATGGATTCGATCGCGCTGAAGCTGTTCACCGGGATCGAGAAATTCGAGATCATGGCGATCCCGTTCTTCATCCTGGCGGGGAATTTCCTGACCCATGGCGGGGTGGCGCGGCGGATGATCAACTTCGCCACCGCGCTCGTCGGGCATTGGTATGGCGGCATGGGTCTGGCGGCGGTGGTGGCCTGCGCGCTGTTCGCGGCGATCTCGGGCTCTTCGCCCGCGACGGTGATGGCCGTGGGATCGATCCTGATCCCGGCGATGGTGAAGCAGGGCTACCCGGCGCAGTTTGGCGTCGGCACGGTGGCCACGGCCGGGGGGCTCGGCATCCTGATCCCGCCCTCGATCGTGATGGTGATGTATGCCGTCGCGACCTCGGGGATGGTGGTGACGGGGCCGGAAGGGCAGCCGATCCTGTCGGCCTCGATCGGCACGCTGTTCATGGCGGGCGTGGTGCCGGGGCTGATGCTGGCCATGATGCTCGGCGCCACCACGATCTGGCGCGCCTGGAAGGGCGGCTATCCGCGGATGGAGCGGGCCAGCTGGTGCGCGCGCTGGAAGGCGTTCCGCGAGAGCGTCTGGGGCCTGTTGCTGATCGTCATCATCATGGGCGGCATCTATGGCGGCATCTTCACGCCGACCGAAGCCGCCGCCGTCAGCGCGGTCTATGCCTTCGTCGTGGCGGTCTGGGTCTACAAGGACATCTCGCTGAAGGACGTGCCGCGGGTGCTGCTGGATTCGGCGGCGATGTCGGCGATGCTGCTCTATATCATCAC
Source organism: Paenirhodobacter sp. (assembly GCF_041916475.1). Taxonomy (GTDB): domain Bacteria; phylum Pseudomonadota; class Alphaproteobacteria; order Rhodobacterales; family Rhodobacteraceae; genus Rhodobacter. Next base: position 6,987 of record NZ_JAYRZN010000063.1, read on the forward strand.
CAATGCAGTGATGTTCGCCTTCATCCTGACCTCGGAGCAGATCCCGCAGGCGCTGTCGGACTGGATCGTGGGCCTCGGCTTCGGCAAGATCGGCTTCCTGCTGATGGTGAACGTGATGCTGCTGCTCATCGGCATGGTGATGGAGCCTTCGGCGATCGTGCTGATCATGGCGCCGATCCTCTATCCGGTGGCGATGAAGCTCGGGGTGGATCCGGTCCATTTCGGCATCATGCTGGTGGTGAACATGGAGATCGGGCTGTGCACGCCGCCGGTGGGGCTGAACCTCTACGTCGGCTCGGCGATTTCGAAGCTCGGTCTGACCGAGGTCACGAAATCCACATTCCCGTGGCTTTTCACGGCGCTCATCTTCCTGATGCTGGTGACCTACATCCCCGAGATATCGCTCTCGCTGCCAAGGCTTCTGGGCATGAACTGACGGATGCGGGGGGCCGGATGGCCCCCCGTTTCATTTCGGGCCATCGGGGCGGGGCTCAGGGGCCTGGTCTGGTTGCGACATGGCGGCGGCCCATTCGTTCAGGGCGCCTGCGCGGCGGAGCTGGTCGCCATAGGCCAGCAGCCCGGCATCCAGGCGGATCGGGCGCAGATGCGCGGCGCTGGCCGGTCCGCTCCCCTCCGGCAATGGTGTGCCCGACAGCTCTGCAATGACACGCTGAATCGGCGCCGACAGGATGTGGCACAGCAGCTCTGCGCCGGCCTGCGGGTTCGCTGCAATGCGGGGGATAAGCGCCGTGCGCAGGAGTGCGAGTGTGTAGTCCTCGAAGGACAGCCGGACGAGATCCGGGTCGTCGGGGGCGAAGCGCGAGACATAGCTGCTCACGACATTGTAGGCGATCAGCACTTCGCCCGCCCGCAGCTGCGCGATCATGTCGTCGGAGCAGCATTCCTGCCGCACGTTGAGCCGCCCCATGACTTCGGCGAGGCGCCAGAAGCCCTCGAAATACTGATCGTCCTGCGAAAGCAGGAAGTAGCCCACACCCGAGCGCGCAGGGTCATAGGTTGCGATCCGGCCGGTGAAGCGCTCCGGGTTCTCGCGCAGCATGGCGATCAGGTCGCGCCGGGTGCGGGGCAGGGGCAGGCCGTGCAGCCCTCTGCGCGAGACCAGCGTGATCACGGGTTCGGGGTGCTGGGCTATGTCATGCGCAAGCTCGACATGCCGACCGTGCCGGTGATCCTGGGTATCCTTCTGGGCAATGCGATGGAGGACAACCTGCGCCGCGCGATGGTTCTGTCGAACGGGGACTGGACCTTCCTGTTCAGCTCGCCTATCGCGGTAGAGCTCTGGATCGCCGCAGGGCTCGGGTTCCTTGCGCCGATGTTCCTGCGCCGGGTGCTGAAGAAGCCAGCCCTTCCCCCCACGATCTGACCGCGAACGAGGATTGACATGACCACACGCGTTCTGGTGCCCTCCGGGGTGCTCGGGCTCGGCTTCGACCACGCGGCGCTGGCGCGCGGCGTGGCGATGAAGCCCGATATCATCTGTATCGACGGCGGCTCGACCGACAGCGGCCCCTACAGCCTGGGCGCCGGGGTGTCGAAATACTCCCGCGCCGCGACGAAATCCGAATGGCGCATGCTGATGCAGGCCCGCGCCGAGGCCGGTGTGCCGCTGGTGATCGGGACTGCGGGCACCTGCGGTACCGACAGCATGGTCGACTGGATGTACGCGATCACCCTCGAACTGGCCGAGGAGCTGGGCCAGTCTCTGAAGGTGGCGCGTCTGTATTCCAGCCAGCCGCTGGAGCGGATCCGGCTTGCTGCGGAGGCGGGGCGGATCGCGCCGCTGGCCCCGGCGCCGGAGCTGGATCTGTCGGAGCTGACGAATATCGTGGCGCTGGCCGGGGCGGAGCAGATCCAGGCCGCGCTCGCCACCGGCGCCGATATCGTCATCGCCGGGCGCACCACCGACACCGCCACCATCGCCGCCTTGCCGCTCTTGCGCGGGGAGGCCGCAGGCGGGGCCTGGCATGGCGCCAAGATCGCCGAATGCGGGGCGCTGTGCTCCACCAATCCGACCTCGGGCGTGATCATGGTGGGTTTCGACACGGCGGGCTTCACCGTCACGCCGCTGGCCGAAACCGCCGCCTGCACGCCGCATTCGGTTTCGGCGCATATGCTCTACGAGAACTCGGACCCGTTCCGGCTTTATGAGCCGGGCGGGCATCTCGATGTGACCGGGGCGCGCTACAGCGCCATCGATGCGCGCAGCGTGCGGGTCGAGGGCTCCGAATGGGTCCCCGGGCCCTACACGGTGAAGCTTGAAGGCGCGCGGGTCGCGGGCTATCAGACGACGATCCTCGCGATCTTGCGCAATGCCCATTACGTCGTCCATGCGCGGCAATGGGTGGAGCTGCTGAGCGGCTTTCTGACTGGCGAGATCCGCAGCCGGATGGTGCTCGATCCGGCCGAGTATACGCTGGAGTTCCGGCTGATTGGCATTGATGGCGCGCTCGGCGCGCTGGAGAATCGCAAGGGGGATCCGGTCGAGGTTGGCGTCCTGGGCCTGATCACCGCGCGCAGCCAGGCGGAGGCGAGCGAAATCGGCAAGCTGATCAATCCCTTCGTGCTGCATTACCCGCTGACGGACGATGAGGAACTACCTACGTTCGCCTTCCCCTATTCTCCGGCCACGACCGATCGCGGCGCGCTGTACGAATTCGCGCTGAACCATGTGATGCGGCTCGACGATCCGATGTCGGCGTTCCGGCTCGAGGTGACGTCGGTGCGGATGGGAGGTGCGGCATGAAACTCGGCGATATGGTGCTCAAGGTCCGCTCGAAGAATGCCGGGCCGTTCTGGGTAACGATCGACATCTTCTGCGACCGGCCCGAAGTTTATGACCAGGTTTGCGCGGGGCTGTCCAATGCCGAGGTCGCGGCGCTCTACCAGGTGCCCGAGCAGCTTCTGAAGCGGTTCGAGATCGCCGATCTGCGGGTGGTCAAATTCTCGGTCCCGCGCCCGGTCGTGCAGGGGGCAGCGGCCGACCGCGACATGCATGGCGCGCAATATGCGGCCTTGCTCGAAGAACATGACCTCGGTTAGGCGCCGCCTGCTTACCTTCGCGCTGGCGGCGGCCGGCGCGGGGGTGTTCCTCGTGTTGCGCCTGCCGCTGCCGCTGTTGCTCGGGCCGATGCTGGCCTGCCTCATCGCCGCGCTGATGGGCGCGCCGCTGATGGGGGCAGGGGGCTTTGCGGTATTCATGCGCACCTTTTTGGGCGTCGCGGTGGGGGCGTCGATCACACCTCAGGTGATCGGGCATCTCCCGGATATCATGGCCTCTCTGGCGCTGGTGCCGCTGTTCATCGGGGTCATTGCGCTGATCGGATATCCGCTCTTCCGGCGGGTTTTCGGCTTCGATCACCCGACCGCCTGGTATGCCGCGATGCCGGGCGGGCTGCAGGACATGCTGGTTTTCGGCGAGGAGGCGGGCGGCGATGTGCGCGCGCTGTCGCTGATCCATGCGACGCGGGTTCTGGTCATCGTGACCGTCGCGCCGCTCATGATGCATGCATTCTGGGGTGTGGACCTGTCGCAGCCGCCGGGAGCCTCGATCCGCGCCACCGATCCGCTGGAAATCCTGCTGATGACGGCGTCGGGCTTCTTCGGCTGGAAGATCGCGGAGCGGGTGCACCTGTTCGGCGCCTCTATCCTCGGCCCGATGATCCTGACGACGATCCTCTCGCTCTCGGGTGTGATCCAGCACCGCCCGCCGGCCGAGATCATCCAGGCCGCGCAGCTGTTCATCGGGATCACCGTTGGGGTGAAATATGTGGGCATCACCGGGCGCGAGCTGCGCATGGATGTGACGGCGGGGCTCGTCTATGCCGCGATCCTGGCGCTGATCAGCCTGGGCTTCATCGAGGCGATCGTGGGGCTGGGCCTCGCGCCGGGGCTCGATGCCTTCCTGGCCTATCTGCCGGGCGGGCAGGCCGAAATGGTGGTCATCGCCATCATCGCCGGCGCTGATCTCACCTATGTGGTCAGCCATCACCTGATGCGGATCGTCATCGTCATCACCCTTGCGCCGCTCGTGGCGCGGGTGATGCGGCAGCGGGGCTAGCTGATTTACGCCTTTCGGCGTGGGATGAGCAATCGCCCGGCGCGCGGAACCCTCATCGCGTGCAGCGGGTCGGGCGATTGCGGTGGTCAGGTGCCGGGCGAAGCCTG
>NZ_JAYRZN010000064.1:0-11032 GCF_041916475.1 Paenirhodobacter sp.
ATGTCCAGCATCTGCTCGGCCAATAGCTTCTTCAGCTTGGCATTCTCGTCCTCGAGCGCCTTCAGCCGCTTGGCCTCGGACACCGTCATCCCGGAATACTTCGCCTTCCAGGCATAGAACGTGCCTTCCGACATCCCGTGCTTGCGGCAGAGATCGGCACACTTCGCGCCAGCCTCATGCTCCTGCAAGATGCCAATGATCTGCTCTTCCGTCAGTCGTGCCTTCTTCATCGTCCGTCCTCTCCATGGGCCGGACTCTAATCGCAGATGGAGGAAAACTCCCGTGGCAGGTCACCAGTCCTTGAAACGCCTCTTTCTCATTCGAACCGCCTCAGCTCATGCGACGAGAAAATCGACTGACCCACCCCATGACACATGGTCAGGACGACCGGCCGGCGCCTTCAGGCAGCCGCGTTTCGCGCGAGGGACTGGATCCGGTCCCACACCGGCGCGGCGTCCGGGATATCCAGTTCGAAGACGCTCGCGAACGTATCGGCCAGATGGTCCGCACTGGTCAGGCGCCGCTCGCTGACGCCCGCCGCCGTCACATTCCGCAAACAGTCATTCTGCAGCGCGACATAGCCATTGGCTGTATGACGGAACACCGCGAGCGCATTGGTGAAGGGAGACCCGGGGTCCCGCATCAGCCAGCCATGGCTTGCCGCCATCGCGTCCTCGTCGCTATGACCGGGGTGGAAATCGAAACTCCGAGCGATGCCGCGGGCGTGGTTCCGGAAGCGCATCCAGCCGCCGTCCACGGGCATGATCGCAAAATCGAAGTCACGCTGGCTAATCTTCCCTTCGGCGAGTGGCACCGGCGCGATAATCGCATCCGCAACCCCGACTTCGGCCAGATAAGGGCGCTCGAGATCGACCCGCAGCGTCAGGTGATTGCCGATTGCGACGTCGCCGAGGATCTCCCGGTTGACGCCCCCGCACAGTCGCGTCACCCGGAACCCGAGCCCCGCCAGAACGGCGCCGAACAGCCCGTTCATCTCGTAGCACCAGCCCCCCCGGCGCCCTTCCACCATTTTTGTGAAGGCGGCAGCAGGGCTTACCTCCGACGGCCAGCCCATGAAGGCATCCAGTGCCTCCCAGGTAAAGGACAGCAGATGGGCACTATGCAGTTCCGTCAGGCTGCGCAGGTCGGGGCTGCGCGGGCGCTCCATGCCGATCCGCGCGAGATAGGCATCGATCTGCCCGTCCGAGAGCGCCATCGCACCCTCACGCAAAGACATATCGTTCATTTTCGGGTTCCCTTTCGCTCTGCCGTCATCCGGCTCTGTGGCCCCGGCGGCGGTCGCCCGGGATCTGGCGCCTTGATAGCGTTGCGCGGAGATCCGCGTTCCTAAATGAATACGCAAATCCATGGGCATATCCTAAAAGACTGCTAAAATGCTGCAGGACCGGACCGGGGGCGGCGTTGAAGCTGGATGATGATCTGCTTGATTTCCTGAAGCGGCCGCTGATGTGCATCGTCGCGGCGGCCGATCGGCAGGGCCGGCCCTCGGCCGGGCGCGGGGTGGGCTTTCGCGTGCATGAGGATCGCGAAAGCCTCGACATCATTTTCTCCGGCTGGCAATGGCCGCGCCTCGAAACAGCGGTGCCGCAAACCGGCAAGCTCGCCGTCACCTTCGTCAGCCCGGCCGACTATGTCACCTTCCAGCTCAAGGGGGCAGCAGCCCTGCGCGAGACGGAGGCGCAGGATCTGGAACGTGCCGGCCAATTCATCGCCGCCGCGACCGGGGCGCTCGAATCCCTCGGCGTGTCCAATCATCTGATCCTGCCCTGGCTCACGGCGCGCGGCGCGCGCGTCGCCCGCCTCGTCATCACCGAGATCTATGTCCAGACCCCGGGCCCCCTCGCCGGAATGCGCGCCGGGATACCCGCCTCATGAACCTGCGCCTGAGCGACCTCGCCCCCTGTTTCGAAGGGGTCATCCCCTCGATCATCGCCACCGCGGCCGCCGATGGCATGCCGAATATTTCCTACCTGTCGCATGTCCTGCGGGTCGATGACGACCATGTCGCGCTGTCGAACCAGTTTTTCGCGAAGACGGCGGCGAATGTGCGCGCCAACCCCAAGGTCACGCTGATCCTCGTCGACGGTTTCACCGGAGACCAGTTCCTGCTCGATATCGGGTTCGTGCGCTCGGTCGATTCCGGCGAGCTGTTCGACAAGATCTCGCGCCAGCTCAAGGCCACCAGCGCCCAGGTCGGCATGTCCGAAGTGATGCGCCTGCGCAGCGCCGATATCTTTCGCGTGCACGGCATCGAGAAGGTGCCCTCGCCGGTCGAAAGCCCGCCGCCCGAAGCCGTGCGCCCCCCTGTCAGCCTTCCGCGGCTCGCGGAGGCGGCCCGCGCCATCGAGCGCCAGTCCGGCACCGATGAGATCATCGACTGCCTGCTCCATGGCATCCGCGATGTGCTCGGCTACAGCCACGGGCTGGTTCTGGTCCGCGACGGCGGCAGCTCTGGCCTGATCACCACCGGCAGTCTCGGCTACGCCCGCTCCGGCCTCGGCTCGGAAATTTCCGGCAGCGAGGGGCTCATCGGCGAAGCGGTGAGCAGTGGCGAGACGACCAAGGTGAGCGACATGAGCCGCCTGCGCCGCTTCGGAGAGGCCATCGGCCTCGAGGCGGAGCTGACCGAGAACGCGTCCCGCTCCATCGCCTTCCCGGAATTGCCGCGGGCCATGAGCCAGATCGCCATTCCCATGATCGCGCGCGGCGTGGTGACGGGCGTTCTGTTCCTCGAAAGCGAGAGCCGCCTCGCCTTTCGCGACGAGGACGAGGCGGCCTTGCAGATCCTCGCCGCGCAGGCCGCACTGGCCCTTTGGGCCAGCGAGCGCGAAGCGGCGATCGCCGAGCCGCGGCAGGCACCCCCGCCCCCCGTCCCGGCGACGGGAAAGCCGATCCGCATCGCCCATCACCGCTATGACGACAGCGTGTTCATCGACGGAGTCTATATCGTGAAGGGTGTGGCGGGGACCTTGCTGCGCCTGATGATGGAGTGGCACCTGAGCGATGGCCGGAGCGAATTCACCAACCGCGAGCTGCGTCTTGCCGCCGGGGCGCGGATGCCGGAGCTCAAGGACAACCTTGAAACCCGCCTGCTGCTGCGCCGGCGCCTCGAGGAAAAGCAGGCGCCGCTGCGCCTCCTGCGCGTCGGCCGGGGCCGGATCCGGCTGGAGGCCGACGGCCCGCTCGCGCTCGACGCCGGGCGGGAGTAAGCGCCGCATCACCCCGCGGTTTCGTTCTGCACCGGGCGCATCGCATGGCGGGCGCCCTCCAGCGGGCGGCGAAAGCGCCCGATCCGCCCCGGCAGGGCCACCGCCAGCGCCCCCTCCTTCATCACCCACTCGCCCTCCGGCGGTACCGGCTCCGGCCAGCCCGCGGGCGGCGGCGCCTGCGGCGACAGGCCGCCCGGGAAGGGCCGCCCATCCGCGCCACGCAACGCCGCCTCCAGCTCCTCTGCCGTCACAAGCCGCCCGCGCAGGCCGAGCGCTTCCGCAGGCAGCGGCGCGCCGGCCAGCGGCCCGAAGCGCAGCCCCTCCGGCCGCGCAACGCGCCGCGGCGGGTTCGGCAGGCACGCACGCGGCACAGGCGGCGGCAGGCCGATCCACGCCATGCCGCCCTCCGCCCCGGCAGGCAGCAGCGGCGCCAGCCGCAGCATCATGTCCGGGTCCGTATCCTGCCCCAGAAGGCAGCGGCGAAACCGCGCCTGCGCCTCCGTTTCCTCCGCTTGCCCGCGCAGGCAGGCCAGCACCACGCGGCGCACGGCGGTGAACAGCTCCAGCTCCGGCCGCTCATAGGCCGCCGCAGAAGGGCGCGCCATGGCCTCCACCAGGGGCGCGAGCGCGCAAAGCCCCTTGCGCGCCACCACGATGGCCGCGCGGGACGCCTCCTCCACCCCGCCCCGCAATACCGCCACCAGCGCATCTTCCGCAGGGCCGAACGGATCCTCCGCCCCCTCCAGCCAGCGCAGCCCCCGCACCGGGTCGAAGCCATAGTCCAGCACCGCATCGCCGCGGCGGAAGCGGGCAAGCTCCGGCTCCCCGGGGATCAGCGGCGGCAACAGCGCAGGCAGGCGCTCTTCGTGCCAGCCCAGAGCCCGCAACCGCGCCGCCAGCGCCGCAAAGCCCAGAGCCGGATCGAGCCGGTGCCGGGTCACGGCCGCGCGCCCGCCCGGGCGGCGATCGCCTGCCGCAGCCGTGCCATCGCGGCCGTTTCGGGGCGGCAGAGCGCCAGTGTGAGCCAGTAAAGCTCGGGCCAGTCGAACTGATCGGCCGCGAAACGCGCCGGGAAGGCCGCGAGCAGCGCCTCCCATTCGGCTTCCGCCCTGGGCAGCGCCGCCAGAAAGGCCACGATGTCGGCCACAATCTCCGCGGGGGTCTCTTCCTCGGGCGCTTCAAGGACCGCGCGCGCCGCGTCCAGCCGGCCATGGGCGGCCATTGCCGCCGCGGCCCGGCGCCGCCCGCCCGGCCCGAACCGGTCCCGGTGCTCCAGCCGGCCGAGCAGTGCCGCCGGATCCAGCCCATCCATCGGCAGCCCGGCCGCAGCCGCAAGGTCATGCACCGCCAGCGCCCCAAAGGTCTGCGCAGCCAGGCCCGGCCCGGGCGCCGCCTGCACGGCGCGGGCGAGCGGCAGCATGTCCTTCAGGATCCGCGCCATCACCGCCTCCTGCCCCAGGGCCAGCCCGAGCGCCACGCTCCCCGCCGCCGCCAGAAACGGCGGGCCGAACAGCGGATCCCCGGGCGCATGCGCCATCGCATCGCGGAAATCGGCCATAAACAGCCGCGCGACGACGGCCGGATCCCGTGTCAGCATCGCGATCAGCCCGGGCCAGTCCGCGGGTGTGGTGCCGGTCTGTGGCATGGCTGTCATCTCCCTCGCCTGTCGGTCCTGCACATGCGCATCTCTCCCAAGGCTACCGGCGGTTCAGCACGAAAGCCACCCGCCCGAGCGTCCCCGCGGGCAGGTTCCGCGCCTGCAGAGCCGCGAGAATGGCCGCGCGCAGCGCCTCCTTGTCGCCAATAAGGTCGCTCAAATCGACGACGAGGCCGAGCTCACGGTGGCTACCATCGGGCAGGATCACGGCGCTGCGCAGCCGCTCCGCCAGCACCCCGGCGAAGGCCTCTACCGAGCCGCCGGCCCCCGTGCGCAGCCCCCCGCTCGGCACCGGCACCACGTCAAACACCTGCCCCGCGCCGGAGATGAACGGCGCCGCGGCCACGCCACTCGGCCCCACGCCCGGATGCGCCGCCATGGCCGCAATAGCCTTCGCCTCGATCTCCTCCACCCGGACGCCGCGGAACCGCTTCACCACATCCTTGCCCAGGAGCGCCTCCCAATCCGTCCGCAGCCGCGGCAGCGTGGTCTGGGCGCCGCGGTTGCCCACCCGCGTTCCGGGGCTCAGCCGCAGCAGCAGCTCCACATCGCCCGCCTCCAGCGCCGCGCGCACCTGTCGGGCCTGATCCGCGGCGATCCCCAGCCGCTGCGCCACCACGCCATCGAGGATCCGCTCTGTTTCGGCGGCCAGCTCGGCGGCGCTGTAGGGCTGCTGCCGGCTCAGCGCCGCCATCGGCCCGTCGTTCATCAGATCGGCCAGGAATTCCAGGTTCCGGTCCAGCTCCGCCCCGCCGCCGTCCTGCGCCATCAGCCGCGCCGCGGCCTCGGCCTCCGCCGCAATGCGCTCCGCACGCGTGGGCCGGAGCCGCGCCGCCATATCGGCCAGATTGTCATCGAGATTGCCGGGCGAGAGCCCCGCCGCCGGATTGCCCTCATAGCGGCTCACCGCGGTGAATTCATGATAGCCGACCCAATTGTCGGGATAGGCCTTCACCTCCACCACCGCCAGATAGGGCCGCCCCTCCGCGTCGATCCGCAGCTCGACCCCATCAAAGCCCGTGCCATCGGCGCGCTGGACCTGAAAGCTCGCCAGCACCCCCGATTTCGGATCCGCCGCCAGCGCCGCCGACATCAGCCGCGATTGCGCCTCCGCCACCCGCCCGCGCTTCGCGATCTCGCCGCCGCTGATGTCCCAATGGGTGAAGCTCAGGTCGTTGCGGTTCAGGTGCAGCGTCTCCTCCCGCAGCTCCAGCACCACATCGGGCTTCGCCGGGTCGAAAAACTCCACCTTGCGGTAATGGCGCCGCACATGCACCCGCCGCCCGCCATTGTACTCGAACGCCGGGCCGCCCGCATCCGGCCGGGTGTATTTGCCGGGCTTCGCCGGGCGCCAGCGGGTGCCGGTCTGCATCTGCAGCTGGCCGTCCTTCACCCGGAACGCGGCTTCGGCGCCGCCCTCCGGAATCGCGCGGAACTGGGCGCCGTCCTTCAGCTCGATCTCCGACAGCCGCGCCGGCGCCACATTTTCCGCAAGTCGCCCCTGCAGCTCCGGCACCCCGGAGCGCGCCGGGTAGGGGCTGTCCGTCACCAGCGCGCCCCGGGCCGGCAGGGCGGCATCGTCGAGCACGGCAAACACCGGCGGCCCATTGGTATTGGCGGCCTTTTTCAGCCCCTTGTTGAACAGCCGCGCAGGCTGATCGAGGAACTGCGGCGCGCGCTTCAGCCCCGTCGCCATCGCGATCCGCTGCAAAAGGCCAATCCGCGCCACCTCTGCCGCCCGCGCCTCCAGCCGCATCAGCGTCGCCTCCGCCCGGGCGATCTGCTCGGCCAGCGCATCGCGCGCGGCCCCGGGCGGCAGCCGGGCGAAATCCGCTGCGAGGCCGCGCATCAGCCGGATCTGCGCATCGGCCTCCAGCCCGATCTTCAGCCGGTAAAGCTCCACCCGCTCGCCCACCGAAAGCCGGTCCCAGCCCTTCATCCGCGCCTCGTCCAGCCGCAGCACCAGCGGCCCCAGCTCCGGATCGGCGAGCTGCGCCAGATGCACCCCCTCCTCGCGCAGCGCCGCCAGCCGCAGCGACGCCGCCTCCGGCGCGCCGTTCAGCACGATCCGCGGGCGGCCATTCTCCACCAGCGTCACCGCGACCCCGCTTTCGGAGCGGGTCAGCGCGCGGAAATCGGCCTCGGGCAGCACCTCCACCCGGATCCCCGCGAAATCGCGCCGCGCCGCGGGCGGCATCCCGGCCAGAACCGCGCCGCGCATCTGCCGCTGCAGCCCCGCATCCAGCGCATCGGCCTTCAGCCGCGCCTCGGCCGCCGCATCGAACTGGCGCAGGAAGTCGCCCATCCGGGCCTCGGGGTTCTCGGCCTTGAACGCCCGCCAGGCGCTGAGCCGGTCTGCGGGCGTGCCGCGCGCGCCCAGAATATCCCCGCTGTGAAACTCGGGCCGGGCGCCGCGCGGCACCGTCACATCGGGCACGGGCAGATGCGGCCGCCCGATGCCGCCGAGCCCGCCGATCCCGCCCGAGACCAGCCCGCCAAAGCCCGTCTGCACCATCGTCCCCGAAAGGATGTTCAGCGCCGGGTTGCCATGCTCCCAGTTGGCATCGTTCAGCAGGTTCCCCGCCAGCGCCGACGGCAGCGCGCCCGCCGCCCCCTCGATCCCCTCGGCCACGCCATGGGCCAGGATCCGGCTCGCGCGCCTGCCGGTCTGCGCCATCCGAGATAGAGCCGCGGCGAGCCGCGACGAAGCCAGCCGCCCAACGGCAGGCTTGCCCGCCGACGCCACCCGCAAGAGCGCATTGCCGACGCCGAACGTGGCCGCCGCCGCCGCCGCATCCACGATCCCGATCACCGCATCGAGCGCCATTTCCTCGCCGCCATAGGCCGCGCCCTTCAGCGCGGATTTATAGAGCATCGACATCGCCGCCGCCGCCAGCGCCCCCAGGATCGCGCCCGCGAGCCCCCCCGTGGCCACCGTCACCGCGATCGCGGTGACGAGCGCCACCGCCGTCGTCACCGCATCGGTCACCGCATCCACCCGCGCGCGGTAAAGCTCCACCGCCGATTGCATCCCGGTGCCGCGGCCGCGGAACTGCGCCGTGGCGCGGGCGCGTTCGGCGGCGGGCGTGGCCGGGTCGGTGAGCAGCCGGTATTCGGCCTGCATCCGCGCGAGCCGCGTCGTCATCACGTCGCGCTCGTGCCCGGTGATCGGCGAATTCACCAGCTCCCAGTTCACCCGCGCCTCGGCCAGCGCCATCTCCTGCTGCGCATTTTCCGGCACGCCGCGCAGGCGCAGGCGCATGTCGAAGCCTTCGCGCCCGTCCAGCTCCTCGGCCGCGATCTCCTGCACCGTGGGCCGGCCCATGGCCGCCAGCTCGCGGTTCATGTCCTCTATTTCCCGCGCGGTCAGGCCTTCGGTCGCGCGGGTGAAATCCGCCTCGTCGGTCCCGAGGCCCCGGCTCGCGAAATCCACCCGCTGCGCCGGGGTCAGCCAGCCGCCCTGCTCGCGCAGCTTCTGCGCCTTTTCCCGGTCGGTCCCCGACATGTTCGCCCGGATCAGCCCATCGAGCCCGCCGCGCAGGCCGGTGCTGTCGTAACGCGCGTTGTAGCGGCTCTCCAGCGCCTGCATGTTGCGCGCCCCGCCCGCCCGCGCGGCCGCGGCCAGCTCCCGGTCCAGGTTCCGCTCCGCCGCGGCCACCTGATAGGGATCCCAGTTCTCCTCCGTGGCGCGGCGGCGCAGCGCATCGCGCCGCGCGCGCCAGTCGGGGTCGCGCTGCAGCCGGTCCAGCTCGCGCTGATACTGGGTCTCCAGGACCGCATTCACCGCGTCATCGTCGGTATAGATGATACCCCGGCGCTCCGTCTCCAGCCGTGCCGCATCGGCCGCAACCAGATCGTTGTCGGCAAGCGCATTGGCCAGGTCCAGCTCCGGCCCGCTCATATCGCTGCGATAGGCCTGGCGCAGCGCGCTCTCCCCGTCCCCCGGCGCGCCGTAGCGCACATTGTAGGAGCCCTCGACCGCCTGATTGCGCCGGGCGATCTCCGCCTCCATCTCGGGCTCGGTCATCGGCCGCATCCGCCCGTCCGCGCCCAGCACCTGCTGCGCCGCCACATCGGCGCGGATATCGGCATAAACCCCCTCGATCTGACCCTCGTCGGTCCCGATCCCGAGGCCCAGGAACCCGCCATGCATGGCCTGATCGATGGCAATCGCATCGGCGCGCGCGGTATCGCCCTCGCGCAGCGCCCGCGCCCGCTCCAGGTCGTGTCCGCTCAGATCGCCTTCCAGATCCAGATCGAGGTCGCGGCCATAGCGGCGCCGGTATTCGGCCACGATCGCCGCGCGCTGCTCGGGCGTCTTGCCGCGCAGGGCGCGCATGATCGCGTCTTCGTCGGTGCCGTACCAGTCGTCCATCGCGTCGCGCAGCGTGGCCGCGGCCTCCACCACCGCATCCCCGCGCAGCTGCGCCTCGGCCCGGTCGAGCTCCGCCCCGCCCATCTCGTCGCGCAGATCGGCATCGAGGTCGCGGCCATGGCTCTCGCGGTACATCGCCCGCACCGCCTTGCCCTGCAGCGGCGTCGCCCCCGAAAGCGCGGCAAAGATCGCATCCTCGTCGGTACCCCAGCCGGTCACACCGCCATACATCGCCTTGTAAAGCTGATCGGCGATCCGCTCTGCCGAAAAGCCCGCCGTTTCCGCCTGGCCGATGGCCTGCAGCTTGTAGGCATCGCTGTCGGGCTTCGCCATCACCTCGGCCTGCATGGCCGAAATCAGGCTCTCGCGCTCCTCCGCCGCCAGCCGGTAGCGCAGCCCCGCCGCCACGGCGCCAAGCGAATCCCGCGCGCCGGGCGGGGCGGCATAATAGGCGCGGATCACCTCCTGCTGCTCGGCCGAAAGGCTCTGGAAGGCCGCGTTCGTAGCCACGTCCACCGTCTCGCCCTGGCTCGCCACGAACTGGCTCAGCAGGCCCGCATTCACCAGCGTGGCGTCGCGCGCCTCCCCCGCCCGCTCCTCGGCCCAGACCTCGGCCTCGGCATTGGCCAGCTGCCCCCATTCGCGAAACCGCCGCAGCAGCCCCTCGAAGAAGCCCTCGTTCGCCGTGGTCTGGCCGCTGGCCCAGTCGCGCACCATCGTGGTGGCCTCGCTCAGCGCCGTGGCCACTTCGGCGCGAAACCCCTCCGCGTCCGTGGTGGCCTCGGCCTTCAGCCGCGCCACCTCGTTGCCCACCCGCCGCCGCTCGGTATCCGCCCAGAATCGGATCCGCCCGCGCTCCATGATATCGGCCATCGCCGTCTCCGGCCGCCCGGCGGCGGTGATCGCCGCGGCATCCTGGCGCTCGGTCTCGTCATAGGCGGCCTGCTGGCGCGCCCCGGCGCTCTCCAGCGCGGCATGCCGCCGCAGCCGGGCCGTCTCATAATCCACCCGCAGCCGCGCCGCGCGCCGGTTCAGCCGCCCGATCTGCTCATCGCGGCGCCGGTTGATCACGGCCGGGCTGTCCGCGCCCGCCGCGGCATCCACCACTGCGCCGGTATGGGCCTCCACCCCGTCGCGCGCGGCCTCCACCGCGCTCTCTTCCGCGCCGCCCTCGCGGCACACCGCTTCCGTGCCCGCCTCGCCGCCGGCCTCCGCCTCCGCGCGGGACTGGTTCGCCGCCGCCGCCACCTCCGCCCGGCGCGCCGCGACGGCCGCCTCCAGCTCCGCCCACGTCACCCCGGCCTGCTCCGCGACCCGGCGCAGCTGCGCGCTCAGCGCCGCCGTCACCCCCGCCGCCCGGTCATTGCCGATCTCGGGATATTGGCTGTTGAGGATCGCGTTCGGATAAGCCTCGGCCCGGGCCTTATCGATGATCGGCTGCGCCTGCCCGGCCGGGTCGGCCAGCAGCCGGGCGATGATCTGCGCCATGCCCGTGCGCACTGGCGCCGGCAGCGGCGGGGGCGGCGGCACCGGCGTATCGGAAATGGTCACTCCGGTGGCGCTGCCCGGCGCCAGCTCCGGCACCGGCGCCTCGGTCGCAGCCGCGATATTCTCCATGCACATCTGAGATTCCGGCGGAATCCCGGGAGCTTCGGAGGTGAGGGGCTCCGGAGCCGGGCTGGCCGCATCGGGCGGCGCAGGCTGCGCTGCGCGCGCCCCGGCCGGATCGCGCACGAGCGGCTGCGTGCCACGCGGCGAGGGCGCCAGATC
>NZ_JAYRZN010000065.1:0-10970 GCF_041916475.1 Paenirhodobacter sp.
GGGCGGCAGGCGCCAGGCGAACAGCAGCAGCAGCACGCCCGCAAGCCCGATCACGGCGGCGATGAGGGTGGGGAGGATATGGTCTTTGGTCATGATGCGGTCTCGGGGAGGATGGTGCGGCGCGCCGCGATCTGCGCCATCAGCCAGTCCCGGAACAGGTGCAGGCAAAGGGCGCAGGCGGCGAAGACCGCAAGCAGGAAGGTAAGGAAATAGGCGTCGTTATAGGCCAGTACATAGGCCTGGTTTGAGGCTTCGGTGGCGATCTGCACCAGCGCCTGCGCCCGCAGCTGCGCGGAATCGCCGATCTGCGGCGCGAGGCGCAGCACCTGGCGCGCGAGCTCCGCCGTATAGGGCGCATGCGTCGCCAGGAGCTCCTCCTGCAGCGTATGGTAGTGGAAGGCCTGGCGCATGTTGATCAGCGTGGTGAAGGCGCCGGAGCCGAGGATGCCGCCGATGCTCTGCGTGGAGATATAGACGATAATGAACGACAGGATGTATTGCGGCCCCTTGCGGAAGGCCTGCAGCAGCCCCGCCATCATCGCGGGCGGCATGAACAGCATCCCCGCGAAGGCGATCATCGCCTGGCTGAGATACATCTGTTCGGGGCGGGTCTCGATCGTGGCGTGGCAGTCCATCCAGGTACCGGCCGCGATCAGCAACAGCGCCACGAGGTGGAACTGCGGCTCGCGCCCGGGCCGGATCCAGCCGATGCAGGCGATGCCGCCCGCCAGCGTCGCGAGGCAGATGAGCGCGAACAGGGGCGCCATCTGCCCGGGCGAAAGCCCGAGCGCCAAGAACATGCGTGGCGCGCCGGTGCTCTGCTCCGACAGGATGATGCGGAAGATCAGAAGCGTCGCCGAAAGGTGCAGCATCGCGGGCGAGACCAGCCAGCGGATATCGATGAGCGGCTCCGCGCGGCGCAGCTCGATGACGACCGCGAGTGTGAGCGAGGCCACCGCCGCCGCGAGGAGCGCGCCGATCCAGCTGACCTCCTGCCACCAGTAGATCGGCCCCATCACCGCCCCGGTGATCAGCCCGCCGAAGCCGAAGGCTATGAGCGCGAAGCTGAGCAGATCCAGCGGCCGGATCACCTTCATATGCGGCACCGGGCCCAGCGGCAGCAGGAACACCTGCGCAAGCGACACCATCGCCAGCCCGAGCGCCATCAGATGCAGCCGCACGAGCCCGCCATCGCCGATCAGCGCGGGCGAGACCACCCGCGCGAGCGAGGGCCCCATGGTCAGGAACGCAAGCGCCACCGGCAGCCCGAGCCGCATCCGCCACTGCGGGTTCAGCGGCTCCAGGATATACATGAAGGCCAGCGTGGAAAGCGCCGCAGAGGCCCCGCCCGAGAGCAGCTCCACCACCACCGCCGAGCGCAGATCGTCGATCCAGAGGGCTGCGAAATCCACCAGCACATAGCACACGATCGCCACTTCGGCGAAGCGGCGCAGGCCGAACTGGGTGCGGATCTTGATCAGCATCAGCGGCATCGCCGCCCGCGGCAGCACGAAGGCCACGAGCAGCCAGCTGGCCTGGGCCGTCGTCACGCCCAGATCGCCCGCAAGCTGGGCGACATTGGCCGAAACCAGCCCCTGCCCCAGCCCCGCGCCAAGCCCGATCAGCACCGATGCCGCCATATAGGCCAGCGCCCGCGGCACCGGCATGTTGAACACGCCCTCGGGAATGCTGTCCGTCGCACTCATGGCCGGGACAGCTTCTCGCAATTGTCGGCGATGCGCTCCAGCACCCGGCGCACCACGGCCTGCTCTCCCGGCGAAACGCCCTCCATCAGCTCCGCCCGCACATTCTCGATGAAGCGCGTGGTGCGCGCGGCGCGTGCCCGCGGCGTCAGGAACAGCGCGCGCTTGCGTGCATCCGTGCCGACCGGGCGCCGCTCGATGAAGCCGTCGCGCTCCAGCGCCTCCAGCTGTCGCTTCAGCGTCGGCGGCTCGATCTCGAGCGCGCCCGCAAGCTCCGCCTGGGTCGCGCCCTCCATCCGCGCCAGCGTGGTGACCACCCGCGCCCGCGCGAGCGTCAGCCCCACCGCCCGGGCCGAACTGTCATACTGGCTGCGGATCTCGCGCATCACGCGCAGAAGCGCTTCGAGCAGAAGGCTGTCTTCGCCCATGGCCCCACCATTAGTAAGCATGCACACTAATTAGCCTGCTAATATAAATCCGCAAGCCCCCTTTTCACCCCGCACACGCGGACGTGAGGCCGCTTTCGGGTTTGTCAGCACGCAGATGTACGCTTAATGTCGACACAGACTCGCAGCCGCGGGGCATGCGCACGGCGCCACAGACCTCCGCTAAGGCCGGGGATACTGGGGCGGCCGGGCGTCGCTTCCGTTGGCAGCGCCTGTCCTAAAAACCAACATAGCAAGGGGGTTAGACGATGTTCCTTTTCCGCAAGCAGATGATGATGCTGACCGCGAGCGCCTGCATCGCCGCCGTGGCGAGCGGCCTGCCCGCGGCCGCCGCGACGCCGGCCGATACGCTGGTCGAGGCGCTCGCCATCGACGACATCATCACGCTGGACCCGGGCGAAGCCTTCGAGCTGAGCACCGCCGAGATCACCGCGAACTCCTACAGCCTGCTGGTGCGCCTCGATGCGAACGACACTTCGAAGATCCAGCCCGACCTGGCCGAAAGCTGGACCATTTCTGAGGACGGGCTGACCTATACGTTCAAGCTCAAGCCCGGGCTGACCTTCGCCTCCGGCAACCCGATCACCGCCGAAGACGTGGCCTTCAGCTTCGAGCGCGCGGTGAAGCTCGACAAGAACCCCGCCTTCCTGCTGAACCAGTTCGGCCTGACCGGCGCCAATGTGGCCGAGAAGGCGCGCGCGGTGGATGCCACCACCTTCGCGCTGACCGTGGACCAGCCCTATGCGCCGAGCTTCGTGCTGAACGTTCTGACCTCGACCGTGGGCTCGGTCGTGGACAAGAAGGTGGTGATGGAGCATGCCAAGGCCGTCACCCCCACCGACGAATACAAATACGACACCGATTTCGGCAACGAATTCCTGAAGACGGGCTACGCGGGCTCCGGCCCCTTCGTGACCAAGGTCTGGAAGGCCAACGAGGCGGTCGTGCTGGAGCGCAACGACAAGTATTTCGGCGAGAAGCCGAAGCTCGCGCGGGTGATCTACCGCCATATGAAGGAAAGCTCGGGCCAGCGGCTGGCGCTGGAGGCGGGCGATATCGATGTGGCGCGCAACCTCGATCCGGGCGATGTGGAGGCGGTGCAGAAGAACGGCGCGCTGAAGACCGTATCGGCCGCGAAGGGCACCGTGTATTACATCAGCCTCAACCAGAAGAACCCCAACCTTGCCAAGCCCGAGGTGGTCGAGGCGATGAAATACCTGCTCGACTATGACGCCGTGGGCAGCACGCTGATCAAGGGCATCGGCGAGATCCACCAGACCTTCCTGCCCAAGGGCCAGCTCGGCGCCCTGGAGGATAAGCCCTACGAGCTCGACGTGGCGAAGGCCAAGGAGCTGCTGGCGAAGGCCGGGCTGAAGGACGGCTTTACCGTGACCATGGATGTGCGCAACACCCAGCCCGTCACCGGCATTGCCGAAGCCTTCCAGCAGAGCGCCGCGAAGGCCGGGATCAAGGTGGAGATCATCCCCGGGGACGGCAAGCAGACCCTGACCAAATACCGCGCCCGCAATCACGACATTTATATCGGGCAGTGGGGCTCGGATTACTGGGACCCGAATTCGAACGCGGAGACCTTCTCGGCGAACCCGGACAATTCGGACGAGGGCAAATCCAAGACGCTCGCCTGGCGCAACGCCTGGGACGTGCCCGCGCTGACCGCCGAGACCAAGGCCGCGCTGCTGGAGAAGGACGCCGCCAAGCGCGCCGAGATCTACGAGGACCTGCAGAAGAAGGTTCTGGCGACCGGGCCCTATGTCATGGTCTATCAGCAGGTCGAGGTTGCGGGCTATTCGGACAAGCTCTCGGGCTACAAGTTGGGCCCAACCTTCGATTCGAACCTCCTCGCCCCCGTCTCGAAGAACTGAGATGGCGGCACACTCCGGCTCCGGGCGCGCGCGCGCCCGGATGACGAAGCGGCTGGGGGGCGTTCTGCGCTTCGCGGTCGTGCTCGTCTCCACCTTCCTTGGCCTGATGGCCGTCACCTTCTTCATCGGCCGCGTCGTGCCGGTGGACCCGGTTCTGGCCGTGCTGGGAGACCGGGCCCCCGCCTCCGCCTATGCGCGGGTGCGGGCGGAAATGGGGCTCGATCTGCCGCTGTGGCAGCAGTTCTGGATGTATCTGAAACAGGTCCTCTCCGGCGATCTGGGCACATCGGTGCTCACCACCCATCCGGTGGCCGAAGACATTGCCCGCGTGTTCCCGGCGACGCTCGAGCTCGCCACCTTCGGCACCATCGTCGGCACCCTGATCGGCGTTCCGCTGGGCGTGCTGGCGGCAGTGAAGCGCGGCTCCCTCTCCGATCAGCTGGTGCGGCTGGTGGGGCTTGCGGGCTATTCGATCCCGATCTTCTGGCTCGCGCTCCTCGGGCTTTTGCTGTTCTACGCGAAGCTGCGGTGGGTGGCCTTTCCGGGCCGGATCGACATCGTCTATGAATACAGCTTCACCCCGATCACCGGGCTGTTCCTGCTCGATGCCATCTTGCAGCGGCAATGGGACGTGGCCTGGGACGTATTCCGCCACATCGTGCTGCCGGGCTGCCTGCTCGGCTATTTCTCCATGGCCTATATCAGCCGGATGACGCGCTCGTTCATGCTCAATGAACTCGGGCAGGAATATATCATCGCCGCCCGCGCCAAGGGCCTGTCGGAGCGGCGGATCATCTGGGCGCATGCGCTGCGCAATGCGGCGGTGCCCCTCGTTACGGTGATTGCGCTGTCCTATGCCGGGCTGCTCGAAGGCTCGGTGCTGACCGAGACCGTGTTCTCCTGGCCGGGCCTTGGCAGCTACATCACCAATTCCCTGCAGAACGCCGACATGAACGCCGTGCTGGGCGGCACGCTGGTCATCGGGGCGGTGTTCATTGCGCTCAACCTGCTGTCCGACCTGCTGTACCGGACGCTCGATCCGAGGACGCGCGACAAATGACGATCACCCGGGAATGGCTCCTGAGCGACCAGCCCGCCTCGCGCCGGCAGGCGCGGCTCGGGCGGGCCTATATGGTCTGGCTCAGCTTCGCGGCGAACCGGCTCGCGCTGGTGGGCCTTGCGATCATTCTGGCCCTCGTGGTGCTGGCGGCGCTCGCGGGCCTGCTTGCGCCCTATTCGCCCTATGATGGCGATCTGGCCGGGGCGCGGCTCCTGCCGCCCGGCACGGCGGGGCATCTGCTCGGCACGGATGACCAGGGCCGCGATATCCTCTCGCGTCTGCTCCATGGCGCGCGCCTCACGCTGATGGTGGTGGCGCTGGTCGCGGTGATCGCGGCGCCGCTCGGTCTCATCGTGGGCACGGTCTCGGGCTATGCCGGCGGCTGGGTCGATGCGGTGCTGATGCGGATCACCGATATCTTCCTCGCCTTCCCGAAGCTGGTACTGGCGCTGGCCTTCGTGGCAGCCCTCGGCCCCGGCATCGAGAATGCCGTGCTCGCCATCGCGCTCACCTCCTGGCCGCCCTATGCGCGCATGGCCCGGGCCGAGACGCTGGGCGTGCGCAATTCGGATTATATCGCGGCGGTGCGGCTGATGGGCGCCTCGCCCTGGCGGATCGTGGCGCGCCATGTGATGCCGATGTGCCTGCCCTCGCTGATCGTGCGCGTCACGCTGGATATGGCGGGGATCATCCTCACCGCGGCGGGCCTCGGCTTCCTTGGCCTCGGCGCGCAGCCGCCGATGCCGGAATGGGGCGCGATGATCGCCTCCGGGCGCCGCTTCATCCTCGATCAGTGGTGGGTCGCCACCATGCCCGGCATCGCGATCTTCGTCGTTTCGCTGGGCTTCAACCTGCTGGGCGACGGGCTGCGCGATGCGCTGGACCCGCGGGAGGCCGGCCGATGACACTCCTGAGCGTAGAGAACCTGAAGGTCCATTATCCCACCCGCACCGGCCTCGTGGAGGCGGTGCGCGGCGTGTCCTTCACGCTCGGGCGCGAGCGGCTGGGCATCGTGGGCGAAAGCGGCTCGGGCAAATCGCAGACCGGCCGGGCGATCATGGGCCTGACCCCACCCAATGCGCTTGTCACGGCGGACCGGCTGGAATTCTCCGGCATAGACCTGCTGCGCGCCCCCGATCGCGCCCGGCGCGCGCTGCGCGGCAACCGCATCGCCATGGTGCTGCAGGATCCGAAATACTCGCTGGATCCGGTGATGACGATCGGGCGGCAGATCACCGAAACCCTGCGCACGCATACCCGCATCGGCCGCACAGAGGCGCGGCGCCGGGCGCTGGAGATGCTGGAGGCGGTGCAGATCCGCGATCCGGAGCGGGTCTATGGCCTGTATCCGCACGAGGTCTCGGGCGGCATGGGCCAGCGGGTGATGATCGCGATGATGCTGATCGCGGGGCCGGAACTGCTGATCGCTGACGAGCCCACCTCCGCGCTCGATGTGACGGTGCAGCTCGAGGTGCTGAAGATCCTCGATGCGCTCGTCACCGACCGCGGCATGGGCCTGATCTTCATCAGCCACGACCTGCGCCTGGTCAGCAGCTTCTGCGACCGGGTTCTGGTGATGTATGCCGGGCGCGTGGTGGAGGAAATCCGCGCGGCCGACCTCGCGCAGGCGCAGCACCCCTATACCCGGGGCCTGCTCGACTGCGTCCCGAAACTCGGCGAGGACCGGCACCCCCTGCCCGTTCTCGACCGCAAGCCGGAGTGGGCGAAATGATCCTCACCGCCACGAACCTGCGGGTGGAATTCGACGGCTTCCGCGCGCTCGACGATGTCGGCATTGCCGTCGGGCGGGGCCAGTCCTTCGGGCTGGTGGGCGAATCGGGCTCGGGCAAATCCACGCTCCTGCGCGCCATCGCCGGGCTGGTGCCGGTGCGCGCGGGCGCGATGACCGTGGAGGGCGAGACCCTGCGCGGCGCGCGCCGCTCCCGCGCCTTCTACCGCAAGGTGCAGATGGTGTTTCAGGACCCCTACGCCTCGCTGCATCCGCGCCAGACGGTGGACCGTGCGCTGGTCGAGCCGCTGGCCGTGCATGGCATCGCCGATGCCGATGCCCGGATCCGCCGCGCGCTGGAGGAGGTGGGCCTCGGCGCCTCCTTCCGCTACCGCTACCCGCATCAGATGTCGGGCGGGCAGCGCCAGCGCATCGCCATTGCCCGCGCGCTGATCCTCGAGCCCGAGATCCTGCTCCTCGATGAGCCGACCTCCGCGCTCGATGCCTCGGTGCAGGCCGAGGTACTGAACCTGCTCGAACAGGTCCGGCGCGACCGCGGCCTGACCTTCGTGATGGTCAGCCACGATCTCGGCGTCGTGACCCATATGTGCGAGCGGATCGCGGTAATGCAATCGGGTCGCATCGTCGAGGAGCTGGAGGCCGCGACGCTCGCCCGCGGCACGCCCGCCGAAGACTACACCCGCCGCCTGCTCACCGCGAGCCGGGGCTTCGCGCGCGGCGCCTGAGCCGGTGCGGCGCCTGCCCTGCAGGCGCCGCAAATCAGGGCAATCCGCCGCATAATCCGGCGCAGCCCGCGGGCGCATCCCCAGATACCTCACAAAATATTGACTCGTTGATCAATTCCAGCCGAGCCTCAGCCGGTAACGACAGCGCTGGATGGTCCTGATGACGAAGCCCCGCATGGCCTCGCCCTTCCTCATGCCGGGCGATGCCCCCGGCCCGGTGAGCGGCCGATGCCCGAAGCCCTGAAAACCTATGTCCGCTTCATCGACGGGCTGAACGCCCGGATCGGGCGCGCCGCGATGTACCTGCTCTATGCGATCATGGGCATCATGATCTTCTCCTCGGTGACGAAGATCCTCCATGTCCCCGCGATCTGGACGCTGGAAATGGCGCAGTTCACGCTGGTGGCCTATTACATGCTGGGCGCGCCCTGGTCTCTGCAGACAGATGCGAATGTGCGCATGGACCTCGTCTATGCCCGCTTCAGCCGGCGCGAGCAGGCGCGGATGGATATCTTCACCTTCTTCTGCCTGATGTTCTACCTCGGCGTGATGCTCTGGGGCGCCTTCGATTCCACCGTCTATTCCTTCGAAACGGGCGAGCGGAATCCTTCGGCCTGGCGCCCCGTTCTGTGGCCGCTGAAGGTGGTCATCACCCTGTCTTTCGCACTCATGCTGCTGCAAGCCATCTCGCTCATGATCCGCGACATCGCCACCCTGCGCGGAGAGACCATCTGATGGATTACAATCTCATCGCGCTGCTGATGTTCTCCACGCTGATGCTGATGATGATCACCGGCCAGCGGGTGTTTGGCGCCATCGGCGTGGTGGCCGTGGTGTTCGCGCTGCTGCTCTGGGGCCAGGGCGGCACCAACATGGGCTTCTCGGCGGTGATGAAGGTGATGAAATGGACGCCGATCCTGACCCTGCCGATGTTCGTGTTCATGGGATACATCATGTCGGAGAGCCGTATCGCGGATGATCTCTACCGCATGTTCCACGTCTGGTTCGGGCCGCTGCCGGGGGGGCTCGCGATCGGGACCGTGCTGCTGATGGTGATGATCTCGGTGATGAACGGGCTCTCGGTCGCGGGCATGGCCATCGGCGCGACCATCGCCCTGCCCGAGCTCATGCGGCGCGGTTATGACAAGCTGATGATCTCGGGGGTGATCCAGGCCGGATCGAGCCTCGGCATCCTGATCCCGCCTTCGGTGGTGCTGGTGCTATTCGCGCTGATCGCGCGGCAGCCGGTCTCCAATCTGTGGCTCGCGGGTGTGGGGCCGGGGCTGCTGATGGCGGTGCTGTTCATCGCCTATATCGTGCTGCGCACCTGGATGAACCCCGCCCTCGCCCCGCGGATGACGGCCGAGGAGCGTGCCCAGATCACCCGCGCCGAGAAGATCCGCCTGCTGCGCGCGGGCCTGCTGCCGGTGTTCATCTTCGTCGCGATGATGTTGCCCTTCCTGAACGGCTGGGCGAGCCTCACCGAAAGCTCCGTCATCGGCGTGCTGGCCACCCTGCTCGTCGCGGCGGTGAAGGGGCGCCTGAGCCGCGAGATCCTGGAGACCTCCACCCGGCAGACGCTGTTCATCACCGTGATGTTCATGATGATCATCACCGCCGCCCTGTCTTATGGCGCGGTGTTCGATGGCCTGGGCGCGGGCCGCGCGATCCAGCAGTTCTTCGTCTCGGACATGGGGCTCTCGCCCTGGCAGGTGCTGGTGCTGATGCAGGCGAGCTTCCTGATCATGGGCATGTTCCTCGACGATACCGCGATGCTGGTGATCGTGGCGCCGGTCTTCGTCAGCCTCGCGAAGGCGCTCGGCTTCGATCTGGTCTGGTATGGCGTTCTCTATACCATCACCTGCCAGATCGCCTATCTGACACCGCCCTTCGGCTACAACCTGTTCCTGATGAAGGCGATGGCGCCGCCCGAATTCACCTTGCCGGTGATCTACCGCTCAGTGTTCCCCTTCGTGCTGGTGATGCTGCTGACGCTGATTTTGGTGATGGTCTTCCCGCAGATCGCGCTGTGGCTGCCGCAGCACGTTCTTGGGCGATAACGATATAACAAGAGGGAGTTTTGGGATGACGACGAGACGGAAGTTCCTGACCACGGGCGCGCTCGGGGCGGCGGCGGCGGGCCTGGCCACGCCGGGGCTCGCGCAATCGGCGCCGATCAAGTGGCGGCTGCAGACCTATGCCGGGGCCGCGCTGGCCGAGGAGGTGGTGAAGCCCGCGGTGGCGGCGATCAACGCCATCGCCAATGGCCAGCTGGAAATCGAGCTCTATACCGCCGATCAGCTGGTCCCCACGGCCGAGCTGTTCCGCGCGATGCAGACCGGCACGATCGACGCCGTCCAATCCGACGACGATTCCATGGCCAGCCCGACCGAAGTCACCGTTTTCGGCGGCTATTTCCCGCTGGCGCTGCGCTATTCGCTGGACGTGCCCGCGCTGTTCAATTCCTGGGGCCTGAAGGAGATCTGGGAGGAGGAATATGCCAAGGTCGGGATCAAACACATCTCCGCCGGCTCCTGGGATCCGTGCCATTTCAACATGAAGGAGCCGGTGAATTCGCTGGCGGATCTGAACGGCAAGCGGGTGTTCACCTTCCCGACCGCGGGGCGGTTCCTGGCGCAGTTCGGGGTGATCCCGGTTTCCGTGCCGTGGGAGGATGTGGAAGTGGCGTTGCAGACGGGCGAGCTCGACGGGCTGGCCTGGTCCGGCATCACCGAGGATTACACCTCGGGCTGGTCCAAGGTCGCGCCCTATTTCCTGACGAACAACATCTCGGGCGCCTGGATCGGGCATTTCTTCGCCAATATGGACCGCTGGAACGCCCTGCCGCCGCATCTGCAGCAGCTGGTGCAGACGGCCTTCGACCAGTCGCATTATCACCGGCAGTGGTGGTACTGGGCCGGGGAGGCGAAGCTGCGCGTCGAGGGCAAGGACATGACCCTGACCACGCTTCCCGACGCGGATTACAAGAAGATCGAGGATGCCGCGAAGATCTTCTGGGACGAGGTCGCGGCGGAAAGTCCGACCAAGGCCAAGGTGGTGGAGATCATCAAGAAATACAACGAGACCATGGAGAAGGCGGGCAAGCCCTACCGCTGACCCCGCGCGGCCACGCCGGTCCCCGGCGTGGCCCGGCGGCCTGCACCGCGCGCCCAAGCCGGAGGGGGCACGCGCGGCGGCTCCGCATCCGCTAAAGGAGCCCAAACTGGCCAATTTCGGAGATACCGAGCGTATTACGCCGTCTGGCCGACTCTTTTGCGCAATTCGGCTGCTAGGCGAGGTTCCCCTATCCCCGGACAGACTTATTCCACGACTTCAGTGACAGGTATGCCGAGCGTGGTGTAGCCATTCATGACGGCTATGCGGATCTGGAGCTCAGCGACCT
>NZ_JAYRZN010000066.1:0-10345 GCF_041916475.1 Paenirhodobacter sp.
CTTCCCGGCCTCCCCCGGATCCTACGCATCCGAACGCATGGGCTGAGCGGCTGGAAAAGGCGGGGGCGCATTCTCAGTGCCTCCGCACGGCCTCCCGAGGCTGCCCGTGGCGGCACAGG
Organism: Paenirhodobacter sp.; assembly: GCF_041916475.1. Taxonomy (GTDB): domain Bacteria; phylum Pseudomonadota; class Alphaproteobacteria; order Rhodobacterales; family Rhodobacteraceae; genus Rhodobacter. The sequence continues at coordinate 120 of NZ_JAYRZN010000066.1, forward strand.
CGCGCTGCTTGAAAAGCCTGCAGCGCCTTCGGCGAAAGCCAAAAAGGCTTGGGCCCTGGCGAAAATCAGCCCGCGAAGAACGCAAGAACTTCGCGCGGCGCGATCACCAGCGCCACAGCCGCCAGATAGCCGGCGGCCAGAGCGGCCAGGCAGGCATAATCGGACAAGCCGGGGTTCGAGGAGCGGAAAACGTGTTTCATGCGGAATACCTTTGCAGAGCCGCTGCGGCGCCCTCAGGCGCACCGGCATAGCGGCGGAACGGAGCCGAGCGCAGCAGAAGATCGTCGCGCAATGTCTTGCCGCCGGGCCAGGGGCCGAACCCCGAGGCGACGTTTACATGGCCGGAGAAGCCGAGATCGACGAGATCGCTCCCCCAGGCGCGGGCGAGGGCGGAGGCGCGCGAATAGCTCATCCAGGGGTCGTTGCGGCTCGCGACGACGGTGGACGGGACCGCGATCCGCGCCTCCGGGATCGGGCCGAAATGACCGATGCGCGCCGCGCCTTCGGTCTCGGCCGGGGCGACGAGCAGCACCGCGCGCACCTGCAGCTGCGGCATCGCGGTGAGCAGCCGCGCGATCAGCGTGGCGCCCAGAGAATGGCCGACGAGAATGCTGTCCGGGTGGCGCAGGATCATGCAGAGCAGCTCGATTTTCCAGGCCGCCGGCGCCGGTGCGGAGGGCCGCGGCAGCTCCACCGTCAGCGCATCATGCTCCGTTGCCGCCCACCAGTGCTGCCAATGCGGCGCGGGCGAAGCGTCCAGCCCGGGGACCAGCAGGGTTTTCGTCATCGCCACCTCCCTCGTCGGATCATCGGCGTCATCCCGCAAAATCTATCAAGAAAGTCGTGTATCGTGTTTCCATATTGCATCCGGCAGAGAGAAAAATATTCTCTCAGCGGTTGCGGGTGTCGACCGGGTAGGCGGTGGTGAACTTCATCCGCTCCATCGCGAAATGCGAGGTTACGTTCTTGATCGGAACCGCATCGGTCAGGCGTTTGTACAGCGCGTCGAAGGCGGCCATATCGGGCACGGCCACGCGCAGCAGATAGTCCATCTCCCCGGCCATGCGGTAGGATTCCATGATCTGCGGCAGGCTTTCGATCGCCTTCTGGAAGGCCGCGCGCCATTCGGCGGAATGATCCGGTGCCTCGATGCCAACAAAGACCGTCAGCCCGAAACCGAGCTTCTCGGGATCGGCAAGCGCCACCCGCGCCGTCAGCACCCCGCTGTCGTTCAGCCGCTGGATACGCTTCCAGCACGGCGTCTGCGACAGGCCCACCTTTTCGCCGATCGCGGCGATGGGGAGGGTGGCGTCCCGCATGAGTTCCGCGACGATTTTCCGGTCGATAAGGTCCAGCGTTTCCATGGGCCGCTCCTGTCTTGTTCGCCCCTCAGGCGGGGACAGGCATCAGGATGGCGTAAAAAACGCAAATGTCTATCTGTTTTATCGTAATTTAGCGCGCGTTGATTTTTCGCGGATTTTCATCGGTTTGTGCGGGTCGGCAGCAAAGTTGTTCGCGAAAATCGTGGCAAGTCGACGTTGATTCTCGAATATGTTCTGCGTAGGGTCAGACGATGATCACGCAGAAGATGAAATACGCGCTGAAGGCCCTGCTCGTCCTGGCGGATGAGGCCGAAAAGGAAAAGCCCGAAGCCCTGACGATCGAGGAGATCGCCAAGCGCTCGAGCACGCCGAAGCGGTTTCTGGAGCATATCCTGCTCGAAGTGCGCAACGCAGGCGTGATCGCCTCGATTCGCGGCCGCTCCGGCGGATATGTCCTGATCAAGAAGCCTTCCGAAATCTCCATCTCGGAGCTGCTGCGGGTGATCGACGGGCCGATCGCGCCGCTGCCCTGCCTGTCGCGCCGCTCCTATCAGCGCTGCGAGGATTGCGTGGACGAGGCGAGCTGCCGGATCCGCAAGGTGTTCGCCGAGGTGTTCTGGTCCTACCTGCTGATCATCGACTCACTCACGCTTGAGGACATGTGCCGCTCCTCGGCGGTGGCCGATCAGGTCATAGGCGCCTGAGGCGCGCCCCCAATTCCCTGATATCGCATGGAAACGGGCCTTTCGCGGGAGGGCGCCGCCTGCTTTTCCTGGAGAAGGATCTTCTCCTCGCGGGCTAAAGAATGGCGAAAGAATTCCTTTGAAATACTCGACCCGATCTGTCGATATTTAAGGACGGTTGGGCAGGGTGCCCCTCCGCTGAGCGACAGGAGAAGGCCGATGACCACGACCACATTCGCCGATTCCCGGCTGAGGCAGGCCGGTGCCGCGATGCCCGGCAAGGGCACCGATGTCAGGGCGTCTTGCGCCGTGCGCCTGGTGGACCGGCGCACCGGCCAGACCCACCGGGTCAACGGCAGCCCGGTGATCGTTTTCACCCGTCAGCCCGATCAGGCGGTGGCCGATCTGCTCAAGGGCCGTGATCGCTCCGTCTGGGAGGTGAGAATCGACCGGCTGCAGCAGGGAGGGGCGCACTGATGCCCTGGATGAGTGTCGGCCCTGCGCCATCCCATATGTCTTTCGCCGCCGCCGCTGCGGCCGGTTCCGGAATGAAGGAGACCATCATGCAGATCATTTCGCGCCGGCCCAGTGAGGATGCCGCGCCGCGCACCCGGTGGCTCCGGGGGGCGCTCTCGGCCTTGACGATTGCGGCGCTGGCCGTTGGCGGGCTGGCTGCGCCGGTGCGGGCCGAAGCGCTGCTGAACGTCAGCTACGACCCGACCCGCGAGCTCTACCGCGATTTCAACGAGGTCTTCGCGAAATACTGGGCCGCGCAGGGCAATGAAGCGCCTGCGATCGAGACCAGCCATGGCGGCTCGGGCAGCCAGGCGCGCTCCGTGATCGACGGGCTCGATGCGCAGGTGGTGACGCTCGCGCTTGCGTCCGACATCGACAAGATCGCCTTCGCGGGCAAGCTGCCGGCCGACTGGCAAGCGAAGCTGCCGCACAACGCTTCGCCCTATACCTCGACCATCGTCTTCCTGGTGCGCAAGGGCAACCCTAAGGGGCTGCAGGACTGGGGCGACCTGATCAAGGACGGCGTCGAGGTCATTACCCCGAACCCGAAGACCAGCGGCGGCGCGCGCTGGAACTATCTGGCCGCCTGGGCCTGGGCCGAGAAGAACGGCAAGGATCCGAAGGAATACCTGCACGCGCTGTTCGCGCATGTGCCGGTTCTGGACAGCGGCGCGCGGGGCGCGACCACGACCTTCGCGCAGCGCGGCATCGGCGATGTGCTGCTGGCCTGGGAGAACGAGGCCTATCTGGCGCAGAAGGAACTGGGCGAGGATGAGTTCGACATCGTCGTGCCCTCGGTGAGCATCCTCGCGGAGCCGCCGGTGGCGCTGGTCGAGGCGAACATCAAATCCGACGCGCAGCGCAAGCTGGCCGAGGCCTATCTGAACTATCTCTATTCGCCCGAAGGGCAGGCCATCGCCTTCAAGCACTATTACCGCGCCTGGGATACCTCCAAGGCCGACCCGGCCGATGTGGCCCGCTTCCCGAAGATCGATCTCGTCACCATCGACGACCTCGGCGGATGGAAGAAGGTTCAGCCCGAGCATTTCGGCGATGGCGGCATCTTCGACCAGATCTATACCGCGAAATGAGGTGACCCTTTGGGCAGACCGCTGATCCACCGATCCCCCATGCCCGGGCTTGGCCTGTCCATGGGGATCACCCTGACGATGCTTTCGCTCGTCGTGCTTCTGCCCATCGGCGCCCTTCTCCTGAAGGGCGCCACTTTCGGCATTGACGGCATCTGGCAGACCATCAACCGCGAGCGGGTCTGGCGCGCGCTGTTGCTCTCGTTCCGGCTGTCGCTGTTCGCGGCGGCGTTCAACCTGGTGTTCGGGATGATCCTGGCCTGGGTGCTGGTGCGCTACCGCTTCCCGGGGCGGCGGATCCTGGATGCGGCGGTGGATCTGCCCTTCGCGCTGCCCACTGCGGTCGCGGGGATCGCGCTGACCACGCTCTATGCGCCCAACGGCTTCTTCGGCGAACTCGCGCGCGATGCCGGCTGGAAGATCGCCTATACGCAATGGGGGATCTTCGTTGCGCTGGTATTCGTGGGGCTCCCCTTCGTCACCCGTACGGTGCAGCCGGTGGTGGAGGAGATCGAGCATGAGGTCGAGGAGGCTTCGGCCACGCTCGGCGCGTCGCGTCTGCATACGCTGCGCCATGTGATCCTGCCGATGCTGATGCCCGCCGCGCTGACCGGCTTCGCGCTGTCCATGGCCCGCGCGGTGGGCGAATACGGCAGCGTGATCTTCATCGCCGGCAATATCCCGAACAAGACCGAGATCGCGCCCCTGCTGATCGTGATCCAGCTGGAGGAGTTCAACTACGATGCGGCCGCGGCCATCGGCATCGCGATGCTGCTGATCAGCTTCGCGATGCTGCTGGTGATCAACCTGATCCAGGTCTGGAGCCGCCGGAGGATTGGCCATGTCTGACACCCCTGTCATGCGGTTTCGCAACGCGACCGAGGAAGCGCCGCTGGCGCGCTGGCTGCTGATCGGCCTCTCGCTCCTCGGGGTGGCGGTGCTGATCCTGGCGCCGATGATCGTCGTCTTTGCCGAGGCGCTGGCGAAGGGCTGGGCGGCGGCGGTGGCCAGCCTCGCCAACCGCGACGCGCTGGCCGCGATCCGGCTCACGCTGCTCATCGCGGCGGTATCGCTGCCGCTGAACGCGGCCTTCGGCATTGCGGCGGCCTGGTTCATCACCAAGTTCGATTTCCGCGGCAAGACCTTCCTGATCACCCTGATCGACCTGCCGTTCTCCGTCTCTCCGGTGGTGGCGGGGCTGTGCATCGTCTTGATGTTCGGGGCGAATTCGCTCGTCGGCGGCTGGCTGGTGGCGCAGGGATGGCCGATCGTCTTCGCGCTGCCGGGGATCATCCTTGCGACGATGTTCGTGACCTTCCCCTTCATCGCGCGCGAGCTGATCCCGGTGATGATCGAGCAGGGCAAGGCCGAGGAGGAAGCCGCGCTGACGCTGGGCGCCAGCGGATGGCGCGTGTTCCTCACGGTGACGCTGCCCAAAATCCGCTGGGCGCTGCTCTATGGCGTGCTGCTGTGCAACGCCCGCGCGATGGGCGAATTCGGCGCCGTGGCCGTGGTCTCGGGCAAGATCCGCGGCCAGACCGCGACCATGCCGATCACCATCGAGATGCTCTACAACGAATACCTCTCCGTCGCGGCCTTCAGTCTGGCCGCCGTGCTTACACTGCTCGCCCTTGTCACCCTCCTGCTGAAGACGGCCCTTGATGTCACCCATGCCGATGAACTCGCCGCAACGCACCGCCATTAGGAGAACGCCCATGCATATCGAGATCGACGAAATCTCCAAGCAGTTCGGCGACACGGCCGCGCTGCATCCGGTCACTCTGGCCATTCCGTCGGGGGCGCTGGTGGCGCTGCTGGGGCCTTCGGGCTCGGGCAAGACCACGCTGCTGCGGATCCTGGGCGGGCTCGAATACCCGACGTCGGGCCGGGTCCTGTTCGAGGGGCACGATGCCACCGGCCTGAGCGTGCAGGAGCGCCGCGCGGGCTTCGTGTTCCAGTCCTACGCGCTGTTCCGGCACATGACGGTGTTCGACAATATCGCCTATGGGCTAAAGGCGCGCCCCCGCGCGACAAGGCCGCCAAAGGCGGAGATCGCGCGGCGTGTGGCGAAGCTCCTCGATCTGATCCAGCTGCCCGAGATCGGCGCGCGCTATCCGTCGCAGCTGTCGGGCGGGCAGCGGCAGCGGGTGGCGCTGGCGCGCGCCCTGGCGATCGAGCCGCGGATGCTGCTTCTGGACGAGCCCTTCGGCGCGCTGGATGCAAAGGTGCGCAAGGAACTGCGCCAGGGCCTGCGCGACATCCACGACGAAACCGGCCTGACCACGATCTTCGTCACCCACGATCAGGAGGAGGCGATGGAGCTCGCGGATCTCGTCGTGGTGATGTCGATGGGGCGGATCGAGCAGGTTGGCAAGCCTGCGGATATCCGCGCGCGCCCGGCCACCCCCTTCGTGCGGGAGTTCATCACCGCCTGAGTGAGCGGGTTTTGTATACCAAACGATAGTTTTGTATTCCGCTTCGGGATCGGGTATGACCGGCTGAGACCCAGCCCGGAGAGAGCCATCATGCGCCGTTTCCTGCCCGACACCTTCACGCTGCTGATCGCCGCAACCGTCGGGGTGGCCGCCGTCCTGCCGGCGCATGGCCGGTTTGCCGATATCTTCGCGGTGGCGACCGATCTCGCCATCGCGCTGCTGTTCTTCTTGCACGGCGCCCGGCTTGCGCCCTCCACCGTGCGCGCGGGGATCCTGCACTGGCGGCTGCAGCTGCTGATCCTCGCGGTCACCTTCGGCTTCTTCCCGGTGATCGGGCTCGGGCTCGGGCTGCTGCCCGAGGCCGTTTTGCCGCATCCGCTCTATCTCGGGCTGCTCTATCTGACGCTGCTGCCCTCCACCGTGCAAAGCTCCATCGCCTTCACTTCCATTGCCGGCGGCAACGTTCCCGCGGCGATCTGCGCGGCCTCGCTGTCCAATATCCTCGGCGTGGTGGTGACGCCGCTGCTCGTGGGGGTGATGTTCTCGGTCAGCGGCGGGGCAGGGTTCTCGCTCGATGCCGTGGAGAAGATCCTGCTGCAGCTGCTGGCGCCCTTCGTGCTCGGGCAGCTCCTGCAGCCCTGGATCGGGGCCTGGGTCCGGGGGCACAAGAAGATCCTGATGCCGGTGGACCGCGGCTCGATCCTGATGGTGGTCTATCTGGCCTTCAGCCACGCCATGGCGGCCGGGGTCTGGCGCGAATTCTCGCTCACCGACATTGCCGTGGTGATCCTGATCGACATCGTGGTGCTTGCCCTGGTTCTTGCGCTGACCACCTGGGGCAGCCGGATGCTCGGCTTTTCGCGGGAGGATGAGATCAGCATCGTGTTCTGTGGCTCGAAGAAGAGCCTCGCGAGCGGCGTGCCGATGGCCAACGCAATTTTCCCCGCGGCGACGATCGGCGCCATCGTGCTGCCGGTGATGCTGTTCCACCAGATTCAGCTGATGGCCTGCGCCGTGATCGCGCAACGCTATGCGCGGGCGGCGCAGCGGTGAAAGCCCCGCGCTTCCCGTGGCTTGCGTGGGGTCAGGGGTGGGCCGCAGGCGGCCTCGGGCAGGGGGTGCGCGCGGAAAGCTGCGCTACGCCCCGCCATAGGGCGCGGTGTCTCAAAAAGGCCGTGGAAATCTCATAAAAGCCTCTGGACAGTCCGGAAGAGGTCAATTAGTAAACCCCCATCAGATCGAAGCCAAGCGCTCCGACACGGTGCCCAGATAGCTCAGTTGGTAGAGCAGCGGATTGAAAATCCGCGTGTCGCTGGTTCGATTCCGGCTCTGGGCACCATTTTGCCTATCGTAAGGCAAGAATATCAAGAACATGAGTGACTTACCGTCCCTTCCGGTGCACATTCGGGGGCACACTAGGGTCACATGGGTCTCGTCTTGAAGCACGTCGAGCGCACCGCATCGGGCAGTTTTCAGTATCGTCGCAGGGTTCCGAGGGACGTTGCCTCGGTCATCTCAAAGGCGATGTTCAAGGCCAAGCTCGGGGATTCCGAGAAGGAGGCCCTGAAAGCGTTCCCGAGGGTGCACGCACAGGTGGAGCGTGAGATTGAGATGGCCCGGAGGAGGCTGGCCCTTGCTGACGCCGCATCCTCGCCCACTGCCTCGGAGCGAGAAGCCTATGCCGAAGCCCTGCGTCGTCGGGCTGACCTGATAGCCGCCGGGGCGACCGAGGAGGCCTTGGCACTGACGGCTGACAGCATCGCGGACAGCTACCCTCAGGACCATTACGAGCCGCTTGGGGTGCCCCCCGTGGAGCGCCAGACAATTAACCTGCTGCGCCTTGGGCCGGAGCGATACAGGCCACCGGAGCCGACATTGGACGACGCCCGGAAGCTGTATGTTACAGAGAAGCTAGGCGATGCCGAACGGGCTGACGGGCGCGTTGTGGGCCGGATCGGGCGCGTGGTCGGCATGGTGGCCGAAGCCCTCGGGCGTGACCCCGTGCTTGCCTCGCTGACCCGTGAAGATGCGCGCAAGGTGCGGGACCTTATGCTCAATCGGGTGAAGTCCACGGGGGAGAAGATTTCCGTGGCATCTGTCCAGCGGGAATTGAACACGATCAAGGCCGTGGTCAACTTCGGCAAGGCCGAGTTCGGGCTTCCTGACACATTCCAGAATCCGTTCAATAAGCTGGCATTGGAGGCGACCAAGGGTAGGGGCGAGGCCGATGCCCGCGATCCGCTTCCCCCCGAGGTGCTCAAAGAGGAGCGCTCAAGGGTGCTCGGATCGGCGGGGGACGAGGCCCTGATCTGGCGTTTGCTGGAAGGGACCGGGTGTCGGCTGGCCGAGGTGGCGGGGTTGCGGGTCGAGGATGTGGACACGTCATCTCAGTTCCCCCATGTCCGCGTCACTTGGCACGAGAACCGAAGGGTGAAAACCCAAGCGTCAATTCGCTCGGTGCCCCTTGTAGGTGACGCTCTGGAAGCCGCCAAGGAGGCCCTTGCGTTGGCCCGTGACGGCAACATGGTGTTCCCCTCCTATGGCCGGGACAGGGGGCCAGACGCGGCCTCTGCGGCGCTTATGAAGCATGTCCGGGCGGTGACCGAGAACCCCAAGCACGTTGTCCACTCCCTGCGCCACAATATGAAGGACAGACTCATTCTGGCCGAGGTGTCATCGCTGGACCAGAACCTGATTCTGGGCCATGCCCTCGGGGGCGTCGGGGATCGGGTCTATGGTGGCAGCTTGGCGAACCTCAGGATGACCACGAAGGCGATGAAGAAGGCGATGGGGGTGGAGGAGGACGGGGAGTAGGCCCCGCCAAGGGTCTCAATACTATTGACCCCCCTTTCGCCGTCAGGGCCAGAGTTTGATGCCGAGGGTTTCGGCAATCGTGTTCAGGCCCTTCCGGGTGATGTAGGTGGATTGCACCGCAACCTCGACCCCGTGGACCCAGACTGTCGAGGCGACCACTTCCATCAGCCCATCCTTGCGCTTGTCGGCATACGGGATCGGGCGATTGGTGCGCCGTTCCCTGAAAACCCAGCCGTTGTTGATGAGCCATTTGAAGAAAGTGCGCTGGGCCATGCCGAGTTCCCGTGCCGCGTCGGTGATCGTGTAAGCCCCCTCGGAGGCTGAAAGGCGCTCAAAGGCGGCAACCTTCGGGGCTTGGGCTTCAAGCTGGGCCTTCTGCGCTGCAACCTTCTCGTGAAGGTGGTCGAGAACCCCCGTGAGAACGGCGGGGTCCGCGAGTTCGATCCGCATGGGGGTCGCGGTGCCAGCCTCAAGGGCCTTCCAGCGGGCGATGATGGCGCGCCGGAGGTCCACCCGGTAGCCGGAGACCAGAGTGAGCATTTCTTCCTCGGGCAGGAAGTAGCAGGGCCGTGCAGTTCCGTCCTTGCCGATATAGCTGCCCTGAAAAGTCAGGGCGGCTACGCCAAGGTCGTTCAGCATGGCGCGAATGTCGGCCAGCACGTTGTCATGGCGCTTGCCGGTGATCTCGGCAATTTCCATTGACGACATGGCGGCAGCGGCGGTGCCGGTCGGGGCTGCGGGGAGATTGTCGGTATTCATCAGATTTCCTTTCGATGTGGGAATATCGAGGTCGTTCCTCGGCATGACGCCCCCGGCAGCCTTCCCACGGGCACCCATAGGGCCGGAAAGGATCAGCCGAATGGGGCGCGCAGGGGCGCCATGCGGAAGAACGGTGTGGTGGAGGGAGTGTCCTCCCGGACGGAGAAAGCCCCCGCCTCCTCGGAATGATCGTCTGACGGACAGGTCATCACGCTGCCATGCGCCACGCCAGCCGAGGGATAACTCGACAAAAACGAAGCCGACGTAACGTGCCAGACGATCAATCGGAGGAGGTGGGAGGAGAATGGGGCGCGATGGCCATGCCCCCGGAGACTCACGGAGAGAGCCGTGGAGTGCCACTCTCTGGGCGCAGGTGGGTGTCCTATGCGGGCACCAGTCGGCCTCTTGGCGGGCCTGTGCGAGTCCCTGACGTCCTATCGTGCGCCGTGGAAGGGATCGACCACGAGGCCGCTGGGGTCTCTGTGTTGATTTTCACCCAGAACTGAGCCGGTTGGGCGCATAATTTTCACTGAGAACTGAGCCATGTGAACCTTCCCCCAAAGCGGTGAGCGGCGGGGGCAACGGAGTGATCCACATGGGACTATTGAA
>NZ_JAYRZN010000067.1:0-10147 GCF_041916475.1 Paenirhodobacter sp.
CCCGCGACGGCGAGGATCACCTCATCCGCCGTCGCCGCGACCCATTGGGTGAGAAGCCCCGCCGCATCGCGGAACGCGCGGGCGAGCGGATTGTCGGGCACGATGCCGAGGCCGACCTCATTGGTCACCAGAACCACCGGCGCGGCCTGCGCGGCCAGCGCCGCAATCAGCGCCTGCCCCTCCGCGCGCCAGTCCCGCTCCGCGAGCATCAGGTTGCTGAGCCAGAGCGTCAGGCAATCCACCAGCCGCGGCGCGCCATCGGTGGCCGCGAGCGCGGCACACAGCTCCAGCGGCTCGGCATGGGTGCGCCATTCCGGGCCGCGCCGGGCCTGATGGGTGGCGATGCGGGCCTCCATCTCGGCGTCGAAGGCCTGAGCGGTCGCGATATAGACGGCGGGCGCCCCGAAGCCGAGCGCCTTGCCCTCGGCAATCGCGCTCTTGCCCGAGCGCGCCCCGCCGGTCACCAGCACGATCTGCGCCATTCTGCGCCGCCCCCCTTGTTCCCTGCGCGATGACAAAGCAGAAACGGCGCGAGGGATAAAGGAGAAATCCATGACCGAGCCCGAGGAGGCTGAGCATGGCGGGGCGGAGATCGTTCTGATCCGCCACGCGCCCGCGCTGGATGGCGGGTGCATGGCCGGGCGGCGCGACGTGCCCTGCGCGCCGGTCGATCCGGGGGTGGCGGCGGCGCTGCGCGCAGCGGTGGGCCCGGCGCGGGTGATCGCCTCGCCCGCGCGGCGCTGCATGGAGACGGCGGCCGCGCTCTTCGGCCGGTGCGAGACCGACCCCCGCCTCTGGGAGCAGGATTTCGGCCTCTGGGAAGGCATCGCCTATGCCGATGTCCCCGATCTCGGCGCGCTCAGCGCCGAGGCGCTCGCCCGGCATTGCCCCCCCGGCGGCGAGAGCTTCACCACCCTCATCGACCGCGTCGCGCCCGCCTTCGCCGAATGGTCGGGGCGGGTCGCGGTGGTGGCGCATGCGGGCACGGTGCGCGCGGCCCTCGCGCTTGCCACCGGCTCGCCCGGCGGCGCGCTCGCCTTCCAGGTGGCGCCGCTCTCGCTCACCCGGGTGCTCCGCGCGCCGGGCGGCTGGGCGGTGATCGAAGTGAACCGGAGATTCGGATGAGCCTGCACGAAACTGCGCTGATGATGCTGGTGGCAATCGGCTGCGATCTCGCCTTCGGCTGGCCCGATGCGCTCTATCGCCGAATCGGCCATCCGGTGACCTGGCTCGGGCGGCTGATCTCCGCGCTGGAGCGGCGGCTGAACACCCGCCGCCGCCTGCCCGGCGTCATTGCGGCGCTGACGGTGATCGCGCTGGCGGGGGTGGCGGGCTGGGCGGCCCAGGCGCTCCTGCCCGGCGGCTGGGCGGGCGTAGTGCTGGGCGGCGTGCTGGCCTGGCCGCTGGTCGCGCTGCGCTCCATGCACGATCACGTTGCCGCGGTGCTGCGCCCGCTCGCGGCGGGCGATCTGCCTGCCGCGCGCCGGGCGGTGTCGATGATCGTCGGGCGCGACCCGGAGGCGCTGGATGAAGCGGGCGTCGCCCGCGCCGCGCTCGAGAGCCTTGCCGAGAACAGCTCCGATGGAATCGTCGCGCCGCTGCTCTGGGGCGCGCTCCTCGGCCTGCCGGGCATCGCGGCCTACAAGGCGATCAATACGCTCGATTCGATGATCGGCCACCGCAATGCGCGCTATGAAATGTTCGGCTGGGCGGCGGCGCGTATCGACGATGGCGCGAACCTGATCCCGGCGCGGCTCACTGGGCTCTTGTTCGCGCTGGTCTCGCGCCGCACGGGGGCTGCGCTTCGCTGCATGGCGCGCGATGCCCGCCAGCACCGCTCGCCGAATGCGGGCTGGCCGGAGGCGGCGATGGCCGGGGCTCTGGGCGTGCGGGTCTCCGGGCCGCGGATCTATGGCGACCGGATCGCCGACGAGCCCTATGTCAACGCCGGCCACCCGGACCCGACGGCGGCCGATATCGGCCGCGGCCTGTCGCTCTACAAGCGGGCGCTGGCGGCGCTGGCGGTGCTGCTGCTTCTGCTCGCGCTCTGAGGGCCTGCGGCCGCACCTGCCCGGGCGGGGCCCGGGCGCCTCCCCTAAAAGGCGGATCTGGCCGCACGCCCATCTGCCCGCAGGGCGCGGCCGTAGCATCGGGGCCGGGCCGACAAAGCCCCATTCGCCCACATGCGCGCCCCGCTCTGGCCCCCAAGGCTGCTGGATCGCGCCGCCCGCGCAGGCACATTCACCGCCATGCGCCCTGTGCGGGGCGCGCGCGCCACAGGCCCTCGGCGCGCCGCCTGCGATGATGATGGCATCTCACCCCCTCAGCCTGCAAGCAGCCCGATCTGGAAAGCATCCATCGGAGCCAAGGCAGACACCCAGCCCTCAGCGCGCGAGCGCGAGCAGCCCGGCCACGTCCAGATGCGCCTCCAGATGATCGGCCAGCGCCTCCAGCGCGGCCTCCACCCCGGCCTCATAGCTGCCCGTCGCGCGCACCCCGAGCCCCGCGAGCCAGGCCGCCCGGAACCCATCGCCCGCGAACATCCCGTGCAAGTAGCTGCCCGCCACCCGGCCATTGCAGGCGCCCTCGGGCCGGCCCGCCACATGGGCGAAGGGGTGGGCGCAGTCGGGCCCCTCCGTGCGCCCGATATGGATCTCGTAGCCCGTGATCTCCGCCCCGCTCGCCGCATGCACGGCGCGGGTGCGGCTCAGCCGCTTGTCGGGGGCCATCACCGTCTCCACATCCAAGAGCCCGAGCCCCGGCGTCTCCCCGGCCGGGCCCTCGATCCCCTCCGGGTCGCGCACGCAGCGCCCGAGCATCTGATAGCCGCCGCAGATCCCCAGCACCGCGCCGCCGCGCCGGTGATGGGCCAGAATGTCGATGTCCCAGCCCTGCGCGCGCAGGAAGGCGAGGTCCCCGCGGGTGGATTTGGTCCCGGGCAGGATCACCGCGCGGCACTCGGGAATGGCCTCCCCGGGGCGCACCATGACCAGCTCCACCCCCGGCTCCGCCGCGAGCGGGTCGAGGTCGTCGAAATTCGCGATGCGCGAGAGCATCGGCACCGCGATCCGCACCCCGCCAGTGGCCGGGCCGGAGGCGATGTCCAGCGCGTCTTCGGCAGGCAGCCGGTGCGCCTGCGCAAACCACGGTACCACCCCGAAGCCGCGCCAGCCGGTGCGCGCCTCTATCATCCGGTAGCCCGCGTCGAACAGCCGCGGATCGCCGCGGAACTTGTTGATGAGAAACCCCGCCACCTGTGCCGCATCCTGCGGATCCAGCACCGCCTGCGTGCCCACGATCTGCGCAATGACCCCGCCGCGGTCGATATCGCCCGCAAGCACCACCGGCACCCCCGCGGCCCGCGCAAAGCCCATATTGGCAATGTCGCCCGCGCGCAGGTTCACCTCCGCGGGCGATCCGGCGCCCTCCACAATCACCAGATGCTCCGCCGAAAGCCGCCCGAAGCTCTCCAGCACCGCCCCCATCAGCCGCGGCTTCAGCCCGGCATAATCGGCTGCGCGCGTGCTGGTCAGCCGCCGCCCCTGCACGATCACCTGCGCCCCGGTCTCGGTCTCGGGCTTCAGCAGCACCGGGTTCATATCGGTCACGGGCTCCAGCTCGCAGGCCCGCGCCTGCAGCGCCTGCGCCCGGCCGATCTCGCCGCCATCGGCGGTCACGGCGGCATTGTTGGACATGTTCTGCGGCTTGAACGGCGCCACCTTCAGCCCGCGCCGCAGCGCCGCGCGGCACAGCCCGGCCACGAGCATGGACTTCCCGACATTGGAGCCGGTCCCCTGGATCATCACTGCGGGCATGGCCACCTCCTGCGCCCTTCATAGCCGCCCTGCGACAAAGGTTGAAGCGCCGCGCGGGGCGCGGTAGGGCTGGGCCATGACGGGCTTCGTTTCCTTCGTTTCCTCGGGTCCCGGAGACCCGGAGCTGTTGACGCTGAAGGCGGTCGACCGGCTCCGCCACGCCGATGTGGTGCTGTTCGACGATCTCGCCTCGGGCCCGGTGCTGGGCCATGCCGGGCCACAGGCGGAGCTGATTGCGGTGGGCAAGCGCGCGGGCCGCCCCTCGGCGAAGCAGGAGCACGTGAACGCGCTCCTTGTCGCGCAGGCGCTGGCCGGGCGGCGCGTGGTGCGGCTCAAATCCGGCGATGCCGGGATCTTCGGCCGGTTGGAGGAAGAGCTGGCGGCCCTGGCCGCGCATGGCATCGCGCATGAAATCGTCCCCGGCGTCACCTCGGCCAGCGCCGCCGCCGCAGCTGCCGAAATCCCGCTCACCCGGCGCCTGACCGCGCGGCGGGTGCAGTTCGTCACCGGGGCCGATGTCACCGGCGGGCTGCCCGGCGATGTGAACTGGGCAGCGCTCGCCGATCCGGCCGCGACGACGGTTGTGTTCATGGGCCAGCGCACCTTCCCCCGGCTGGCCGAAGGCCTGATCGCGCATGGCCTGCCGCCCGGGACGCCCGCGCTCCTTGCCGAGGCCGTGGGCCACCCCGAACAGGCGCTCCTGCGCAGCACGGTGGCGGGCCTCGCCGCGCGGCTCGAAGGCGTGCGCGCCGAAAACCCGGCGCTGATCCTCTACGGCCCGCTCGCCGATTAGGCCGCGCTGCGGATCCGGCGGCAAAGCCGCGGGCCACAGCCCCGGCAGGCATTCAAGGCGACGCGCTGCAAGAGGCCCCCGCTCGCGCGACGCCTTCTCGCGCAGTCGCCCCCACCGCGAAGTCCGCTCCGCACGCAGGGGCCGCAGCCTGCGCTACAGCCCCGCCACCGGATCAGCCCTTCGCCGCCAGCCCCACCAGCCGCAGGCAGACCCGCGTTGCCGCCGCCATGTCCTGCACCGAGATCCATTCCAGCGGCCCGTGGATATCCTGCATGCCGGTGAAGATGTTGGGGCAGGGCACGCCCATTTCGGTGAGCCGCGAACCATCGGTGCCGCCGCGGATCGGGTTGGAGATGGGCTCGATCCCCTCGGCCCGGCAGGCGGCATGGGCGAGGTCCACCGGCGTCATGTCCTTCTCCAGCCAGTAGCGCATGTTGCGGTACTGCGGGCGGATCTCGCAGCTGATGGTGGCGCGCGGCTCCGTCGCCGCTACCGCCGCGCAGACCTGGCGCAGCACGGCGCCGCGCGCGGCCAGCCCCTCCAGCTCGAAATCGCGCAGGATGATCGACATCTCCGCCACCGCCGCCGAGCCGCTCAGCGCATGGATATGCCAGAACCCGTCGCGCCCGGAGGTGACCTCGGGCGTCTGCGTGGCCTGCGGCAGCAGCTCGATGATCTTCGCCGCCAGATGCAGCGCATTGACCATCTTGCCCGCCGCCGTGCCGGTATGGGTCGAAACCCCCTCCACCCGGATCTTCGCGCCATCGGCGGAGAAGGTCTCGTAATCCACCTCGCCCACGGCGCCGCCATCGAATGTATAGGCGAAATCCACGCCCAGATCGCCCGGCAGGCGCGCATCCACCCCGCGGCCGATCTCCTCATCGGGGGTGAAGGCCACGCGCAGCTTCGGCCGCGGCGCGCCACTGGCCAGAAGCTCCCGCACCGCGGTCATGATGATCGCCACCCCGGCCTTGTCATCGGCGCCCAGCAGCGTGGTGCCGGAGGCGGTGATGATATCATGCCCGACCTTGCCCGCCAGATAGGGCGAATGCTCCGGCGTCAGGGTGATCGGCGCGTCCGGATAGCTGATCGCGCCGCCATTATAGCCCCGGATCACCCGCGGCTTCACCCCGGTGGCATGGAAGGCGGGCGCGGTGTCCATATGCGCACACAGCCCGATCACCGGGCCCGGCGCGGTGCCGGGCACCGTGGCCAGAACCGCGCCATAGCCGGTGATCGTCACCTCCTCGGCCCCCGCCTCGCGCAGCTCCGCGGCCAGCATCTCCGCCAGCCGCAGCTGGATCGCGGTGCTGGGCTGCGTGGCCGAGCTCTCGTCGCTCTGGGTGTCAACGGCGCAATAGCGCACCAGCCGCTCTTCGAGTTCGCGTTCCATCATCACCTCCGCTTGCGGGCGCGATCAGGCGCGCGGCCGAAGCCGGTGTCAAGACCTTGGCGCGGGCGGCGGCGGGGGCTAGAAAGGCCCTCCAGAACGGAGGACACCATGGATACCGCCACCGCCGCCCGCATCGCCCGCACCATCGCCACGGAAATCGCGGCCCGGCCCGATCAGGTCACGGCGGCCGCGGCCCTGCTGGACGAAGGCGCGACGGTGCCCTTCGTCGCGCGCTACCGCAAGGAGGCCACGGGGGGGCTCGATGACACCCAGCTGCGCAAGCTCGCCGATCGCCTCGTCTATCTGCGCGACATGGAGGCGCGCCGCGCCGCCATCGCCTCCAGCATCACCGAGCAGGGCAAGATGACCGACGAGCTCGCCCGCGCCATCGCCGGGGCGGGCACCAAGGCCGAGCTCGAAGACATCTACCTGCCCTACAAGCCCAAGCGCCGCACCAAGGCGATGATCGCGCGCGAGAACGGCCTCGCGCCGCTGGCCGAAGCCATCCTGGGCGATCGCCGCGCCGATCCCGAGGCGCTGGCCGCGGGCTACCTCGGCGAAGCCGTGCCCACGCTGAAAGACGTGCTCAATGGCGCGCGCGAGATCCTGGCCGAAGGGCTTGTGGAGAACGCCGAGCTGCTGGGCCATCTGCGCGCCTTCCTGCAGCGCGAGGCGAAGGTCACCGCGAAGGTCGTGGCCGGGCAGGAGGAGAAGGGCGCGAAATTTTCGGATTATTTCGACCATTCCGAGGATTGGGCCACGATCCCGAGCCACCGGGCGCTGGCGCTTCTGCGCGCCTCCAACGAAGGCGTGGTGACGGTGGACATCGCCCCCGACGAGGCGGGCGCGGAGCGCGCCGTGGCGATGGTGGCGGCGGTCTTCGATGCCCGCACGCAGGGGCCGGGCGATGCCTGGCTCCGCGGCGTGGCGGGCTGGACCTGGCGGGTGAAGCTCTCGCTGTCGATGATGCTCGACCTGATGGGCGACATGCGCGCCCGCGCGCAGGAGGAGGCGATCAACGTCTTCTCGCGCAACCTCAAGGACCTGCTGCTGGCGGCGCCTGCCGGGGCGAAGGCGACGCTGGGCCTCGATCCGGGGATCCGCACCGGGGTGAAGGCCGCGGTGGTGGATGCCACCGGCAAGCTGGTGGCGACGGAGACGCTCTATCCGTTCCAGCCGAAGAACGACCTGCGCGGTGCGCAGGCCGCAATCCTGCGGCTGATCGCGGCGCATGGGGTGGAGCTGATCGCGATCGGCAACGGCACCGCCTCGCGCGAGACCGAGCGGCTGGTGGCCGAGGTGCTGAAGGCGCTGCCCGCCGGGGTGAAGGCGCCGGTGAAGGTGGTGGTCTCGGAGGCCGGGGCCTCGGTCTATTCCGCCTCCGAGCTCGCCGCGCGCGAATTCCCGGGGCTCGATGTCTCGCTGCGAGGCGCCGTGTCCATCGCCCGGCGGCTGCAGGATCCGCTGGCGGAGCTGGTGAAGATCGAGCCGAAATCCATCGGCGTCGGCCAGTATCAGCACGATGTCGATCAGTCGAAGCTCGGCCGCGCGCTCGAAGGCGTGGTCGAGGATGCGGTGAACGCGGTGGGCGTGGATCTCAACACCGCCTCGGCGCCGCTCCTTGCGCATGTGTCCGGCCTCGGGCCGGGGCTGGCCGAGTCCATCGTCGCGCACCGCGATGCCAATGGCGCGTTCCGCTCGCGCAAGGAGCTGTTGAAGGTCGCGCGCCTCGGGCCGCGCGCCTTCGAGCAATGCGCGGGCTTCCTGCGGATCCGCGACGGAGCCGAGCCGCTCGATGCCTCCTCGGTGCACCCCGAGGCCTATGATGTGGCGCGGGCCATCGTGAAGGCCTGCGGCCGCGACATCCGCGCGCTGATGGGCGATGGCGCGGCGCTGAAGCGGCTGAACGCGGCCGATTTCGTCGATGCGCGCTTCGGCCTGCCCACCGTGCGCGACATTCTGGCCGAGCTGGAAAAGCCCGGCCGCGACCCGCGCCCGAGCTTCGTCACCGCGGCCTTCGCCGATGGCATCGAAGACATCAAGGATCTGCGCGAGGGCATGGTGCTGGAGGGTACGGTGACGAACGTGGCGGCCTTCGGCGCCTTCGTCGATATCGGCGTGCATCAGGACGGGCTCGTGCATGTGAGCCAGCTCGCCGACCGCTTCGTGAAGGACCCGCATGAGGTGGTGAAGGCGGGCGATGTGGTGAAGGTCCGCGTCACCGAGGTGGATATCCCGCGCAAGCGCATCGGGCTGACCATGCGCAAAGACGGCGGCACGAGCGCCAAGGACGACCGCGCCGCGCGCGATGCAGGCCCCCGCGGCCCGCAGGGCGCGCCGAAGGGCAAGGGCCCGAAGGGACCGATGCAGGCGGGGCCGAAGACCGACACCGGCTCCTTCGGCGCGGCGCTGCTGGATGCGATGAAGCGGCGCTAAATCAGGATGGCGCGGATAAAGCCGCGATAAACCGGCCCGGCCTTCGTGAAATGCGTGGGCGCCGCCCTCCGGGGCCCTGTGGGGCGACGGGGCGGAAGCGACATCGGGCAGCCGCTCCCGGCGCCCGGCAGTATCGCTTCAAGGCGAAGAACGGGGCGCCCGCCTCGGCGCAAGGGGAGCCAGATCGCGTGGGCCGTCCGGCGCATCATCGCCGCGCCAGCCGCCATGCGCCGCGCCAGCCCATCCGCTTTTTGGGGCGGAGTTCCGACCTCAGCCTTTCGAGGCAATCGGAGACGGGAACCGACAATGCCGAGGTTCCCAGCGCGTTCCAGAGCTGCTCGGGGCTGTTGGACCACCATTCGGATGCCTCGATCTCTGCGATGGTCTCTTCGTCAAACCGGTATTTGAGCACTTTGGCGGGAGCGCCGCCCACGATTGCAAAGGCTGGGACGTCTTTCGTCACGACGGAGCCGGTCGCGATCACGGCTCCGTTCCCGATCCTGACGCCGGCCATGATGACAGACCTGGCGCCGATCCAGACATCATGACCGATGATCAGATCCAGGTTTTCCTTGTCGTCGGGGCGCTTCAGGCCCGCGTCCTGCGCCACATCATCGGATCGGTTCGTCAGTTGCGCGAAGAGCATGTTCAACGGGTAAGTGCTCAGGCTGGTCGTGGGGTGACGCCCCTGGCGGCCGACAAAGAAGACGACATCGAATGCGATCGAGCAGTAATTGCCGATATGCAGCTTTCTAGGCAGGTCGCTCTTGCCGATTTCGATCCGCGGGTGACCGTAGCTGTAGTCACCGCAGGAGAAATTCAGAAACGGTCTCATATACTTATGGAGAATGAATTTCTTGGTGGAGGCTTCGCCAGGAAACATGAAAGTCACCGAAAATGGGCTGTGGATATTCAGATGCTTTACGACTACGAGATGCCCTCTGCAAGGGCGGAACCTGAGTGAGAATGCGTGGGCCGCCGTGCGCGCCCCCCGAAACGGGGCTTGGCAAGCGCCTGCGCAACCCGCACAAAGGGCCGAAGCGGAGGCACGCGATGACGATCTTTATCCTGAACGGCCCGAACCTGAACCTGCTGGGCAAGCGCCAGCCGGAGATCTATGGGCACGAGACGCTCGACGACGTTGCGCGGCTGTGCACGGAGGCTGCGGGGGCGCGGCCGGTCCGGCTGCTGCAGACGAACTGGGAGGGGCAGATGATCGACTGGATCCACGAGGCGCGCACGGAAGCGGCCGGGATCGTGATCAACCCGGGCGCCTGGACCCATACCTCGGTCGCGATCCTCGATGCGCTGAACGCCTATGAGGGGCCGGTGATCGAGGTGCATATTTCGAACGTGCACAAGCGCGAGGCCTTCCGCCACCATTCCTATGTCAGCCTGCGGGCAGACGGGGTGATCGCGGGGCTGGGGATCCAGGGCTATGCGCTGGCGGTGCAGCGGATCGGGGCGCTGCTGGGCTGATCCGGGAGCGGCGGGGCCGGGGCTGCCTGAGCATCTGGTGCGGCGTCAGGTTCTGAAGGCGGAGGGGGGGGGCGTTCCGGTTGCCGCCGGGGCGCGGGCCGAACCGGAAGCGGCTCCGGGAGGGCGGCGAGGCCTGCGTACGCGGAACGCCGACCTTCCTCGCGGCAGCGAAACGCAGCCCGGTACGACTGCCGCGGCGGAGTAACCCCGATCCGGGCCCGCGCGGGACCC
>NZ_JAYRZN010000068.1:0-9628 GCF_041916475.1 Paenirhodobacter sp.
ACGTCATCGACGATGTCACCAAGGAGAGCTTGGCCGCGGTCGTCGACACCTCGATTTCCGGCCGCCGCGTTGCCCGAGAATTGACGGCACTGATCGCGCGGCGCGGAAAGCCCGGTGTGATCGTCTCGGACAATGGAACCGAGTTCACCTCGAACGCGATCCTCGAATGGGCCGAGAAGATGCAGGTGAAGTGGCACTACATCGCGCCTGGCAAACCCATGCAAAACGGCAACTGCGAGGCGTTCAACGGCCGGATGCGCGACGAGCTTTTGAACGAGACCTTGTTCTTCGGCATCGACCACGCGCGCGCGGTTGTCGCCCGCTGGACCCACATCTACAACACCGAGCGACCGCATTCGGCCCTCGGTTATCAGGCCCCGGCGGTCTTCGTCGCCCAACTCACCGCAATGGGCGATCAGCTTCGCGCAACTGAACTGCTGCGCAGATCGCCCATTGCTCCGTCGGCGCAACCGCGCCAAATTCAGCAAAGGACTCTGGGTTCAGCCGGATGAACATCGGGGGTCACAGCATCCTCGTTCATCTTGGCGCGAAAATTCTACTCATGCGGCGCATTACTTCCGCCCGGGGGTGCCGCCCGTGGCCGCGCAACAAATTCGCCAGCTATCGCGCCGTGGCTACCGGCCGCGCCCTACTGACCTTCACGCTGTGCCTTGGGGCGGGTCAGCGCATCGGTAACGCACTCAAAATGCGGTGGAGCGATATCGACGGAGAGGGAATGCGCGTTTTACAGAACAAGACCGGCGCGCGCCTGCGGGTTCCGTTCTCGCCGCACCTGCGCACCGTGCTATCGTCTTCCCCGAAACCTGGCGTGACGATCTGCGCCTGCGGGAGAAGAGAGCCAACCTCTTCCCGTGGAGCTTCTGACCAGATCATGGCTGCGCGGATCAACATCGGATCCGAGAAGTACGACCTTCATGGGCCGCGCTATTCGGCGGCATCAGAGCTGGCCGAGCCAGGTTGCAGTGATGAACTGATAGCGGCCATCAACGGCCATTCTACCAGCGCGATGATGCGCAAATATGCTGGTGCGGCGCGGTAAAAGACCGGAACGACAACAGCGCAAAAGCTGAGAGAGTGGATCAGGAACGGAACCAGAATGTTTTAAACATTGCCTAGATCCTGATAATCGCCTCTTGCACACGTCTTGGATTTCGTATTTACAGCAGTCACTTCGGCGGGTTGGCGGAGAGGTTACGCAGCGGATTGCAAATCCGTGAAGACCGGTTCGATTCCGGTACCCGCCTCCAATGTTTTCAATATGTTGCATTGGTTCCACCTCTCACCTTTATCTCTCTTGAAACAAGCGTTGAAACATTCACGTTCCGGGCTTGTTCTGTTCTGCGCGGTTGCGGGCTTCTTGGGCGCGAGTCGCCAAAACCCGTTGCCGGATACGTCCACCGTACTTCTTAAGCATATCAACGCCGGAATGCCCGGTGACGGCCTTGACCATCTCGTCATCGCAACCTGACTCATAGAGTTCGATCGTCGCGTTCTTCCGCAGGCCGTGCGTCACGTATTTCGTGGCGTCTGAGTGCGTCATCTGTTCCTTCACGGCGCGCATTTCATCGGCAATGACGCGATAGTGGGCCGGGCGACCGTTAGCCCCGCAGACCACCGTCAGACCGTTCTTAGGCGCCGATGCCAGATAGTCGCGCAGACGGTTGGTCATCGGGATCCACATTGGCTTATCCGTCTTGCCTTGGGTAAAGTCGAAGGCGCCGTCCTTGAAATGACTCCAGCGAAACTTGAGGACGTCCCCGATGCGCTGGCCGGTGCCAAGGCAGAGTTCGTAGACCAGTCGGGCGCGTGGCGGCGCAATAGCCTCGAACTCGGTTCGCACGTCCTCTGGCCACGGCTCCCAGCCATCACCCTCCTGCTTGAAAAGGGGCACGCCCTTCGCGGGGTTACCATGCTCCTTCTTCAGAAAACCGATCAGGCGGGCATGGTTCAGAAGGACGACAAGTACCTGCACCAGATAGTTCGCCTGCCTCCAGTGCTCTGCATTCGCCCTATGCAGGGCATAGACGTGATGGGTTTCGAGCTTCTGCGGATCCTTGTCGCCCCAAGTGCGACGAATGTGCTCGATGTATTTCCGGTAGTCTGCCTGTGTTCTGGGTTTCAGCTTCTTGAAGGCATCGCTTTCGAAATAGCTGAGAGCCAGCGTTTCGATCGTCCGTTTAACGGGCACGGGTTCGCGGCCCTTGATGAGTCGGTTGTAATGGTCCCAAAACTCAGGCGTACCGAATTCCTCTTTCATCATCACCGACAGCCCGCGGGCGCGGCGGATGAATCGCAGATAGCCTCGATCCTCATAAACGAACTTCGGCAATCCCTTCCGAGTCATTTTCCACCCATCCTCAAGTCAGCATCAAGGAAGTCATCGCCGCCTTCCTGATCAATCATGCTCAGATCGACATCGACGGTACCATCGGGACGAAGAGAGAACCGCACACGTGCCCAACCAACCTCCCGAGCTTCACGAATGAAGCTCATGGCGGCCTTCTTGGCTGAGGAGTGCGGGCTGTCTGCCATCGTAATCTCTGTTTAGATCATTCAACGAGGTTGCGTTTTCTCGCCCTGAGAGGGCGCAATCACATCCCCTTCGAAGTTGAGAACCGCACAGCGTTTGCGGGTCGGGCGGAAGCGCGACGGATGCGCGCTTCCAGGTCTGCGATTGCCGAGGCCATCTCCGCGTCGGTGCGGTACTGAATGCGCTCGCCGTTGAGCTGGAGCGCAAGAATGCCCTTCGCGCGCGCCCGGATCAGGGTGTCGCGCAGGGTGATCAGCTCGGAGACCTCGATTGCCATCAGCCCACCCGGTGCCAGCCGCGGTGGTCGATCCAGCCTGCGCCGAAGTCGAGCCGGATCTTCGTCTGCACGCCGTCCACCTCGAAGCCTGCGCGGGTTTCGATCTGCGGGCCGGGGGCGCCTTCGAGATAGGCGTATTCCAGGCCGTCGATCTGGGCCGGATCGGCGACGACATACCATTGCTCATCGTCGGTCAGGCGGGGGTCCACCAGCAAGGTGAGCTTGCCGAACGGGTTCACATCGTCGGTCTTCGTCGCGGCGATCTCGGTCAGCACCTGTTCGGCGACGGTTTCCAGCTCGGCCGGGACCAGGACGAAGCGCGGGGCCACGTTCAGCAGGCTGCCCGAATTCGAGGTCTGCTTGCGCATCGCAAGGCGCGCGGCCGCCAGAGCCGCGAGAGACGGCGCGGCATAGACCGCCGTCAGGTTGCTGTGCCCCGCGTGGAACACGCCCTTGCCGTCCGACATGGCCGGGTTCTTCAGGATCATGCTCACCAGGAAGTCATTCTCGAAGTTCCGCGCGGCGATGCCAAGGCGGCGCGGGATCTCGGTGAAGGCGCCGAGGTCGTCGTTCACCATCGCCTGGCGGGAAATCGAGAAGATCTTGCCGAAGGTGTCGATCTTGTAGGTTTCCGCGCTCTCGCCGATCGTGCCGTTCTGGAATTCCCCGGCTTCGTTGACCTTCTCCAGGCTCGGCGCATCGCCCAGCATCAGCTTGTGCTTGGCCCGGAAGTCGCGGGCCGTGCTCTGGCGCACGAGTTGGCGCACGGCAGACGGGGCCGCCTCGTAGGCGCCGCGCAGCTCCCGGTTCACGGCATCGCCGAGGATCAGCGGGAAGTCCGAGGTCGTATGCAGGCCGCGCGTGATGATGGTTTCGGCCGAAAGGCCAGCCGTCGATGCGCCCGATCGGCGCAGCGCTTCGCGGGCATGCTCAGCGATGGTCATATAGGCGAAGGGGCGCGCCTCGGCGCTCAGATCGTGGCCCGGGTTCGAGCGCGCCCAGAGCGCCTCGCCCGCGCGGGTGGCGATCACGGCCGGGTCGGTGTTGTCGGTGCCGATCTCGATCCGCGTGGTGCGGATTTCGGTGCGGGCGCCGCGCTGGCGCATTTCCTCGAAAGCGGCGGCGCGCGCGGCGTCGATGGGGGTTTCGGCGTCGATCTGCCCATCCGCCCAATCGCGGGTCAGGCCCGCCGTGGCGGCAATCGAGCGGATTTCGGCATTGATCTGGGCGCGGGTCAGCGCCTCGTGTTCCTGGGCTTCAGGCACTTCGGTGTCTCCATTTCGGAAATGGGCCCCGGCATCGGCCGGAACCGGGACAACGGACACCTCGATCGGTGTCCAGCGGATTGCGGCGCGGATGCGTTCGGCCCCGCGCCGCTCTTCTTTCCATTCGGCCACGCTGTAGCCGATAGACAGGCCGCGCAGGGTGCCGTCCGCAATGTCGGCCAGCACCGCAGCAGCGGTTTCGTTGCTGCGGAAGCGGATGCGCACCCACAGACCTTCCGGCCGGATTTCAGCCGCTTCCACAACGCCGAGCTGATCGCGCGTCGAGCTGGCGCGGTGTGCGTCCAGCACCGGCGCCCCGATCAGGCGGGACAGATCCGCGCCCGAGAGGTCAAGCCGCTCGATGAACCCGGCGCGGCGCACCTCGGCCCCGGTCGAAACGATCGCCTCGACGGTGCGGGCTTCGAGATTGACGGAAGAGGCGGCAGGCATTGCCGCGCGGAGGTGAATGGTCATGCGGCGTCTCCCGTGGCGGCCCGGTCGCGGGCGCGTTCTTCGTCCAGCTCGTCAATGTCCCGGCCGCGCCCGGCCACGACTTCCTCGCGCGATTTCAGGCCTGCGTTGATCGCGGCAACCTCAGCCTCGACCTCGTTCTTCGGGTCCACCCAGGCCCAGCCCGGCGCGACGAAGCGCACCGCGCGGAAGGCCTCGATCTCCCCGGCCGGGATCTCGCCTGCCAGCGCGCGCACATCGGTCCAACGCTGCCAGAGCGGGCGCAGGAGCATGCCTTCGATCAGGTTGCGTTGCAGCATCTCGGCGCGACGGCGGAATTCGAGCAGGCCCACCCGGGCGCTCGAATAGTTCGCCTCGCCGAGGTCCCCGGTCAGCGCCTCGAAGGTCAGGCCCGCGCCCGCCGCGATTTCCCGGTCCTGCGCGCGCAGGAATTCGATCGCCTGGGCGAGGCCCTGCCCCGGGTTCGAAAAGGTCACATCGGCACCGGGCGGCAGGATCCGCATCGCGCCGGGTTCCAGCGCCACATTCATCGCGCCGCCCTCGGCCTCGAAGCCCGCCGATCCGCCCTCGGGATCGCGGATGAAGCCGGTGATCAGCGAGGCAATCTTGAGCTGCATCAGCATCGCGTCCGAGGCCTCGTCGCGGTCGCGCAGCTTCAGCAGCACCGGCGCGAGCCAGCTCAGGCCGCGCACCTGGCCGGGGAACAGCGTGTCGAACACATGCAGCACGTCCGAGGCCGGAACCCGCACCGCCTCGCCATAGGTGACGAAGGGCGTTCCCGGTGCATCGCGCAGAACATGATAGGCGGTGACGCGATCGGCCGCATCGAACTCGATGCCTGCGATGATCCGGGCGCCGTTGCCGAGGTCGCGGGTCAGGCTCGGGTCGATCTGGTCAGCGGCGAGCAGCTTCGTGCGGAAGGCGCCATCCGCGCCGACGAAGGCCTGCACGAAGGCCTCGCCGTCGCGCACCAGCGCACGGGCGAGCGGCAGCAGGATCGGGCGCACCAGCTCCTCGAAGGCCTCGGCCAGCTCGCGCCGCGCCACCGGGTCCGGATGCTGCGGACGCGCCTGCCAGCCCTTGCCGACAAGCGCAGCCGCCCAGGCTTCCACGATCCGGTTGCCCTGGGCGGTATTGGTGTAGAGCGCCGAAGCCCGCGCCTTCGACGCTCCACGGGCGGCGAGCGTCTGTTGCTGGGGAGAGGAGAGGAGGGAAGCCCCTTCCCAGCGATGCCCGCCGCCCCCCGCCTCGATCCCGGAGCGTTTGAGCAGCTTGCCGAAGATGTTGAACGGGAATGCCATGTTGGCCTTACTCCGCCTCAGTAGGTTTCTTCGATCAGCCAGACAGGCCGGTTCTCGGAATTGCGGGTGATGCCAAATTCGTCGGCGCGATTGACCACAAAGCGCGATGCCGCCGAAGCGTTCACCAGAACAACGCGCGGCGGGTCGGACGGATCGGATTTTTCACGGATCAGTCCCGGAATTTCGTCCAAGCTACCCGCACAGAGCGCACGGGGAGCAAAATCCAGTTCGCCGGGGCGGTTTTGAAGGAAGGCAAGCCAAATATCTTGATCGGCATTCAGGCGCTCGCTTGCCCGATGCAGATGGCGGATGGCATTGCCCGCCGAGTACTTCGCCGCGTCGATTTCCACACCGCCATCATCGACGAAATCCATCATCAGACGGAGCAGGAAGGCGTCACTCAGGCTGTATTCCGCACGGCGGCGGGCGCGGGCATCATCCGCTTCGCTGTCCAACGGAAGATCGGGGACGAACGGCAGTTGCTTGCGAAAATAGTAGCCATCGAACCGCTTCTCTTCGCAGTCGGCGACATAAAGGATTGCCCGGCGTTTCATTGGTATCACCTCTGGTCGAAATTTCACCTCTTCTGAAGTGAAAGTGCCACAGTGGCGGCCGCGAGTCAAGTTCACTGCGAACGAGGTGAAATGTTGGCCGCCTCCCACTGCCCCTCAAGCAATTTCCGAGCGTGCTCCGCCTTCTCTTCGATCGCTTCGAGCAAGGCGAAGACGGAAGAGCCGCCCGGGACGTGCGGGTCGAGCAGATCCCTATGCAGCATTACGTCAATGCCAGCCGCGGAGAGCGCCTTGATGCTGTGCAGCACCTCGGCAGTGGCTTCATGCGCTTCGCGGTACTGCGCCGAGATGCTCATGCCTCACCGCCTTTCGGAAGCTTCTCTCCGCAAAGGTTCGCGTCGAGCCTCTGCGCCATGTCCCGGGCAATGAAAATCAGACCCTCGCAGGCCCTGCGGTCAATGTCAGCGTCGTGAAGGGCGTCGATCGCTTCCAAGACCATGCACAGCTGTTCCGCGATGTCTTGCTGTTCTTCGATGTAATCGAGAAGCGCGCTCATGCCCGCCCCTCCATCAGCTTGCAGGTGCGGCGCAGGGCTGCGCGCATGTAGCTGCGGGCCTCGCGTTCGCCCTGGCTGTAGCCGGTCGGGCGCTCGGTCGCGTCCAGAGCCAATGACAGGCAGTCGTGGATTTCCAGAAGGGCGACAGAAGGCAAGCCGGGGACGGCTGCCGGAACAAGGTTCGGCATTACGGGACTCCGTTGATACGTGGTATTGCTTTCGCTACAGTGTCCTAAAAGTACCCGAAAATTCGCTACTGTAAAGCGAAATGAACACGGTGAAGCGAATATGACGCCTGCACAGTGCCGAATGGCTCGATCTGGTCTCGGTTTGGGGGTGCGAGAGCTTGCTGAAGCAGCCGGAGTTTCGACGAATACGATCACTCGGCTGGAAAAGGGTGAGCCACTTAAAACGCGCACAATTGAGGCAATTCAAGCAGCCCTCGAAGCCGCAGGCGTCGAGTTCATCCCCGAAAACGGCGGCGGTGCCGGGGTGAGGTTGAAGAAGAATTCCAACGAATGAGCCTGAAATTCCCGCCCAAACCGGGCTTAATTGTCATTTGCGATTACACGACAGGCTTTCGTGAGCCTGAAATGGTCAAGGAGCGGCTTGCTGTCGTGGTGTCACCGCGCCTACCATACAGGGACGGCCTTTGCACTGTTGTCCCACTCAGCACTACGCCCGCCCGGTCCGGGATCAGGTATCAGTGCCGGGTTGAGCTACCAGTTGTCGCACCCCCTCCCTACGAAGGGAAAATCAAGTGGGCCAAGTGTGATATGCTCGCCACCCTATCTTACAGTCGTATGAAACTTCCTTACACCGGTCGCGACAAAACGACTGGAAAGCGGAAGTACTTGCAGATCGTTCTATCGGCTGAGGAATTGTCGAGGGTACGCACGTCAATGTTGTATGCGCTCGGCCTCGAATCCTTGACAAAAGAGGGTTGACAATACATATGGGTGCTGTCTGCGCTCGCAGGGTTCTGTGGTGCGCCTCAAGTCCACCTTAGGGTGGCGGGCCTGTGTAGGATGATACCAAATCCGAATGGTTGACAGCCCTGCCTTCCGAGGCAGGGCTTTCCATTTGCTCCCTACCGCCTCCGCATCCAATCCGACTGAAGCACCGGCCCCTTCCGCTGCGCCGGGGTCTCCTCCACCCGCGCCAGATCCTCGCGCCGCGCCTCGGGATTGATGTTCACCATCTGTCGGGCAGCGAAGGCATAGACGGCGCAATCCAGCGCCTCGGCCCGCCGCCCGGGGATGCGCTCGAAGTTCCGCACCGGCTGGCCCCGGGAATAGCGCACCACGGCGCGCTCGGAGGCCACCTGTTCATACCAGACGGCGGGCAGCTCGGCCGAGAACCGTACCTGGCCCACGCGCGGCAGGCGGGCGAAGAGCTGGGCCTTCACCGTATCCACGCCCACGATCCAGAGCCGCGCGCCGGTCTTGGTCTTCGATCCGGCCCGCTCGATCACCGGCCGGTTGCCCGGCGCGCCCTTGATCGCGAAGATCTTGCGCGCGGTGCGGGGGCGGCAGAAGCCCGTCACCACGTTCATCGAGGTCCCGTCACCCGCGTCGATCGCGGTGGCGTCGATCGCCATCCGGCCGCCCAGGGCATGCGGGAAGCGCTCGCGCAGCAGCGTGTCCAGCTCGGCCCATGTCTCCTGCGCATCGAAGGCGCCCCAGATCACCCGGTGGCCGAGGATCAGCATTCCGCCCGCTTCCGTCCAGCCGACATAGGTCAGCTCAAGCCGGTCGTGCTGCACGTCGCAGCCCACCGTCAGCGCCAGCACCTCGGCCGGGATCAGCGCCAGCCCGAAGGCCTCGGCCCGCGCCGCCATGCCGGTTTCGTCCAGCTCGTCGCCCTCCGATCGCCAGCCCTGGCCGAGGATCGTGTTGACGAAGGTCTGCAAGGTGGTCGGGTCATCCTTGGCCGCGACGAATTCGGCGGCGAGTTTGCCCCATGCCGCATTCGCGTGAAGGCTGATCAGCGCATTCATGCGGAACCCGGCATGGCCCTGCACCTGGGGCGCCGTGGCCCGCCAGCGGCCTTCGGCGACCAGCTGCGGCTTGTGGCGCTCCTCGATCTCCTCACCACAGCTCGGGCAGCGCCAGCGCGCCGCCTCGGGTTCGCCTGCGGGCCATGTGATCTGGTCCCAGGTGATTTCAGCGAAGACGCCGCAGCAGGGGCACGGCACCTCGAAGATCCGCTGATCGGATTGCGCATAGGCGCGCAGGACGTGGCTTGTTTCCTCATGCACCGGGGTCGAGCCGAGGACGATCTTGCGATCGGGGAAAGACAGGGTGCGGCGCTCGGCCAGCAGGATCGGCGAGCCCTCGGCCGTGGGCGCCATGCCGTCCACCTCGTCCATCAGCAGCATGCGCACGTTGTGCCGGCGCAGGTTGCGCGGGGCCTTCGCCGCCACGACCTTGAGCGAGCCGCCCGGGAAGCGCCGAGACAGCAACGTGTTGCGCCCAGCTTCGTCCAGCTCGCCCGAGAGCGCCGAGGCGACAGAAGGCGAGGCCGAGAAGATCGGTTCAATATCCGAGACAACGTAATCCCGGCAGTCGGTCGTGTCTCGGAAGTGGTAGAAATTGTCTGGCGGCGTAATCTCCGGGTGAACCAACACCCACCCAACCGGCGGCGGCAACCGCCAGGGAGATCACGCCATGAAGCAGAATACCGATAGCTCGTC
>NZ_JAYRZN010000069.1:0-7483 GCF_041916475.1 Paenirhodobacter sp.
CCGGCGCCATCCCCTCCAGCAGCAGCCGGATCACCTCGATCAGATCGGCCCGCCCCGGCCCGATGCCCGCCTCCGCCCGCGACAGCTGCAACAGCCGCTCGACGATCCCGCCAAGCCGGCTCAGCGCGCCGGTCAGCTGCCGCGCGGTATCGGGCCCGGCCGTGCCCGCCGCCAGCAGCTGCGCCTGCGCCGAAGCCGCGGCCAGCGGCGTGCGCAGCTCATGGGCGGCATGGCCCGCGAAGGCGCGCTCCGCCACCAGAAGCGCCTCGATCCGCGCCAGGTAGCCGTTCAGCGCCGCGGGCAGCGGCGTGAGCTCGGCGGGCAGCCCGTCGTCGGGCAGGGGCGAGAGGTCCTGCGCCGCGCGCCCCGCCACCCGCGCCGCGAACCGCCGCGCCGGAGCGAGCCCTCCGCGCACGGTCAGATGCAGCGTGATCGCGAACAGCGCGAGGAACGGCAGCACCAGCCAGACGAAGGCCTGCCCGGTCTCCCACAGCTCGTCATGGCGCCATTCGCCGCTCTGGCCAAGCTCCACCACGATGCCGCGCGCCGGGTCCGAGCGGCGCATCACATGCCAGCCCGCCCCCTCCCAATGGCCATCGCGCGCCAGCGCGGGCCAGGGCGCCGCGCGCCGCTCCACGCCGCCCACCACCACGCGCGCGGCCTCGTCCTCGCCCACCGGCAGCCGCCCGCCGCCCCCCGCCCGCAGATATTCGAGCGCGATCCGCGACTGGCTCTCCAGCGCCTCGTCCAGAAGCTCGTTCATCTCATGCGCAATCACGAACAGCCCGGCGCCGATCACCAGAAACCACCCGAGCCCGAGCGCCAGCGTCAGCCGCCGCATGAGCCGCCCCGAGAGCGACCAGCCCGTCATGGCACCAGATACCCGAGCCCGCGGCGGGTCTCGATCAGTGCCGCGCCAAGCTTGCCGCGCAGCCGCGAGACATAGACCTCCACCGCATTCCCGGCGATCTCCGCATCGAAATCATAGAGCCGCTCCTCCAGCTGCGCGCGCGAAAGCACATGGCCGCGCGCCGCCAAGAGCGCATCGAACACCGCCCATTCGCGCGAGGTCAGGCGGATCT
Source organism: Paenirhodobacter sp. (assembly GCF_041916475.1). Taxonomy (GTDB): domain Bacteria; phylum Pseudomonadota; class Alphaproteobacteria; order Rhodobacterales; family Rhodobacteraceae; genus Rhodobacter. The sequence goes on from NZ_JAYRZN010000069.1 coordinate 1,083, forward strand.
CCTCCGCGCCGCGGTGGACCCGGCCGCGGGCGCGGTCGAGGCGCAGCCCGCCGAGGCCGAGCTCGCTTTCCGGCGCGCCCTGCGCCCGCCGGGCATGGGCGCGCAGCCGCGCCGACAATTCGCCGAGGTCGAACGGCTTCACCACATAATCGTCCGCCCCCGCATCCAGCCCGGCGATGCGGTCGCTGATCTGGTCCTGCGCGGTGGCGATGATCACCGGGGTACGGTCGCCGCGCCCGCGCAGCGCGCGCAGCAGCTTCAGCCCGGAGCCATCGGGCAGGTTCAGGTCCAGGATCACCGCATCGAAGCCCACCACCGCCAGCGCATCCTCGGCCTCGGCGCAGCTATAGGCCATATCCACCGCATGGCCGCCTGCGCGCAGCGCGCGCGCGACGGCCTCGGCCAGATCGGCGGTATCCTCGACGAGCAGTACTCTCATGGCGCGATCCTATCCGCAGCCCCCGGGCGGCCGCGAGGAAAATATGCGGCTGTAAGGCTGCTGCAAGACTGGGGCGCGAAACGATCCGCATCGCAACCGCATCCATGGAGGACCTGATGCGTATCCTGACCCTGACCGCCATCCTGCTGGCCACTGCCGCGCCGGTGCTGGCTTCGCCGAAATGCACCGCGCCGAAAGAGCAATGGCGCAATGTCGAGGAGCTGAAGACGCAGCTCACCTCGAAGGGCTGGACGATCAAGAACGTGAAGGTCGATGAGGGCTGCTACGAAGTCTATGGCAAGGACGAAAACGGCAAGAAGGTCGAGATCTATTTCGATCCGGTGAGCTTCGAGGCGGTGGGCTCCGATGACTGACAGCCGGACGCAGGCCCCGGCCGTCCGGGTCTGGGATCCGTTCGTCCGCATCTTCCACTGGTCCCAGGCCGCGCTGATCGCCGCGGCCTGGCTGACCGCCGACGACTGGAAGGCGGTGCATGAGCGGGTGGGCTATACCATCGCCGCGCTGGTGGCGCTGCGGCTGGTCTGGGGCGTCGTCGGGACGCGCCATGCCCGGTTCAGAGATTTCGTCCGTGGGCCGCGGGCGGTGCTGGGCTATCTGGCCGATCTCGCCCGCGGGCGCGAGCGCCGCTACCTCGGGCACAATCCGGCCGGGGGCGCCATGATCGTGGCGCTGCTGGCCACGGTGGCCGTGACCACGCTCACCGGCTGGTTGCAGACGACCGATGCCTTCTGGGGCGACGAACTGATGGAAGACATCCACAAGGGCGCCGCCACGCTGATCCTCGTCCTCGTCGCCTTCCATCTGGGCGGCGTCCTTTATGAAAGCCTGCGCCACCGTGAGAACCTGGTGGCGGCGATGATCCATGGCCGCAAGCGCCTGCCGGAGATCCGCAAACCGTGACCTTCCCCTTTGTGGCCCTGCTGCGGCGGCTGGCCCTGATCCTGTGCGCGGCGGCGCTGGCGGCCGCGGCCTGGCCCGTCTGGCTGCAATGGCAGGGCAATTTCCACGAGGTCGCGCCGGGCGCGCTCTATCGCTCGGCGCAGCCCGATGCGGCGGCCCTGCGCGCGGCACAGGCGCGCTACGGCATCCGCAGCGTGCTGAACCTGCGGGGCCAGCAGCCCGACAGCGCCTGGTACCGCGCCGAAATCGCGGCTTCGGCGCAGCTCGGGCTGGTGCATGCCGATCTCGGGCTCGCGGCCGAGCAGGCCCCCGACGCGGCGACGCTGGTGCGGCTCGTGGCGCTGATGCGCAGCCTGCCGCAGCCGGTGCTGATCCATTGCCGCAGCGGCGCGGACCGGACCGGGCTTGCCGCCGCGCTCTATATGGCGGCGGTGCTGAACCGGGCGCCGCAGGAGGCCGCGGCGCAGCTCTCCTTTGCCTATGGCCATGTATCGCTCTCCTGGCTGTCGCGCGCGGCGGCGATGGACCGGGCCTGGGCGCGCTGGGCCGGGGGCCAGCCGGCGGCGCCCGCGCTGCGCCTGGCCCGCGCGGCGCCTGATTAAGCTGCGCTGCATTTTAGTACGGATAATGAAGTTATACTAAATCCCGAAGACGCGGCCCCGCGCCGCAGCGAAGGCGCTTCGCGCCGCCACGATCCGCTGTAAGCTCGGCGCAAGCCAGCCGTGCGAGTCGTCCCTACGACCAGACAAGAGGTAAGCCATGACCACGAAGACCGGTTACAGCCATCTGCAGATCCTGCTGCATTGGGCGATCGCCCTGCTGATCCTGTTCAACTATCTCTACAGCGAAGGCATGGGCCGCGCGCTGGATGCGCGGCTGGAAGGCGCGCCCGCGCCCGCGCTGGACATTGCCCCGGCGGTCCATGTCTGGGTGGGGGTCGCCGTGCTGGTGCTGGTGTTGCTGCGGGCGCTCCTGCGGCTGACCACGGGGGCGCCGGACGCGGGCGGCACCGGCCTGATGCAGCGGGCCGCGGGCTGGGGGCACCGGCTGCTCTATGCGCTGATGCTCGCGGTGCCGGCCTTTGGCGGGATTGCCTGGTTCGGCGGGGTGGATGCGGTGGCCGATCTGCATGCGCTGCTGGCCAATGTGCTGATGGTGGTGGCGGGCGGGCATGCGCTCATCGCGCTCTATCATCAATATGTGCTGAAGGATCGGCTGCTGCTGCGGATGATGCGCCCGGGCCGGTCCTGATCCGGGGCCTGTGGTGGGACGCGACTGGCCGAAGATCGCCTTGCTTGCGTTGGCGCTGTCCGGGTTGATCTCGGGCGGCGCGCTTTGGCTTTTCGGGGCCGGGGAGTGGGCGGGGCGGCTCTGGGCGGCGGGGGTGGTTCCGGTTCTGGCGGCGCTGATCCTCGAAATCTTGCGCAGCCTGCGGCGGGGCGAGGTGGGGCTCGATATCGTCGCGGCGCTGTCGATGTCGGCGGCGCTGCTGTTCGGCGAGAGCCTGGCCGCGGCGGTGGTGGCGGTGATGTATTCGGGCGGCACCTTCCTCGAGAGCTTTGCTGAGGGGCGCGCCCGGCGCGAGATGCGCGATCTGCTCTCGCGGGTGCCGCGCAGTGCCACGCGCTATCATGAGGGCCGGTTCGAGGAGGTGCCGCTCGCGGCGATCGCCCCGGGCGACAGGCTGTTTATCCGGCAGGGCGATGTGGTGCCGGTGGACGGGCGGGTGGCCTCGGTGCGGGCACTCCTGGATACGGCGGCGCTGACGGGAGAATCCCTGCCCGTGCGGCTGAGCGAGGGCGCCGAGGCGCTGAGCGGCTCCACCAATGCGGGCGAGGCCTTCGACCTGATTGCGCTGCGCGCGGCGCAGGAGAGCACCTATGCCGGGATCGTGCGGCTGGTGGAGGCGGCGCAGCGGGCGAAGGCGCCGATGTCGCGGCTGGCGGACCGCTGGTCCCTGGGTTTTCTGGCGGTGACGCTGCTGATGGCGGGCGCGGCCTGGGCGGCGACCGGCGATCCGATCCGGGCGGTGGCGGTGCTGGTGGTGGCGACGCCCTGCCCGCTGATCCTTGCGGTGCCGGTGGCGTTGGTGGCGGGGCTGTCGCGGGCGGCGCAGTTTGGCGTGCTGGTGAAGGGGCCGGCCGCGCTGGAGGCGATGACGCGGGTGCGCACCGTGGTGCTGGACAAGACCGGGACCCTGACCGAGGGGCGGCCGCGGATCGTCTCGGTGGAGGCGCGGGGCGGGCTGGAGGAGAATGCGCTGCTGCGGCTCGCGGCGGCGCTGGACCAGGCCTCGGAGCATCCGGTGGCGCAGGCGCTGGTGGCTGCGGCGCGCGCGCGCGGGCTGGATCTGCCGCTGCCCAGCGAAATCCGCGAGGTGCCGGGGGAGGGTGTGATCGGGCTGGTCGAGGGCTGCCGGGTGGCCGTGGGCGGGCAGAGCCTGGTGGCGGCGGGCGAGGCGGTTTCGGTGAGCGCGGGGCAGGTGCAGGTGGCGGTCTCCTGCGATGGGGCGATGGCCGGGCATATCGTGATGGCGGATGGGCTGCGCGAGGGCGCGCGCGAGATCCTGCAGGGGCTGCGGGCGCAGGGGGTGAGCCGGATCCTGCTGGCGACCGGGGACCGGCGCGCGGTGGCCGAGCGGGTGACCGAGGGGCTGGCGCTGGACGGGATCCGGGCCGACCTGAAGCCAGAGGACAAGGTGCATATCGTGCAGCAGGAGCATGCCCGCGCGCCGGTGATGATGGTGGGCGATGGCGTGAACGATGCGCCGGCGCTTGCGGTGGCCGATGTGGGCGTGGCGATGGGCGCGCGCGGCACGGCGGCCTCGGCGGAGGCGGCGGATGTGGTGCTGCTGGTGGACCGGATCGACCGGCTCGGCGCCGGGATCGGGGTGGCGCGGGAGGCGCGCCGGATCGCGCTGCAAAGCGTGGTGGCGGGGATCGGGCTTTCGGTGCTGGGGATGGCGGCGGCGGCGCTGGGGCTGCTGAGCCCGGTGCAGGGCGCGCTGCTGCAGGAGGCGATTGATGTCGCGGTGATCCTGAATGCGCTGCGGGCGCTGCGAATCACTCCGGAGACACCGATGCTTCCGGCTGCGGCGGAGCCGGTTCGGGCGCAGGCGGTGGAAATCGCCTGACCAAGCCTGTTGCGCGAATATCTAAAAATGCATATATTTTGGTGCGGCGTTCTGCCGCATCTGAGCGGCCGGGGCCGCTGCGGCAGCCTAGGCCAGCGTGGGCTGGAGCGGGTCTGGATCCGGATGGCAGCGATGCCCGGCAGGAGGCCTGCGCCCACCGCGGCGCGGGCAGCGGGAAGGCGCCGACGGATCGGCTCGATTCCGCCAATACCATTCAAATGCTCGATTTTCTTGCGCTGCAGCTGTATCGGCGGGATTGATTTCGAGGGGCAGATCCGGTTTTTCTCACAGTCAGGCGTCGGACGGGAAACACCCCTGCCTGCCGATTCTGCGATCCGAAATGATCGACCCGCACCCGTTTTTCGGGGCGAAGCAGCCTTTTGTGCGATGCACCTGCATCCACGGTTATCCCCTGGCGAGGGGATTCCGGGGCACCAATGAATATTAACATATTGTTAACTAGTTGGCCGCAGGTTTGCCTCAGCACCTGACGTGTTTGGATTCAATGAGGAAATCATGACCCTTGCGGAGAGGACCTTGGTCCTCGTTGCGATCATAGCCCTGACCGCAGCCGGAGATTATGCAATCAAGCATGCTTCTGGTCGTGAGGATCCGTTCGTGTCCTGGCAGTTCCTTTCGGGGATCGTCCTCTACGGACTGCCGGCGATCGGATGGCTTCTGCTGATGCGGGAATTCTCGCTGGCGCAGATCGGAGTGATCTACAGCTCCGCCACGATCCTCATTCTGACTGCGCTGGGTGTCTTCATGTTCGGTGAACAGCTCAACTCCAGGCAGATGCTCGGGATCGCAGCGGCGATCGCCAGCATCTGGCTCGTAACCTGATGCGGATCTGAAGTATGCTCGTAGTCCCACATTTCGTCGCCCGCAGCGCCATCCACGGCCTGGGCGTATTCGCGGCCAAGAAAATCGACAAGGGAGAGGTGGTCTGGCGTTTCGACCCCGATTTCGATGTCGAGATCCCCTATGATCTCGTCGAGCACTTCCTCGACGCCGATCGTGAAACCGTGCTTAACCACGCGGAATATATCCCCTCGAAGAATGCGTTCATTCTGGGCAATGATGCAGATATCTTCATGAATCACAGCGAGGCTCCTTCGCTGGTGGATGCAGGTGCGACGATGTACGCGGCGCGCAACATCCAGGAGGGCGAGGAACTGACCTGTGATTATCAGGTGGTGACAGTGCTTGGTTTTGACGGCGCCTAGGGGCCGGGCGGGAGTATCCATGCGCGGAAGCGGAAGACGTGTTCTCTACCAGATCATCGGCCTCACGGTCGGTGGCGTCTTCCTGTTCTCGCTGGTGCTCTGGACATCGGTGATCTCGATCGTCGAGGAGATGAACCAGAAGACCTTCACGGATTCGATCACCGCGGTAGAAAGCCGCGTGATGTCGATCCGCGAACAGGTGCGCCTGATCGCCTCGGATTATCACAACTGGAGCGATGTCTATGCCGCGGTGGAGCGCAAGGACATCCAGTTCATCTCCGACAACTACGGCATCACCGCCGCGCGCGGTGATGTGTTCGAATATGCCGAGATTTTCGATGGCCCGTTCGATCAGCCGATCGCCTGGACCGCCGGCAGCGGGCTGGATCCCGTGGACAGCTTCCTGCCGCCGCAGGTGCTGGAGCGGATCCTGGCGGAATCGCAGCTGCTGCCGATGGGTTACCGCAAGACCTTCGATTTCGTGACCTTCATCGACGGCAAGCTGGTGATGTTCTCGGCTTCTCTCATGCTGCCAGAGGATATCTCGAAGATCCGCGACGTGCCGGTGAGCGAGCTGGCCGGGGCGGCGGTCGGGAAGATCCTGACCTCGGACAAGCTCAAGGCGGTCGAGCAGGAGCTCAATCTGGCCAATCTGCGGCTGGAGCCCGCCGCGCCCGGAAAG
>NZ_JAYRZN010000069.1:7493-9370 GCF_041916475.1 Paenirhodobacter sp.
AGGGCGTGCCGAGCATCAGCCTGAATGGCTATGACAATCAGCCCGCGATCTATATGGCCTGGGATCCGCCGCGCCCGGGCTCCGAGGTTCTGGCGCGGATGCTGCCGATCCTGATCGCGGTCAACGGCCTGTTCCTGTCGGTGGGGATTTTCGTTGCGCGGCAGGCGCATGTGAATGCGACCAACCTGATCCGCAAGGAGGCCGAGGCCGCGCGCCAGGCGCGCACCGACCATCTGAGCCAGTTGCCGAACCGGCTTGCCTTCGCGGAATACTGCGATGCGCTGGATCGGGATTTGGAGGCGCAAGTCGCGGTGATCCAGATCGACATGGACCGCTTCAAGCAGGTCAATGATGTGATCGGCCACGCCGGCGGCGATGAGCTTATCTGTCAGTTTTCCGAGCGGCTGCTGAAGCTGAAGGATGACGATACCTTCGTGGCCCGCGTCGGGGGCGACGAATTCGTGGTGATTTGCGCGTGCCGTGACGGGACCGCGAATTTCTGGCGTGCGAAGCTCGAAGAGCTGGAGAAGATCCTGGCGGTCCCGGTGCATTGTGCGGGCCTCTATTTCGATCTGTCCGCCTCGATCGGGGTGGCGCTGAAGGGGCCGGACCGCGATCCGATCCAGGATGTCGTCTGGCGTTCTGATCGCGCGATGTACCATGCCAAGCAGCAGCAGATCCCGGGCTTCGTGCTTTATGACGAGCTGATGTCGGCCGGAGATCAGGCGCGCAACGCGATAGAGAAGGCGATGCGCTATGCGCTGCGCAACAGCGACGAATTTTACATAGAATATCAGCCGATCGTCGATGCGGTGAACGGCGAGGTGATGCTGCGGGCGGAGGCGCTGGCGCGCTGGCACAGCCCGCTGCTGGGCGATGTGATGCCCAGCAAGTTCATCCCTGTGGCGGAGCAGACCGGGCTGATCGTACCGCTGGGCTGGCTCCTGCTCGACCTGATCTGCAAGGACCTGGTCGATTTCCCCGGTCTGAAAATCAGCCTGAACGTTTCGCCGGTGCAGCTGATGGCGCCGGGTTTCGTCGATGAATTCTGCGCCCGGGTTCAGACCCACGGCCTGGATTGCAGCCGGATCGACATCGAGCTTACCGAAACGCTGGCGATCCAGGGCGATTCCCATGCGATGGAAGAGGTCCGGAGGCTGAAGAACCTCGGGTTCTCGATCTCGCTGGACGATTTCGGGACGGGTTTCTCCTCGCTGAGCTATGTGCGCCAGATCCCGTTCAATGCGATCAAGATCGACAAGTCCTTCATTTCCGGCGGCGAAGTGCTGCGCGACGACTATTGCCTAGTGTCGGCTATCGTTTCGCTGGCGGAGTCGATGGGCAAGGACGTGATCGCGGAGGGGGTCGAAACCGAGCGCCAGCTCTCCTGGCTGCGCTCCATCGGCTGCCGCTATGTGCAGGGCTATCTGTTCGGCCGCCCCGAACGCATCGGCAGCCTTGCGCTGCGCTTCGGCCTGCACCCCTCGCTTCGGCAACCGCTTTCGTTGGACGGCAATGTCGCGCGGCTGGGTGGGCGGCGCAGCTCGTGAGGCCATTGTGCGGAGCGGGCGTACGATGAAGCCGAAAGGGATCCGGCGGCGGTGACGACTGAGCGCCAGGCGGGAGGTGACCGGGAGCCACTGCGCCCTGGCTCGGCGTTCGCCTTGCGGGCGAGGGCGGCGTGCGGGACGGGGGCGCCGATATGTGCGGGCTGCGAGCCCGGCGTGAAAAAGTGCTGGCCATGCCGGGGATGTGATCTACCTTCGCTGAGGGCTGAGGGCTGAGGGCTGAGGGCTGAGGGCTGAGGGCTGAGGGCTGAGGGCTGAGGGCTGAGGGCTGAGGGCTGAGGGCTGAGGGCTGAGGCCTGAGGGCTGAGG
>NZ_JAYRZN010000070.1:0-9270 GCF_041916475.1 Paenirhodobacter sp.
TCGGCGGCAGGACACCCGACGAGGTCTATGCTACGGCGGAAATGACGGAGCGACTGGCGGCATAGAAACCAACCCGATCCACCTTAGCCAAGCCGCCAAACTGTCTCACCAGGCGGGTCCACCTCTAACCGTCGTGACCAGCCGGAATCGGCGGATCGCTGGCCGCCGGGCGGTTCCTCCCGGGCCGATCCGTATGTGGGGACGCGCAGCGCATAAGCCCGCCAGCGTCAGGGGGCGGAAATGACTAAACTCGACAGCCATGAGACCAAGACCGCCTTCGCCACCCGCGTCGGGCTGACCAAGGGCCGCATCTCGCAACTGGTGGCCGAGGGGCTGCCGGTGCGCGCGGACGGGCGGATCGACGTGGCGGTGGGGCTCGCCTGGATCGAGGACAACCTCGACCCGGCCCGGCGCAACCGGGGCGGTGCCGGCAGCCCGACCCGCGCCACGACCACGCTCGCAGAGGCCAAGCGACTGCATGAGATCGTGAAGGTCCAGCGCGCCAAGCTGGCGTTCGAGCGCGAACAGGGCCAGCTGGTCGAGACCGCCGCCGCCACCAGGACCGTGTTCGCGCGCGCCCGTGCCGAACGCGACGCGCACATGGCATGGGTGCAGCGCACGGCGCCCCTGCTGGCGGCCGAGCTTGGCGCAGATCCCCGCGTCACCTTCGCCGCGCTCGACCGGATGATGCGCGAGCATCTCGAACACCTGGCCGACCTGCCGCTGGGGAGCTTTGGCGATGGTTCCTGACATCGACCTCGCCTGGCGGCGCGGCATCCGCCCCGAACCGCCGATCCCGGTCTCGGCCTGGGCCGACCGGCACCGCATCCTGCCGCCCACCTCGGCCGAGCCCGGCCGCTGGCGCACCGACCGCACGCCCTACCTGCGTGAGGTGATGGATGCGCTGTCCACCGCCAGCCCCTACGAGCGCGTCGTGCTGATGAAGGGCGCGCAGACCGGCGGGTCGGAGGCCGGGCTGAACTGGCTGGGCTACATCATTCAGAACGCGCCCGGCATCGCCATGCTGGTCATGCCTTCGCTCGACATGGTGCGGCGGAACACGACCGTCCGCATCGACCCTTTGATCGAGGCGACGCCCGCCCTGCGCGAACTGGTCGCCGCGCCCCGCTCCCGCGACGCAGGCAACAGCCTGTTCCGCAAGTCCTTCCCCGGCGGCCAGCTGGTGATGACCGGCGCGAACAGCGCCGTCGGCCTCCGCTCCACTCCGGTCCGCTACCTGTTCCTGGACGAGGTGGACGGCTATCCCGGCGACGCCGATGGCGAGGGCGATCCCGTCGATCTGGCGATCCAGCGCACCGCCACCTTCCGGGGCCGGCGCAAGATCTACATGGTCTCCACGCCCACGCTGAAGGGTCATTCCCGCATCGAGGCCGCCTTCGAGCACAGCGACCGGCGCTTCTACCACGTCCCCTGCCTGCACTGCGGCGACATGGCCTCGATCACATGGGCGCGCATCCGCTGGCCCGAGGGGCGGCGCGACCAGGCGCATCTGGTCTGCGAGGCCTGCGGGGGCGTCCACCATGAGCACGAGAAGCCCCGCCTGCTGGCCGCGGGCGAGTGGCGCGCGACCGCCGAGGGCGACGGCCGCACCGCGGGCTTCCATCTCTCGGCCCTCTATTCCCCGTGGGAGACATGGGCCGAGATCGCGGCCGAGCACGGCCGCGTTCGCAAGGACCCGCCCCGGCTGCAGGTCTGGGTCAACACCAAGCTGGGCGAGTCCTGGGAGGACCAGGCGGGCGACACCGTTCCGGCCGACCCGCTCATGGCGCGGCGCGAGGACTGGGGCGAGGCGCTGCCCGCCTCGGTGGCCGTGCTGACCGCGGGCGTCGACGTGCAGGGCGACCGGATCGAGGTGCAGATCCTCGGCTGGGGTCGCGACGAGGAGGCGTGGGTGATCGACTACCGCGTGCTCTGGGGCGATCCGTCAGGGCCACGCCTCTGGGCCGATCTCGACATGGTGCTGCAGGCGACGTTCCCTCATGCCGCGGGGCTTGACCTGCCGGTGCGCGCCACAGCCATCGACACCGGCGGCCACCACACCAAGATGGCCTACGAGTTCTGCCGCACCCGCCTCGCCCGCCGTATCTGGGCGATCAAGGGCCGCGGCGGGCCGGGCATCCCGGTCTGGCCGCGCCGCCCGACGCGGACGAACAAGGGCAAGATCCCGCTCTTCATCGTCGGCGTGGACGCGGTGAAAGACGCCGTCTACGCCCGCCTCCGCCTGACCGAACCCGGCCCCGGCGCGATCCACTTCCCCCGCCGCCTCGACGCCGATTACTTCCGCCAGCTGACCGCCGAGCGCGTCGTCACCCGGTTCGAGCGGGGCCGCCCCATCCGCTCCTGGCAACCCAAGCGCGACGGCGAGCGCAACGAAGCCCTCGACACCTTCGTCTACGCCCACGCCGCCCTACACGGACTGATCAGCATGGGGCTCAGGCTGAACGAAGAGGTGGAGGGGGTGGGTCCTGCGCACACGCAAACGGATGCGGCGGCTGCGGGAGTGATCCGGTCGGCGTGGATGCGCTAGAAATGAACCTGGCCGCGGCACGAGAACCATACATCGCCCTTCACATTGCACCCCAGATAGTGTTGTTTCTAGGCAGCCAAACCAAAAATATAGACACTCCATGAACCGCCACATGAACACGCCCGCCGATAACGTTGAAGTGCCGAATCCCTTTCGGCAGGTGCGCGAGCGTTTGAACTTGACTGAAAAGGAGTTGGCGGAACGCCTGGGGACTTCCTTCTACGCCGTTGTTCGATGGGAGCGCGGAGACTCAGCCCCGCCTGAAGATATCATCGACGCCCTCGACAACTTGATTGCGGCGAAGGGCACAGCAAAATCGCTGCGAGAAGCACCTCGGTCACCTCAAGTGAGGTTCGCGTCAACTGGCGCACGGAAAAAGACTGCGCCGTTACCGCTCTTTGATGAGGAGAAAACAAAGTTTCTTGACGAAGCAAGAAACGACGTCCTTGCAGATGTATTCGATGGCGTGTTCTGGGGTGATGGGGAGATTGCATTGAGCAGCTTGCTGGCTGCACACGAAGACCCAGCGGAAACGACCGACTCGGCTGTTGAGAAGGAAATCTCTGCAGGGAAGAACACCTATACCTATGATGCGCACACCTACCACACGAAGGTTCCACCGCAGGGCATCGCAAGCGTGATTTCGAGCTACCTGCCATCAGGCGGCTTGGTCTTGGATCCATTCGCTGGTAGCGGCATGACTGGGGTGGCCGCAAGATATGTTGGGTGCGATGTAATCCTGAACGAGCTCTCCCCCGCTGCCTCATTCATTTCCTATAATTTCTGCAGGACTATGGATGTCGGCAGTTTTCACACCGCCATTGCCACGATTCTGGACCGGCTCGCACCGCTTCGGCGAACACTGTATCAAACGCAGTGTCGCGAATGCGGCATAGATGTCGAAGCGCAGTTCTTTGTCTGGTCATACATACTTGAGTGCAACCACTGCCACGAAGACTTCGTCCTATGGGACCATTGCCGAAAATACGGAAAGACGGTTCGCGAGCACAAACTTCTGAAGAAGTTCCCATGCCCGCATTGCGGCGAAGAAGTCAACAAATCCTATCTGAAACGAAAGCAGCAAGTACCGGTGTTTCTCGGCTACAAATGCTGCTCAAAGAAGATCGTTGAGCATCCCCTCAATGAAGAGGATCTGGGACGTATAAATCAAATCCAGTCGATGCTGACTGAATGGGAAGGCACATATCCGAACCTCCCACTTCCGGACGGCGTAAATCTAGGCCAACCAAAGCGACATGGACTAGACAGCATAGACAAATTCTACACGGCTCGAAATCTCATCGCAAACGCCGCCATCTGGAAAGAAATTCGGAAGATAGAGGACTCCGATACCGCGATGGCTGCCGCCTTCGCTTTCACGTCTCTCTACCAGAGAGTGACGAGAATGTCAGAATATCGTTTTTGGGGTGGAAGCGGAAATACCGCCAACTTCAATGTGCCCCAGATCTCAAACGAGGCGAATGTCTTTATTACCTTTGAGCGAAAGGCAAAAAGCATCTCTGACCACTTTGTGACAACAGCAAGTGCGTATTCTGGAAAAGCCAGTGTTGTAACCGGCTCCGCAACGGACATGTCATTTCTTCCAGATAACAGCGTTGACCTGATCTTCACAGATCCGCCTTTCGGAGCCAACATAAATTATAGCGAGATGAACATTCTTTGGGAGAGCTGGCTTGGAAAGTTCACCAATGCGGCACACGAAGCGATCGTAAATAAGAGCCAGAAAAAGGACATCGACGACTATCGCGAACTCATGCGAAAGGCGCTTAGTGAAGCATACCGCGTGCTGCGAGACGGTCACTGGATGATCCTCGTCTTCATGAACTCGTCTGAAAAGGTGTGGGATGCTTTGCGAGCCGCAGTGGTCGACGCCGGATTCGCGATTGAAAAGGTCAGCGTATTCGACAAGCAGCATGGCACTTTTAAGCAGTTCGTGAGTGAGAATACCGCTGGCTCAGACCTCATGCTTCACTGCAGAAAGAGCAACGCTCCAACGCGCGTGCAAACCGCCTCACGCGAGCCACTTGATGTCGGGACCTTCATCCAGGGCCACAGTGGAAACATACCGGTGCTTCCGTTCCTACACGTCAAACGCGATGCCGAGATCGATTATCGCCTATTGTATAGCCGATACTTGGCTGATGCGATAAAAGCCGAACAGGGTGTTGTCAGCTTTTCGAGCTTTCGAGAGCAAGCCGCGGAAATTCTGGGCTAAGCAAAGATCACTCGCGCCCTTTTCTCCAGTTCTCCAGAAGCTGCGCGATTACGTCCTCGGAGCTTGTATCGGGGAACAATTTTTCAATGGCGTCTGCATCCTCGCGCCGTACGAAAAGTGGAAGGACATCAGCCTTCTCTGGGCGGAAGATATGTGCCCCGTTGGCTACGTCCGGAACATCGAAATATGGCTGAAGCTTCGCGCCATTTCGCGGCAGCGTACAGGAGAATCTTTTCTTGCCAGTTGCCTTCTCAAATATGTGAAGATTTCGCGTTGCCTTACCGCGATGATTTCCATCATGCCATCGTGCTTGAAAATCTTCGACACGTGGCTTCTCCAGGCGCTCCTCGAAGTACAGAAACTCGCTATGATCAGGGGCCCAAAGCAGTATTCCCCACCGAACATCCACACTCCCCGTCTTCGAGGTGGCGCGCACTCGATCCTCGAACTCTGAGATTGCCGCGCCCCATTGGTTAAAGACCTTGGCCATAGCGTCTTCGGCGGGTTCATTCTCGCTGAAGTCAATCGTGCGGGTGGCGGCAGGGTGCATTAAGGACTTCCCCATGCAGCCTGAAGGATCAGCCTTCGAAAGGAGTTTGAACTCCACCCCGACCCCGTCGTGGAGATAGTCCCTGAACGGAAGGTTGCTCCAGCCCATCTCGGGTACGCCCTTAACCCGGCAGTAGAGGCTCGTCCAATCGCCTTCTTCCAGTTTTCGACCCTGAAGCGACCTAACTAGCTTGTTGACCTCGGCGGTCGCCATAAGAACTTCGTCTGCGTCAAATGCCTGAATGTACTCTGCCATGATTCCTCGGCGCACGTTTTGTTCCCGAGCTTCGCTAGCAATTTCCTTTCGCCGCGTATAGAGCGCCTCTGTCGGTGAACGGCCTGGTTATGGGCCCGGCAGGTTTGTTGCCGCCTCTCTTCCCAAACATTCCCAATAGCTTGAGGGTCCGTTTCGGGCGATTCTGCCGCCCATGCGGACCTTGCTCCATCGCCTTCTCGGCCTCGCTCGGGCTCGCGGCTTCGACGCTGCGGGTGGCGGGCGGCGTTGGGAGGGGGCGCGAACGGTCGACGGGCTGAACGCGGCGATCCTGGCGGGCGCGACCACGGCGGCGCGGCGGGCCGGCTGGTATGCGCGGAACAACCCCTGGGTCGCGGCGGCGGTGGACAGCCTGGTCGGCAATGTCGTCGGCGCCGGTATAAAGCCGCAATCCACCCATCCGGACCGCGCGGTGCGCGAGCGGCTGCAGGTGCTCTGGCTGCGCTGGACCGATCACGCCGCCCCGGACGGGCTCGCGGATTTCTACGGGCTGCAGGCCATGGCCGTGCGCGCGATGGTCGAGAGCGGCGAGAGCTTCGCGAGGCTCCGCGTGGCGAGCGACGCCGCCAGCATCCCCCTCCACCTCGAGCTTCTGGATCGCGAGCAGGTTCCGATGGACCTGCACCGCGAGATCGGCGGCGGGGCGCGGATCCGCGCGGGCATCGAGTTCGATGCCGCCGGTCGCCGGGTCGCCTACCGGGTCTTGTCCTCCCGCCCGGGCGATCCGCTGGGGTCTCTCCGCATGGACCCCATCCGCGTCCTCGCCGCCGATTGCCTGCACCTGTTCAAGCCGCTCGCGGCGGGGCAGCTGCGCGGGATCACCTGGCTCGCGCCGGTGCTGCTGCGGCTGCACGAACTCGACCAGTTCGAGGACGCGGCCCTCGTGAAGGCCAAGGTCGCGGCGCTGTTCACCGGCTTCATCACCGATCCCGACGGCACCGCGGGCGGCCTCTCGGGCACGAACACCAATGGCGCGCTGACCGTGGGCATGGAGCCCGGCAGCCTGATCCCGCTGCCGCCCGGCACCGACATCCGGTTTTCCAATCCGACCGAGCACGATGCCTACGCACCCTTCGTGAAGAACCACCTGCGCGCCGTCGCGGCGGGACTGGGCCTGCCCTACGAGCTGGTCTCTGGCGACCTGGAGGGCGTCACCTATTCCTCGATCCGGGCAGGGCTGATCGAGTTCCGCCGCCGGGTCGAGCAATTGCAGCACAACGTGGTCGTGCACCTGTTCTGCCGTCCGGTCTGGGAGCGGTTCGTGCGGCTGGCGGTGCTGACCGGCGATCTGCCCGCGCGGGACTTCGACCGGAACCCGGACGCCTACCTCGGGTGCGAATGGCTTCCGCCAAAGTTCGACTACGTCGATCCGATGAAGGACGTGCAGGCCGAGATCATGGCGATCGGCGCGGGGCTCAAGAGCCGGTCCCAGGCGATCTCCGAGCGCGGCTACGACGCCGAACAGGTGGACGCCGAGATAACTGCCGACCGCGAGCGCGCGGAGGGGCTGGGGCTGAGCTTCGGCCAGACCGAGGCGCCGCAGCAGAAGGAGACCGCCGATGTCTGACACCGAGACAACCTCGGCATGGACGCACTCAAACGTCGGGAACGACAACGTTTCCCTTCTGACCCGGCGTGCCAGCTTGAAGCCGCAGACGGTCAACGTTGAAGAACGCAACGTTGAAGTTGTCTGGTCCACCGGTGCGCCCGTGCGCCGCCGCGACATGGCAGGCCACTACATCGAACGGCTCAGCCTCGCGCCCGAGGCGGTGGACTTGTCGCGGCTGGAAGGCGCAAGCGTCCTCGACGCGCATCGCCAGACCGCTGTGCGCGACGTGCTCGGCTCCGTCCGCAGCGCCGCCGTCGACGGCAAGCGCGGCACGGCGCTCATCCAGTTCTCCGCGCGGCCCGAGGTGGAGCCGGTCTGGCAGGACGTGCTGGCGGGCATCCTGCGCCACGTCTCGGTCGGCTACTCCGTCGAGGAGTGGGCCGAGACCACTGAGAACGGCGCGCGCGTGCTGACCGCCGTGCGCTGGACACCCCACGAGATTTCCCTGGTGCCGACGCCCGCCGACCCCGGCGCCCACATTCGCATGGAGACAGAGATGACCGACACGACCACCCGAGAGGCCGCCGACACAGCGCCGACCACCGAGACCCGCGCCGCAGCGAATGCCGAGATCCGCTCCATCGCCCGGATCGCCGGGCTGGACCAGTCCTGGATCGATGGCCAGATCGACGGCGGCGCCGATCCCGACACCGCCCGCCGCGCGGCCTTCGAGGCGCTGGCCAAGCGCAGCGCGCCCACGATCCGCACCGAACAGGTCCGGGTCGAGATGGGCGACAGCCAGGACGACCCCGCCCTGCGCGCCCGGCAGATGGGCGAAGCCCTCTACGCCCGGATCAATCCACGGCATGATCTGAGCGAGCCCGCCCGGCGCTACGCCTATTCCACGCCCGTGGACATGGCGAAGGAACTGCTGACGCTGCGTGGCGAGTCCACCATGGCGCTCTCGCCCGCGAGCATCGTGACCCGTGCGCTGCACACCACCTCGGATTTCCCGATCATCCTCGGGGACACCGTGGGCCGCGTGCTGCGCGACGCCTACCAGGCCGCACCCTCGGGCATCCGCCGCCTCGGCCGCCAGACTACGGCGCGGGACTTCCGCGCGGTGAACAAGATCATGCTGGGCGAGGCGCCGCTGCTGGAGAAGCTCAACGAGCACGGCGAAATCAAGGCCGGCACGATGGCCGAGGCGCGCGAAGCCTACAAGGTCGAGACCTGGGCGCGGAAGATCGGCATCACCCGGCAGGTGCTGGTGAACGACGACCTCGGCGCCTTTGCCGACCTCGCGCGCCGCATGGGCCAGGCCGCCGCCGAGACCGAGGCGCGGATTCTCGTGACCCTCCTCGAGACGGGCAGCGGCAACGGACCGACGATGTCGGACGGCAAGACCCTGTTCCACGCCGATCACGGCAACAAGGCCGGTACCGGCGCGGCAATCTCCGACGCGACCCTCTCGGCGGCCAGGCTGGCGCTGCGCACGCAGAAGGGCATCGAGGACCGCACGATCCGCGTGACGCCCCGCAACCTGCTGGTCCCGCCCGCGCTGGAGACCACCGCCGAGAAGTGGCTGGCGAGCATCGCGCCCGCCACGGCTGCCGACGTGAACCCCTTCTCGGGATCGCTGTCGCTGGTGGTGGAACCGCGCCTGTCCTCGGCCACGCGCTGGTATGTCACCGCCGAACCCGGCGAGATCGACGGTCTGGAGTTCGCTTACCTCTCGGGGGCGGAAGGCCCGCAGGTCGAGAGCCGCTCGGGCTGGGACGTGGACGGCGTGGAGATACGGGTGATCCTCGATTTCGGAGCGGGCTTCATCGACCATCGGGGCTGGTTCATGAATGCAGGCGCGTGATGGCCGACCTCACCCAGCTCACCGCCTGGCGGGACGCCCTGATGGCCGCGCGCTACCGGGGCGTCCGCACCGTCGAATACGACGGCAAGCGCATCACCTACGCGAGCGACGGCGAGATGGCCGTATGCGCCGTCTCCAGCCCATTGATATCGTGGGTTTCCTGCGAGCTGCGTAGGAGCGAGCCTCTTTGTGGTTTTCTGCAAGGGGGCGATGGTGGCGGATGGTGGCGACGGGTTCGTTGGTCGTG
>NZ_JAYRZN010000071.1:0-8268 GCF_041916475.1 Paenirhodobacter sp.
GCCGATCGCCCCTTCCACCTACTACAGCCATCTGGCGAAGCGTGCCGATCCGGCGCGGCAGTCCGACCGGGCCCGCCGTGACGATGCGCTGCGTCCCGAGATCCTGCGGGTCTTTGAAGAGAACTATACGTCATTTCAGCGCCGGAGTCGTGCGATCCCGAGCTAGGTGTCTGTCGCACCCGGCGCGCGCGATCGCATCATCGACTTCATCCAGCGCATCAACCCGAACGGGTATTTCACCAACCAGATCAACAATGCAGCGAACCCCCGCATCCATTTCGAGACCACCGGCCCCGAAATCTGGGCCGATACCGATGGCACGATCGACACTCTCGTTGGTCGGCACGGGCGGCACCATTTTGGACGCCGGCGCCTCCCTCAGGGCACGCAAGCCCCGAATTCATAACGTCGTGGTCGAGCTGGCTCTCAGCTCGCTTCCCTCGGATGACAATCCCTATGTCGATCAGATCGAGGGGGTGCACCGCGTATCCGATACCCAAGCCGAGCTGCTGCTCGGCACCTATGACAGCGGCGTCCCCAACGAAATTCTGGAGCTCGACACGCGCGAGGCCAGGAGTGCTGCGCGCGACATTCTGCGCAGCGAAGGGCTGCATTTGCGCCTCTCCTCCGGCTCGGCGATCTGGGCCGCGACGCGCCTCGCTCAGAGGGCCGAAAATGCTGAAAAGCTGATCCTCACCGTCCTGCCCGAAAGTGGTGAGCGCTATCTGGGCGCAGCGATCGCGGCCGCGCCTTCGGCCCCTCACCCAGAAATCCTGCCGCTGCCGCAACCTGCACTGGCCGCGCAATAACGGACCGAAGGATCCTCAATGCCCCGCATCCATGACAGCATTCCCGGGCAATCCTTGTGCGGGAAGGGGCTGAACAGCACGAAGCCATCGTTGAGACGCCGCGCTGCAGCAAACACGACGCCGCGCCTCTCGGTGGGGTGGCCGGGATGTCTGGCCATTGCAGAGTGCCCGCGGAACGCGAGGATGAAAATTCCGCTTCCGGGGAACCCTTGGATCAACACATCAGCCCCGCCAGCCCACCGTCCCGGCGCTGCTTCGTATCCCCGCCGTTGATGCGGGGACTGCTTGGGAGGAGGCGGGCCGGGCTGGCGCCGCGGCCCTCACAGCGTCAGGGTCATGTAGACGCTGTTCGGATCGGGCGCATAGCCCTCGAATGGGGGGCATTCCACAAAACCATAGCTCAGATACAGTGCCCGCGCCGCGCCGAAGCTGTCTTGCGTGCCGGTCTCTAGGCTCAGCCGGCGGTATCCTTCGGCCCGTGCCTCGGTGACCAGATGCCCGAGCAGCATCCGCGCCAGCCCGCGCCCGCGCAGCTCCATCAGCACATGCATGGATTTCACCTCGGCATGCTCGGCGTCGATCCGCTTGATCGCGCCCATGCCCACGGCATGCCCGTCCTCCCGCATGACGTAGAACAGGATGCCGGGGGCCGCCAGCGCATCCGCGGGCAGCATGTGGATCGATTCGGGCGGAGTATCGGCATGCATCGCGGCCGTATGCCGGGCATGGAGCTGCGCCAGGTTCTCCTGCACCGGATGCTCGCAGGTAATCGTAATCATCTGTCCTCCTCAGCGGCGGCGTTTCTTCACGCCGCCCCGTTGCCCCGGCCGCCCGGCGGTGGAGCGGCCGCGCGCCGCCACCGCCTGTTCGGCCGCTTCTTCCACCGCGGTCTGCCGCGCCAGCGGATCCTCCGCCACCGCGAGCTCCACCGCCTCCAGCCGCTTGATCTCGTCGCGCATCCGCGCGGCTTCCTCGAATTCCAGGTTCTCCGCAGCCTTGCGCATCCGCCCGCGCAGGTCGTCCAGATGCGCAGCCAGATTGGCGCCCACCGCCGGCGCCTCGATCGTCGCCGTCACGCGAGACATATCCGTATCGCCCTGCCACAGCCCCGCCAACACGTCTTCCACGTTCTTCTTCACCGTCTGCGGGGTGATGCCATGGGCGGTATTATAGGCCATCTGCTTCTGGCGGCGGCGGTTCGTCTCGGCGATGGCGCGCTCCATGGAGCCGGTGATCCGGTCGGCATACATGATCACCCGGCCCTCGGCATTGCGCGCCGCGCGCCCGATCGTCTGCACCAGGGATGTCTCAGAGCGCAGGAACCCTTCCTTGTCCGCATCGAGGATCGCCACCAGCCCGCATTCCGGGATGTCCAGCCCCTCGCGCAGCAGGTTGATCCCGATCAGCACGTCGAATGCGCCGAGCCGCAGGTCGCGCAGGATCTCGATCCGTTCGATCGTGTCGATGTCGCTGTGCATGTAGCGCACGCGCACGCCCTGTTCGTGCAGGTATTCGGTCAGGTCCTCGGCCATGCGCTTGGTCAGCGTCGTCACCAGCACGCGCAGCCCGCGCGCGGCCACCTTGCGGATCTCGTCCAGCACGTCGTCGACCTGCGTCTCCACCGGGCGGATCTCCACCTCCGGGTCCAGCAGGCCGGTCGGGCGGATCACCTGCTCGGCAAACACCCCGCCCGCCTGCTCCATTTCCCATTTCGCGGGGGTGGCGGATACAAACACGGATTGCGGCCGCATCGCATCCCATTCCTCGAATTTCAGCGGCCGGTTGTCGGTGCAGCTCGGCAGGCGGAATCCGTGCTCCGCCAGGGTGAACTTGCGCCGGAAGTCGCCCCGGTACATGCCGCCGATCTGCGGCACGGTGACGTGGGATTCATCGGCAAACACGATCGCATTGTCGGGGATGAATTCGAACAGGGTGGGCGGCGGCTCGCCGGGGCCGCGCCCGGTCAGGTAGCGCGAATAGTTCTCGATCCCGTTGCACATGCCGGTCGCCTCCAGCATCTCCAGGTCGAAATTCGTGCGCTGCTCCAGCCGCTGCGCCTCCAGAAGCTTGCCCTGATCATTGAAGGTCTTCAGCTGATGCGCGAGCTCCACCCGGATCTGCTTCATCGCCTGCTGCAGCGTCGGCCGGGGCGTCACATAGTGGCTGTTGGCATAGATGCGGATCTGCTTGACGCTGTCGGTCTTCTGCCCGGTCAGGGGGTCGAATTCGTCGATCCGCTCCAGCTCCTCGCCGAAGAAGCTGAACCGCCAGGCGCGGTCCTCGAGGTGCGCGGGCCACAGATCGACCGTGTCGCCCTTCACCCGGAAGCTGCCGCGCTGGAAGGCGGCATCGAGCCGCTTGTACTGCTGCGCGACCAGCTCCGCGAGGAAGCGGCGCTGATCGTAGAGCTGCCCGACCGTCATGTCCTGCGTCATCGCCGAATAGGTCTCGACCGAGCCGATCCCATAGATGCAGCTGACCGAGGCCACGATGATCACATCGTCGCGCTCCAGCAGGGCCCGGGTGGCGGAGTGGCGCATCCGGTCGATCTGCTCGTTGATCTGCGATTCCTTCTCGATATAGGTGTCGGTGCGCGGCACATAGGCTTCGGGCTGGTAGTAATCGTAGTAGGATACGAAATACTCGACGGAGTTCTCCGGGAAGAAGCCCTTGAATTCGCCGTATAGCTGCGCGGCGAGCGTCTTGTTCGGCGCAAGGATGATCGCCGGGCGCTGCGTCTGCTCGATCACCTTGGCCATGGTGAAGGTCTTGCCGGTGCCCGTCGCCCCCAGCAGCACCTGATCGTGCTCGCCCGAGAGCACCCCCTGCGCCAATTCCCTGATCGCCGTGGGCTGATCCCCCGCCGGGGAGAATTCCGTCTTCATCACGAAGCGCCGCCCGCCTTCCAGCTTCGGCCGGGTCAGCACGTCGGGGCGTTCCGTCGGCAGGTTGGTGTTGTTGTGCGGCATGTCGCGGGCTCCCGGGGTTTGCGTCAGATTTGATCTCTTTCCGTTCTCTTTCAAGGGCGATCCGTCCTCCCGGGGCGGTCGCGCTTGCCTTTTTCGGCGGATCCGGTATCAGGTCCAGACAAGGCGAGTTTTCGAGAGGGAATCCCATGCGCGCGCGCATCTATCAGCCAGCCCGCAACGCCATGCAGTCTGGCCAGGCCAAGACGAATGCCTGGTATCTCGATTATCAGCCCGCCGATGCGCGCGAGATCGACCCGTTGATGGGCTGGACCAGCTCGGACGACACCCAGACCCAGGTGCGCCTGAAGTTCGACAGCCGCGCCGCTGCCGAGGCCTATGCCAAGGAAAACGGCATCGAATATACCGTGACCGAGCCCAACAAGCGCGCGCAGAACATCCGCCTGCGCGGCTATGGCGAGAATTTCGCCTCGGACCGCCGGGCAAACTGGACGCACTGACACCCCGCTGTGGTTCCGGGCGAGGTCTTGCCCGGAGCGCCCGACGTTTTGCCGAAGTGCGTGGGTGTTCATGGTATTGAGGCGGTCGTTCCGGGGCGCCTCATCTGATGGTTTCTCCTGTAAGGCTGGATCTTCGCCGGAGCTGTGTCGGGCACCAGCGTGGTGCCCTTTTCCTGTCTCGTTAATCTCTTGCCGTCTGAATGGCCGCCGCTCTCAGAGCCGTCGGGATGCACTTCGGCCTTGGGCCGCAGAGAGATCACGATATGGCGGGGCCTATTCCGGGGGGCGCACCGGCTCGAACCGAGCCCGATCCGCGGACATGACCCGAATCCAGATCAAGCCCAACGTATTCCTGCGTCTCCGGTAAACGTAGCCAGAAACGCCGGATATCCTAGCGAGTGTAAGATCTGAATGGATTTCAATACCCTGACCTCCATTGCCGGGACAGTAATGTGTTCACTGCCCCATGGCTGTGGGCGCTCACATCATTCCTTGAGCCCGTGCACCGGCCATAATCTTCCAGCCTGACGCGACCGGGGCCCGCACGAGGCTCCGTTCTTCAAGCTCTCGAGACGGGATCTGGGTCCGAGTATTCTTGCGGCCACTTCGGGCGAATGGAGCGGACCGGCCGAACGCCGCTGGCTGCGCGGGCTGCCTCGCCGTGCCTTCGCGGAGTCGAATGCCCGATCCCGACGGCTCGTCCGCGCGCCTTACGGCTCAGCTTTTGGAGAAGGGCTCCAGCCGCTGCCTGCCGAGGCACCAATTGCTCTAAAGCCGTCGCGCCGGAAGGGCTTCCGCCGCCACGCCAATGTGGCCCAGAGGTGGTCTCCCCCGCGCCGAAAGATCTGGACGTCCCCCAGCCGCGGGCGGGATAGCGCTCGATTTCGCTCCGCGCAGTGCCGCGCCCCGGCAGATCGCCATAGCGGGTGCCATATTCTCGGATCAGGCCCTCCAGCAATGGCAAGGTGGCCGGCGCATCG
Source organism: Paenirhodobacter sp. (assembly GCF_041916475.1). GTDB lineage: Bacteria > Pseudomonadota > Alphaproteobacteria > Rhodobacterales > Rhodobacteraceae > Rhodobacter. The sequence goes on from NZ_JAYRZN010000071.1 coordinate 5,217, forward strand.
GAGTTGGTGAAAATCCGCCGTTCGGTCTTTTCGGGCCATTGAATAAGGAGATGCTCCCGCTTGCGCCCGGGGGCGGAAGGTCACAGCGCGGCTGCGGCGCGGAAGGTGGGCGCCTTCAGATACCGCTCCCCGCTGTCGGGCAGGAGGGCCACGATGATCTTGCTGGCGAATTCGGGCCGGCGGGCCAGCTCGGTCGCGGTAGACAGGATCGAGCCTGCCGAGGTGGCGGTCAGAACGCCCTCCTCCTGCGCCAGATGCCGGGCGGTCCTGCGGTCTGCAGCGGATCGAGCGCGATGATCTTGTCCACCACCTCGCGCGCGAAATTGCCGGGCAATTGCTCGGGCAGGGCTTCGGTCACATGATGTACGCCGTCGATCTCCAGCGGATTGGGCCGCTCCTCATTCGGCAGGCTGTCGAGGGCCGGTTCGGCGATGCCCAGATGCACCGCGGGGTTACGCTCCTTCAGATAGCGGCCCATCCCCGAAATCGTGCCCCTGGTGCCGACGCCCGCGACAAAGGCTTCGACTGTGCCGCCCGTATCTTGCCAGATCTCGGGGCCATTGGTGCGGTAATGCGCCTGCGGGTTCGACGGATTGCCTGGCTGATCGGTGAAGAAGGCGTCCGGGTTCTCCGCACGGATGCGGGCGGCAATCTTTTCCAGCGCTTGCGGATCCAGGAAGAACGCGTCCTCGACCTTCACCATTTCTGCCCCATAATGCTTCAGCAGGCGGAATTTGTCGGGGCTGATGTTGTCGCTGGCGTAGATCTTCACCGGATAGCCGCGCGCCGCCCCAATGGCAGCCAGAGCGATGCCGGTATTGCCGCTGGTCACACCGACCAGCGTCTGCCCATGGCGCAGGGCGCCTCGGTATCTTGGACCAGCGCCCAGACGATACGATCCTTCGCGCTGCCGGCCGGGTTCACATATTCGATCTTGACCAGAATGCGGGCGCCAAGCTCCCGTTTGCGGCGGTAGTTTGCGGCTCGATCAGGGGCGTGTTGCGGATCAAATCGGTAAAGCCTGATCGCGCAGCGATCGAATAGCCCGGGTGGTCGACGACCAATCCGCCGCACAGGGCCGCGATGGCAAAATGGCGGGCAAGGGTCGCGGAAAATCATCGCGCGTTGCGAACCGTTTTCCGAACCGCTATCAGAGGACTCACGGCCTCGTAGCTCAACTGGATAGAGCACGGACCTTCTAAGTCTGGGGTTGGGGGTTCAAGTCCTCCCGGGGTCGCCAAATTCCAATATTTTGCCAATGAAGCATAAGCTTGCACGTTTTGGCGGTTTCCATGCACACCCCCTGTCAAGAGGCTTGGGGCGCCGTGTCGAGGGCTCCTCTAACGCACTGGGGTAAAAAGGTATTTCAGCATACCCAGTGGATAGCGGTCACTTTCCCCCCTGAGATTTCAGGAGTGCCACAACCGGCCCAACAGCGTTGCGAAGATAGACCGGTCCGACATCCAGGCCGTTCGGGCGGAACGGCTGGACCCGCTCGCGCTGCAGAACGGCCCGAATCGTGTTCAAGTGCGCACCGGTTTCGGCCGACAGCATTGAGGGAGTCGTGTAGTTGGCCTCAAACGCAGCGATGTCGTCGCGGCTCATGCGCCATTCCCGACGCCTGGTCGTAGGATTCAAAACCAACGTCGCAGGCGTGTGCCCCCCTTCGATCAGAGCCAGGAATTGACCTTTGCCGCATCTCGGCTGGTCACCACGCACGTGCCGCTCGATACGGTCGCCCCAGGTACCTTGGCCACCGCGATCTCGGGCCCGGGGATCCTTCCTCTCGGCGGAGCAAGCCTCATCGATCACGAGCCTGCGGAGCCGACCTCTACGCCAGCACTACCAGCCAGGACATCGAAGCCCAAGGCGGAGAAGCCGTCGTCGGAGCCCCCTGTCCGGCTCGGCCGCCCCGCCCAGAAGGGCGAGCTCTCGTAACTACCGCCATCTCAACGACGTCCAGCAATTCAAGGATACCCATGGGTTTCATCGACCAGAACTGCGTCAACGCATCACTTGCTCTGCAGCGTGGCCACTATACCTTCCCGCGCGCGGCAAAGCTCCGCGAAGCTTTCGAAAACTGCCTGCACGACTACTACGTCAAGGCCTCCATCGGCGGGCATTTCGAAGTGCGCGGCATGCTGGTCACCGGAGAATCCCGGGTCGGCAAGACTTCCGAGACAGTCAGGCTGATAGAGGAATTCAACGCCAGCATGACGGAAATGCCTAACGGGAAGGTTGGCAGGATTATCTACTGCAAGCTGGATGGGTCGATCAGCTGGAAGGATCTGGGTCACAAGACTCTTGAGGCACTCGGTTACCCCGCGAACCCCCGGCGCACCCAGGGGGAACTCTGGAACATGGTTCGCCACCAGTGCCGCGAACAGGGCGTCATCGGCCTCTACTACTACGAATGCCAGCACGCCTTCACCTCCGGCAAAACGTCAAACGAGAAGCTCCTCGACCGTTTCAAAGCACTGATGAAGGAGCCGGATTGGCAGTTGATGCTCATATTGTCAGGCGTCCCGGTCTTGGCAAAGCATGTGAACTCTGAAGAGCAGATCGCCCATCTCCTCTCACACATCCATTTCGATGAGATTCACCTGGGCAGGTTCGCTGATCCGACAAGGGATCCGGACATGATCGAACTGAACAAGCTCGTGTACACCTATGCCGAACGCGCCGATATCGATGTCGACGATCTCCTTGATGTCGATTTTCTGCAGCGCCTGGATTTTGCCTGCGCCTCACGCTGGGGCCTCGTCATCGAGTTGCTGATCTGTCCGGGATCGTTGTCCGGTGCGGTTTACCCCGGATAATCCCTCGGATCCCCAGCCCTTTCATCAACCTCCCGACCGAGCAACGCGCGATGTCGAAGCCTTCGCGACGCAGTTGCCGCCAGACCTTGCGCACGCCATAGACCCGATAGTTCTCTTCAAAGACCCGCAGGATCTCGGGACGCAGCGCATCGTCACGGCGGGCCCGGTCGGACTGCCGCGCCGGATCGGCACGCTTCGCCAGATGGCTGTAGTAGGTGGAAGGGGCGATCGGC
>NZ_JAYRZN010000072.1:0-7199 GCF_041916475.1 Paenirhodobacter sp.
GCACCCCCGGTGCGCCGGGGCAGAATGGCCAGGATGGGCAGGATGGTGAAGGGCGGAACGAGACGCTCGTGCATATCGACGGGCTGAGCTGGACCCATGACGAAGCGAGCTTCGGCGGCTTCGGCGATCTGGTCGAGGGGCTGAAGGAGCCGGGGCTGGTGATCGCCTTCGACCGCCCGATCCGGATCGCGAGCCTTCTGGGCAAGGGCGGGCGCGGCTTCAACCAGATCTTCCAGCTGATCGCGCAGGTGAGCCAGCAGGGCGGCGTGCAGGAGCTGATCGTCGGTGGGCTCGATGCCGAGGGGGTGGAGGTGACGGCGCGCGATGCCGCCGGCCGGATCACCGCCGCGACGGCGCTGCCCGCGGGAGAGCCGCTCGCCCGGGCGATCCGGCTGCGCATCGGCGACAGCTGGCGCGAGGGGGTGCAGGCCGGCTCCTACCGGGTGCTGCTGCGGGCGGATTTCCTGCAAGACGAGGCGGGCCGCTTCGCCGTGGATGGCAACCATATCTTCGGGGCCGTGCCCGTGCGGCGGAGCGGCAACGGCCTTCAGGGCGGCAGTTTCGAAAGCTGGTTCTACGTCGAACAGTGAGTGCCCGGCCGCGGGCGCACCGATTTCGGGAAAGGACATATCATGGCGCAGGATGCACAAAACGCCCCGATCCGCCCGGTCTATTTCGACCGCCAGACCCTCACGGGCGCCGATCTCAACGCGCTTGTCACCTACATCCGCGACCGCCAGCACCGCCACAACCGGGCGCTGGTCGGCCATGGCGTGGCCTGCGGGCTGAGCGTGACGATGGCGCCGAACGCGGCCTGGGGGGTGATCGTCGGGCCGGGGCATGCGGTGCTGCCCTCGGGGGAGGAGGTGGGCCTCGCGGTGGAGAGCGCGGCCTTCGATATCTGTGCCGTGGCGCAGGGCTGCCTCGGCCTTGCGCAGGGCTGCGTCAGCCCCGAGGCGATGGCCGCCCCCGCCGCGCCTTCGGTGATCACGCAGGGCGCGCGTGCGGTGAGCTTTGCCGATGTGGCGGAGGATGCCCCGCTCGCCTCCACCATCATCGCCGACTGGCTGGAGATCTGGCGCGATCCGGCGGAGGGGGGCGATGCGCCGGAGATGCGGGTGGCCGCGCCACGGCGCCGCACCGCGCGCGCGGCCGTGTCCGGGGGCGGGACCACGCCCCCGATCGTGAACCGGCCGCGCCCGGCGCTCGGCGGGATGATCGGCGCCACCCGGGGCCTGGTGATCCCGCCCGCGCTCCATATCGGCCTGAGCGAAGCCGCCACGGAGGTGGAGCTCGATTTCGTGCAGATCGGCGGGCCGCTGGTCGCCGTGGCCTATGATTCCGCCGGGGCGGAGCAGGACCGCCAGTCCCCGGTCGGCGTGCTGCCGGGGGGCGCTGCGACCTTCTCCACCCTGCGCCTGCAGGGCACGGCGATCCGCCGGATCGAGCTGACCGGGCCGGAGACGGGCGCGCTCTTGCGTGCGGTGCGGGTTGGCGATGTGGTGCGCGGCTCGGTCTGGCTGGTGCTGCTTGCGCAGGAGACCCCGGGCAGCTTCCTCCCGGCGCTGCCGGAGCGCTGTGAGCCGCCCGCGGGCAACCTGCTGCCGAGCCGGATCTGCGAGGGCTACCGGCTGGAGGTGCTGTGCGCGCCGCCCGAGGGCAGCCTTGCGCCCGATTGCGCCAGCGTGGCCGGGCTGGTCTGCGGGCCGGAGATCCTTGCTGCGCCGCCGCTCCCGGGGGAGGATTGCGTTGTTCTGGCGGAAATCCACTGCGGCGATGCCGGGATCGCCGCGATCGACATGGGGGTGCGCCGGCGGATCTATCCCGCCGCGCTGCTGACCGCTCGGGCCCGGTGCGACTGCATCGGGCCCACGCCACCGCCCAGCCCTACTCCTCCGCCGAGCGCCAGCCCGACCCCGCCGCCGAGCCCGAGCCCGGAGCCCACGTTCTTTACCGCGATCACGCTCGAGCCCACCCGCTTCACCTTCCGCCCGACCCTGTTCACCGCGCTCACGCTCGGGCCGGGGCCGTTCGATCCTTCCGGCCCGGTGATCAACCCGGTGGTGCTGGAGGAGGTGGCCGGGCTGGACCGCGCCATGATCACCCGCCTGCGCGAGGGCGGCATTCCCGATGGCGAGGCGATCCTGGCTACCGACAGCCAGAGCCTCGCCCGGATCACCGGCCTCTCCGAAGTCCGCGTCGCGGCGCTGCAAGATGCGCTGCGCAGCCGCATCCGGGGAGGCGGCTGATGGCGCTCGACGGGACGCGGCTTTCGGTTTCGGTGGTGATCCCGGCGCTGAGCGAGGGGCAGAACCTCGTGGATACGGTGCAGGCGGTGCATGAAAATTCCGGCGATCCGGCGCCCGAGATCGTGGTGGTGGACGATGGCTCCGCGGATGGCGCGCCGGAGCGGGTCGCGGGGCTCTATGCGGGCGATGACCGGGTGCGGGTGATCCGCGGCCCGGGGGAGGGGATCGCGCGGGCGCGCAACGCCGGTGCGGCCGTGGCGCGGGGGGAGGCGATCGTGTTCCTCGACGGGCATTGCTATGTGCCGCCGGGGTGGCTCGCGCCGCTGGTGGCGCCGCTCGCCGATCCGCAGGTGGCGATGACCGGGCCCGCGTTCCGCTCCATCCGGCAGCCGGAGGTGGCGGCCTGCGGCGTGACCTGGTCCGATCCGGGGCTCGGGAATGTGTGGCTGCCCTGTGGCGCGGCGGGGCCGGTGCCGTTTCACATCGGCGCCTGCCAGGCCGTGCGCGCGGACAGGTTCGCCGAGGCCGGCGGCTTCGATCCGGGCATGACCCGTTGGGGCAGCGAGGATATCGAGCTGTGCCTGCGGTTCTGGCTGCTCGGGCTGCAGGTCCATGGGGCGCCGCAAAGCGAGGTCTATCACCTGTTCCGCGCGGCGCGGCCCTATTCGGTGGATGTGATGCTGATCCTTTACAACCACGTCCGCCTCGCGGCGCTGCATCTGGATGGCGCGCGGCTGGCGCAGGTGCTGGCGCGGATGGGCGATCATCCGGCGGCGCAGGGCGCCATCGCGCGGGCGATGAGCGACGGCACGCTCGCCGAGCGCGACCGGCTGGCTGCGCGGCGGCTGCGCGATGCGAATTGGTTCTTCAGCCGCTTCGGGATCGGGTTCTGATCATGCTGACCATCGACCGCCTGCGGGGGAAATACCGGATCGGAGGGGATCTTCCGGCCCGTGTGGCGCTCGCGCGGCGGCTCGACCGGATCGCGGCCGAGCGTCTGGCGGCGGCGCTGGAGCCCGCGGCGGGGTCGGAGGATCCGGAGGCGCCGCATGTGGTGATCCGGGCGTTGGCGCTGCGGATCCGGGTGACGGGGGCCGCGGCGCTGCAGGGGGGCGATCCGGTGGCGGAGGACGAGCTGCTGCGCGTCTGGGCAGCGGCGCTGGGCCGGGAGCTGCAGCGGCTGCTGGCGGAGGGCGGCCCGGATGTGGCGCGCTTCGCCAGCCGGGCGGAGTTTCTGGCCGCCTGGGCCGGGCAGCGCCTGGCCGGGGGCAGGGACTGGCGCTTCGACGAGTTTCGCGTGCTGGACGACCTGCCCGCCGGGCGGGCCATCGCCCTGGGGCTTTCGCAGGCGCCGGAGCGGATCGTGGCGGTGGTGGCCGCCCTGCGCACGGCCGGGCGCTGGGAGGCGGTGCGGGCGGCTTTCGGGGCGGAGGATGTGGCGCTGCTGTGGCGGGCGCTGTGTGGTGCGCTGCCGCCGGAGCCGGGCGAGGGGGTGCCGCTTGCGCCGGGGCTGATCCGGCAGCTGCAGGGGCAGGCGGCGCCCGGAGCGGTGCTGTTCGATCCGCTCGATCCCGTGGCGCGGGCGCGGCGCGCGCTCGACTGGCTGCTGCATCTGTGGGCGCCTGCGCGCCTGCCGCCGGAGCAGGCGGCGCCGCTGGCGCTGGCCTGCGCTGCGGTGGAGGCCCTGCGCATCGCCTGCCCGGAGCTGCGCCTGTGGCAAGCGCCGGACGCGCCCGAGGCCATGGCGGAGCTGGCGGCAGTGCCGCCCGCGCTCGGTGGCCCGGCGCGGCGGATTGAGGCGCTGCGGGACGCGCCCGGGAGCCTCGCGGCGATCCTCGGGCTCATGGTACCCGCCGCCTCCGCCCGGCCGGTTTCGGCCGCGCAGACCCTGCGCAGCAGCTTCGCCGGGCTCGCGCTGCTGCTTGCCCCCCTCGCGGCCGCGGGGCTCGCCGCGCCGCTCGGCGCGGAGGGGCGGCACCGGCTGCTGGCCGCGGCGGTCCGGCCCGGCCTGCGCCCGCTTGCAGGGCTCGATCCGGCGCTGCGCCTGCTTTCGGGGGTGCCCGATCCGGCCCCTGTTGCGCCGGCCTGGCCCGCGGCGGCGGAGCCCCTGCGCGGGCTTGCCGCCTCGCATGGCATCGGGCCGGAGACTGGGGCGCTCGGCCTCGTGCTGGACCTGCTGGCGCAGGGCATTCGCGGCATGGAGCGCGCGAGCGCCGATTATCTCGCGCAGCAGTTTCTGGAGCGCCCCGGCTGGCTGCAGCTCGGCCCGCGCGAGATCGTGGTGCGGCTCGATCCGCTGCCCATGGGCATCTTGCTGCGGATGAGTGGGCGCACGGGGCCGCAGCTGCTGGCGCCCTGGTTCGGGCCGCGCGCGCTGCGGCTGGAGGTGGCCGATGTCTGAGCCGCTTGTGCCGGAGGCCGCCCTGGCCGAATTCGGGCGCTTTGTGGCGCGGCGCGCCGGAGCGCTGATTGCCGGGGCGGGGCCTGCGGGGCCCTTCGTGGCCACCACCGATGCCGCGGCGCTCTCTGCCCGCCTGGCGCAGGGGGGGGCGGAGGCGCCGCTCTGCGCATCTGATGGCGCGCTGCGCGACGGGCTGCTGGCGCAGCTCTGTGCGCCGGAGACGACGACGGGGCTGCTTTTCGCCCGGCTCGGCCTGCCCGGGGCGGCGATGGGGCTGCTTGCGCTTGGGTTGCTCTCCGAGCGCGATGCGGGCTTCGCGACGCTCTATGCCTATCTCGGCGACGATATGCTCCGCCGCGCGCCGACGCCCGCGCTGGCGCGCAGGCTGCTCGGCGAGGCCTATGCGCCCGATCCGCTGCTCCGCTGGGCGCTGGTGACGGCCGAGGCCGACCCCCTGCGCCCGGTGCCGGATCGGCAGCTGCGCCCGACGGATGCGCTCGCCGCGCGTCTGCTGGGGCGGGAGGATTGGGCGCGGCCGGATCCGGCGCTGGAGCCGCATCTGCTGCAGGCGCCGCGGGTGCCGCTTGCGCTGCTGCTGCCCGCCAGCGCGCCGCAGGCGGAGGGGCGGGGCGCGCTGGCGATCACCGGCCCCGAAGGCGCGGGGCGGCTGGCGCTCGCTGTGGCGCTGGCCGAAGCGGCGGGGCAGGAGGTGCTCGCGCTCGATATCGCCGGGTTCATGGCGGAGGGCGGGGCGCCGGCGCTCGCGCTGCGCGAAGCCCGGAGGCTGGCGCTCCGTCCGGTTCTGGCTGGCGCAGAGGGGCTCGGCGCCGCCGATCTGGCCCGGATCCTGCACCTCGCGCCCGATGCGATCTTTGTGGCCGCGGCGCCGCTCGCGCGGGGGGGGGATGGCAGGCGCCTGCCGGAAATCGCCCTGCCGCCGCTCAATCGGGCGCGCAGCCGGGCGCTCTGGCTCCATGCGCTAGGGCCCCACACGGCGCCGCTTGCGGCGGAGCTTGCGCACCGGTTTCGCCTGCCGCTGGCAGATATCCTTGCCGTGGGCGCCCAGGCCCCGCCGGAGGCCGGGGCGCTCACCCGCGCCTGCCTCGCGCGGGCGCCGCGCACGCTCGATCGCCTCGCGCAGCGGCTGCATCCGCCGCAGGACTGGGACGACCTGATCCTGCCCGAGCGGCAGAAGGCGCAGATCGCCGCGCTGATCGCCCGGGTGACCCATGCCCGGCAGGTGCATGAGGACTGGGGCTTCGGGCAGAAGCTCGCGCCGGAGCGCGGCCTCACCGCGCTGTTCGCCGGGCCATCGGGGACGGGCAAGAGCCTCTCGGCCGGGATCGTGGCGGCGCGGCTCGGGCTCGCGCTCTACCGGGTCGATCTCTCGGCCACGGTCAGCAAATATATCGGCGAGACGGAAAAGCAGCTCGAACAGATCTTTACCGCCGCTGAGGCCGCGCATGCCTGTCTGTTTTTCGATGAATGCGATGCGCTGTTCGGCAAACGCTCCGAGGTGTCCGACGCCCATGACCGCTATGCGAATATCGAGACCTCCTACCTGCTGCAGCGGCTGGAGCTGCATCGGGGCGTGGTGATCCTCGCGAGCAACCATCCGCAGAACATCGACGATGCCTTCACCCGGCGGATCGACCTGCGGGTGGAGTTCGGCCTGCCCGATGCCGAGGCGCGGGTGCGGCTCTGGGCGCGGCTCTTGCCGCCAGAGGCGGGTGCGGAGATCGACACCGAGATGCTGGGCCAGTCCTTCGAGATCTCTGGCGGGGCGATCCGCAACTGTCTGATCACGGCGGCATTTCTGGCGGCGGAGGAGGGGGTGCGGATCGGCATGGCGCACTGCCTGCGGGCGGTGGCGCTGGAATACGAAAAATCCGGCAGGCCGCTGACCCGGGCCGAATTTGGCGCGGCCTATCCGCGGCTGCGCGGCGGGACGGGGCGCTGAGATGGCCGGGGGGCAGCGCACGGGCCTGCCGCCGGTGGCCGAGCGCCCGCGCACAGCCCCGCCCGCGCCGGATGCGGCGCAGGCGCAGCCACCCCGGATCCTGCCGCTGCGCCAGCTGGGCAACCGTGCGGCCGAGGCCTATTACGCCGGGCAGCGGGCGCGGATGGCGGAGCCTGAGGCCGCTGCTGCGGTAGCGGCTCCGGTACCCGTGGCAGAGGAGGTGGAGGCCGCGCCGCCTCCGGATGCCGCTCCCGCAGGGGCTGGCGCGGAGGCGGTGCCTGCGGCGACAGACGACGCGACACCGGCGCCTGCGGAAGAGGTGGCCGAAGGCGCCCCCCCGGAAGACGCCCCGGCGGCCCCGGCGGATGCGCCGCCGGATGCCGCCCTGCCCGAGGCCGGGGCGGATGCGGCCGAGGAGGCGGGCCCGAGCCTTGGCGAATGGCGGGCGCGGGTTCTGGGATCGACCGCCGCGATCGTGGCGCCGCCGGTGCCGGAGGGGGGCGCCTTGAGGGCGGCGGCCACTGCCCGGGGCGCGGCGCTGGCGGAGGGGCGGCGCGGGGCGCGCGCGGGCCTGCCCGCGGCGGCGCAG
>NZ_JAYRZN010000073.1:0-6947 GCF_041916475.1 Paenirhodobacter sp.
GGGTGTGGCGTGCGGGCTGAGGGCTGAGGGCTGAGGGCTGAGGGCTGAGGGCTGAGGGCTGAGGGCTGAGGGCTGAGGGCTGAGGGCTGAGGGCTGAGGGCTGAGGGCTGAGGGCTGAGGGCTGAGGCGCAGCCCGTCTTCACGGCAGCAGGGAAGAAGCCCCGTCATTTGGCCAATCCGGGCCCTCGACGCGGCGCGTGTCAGCGGGCGGGCGCTTTGGAGCAGAGGGCCTGTGCGTCGCTGAATTTGGCCGACAGGGCCTCGGCGGTTTGTGGAGGACTGCCGGGTGCCGACGGGGCGGGAGGCGTGGGGCTGGCCGATCCAGCGCGGCGCCGGAGCAGGCGTTCTGTCCCGCTGCGGGAGGGGGAATTGGCCCTTGGGTCGGGGCCCGGGCCGCAGATCTGCACAATTCGGTTCAGTGCGGGCTTTTTCTTGGCGCCCGACTTCCCTATATTTCCCCGATAGCGTTCCGATTCCTGAACCGAGATGATCACGAACCTCCTCCCCTCCGAACCGATCTGGCGCGCCTCCGGCGGCCTCCCCGGCGGCGATCCGGGTGAGGATGCGGCCGTCGTGCTCAAGACCCGTCCGAAGACGCAGCGCCCGCCGATGTACAAGGTGCTGCTGCTGAACGACGATTACACACCGATGGAATTCGTGGTGCATATCCTCGAGCGGTTCTTCGGCATGACCCATGCCCAGGCCTTCGAGATCATGCTGACGGTGCACAAGAAGGGGCTCGCCGTCGTCGGCGTGTTCAGCTTCGAGGTGGCCGAGACCAAGGTTGCGCAGGTGATGGATTTCGCCCGCCGCCATCAGCATCCCTTGCAATGCACGATGGAAAAGGAATAGGGCGGCCCGCATGAGCCACCCACGTCTTTCGCTTGCGCTCGATGCGCTGCCCGCCGCGGGCCGGATCGCGCTGTTCCGCCCGACCGCCGCCACCGACCTGACCGACCTGCCCGCCGCGCGGCTGCATGCCATACAGGGCTTCCGTCCGGATCATGACGCGATCTCTGCGCGCGGCATCGCGGTGAGCCCCGCGCCCGAGGGGCCCTATGCCGGGGCGGTGGTGTTCTTGCCGCGCGCCAAGGCGGAGGCGCGCGCGCTGATTTCCGCGGCCTGCGCCGCCGTGGTGCCGGGTGGCCCGATCTGGATCGACGGGCAGAAGACGGATGGCGTCGATTCCATGCTGAAGGAGCTGCGCGGGCGGATGTCGGTCTCCGATCCGATCGCGAAGGCGCATGGCAAGATCTTCCGCATCGAGGCCCTGCCCGGCGCGCTGAGCGACTGGGAGGCGGCGCCCATCGAGGCCGCGCCCGGCTTCACCACGCTGCCCGGCGTGTTCTCCGCCGATGGCGTGGACCGCGGTTCGGAGCTTCTGGCGGCCTGCCTGCCGCAGACGCTGCCGGGGCGGATGGCGGATATCGGGGCGGGCTGGGGCTGGCTCGCGGCGCAGGTTCTGGCGCGCAAGGGGGTGGAGAGCCTCGATCTCATCGAGGCGGAGGCCAGCGCGCTGGACTGCGCGCGGCGCAATATTCCGGACCCGCGCGCGCGTTTCCTCTGGGCCGATGCCACCCAGCATACCCCCGAGGCGCGCTATGCCGGCGCGGTGATGAACCCGCCCTTCCACACCGGGCGCAGCGCCGATCCGGGGCTGGGGCAGGCCTTCATCCGGGCTGCGGCGGGGATGCTGTCGCTCTCGGGCACGCTGTGGATGGTGGCGAACCGCCATCTGCCCTATGACGAGATCCTGCGCGCCTGTTTCCATGAGGTGACCGAGATCACCCCGCCCAGCGGCCGCGATTCCGCCTTCCGCATCACCCGGGCCGAACGGCCGATCCCGCAGCGCCGTCGCTAAGGAGGCCGCATGTCTCTCGCTATCACCGGCAAGACCGCCATCGTCACCGGCGCCGCCAATGGCATCGGCCTCGCCATCGCGCGGCATTTCCTCGACCGGGGGGCGCAGGTCGTCTGTGCGGATATGGACGAGGCGAAGCTGATCGCCGAATTCGGCGAGGGCGCGAAATCCGATGGCCCTGCGCGGATCTTCGCGGGCGATCTGTGCGAGAAGCTGTCGCTGGCGAACCTGCTATCGGCCACGGCGGATGCCTTTGGCCGGATCGATATTCTGGTGAATGCGGCGCGCAGCTTTTCGCCTTGCGATCCGCTGGATCCTTCGGACGAGGTTCTGGAGGTGATGATGCGCCAGAACATGGGCGCGGCGCTCCGGCTCTCGCGGATGACGGCGAAGCGGATGATCGCCGAGGCCGAGCGCGAGGACCGCAGCACGGGCGAGATTGGCTGCATCGTCAATGTCTCCACGCTGGCCGGATGCCGCACGCAGCCGGAGCTGATGGCCTATTCCATCGCCTGCGCGGCGCAGGAACAGGCGACGCGGGCGCTGGCGGTGGCGCTGGCGCCGCACCGGATCCGGGTGAACGGCGTGTCTTTCGCCTCGGTGATGAGCGCCTCGCTGCAGGCGGCGCTGAAGGAGAATTCGGACTGGCGCGAGGCGATTGCGCTCGGCACGCCGCTGGGGCGGATCGCTGCGCCGACCGAGCTGGCCGAGACGGTGCAGTACCTCGCCTCCTCGGGCGCAGGCTTCGTCACCGGGCAGGTGATCACCGTGGATGGCGGGCGCGGCCTGCTGGATGCGGTGCGCGTGCCCGCGTTCTGATCGCCCTCCATGCGGGCTTGGGTGAAATTCGCACCGAAGAGGCCCGCATCAGGCCCGCGCCGCGCTCCGGCTTGCCCGCTGACGGTTGATGGGGCCCCTTCTTGTGGGGCTGGCGGGGCCTATTTCTGCGGATAGGTTGCGCGGCAGGCCTGCACTTCGGCGTTCATCTGCGGGGTCAGCTGCTTGATCCGCACCACCAGCGCGTCGCGCTTGCGCTGCTCGGATTGCGGATCGATCGGCACCGAGCGCCGCCGGGTGACGTAATCATCCTCCAGGCACATGCGCGAGCGCACCGCCACGCGGCCATCGCGGCCGGGGTAGTGATCGTAGCCGCAGAACTCCCAGCTGGTCATCGGCACGTCGTATTCCTCGAAGGCATAGCCGCGCGCGAGGTTGCCATCCACTTCGGCCACCAGGCTTTGCAGGCGGCGGACCTCGGCGGTGGAGCGGTTGATGCAGCGCTCCTGCTGGCTGCCGCAGGCCGCCAGCCCCAACAGAACCACAATCGCGATCTTGCGCATGACCCCTCCGCGACCCCGCCTGGCTGTGATCGGCGCGGGATCTGCGGACAATCTAGCCTTGCACCGGCAAAACGCAATTCCCCTCGGGGGGCCGCTTTGCTATCCCCGGGGGCAAAGGAGACCCGCCATGGCCCCAGATCCGTTCGATGCCCGCAAGGCTGCCGCCTCCGCCTGGTTTGCTACGCTGCGCGACCGGATCGTGGCGGCCTTCGAGGCGCTGGAGCCGGAGGCGCGCTTCGCCGTGACGCCCACCACCCGCAGCGGCCCCGCGGGCGAGGACCATGGCGGCGGCAGGATGTCGGTGCTGCGGGGCGGGCGCGTGTTCGAGAAGGTGGGGGTGAATATCTCCACCGTCTGGGGCAGCCTCGCGCCGCCCGCGCAGCGCGCGATGGCCGCGCGCGGCGTGCCGGGGATAGAGGCGGATCCGCGGTTCTGGGCCTCCGGGATTTCGCTGGTGGCGCATATGACGAACCCGCATACGCCGGCGGTGCACATGAACACGCGGATGTTCTGGACGCCGGGGGCCTGGTGGTTCGGCGGCGGCGCCGATCTGAACCCCTGCATCGAATATCCGGAGGATACGGCGCATTTCCACGCCGCGCTGAAGGCCGCCTGCGATGCCCATGACCCGGGCTATTACGCGCGCTTCAAGGCCTGGGCGGACGAATATTTCTTCATTCCGCACCGGAGCCGGGCCCGCGGCGTGGGCGGGATTTTCTATGACGACCTGAACACCGGCGACTGGGAGGCCGATTTCGCCTTCACCCGGGCGGTGGGGGAGGCGTTCCTGCCCGCCTTCCTGCCGGTGACGGAGCGGCGGCTGGGCACGCCCGCCAGCGCCCGAGACCGCGACTGCCAGCTGATCCACCGCGGGCTCTATGCCGAATACAACCTGGTCTATGACCGGGGCACCAAGTTCGGGCTGGAGACCGGGCACAATGCCGATGCGGTGCTGATGAGCCTTCCTCCCTTGGCCAAATGGCCGTGATCGGGGCTATACAGGGGGGCCGCTTTCCCGTATAGCGCGGCCTTCCGCCGTATGAGAAAGCCGATCCGATGACCCAGTTCCCGAACCTTCCTGCCGCGCTCTCTGATGCGCTGGCCCAGAAGGGCTATGCCGCCCTGACCCCGGTGCAGGAGGCGGTTTCGGATCCGGCGCTGGCGGGGCGGGACCTGCTGGTCTCGGCGCAGACGGGCTCGGGCAAGACCGTGGCCTTTGGCCTAGCGATCGCGCCGGAGCTGATCGGGGAGAGCGGCATTCCGCCCTATGCCGACATTCCGCGCGCGCTGGTGGTGGCGCCGACGCGGGAGCTGGCGCAGCAGGTGCAGCGCGAGCTGGGCTGGCTCTATGCGCAGGCGGGCGCGGTGATTGCGGGCGCGGTCGGCGGCATGGATGCGCGCGGCGAGCGGCGCGCGCTGGAGCGCGGGGCGCATATCGTGGTGGGCACGCCCGGGCGGATCTGCGACCATATCCGGCGCGGCGCGCTGGATCTGAGCGAGCTCGCGGCGGTGGTGCTCGACGAGGCCGACGAGATGCTCGATATGGGCTTCCGCGAGGATCTGGAATTCATTCTCGAATCGGCGCCGGAAACCCGCCGCACGCTGATGTTCTCGGCCACGGTGCCGCCGGAAATCGCGCGGCTGGCGCAGACCTTCCAGAAGGATGCGGAGCGGATTTCGACGATTGCGGCGCGCAGCCAGCATGCGGACATCGATTATCGTGCGCTGATGGTGGATAAATCCGACCGCGAGAACGCGATTGTCAACGTTCTGCGCTTCCACGAGCCGGAGCGGGCGATCGTGTTCTGTTCGACCCGGGCCGAAGTGGCGCGGCTGACCGGAAAGCTTCTGAACCGCGGCTTCTCGGTGGTGGCGCTGTCGGGCGAGCTGACCCAGGACGAGCGTTCGCGTGCGCTGCAGATGCTGCGCGACGGGCGGGCGCGGGTCTGTATCGCGACCGATGTGGCCGCGCGCGGGATCGACCTGCCGGGGCTGGAGCTGGTGGTCCATGCCGATCTGCCGCTGAACAAGGAGGCGCTGCTGCACCGCTCCGGGCGCACGGGGCGGGCCGGGGCGAAGGGGATTTCGGCGCTGGTGGTGCCGGTGAATGCGCGCGGCAAGGCCGAGCGGCTGCTGCGCGAGGCGCAGGTGAGCGCGCAATGGGAGCCCGCGCCGGGCCCCGACGAGATTGCCGTGAAGGACCAGGAGCGGCTGCTGAGCGACCCGGTGGTGAGCGCGCCGATGACGGCCGACGAGCTGGACGCGGTGGAGCAGCTGCTGGCGGCCTTCGAGCCGAAGCAGCTGGCGGCGGCGGTGCTGCGCAATTTCCGCGCGGCGCGTTCGGCGCCCGAGGACCTGCTGCCGGTGACGGTGGATGGGGTGAAGCCGCGCGAGCGGGCCGAATTCGGCAATTCGAACTGGTACCGGCTGTCTGTCGGGCATAATGCCTGGGTCGATCCGAAGTGGCTGCTGCCGATGCTGTGCCGCGCGGGAGACCTGACCCGGCGCGATATTGGCGCGATCCGGGTGATGGAGGACCACACCTTCGTGCAGATCCATGCCGATGCGGCGGGGCGGTTCACCGCGTCGCTGGGGCCGGCGATGATGCTGGAGGACAAGGGCCGGGTGGAGCCGCTGGCCGGCGCGCCGGAGGGGCTGGACCGCCCGGCGCCGAAGCCCGCCCGCTGGCAGAACAAGGGCCGCGAGGAGAAGCCCTTCGGGGTGCGCAAGTTCCGCGAGGATGGGCCGAAGAAGCCCCATCGCAAGGGGCCGCCGCGCGAAGAAGGCGCCACCGACGCGCCCCGGCCGAAGCGCTTTGCCGCGCGGCCGGAGGGCGAAGACGGCTTCCGCCCGAAGCGCAGCTTCGCGCCGCGGCCGGAGGGCGAGGAGGGCGCGCGCCCGAAGCGCCCCTACACCCCGCGCGAGACGGGGGAGGCGGAGGGCTTCAAGCCGAAGCGCAAGCCCGCGCCCGATGCGGCCCCGAAAGGGCGCAAATCCGCGCCCTGGGCACGCGAGGGCGGCCATGGCGGGCCGAAGACCCCGGGCAAGCCGCCCGCGAAGTTCGGCAAGCCCGGTGGCAAGAAGAAGTGATGGCGGGCGGGGCGCGGGGCTGATCCTGGCGCCGTGCATTTTCCGGCCCGGGAGGGACTGAGCGCAGGGCACATTTTGCGTGCCTTGGGCGGGGTCTTCTCGCGGTCCGTGTGGCGCGGCTGGCGTTCAGTGGGCCGCTGGCCTGGCCGGATCCCTGCCATAGCCTTTGGTGCCGTAGCGGAGCCGCTTTGGCGGCCGCTTCCATGATCAGATCTTATAGTCCTGCCGCGCCTGGCGCGGCCCTAGGTGCGTAATCCCGCACAGGGCTATATCCCCGCCGCAGGTTCATACGCGGGCGGCTCCTTCAGGTGTAAGTCTGCGGATTATCGGATGCCGGGAGGGGCTTAGGGGGGCTTGTTCCGCCTGTGCGCCTATTCCCAAGTCAAATTATGATGAAATATTCGGTATTTGAATTTCAGCAGCCCTGAGCCCTTCTGCCCTCCCCCCGACGGGCTCTGTGTGCGCGGGTTGGTCTGCGCGGTTCCGCGTGGGAGATCGGTCCTGTCGGAGATCACCGCTGTCGGGCTCGGTCTGTCGCCCGCGGCGATCCGGGCCCATGGGGCTTCTGCCTCTGGCCACGGTGTTTTCCGCCAGAAGCCGGGGCGGGCCAGAGGCGGCCCGTCTTCGGCCGGGGGCCGCGCTGCAGTGTCGCCATG
>NZ_JAYRZN010000074.1:0-6552 GCF_041916475.1 Paenirhodobacter sp.
CGCTCTGGCCGCTCTATGAGGCGCTGAACCGGCCGATGCAGCCGGTGCGCGCGGTGCTGGAGATGGCCGGCCGGGCGCCACGCCGGTTCCTGGCCTATGCCTTCGCCGAGCCGCGCGGGCCGCAGGGCTTCGATGGGCCGGTGCTGATGGAGGCGATGATGCTGCTGCTGCCCGCAGGCGAGGGCGCAGGCGGGCGTCCGGTCGGCACCGCCTGCCGCATCTGCCCGCGCGCGCAATGCCCCGGACGGCACGAGCCGTCGATCCTGCCCAGCGAAGAGGCCTGATCTGCGACCCATGGCCAGTTTGACACGCGCCCCCGCCGCCGCGATAGTCGGGACCCAGAAGAGGGGGAACAGCATGGCACAGGGGCAGGTCCTGCTGGTCGAGGACGAGCCGCATATCGCCGAGGCGATCCGGTTCATCCTAGGCCGGGCGGGCTGGGCGGTGGAGGTGGAGCCGGACGGCGCGCGGGCGCTCGCGCGGGTGCGTGCGCTGCGCCCCGATGTCGTCGTGCTGGACCTGATGCTGCCGGGCAAATCGGGGCTGGAAATCCTCACCGACATGCGCGCCGACCCTGCGCTTGCGCAGCTGCCGGTGCTGATGCTGACCGCGCGCGGGCAGGAGCGCGACCGTGAGGCCGCCCAGAATGCGGGGGCCACGGCCTTCCTCGCCAAACCTTTCGCCAATGCCGATGTGCTGGCCGCTGTCGAGGCGGTCGCGGCCGCGCCGCGGTAATGGCCGGGCGCGAACGCCCCCTGTTCCTCGCGCGCCGCTCCTACCGGCGGCGGCGGATGATGGACGCGGCGCGCATCCTGCCGCTCGCGGGGGGGCTCCTCGTCTTCGTACCGCTGATCTGGAACCCGCAGCCGGGCACTGCGGCGACGGGGCTTTATCTGTTCGGGATCTGGATGGCGCTGATCTGCGCGGCCTTCGCGCTGGCCCGCGGCCTCGGGCCTGCGCTGGAGGCCGAGGAGGAGACCCTCGCCGGGCCCGAGGAGGACCACCGCTGAGATGGCCTTCGACGTTCTCATCGCGGTCTGCCTCACCTATGTGATCCTGCTTTTCGCGGTGGCCTTCGTGGCCGAGCGCCGGGCGCGCGCGGGGAGGTTACGGTTCCTGCGCAGCCCGCTCGTCTACACACTGTCACTGTCGATCTATTGTACCGCCTGGACGTTCTATGGCGCGGTCGGCTACGCGGCGCGCTCGGGCCTCGAATTCGCGACGATCTACCTCGGCCCGACGCTGGTTTTCGTGGGCTGGTGGTGGATCCTGCGCAAGCTGGTGCGGATCGGGCGCACGCATCGGGTCACCTCGATCGCGGATCTGATCTCCTCGCGCTACGGCAAATCGAATGGCCTCGGCATCATCGTCACGGTGATTTCGGTGGTGGTCGCGGCCCCCTACATTTCGCTTCAGCTGCAATCGGTTACGCTCAGCTTCGGGGTCTTCGCCGGGCATGCGGGCGAGGGCGCTTTACCCGATCCGGGGCGGATGGTGCTCTGGCTTGCCTGCGGGCTGGCGCTGTTCACGGTGCTGTTTGGCACCCGCAACCTCGATGCGAACGAGCGCCACCACGGGGTGGTGATGGCGATCGCGGTCGAGGCGGTGGTGAAGCTGGCCGCGCTGCTTGCGGTCGGGGTGTTCGTGGTCTGGGGGCTCGCGGGCGGGCCTGTGGAAATGTTCGCGCAGATTACCGCGGCCGAGGCGCCGGGCTGGGCGCTGCAGCCGGGCCGTTTCGCCGGGCTGACCTTCGTCTCCGCCGCGGCGGTGCTGACCTTGCCGCGGATGTTCCAGGTGCTGGTGGTGGAGAACGTGGACGAGCGCCACCTCGCCACCGCCAGCTGGGCCTTCCCGGCCTATCTGATGGGGATGTGCCTGTTCGTGGTGCCGATCGCGGTGATGGGCCTCGCGCGGATGCCCGAAGCGAACCCCGACCTCTTCGTGCTCACGCTGCCGCTCGCGCAGGGGCACGACAAGCTCGCCCTGCTGGCCTTTCTGGGCGGGTTCTCGTCGGCCACCTCCATGGTGATCGTCGCCGCGATCGCGCTTGCCACCATGGTCTCGAATCACATCGTCACGCCGCTCTGGCTCGCCCTGCGCCGCAGCGAGGCGCCCGATGTCCGCGGCGTGGTGCTGATCAGCCGGCGGCTCTCCATCGCGGGCGTCCTGGCGCTCGGCTATGGCTACAACCGGCTTTCGGGCGGCGGCGATGCGCTAGCGGCGATCGGGCTCATCGCCTTCGTCGGCGTGGCGCAGGTGCTGCCCACGCTGCTCGGCGGCATTTTCTGGCGCGGCGCCACGCGGATCGGCGCCACCGCGGGCCTGCTCACCGGCTTCGCGATCTGGCTGTATACGCTGTTCCTGCCCTCTGTCGGCGGCCATGGGCTGCTGCCGGAAACGCTGATGACGGCCGGGCCTTTTGGCCTCTCCTGGCTGCGGCCGCAGGCCTTGTTCGGGCTGGAGGGAATGGATGCGCTGGTCCATGCCATGGTCTGGAGCCTGCTGCTCAACACGCTGGCATTTCTTGCGTTTTCGCTCCTGTCCTTCCCCGGGCCGCTGGAGCGGCTGCAGGGGGTGGCCTTCGTCAATGTCTTCGATCACGGCGCGGGGGCCAAGGGCTGGGCGCGCGGGCAGGCGGAGGCGGAGGACCTGCTTTCCATGGCGCAGCGGATCCTGGGCGGGGAGGCCGCGCAAGAATTCTTCCAGAGCCAGTCCGCGGCGCAGGGCAAGGCCGGGTTCCTGCCCGACCCGACCCCGGTATTCCTCGCGCGGCTGGAGCGCGAGCTGGCAGGCTCCGTGGGGGCGGCCACGGCGCATGCGATGATGGCGCAGCTGACCGGCGGCACATCTGTGAGCATGCAGGATCTGATCGCGGTCGCCGGGGAGGCTGCGGAGATCAAGGAGCATTCCTCGCAACTTCAGGCCAAATCCGAAGAACTCGCGCGGACCGCGCGCGCGCTTGGCGAGGCGAACGACAAGCTGACCGAGATTGCCCTGCAGAAGGATGCCTTCCTGGGCCAGGTCAGCCATGAGCTGCGCACACCGATGACCTCGATCCGCGCGTTTTCCGAGATCCTGATGGAGCCGGGCCTGCCCGAGGATGTCCGCGCCCAATATGCCGGTATCATCCACGAGGAGGCGCGGCGCCTGACCCGGCTCCTGGACGAACTGGTGGATCTGAGCGTGCTGGAGAACCGCCGCGCGCAGCTGACCATAACGCCCGTCAACCTGCACGACCTGATCCGCCGCGCGATCCAGTCCTCCTCCTCGACCCGGCCTGAGCGTGATTTTCGCTATGACCGCGATCCGGCGCGCGAGCAGGTCATGGTCCTGACCGATGCCGACCGGCTGGTTCAGGTCTTCATCAACCTGATCTCCAATGCGCGCAAATACTGCGATGCGGATCCCGGTGTCCTGCGGATCGAGACCCGGCGCCGCGGTGGGAGGTTGCAGGTGGATTTCATCGATAATGGCACCGGGATCGCGCGGCGCGATCAGCGGCTGGTGTTCGAGAAATTCTCCCGGCTGGAGGGGGCGGAGCGGGTCCCGGGGGCAGGGCTCGGCCTGGCGATCTGCCGGGAGATCATGGGCAATCTCGGCGGCAGTATCGATTATCTGCCCGGTCAGGGTGGCGCCGCTTTTCGCGTCGTCTTGCCGCTGCGCCGCCGCGACGCGGCAAAAACTGCATCTGGGGCCGTCCGGCTAAACGGATCGTAAACCCTGATCTGCGAATCCTAGTCCTACAGGTCCGGTCTCGCGCGAGCGGGCGGGCATCACGGGTGACGCGGGGGCAGACGAGTGCAGGGTCAGACGGTAATGCGACGCAAGGCGGATGCAGGGCGCCAGAACTCGGGCGAAGTTGCGGAAGCGACGCCGGACAAGGCGATTTCCATGGCCGTGACCAAGGCCGCCCGGGAGACCCTGGGCCTTGAGATCAGCGTCGATAACCTGCGCGAGCGGCGGATGAGCCTGGCGGAGCTTCCCGAAGCGATTGAGGAATTTTCGCTGCTGATGCTGATCGAAGGGCCGGCGGAGGCTCTTGGGGTGATTGCAATCCCCTCGGCGACGCTCTCGGTGATCATCGAAATGCAGACGACCGGGCGGCTGAGCCGCATTGTGCCTGCGCCCCGGCGCCCGACGCGCACGGATGCGGCCATGGCCGCCGATCTCGTCGATGCATTGCTCGGCGCGATCGAGGACGAGCTGGCTTCGACGGATGCCGCCGTCTGGGCAGGCGGATTCCGGTATTCGTCCTGCCTGGAGGATGCGCGTCCGCTGGAAATGCTGCTCGAAGATCTACCTTATCGGGCCTGGGCGATGGATCTGAAGATGGGCGAAGGCGGAGCGCGCCACGGCAATCTGCTGTGGATCGTGCCGGCGCAGGGGCGTGGCAAGCGCGGCTTGCTTCCGGGTGGGCGCGACAGTGCTGCCGCGCGTGCCGAAGATCTGGCTGAGCGGGAATGGAATGATCGGCTGGAAAATTCTGTTTGTGCCACCCAGGCGCTGATGGATGCGGTGCTGCATCGGTTCACGCTGCCGCTTTCCACGGTGATGGCGCTGCGCGAGGGCATGACGATTCCGTTGCCCTCGGATGCGTTGACCCGGCTGCGCATCGAAGCGGGCGGACGGACGTTGTCGCATGCCCGTCTCGGCCAGCACAGCGGCATGCGTGCGCTGCGCCTCATCGATGACGAAAGCTTCGAAGATAACGTCATCCCCTCGGTGCGTCGCGCGACGCCGAAACTCGATGTCGTGGCTCCGCAGCGGCATGCGGGCACGGGGCCGGTGCCGGTGGACATGAATGGCCAGTCCCGCCACTTAGATGCGGATGAAGGCCCGGCGGAGTTTCCCGCCCAACGCACCGCGGCCGGGTAAGAGCTTCGCGGGGTGACATGTCTCGCGCTTGTGGTTGTCGTCCGAGGGCTTATTGGCTACGCCCTGATCCGGCGTTTCGTGCAATGTGAAGCATGTGTTGGGGGTTGAAGCGGCTTTGCCCTATCCGTGCGTCGGGGGCGAGTTGCGTTGATGCAGCTGCACCTCCGCCTCTGCTCCGGCCGTTCCTCTTGAGGGTGTCCGTTTAGAGCAGAAGACTCTTTCTGGCTCGCGCCGGGTGTTTCAGGTTCGCCTCCATCCGGGAGTGGGCTTGACGCGCATACCGTCCTTCGATGATGAAAGGGGGTTCTTGAAGGGTGCATCCGAGCCGCTCGACACAAGAGCGGGCGCAAGAGATCGCAGCATTCTATTGTTCTGGGTGGATTTTCCGGACGAAACGAAGTTCGGTGACATTGCCAGAGAGTAAAGAGCTCGTCGGCTTTCCTCCAGCTCTGGCGCTGCGTCCTTGCAGGGCTACGGTCGACATCCTGGTCCACAGAGCCATGCCGGGTTTGCGCCAAGATAGGTCCAGATTCTCCTCAGCGCAGATCGCCCGGCCATCCTCATTTGCCGGGAGTGAGAGCGATTCGAGAAGGAGGCATCCGGCCGTTCCCGGGCATCCGGCGGCAAAGCAGTCCTATGGATCGAGTTCTGCTCACATGTCAGGTCTCGATGGGGATCCATCCCAGGTAAAGGGTGCAGACTTGCCTATGCAGTCCGAGATTGCACTGGCGCAGGATTCTTGCTGCTCCATCGAAGATCTGATGATCGCAGTCCAATGCGGTACGCTGCTGGTGGTCTAAAGGGACTGTGTGTCTGATGAAATGCGGAAAACATTTTGGGCCAGAGAAAACTACCGATGAAGCCGACGCGAAAGAGCTAAACGGCCTGCACGGACGTCGGTATCTCCGGCTATCCCTTATGCGACATGGTCGCATGCTGTCTCAACAAGCTGAAGAACAGCCATCGTCTATGACGGATCCGCAAGCCATTTCCTCGGCGTCTCAGATGTCCCATGCCTCGCTCAGGTGTTTGCCCCCGGGTTTTGATGGTGCGGTTCATTTGCTTGAATGGAGGGAAGCGCTCAGGGCCACATTCGTCAGGGCTGCGCCGCGACCAGACACGCCATCCGAGCAACAACGCCGCGATCGCAAGCTGCGACCGCGGCGTTGAGCCGGGAATTCGGGTGACCCCCAAAATCGTCGCGACGTGGCGAAAGCGCGAGACGGTTGAGGATCGTAAGACCGGACCGAAGACGCCGCGACCGGGCGTTCTGAGCGAGGTGGAGGAAGCGATGATTGAACCGCTCCGGGTTTGCCGACGGCTGATTTTCGTTAGTTGCGCGGCCATGGGTTCAATTTCCAGGGTTGCGTAGAAGTTGGTCTCGGCTTCGGCAAGCCTGCGGCGAGACCATGTTGGAAATCCGCGCACGAAAAAACGCGCAGGCCCTGCTGGATGCGGCGGACGACAAATGATCCAGAGCATCCAGCAGGGCCTTCTGGCCGATGGCGTCACGGTGTCTATCGCCAGGCTCTGCGCCTGGTTCGGCGTGCCGCGGCGAACGGTCTGCTACACGCCGGTCAAGGCGGCACCGAAGGTCGATCCGCGCTTTGCCGAGCCGATCAAAGCGATGATCGAGGCGGAGCCGTCCTTCGGCTATCGCACGGTGGCCTGGCTGCT
>NZ_JAYRZN010000075.1:0-6225 GCF_041916475.1 Paenirhodobacter sp.
GAGGGTATCCGCCTGGAAATGGACCTGCTCGCGCCGATCCGGATGCGGGCGGACGTGCTGATCGACACGTCGGTCATGACCCCGCACGATCTGCGGGCCGAAGTCGCGCGCTGGTTCGACATGGGGCGGATTGCGCGTCTGGCGGTCTCGCTGCACAGTTTCAGCTACAAGCGCGGCACGCCGCGCGGTCTCGACATGATGTTCGACTGCCGGTTCCTGAACAATCCGTATTGGGTTCCGGCCCTGCGCGGGCTGACCGGGCTCGATCCGGCGGTGGCCGCCTATGTCGCGCAGGATCCGCGCCATGCGGAGTTCCTGGAGCGGGTGACGGGCCTGCTGCTGTTCCTGCTGCCCGCGCATGTGGCCGAGGGCAAGAGCCATCTTGCGGTGGGCTTCGGCTGCACCGGCGGGCAACACCGTTCGGTCGCGGTAACGGAACTGGTTACCAAGACCCTTGCGGATGCGGGCTGGCAAGTGTCTAAACGTCACAGGGAATTGGAACGGCGGTCTTCGGACCTGCCTGGGGTGAAAACGGGAAGCGGCGCGTGATCGGGATCGTGATCGTGGCACATGGTGGTTTGGCGCGCGAGTATCTCGCCGCGGTGGAGCATGTCGTGGGCCCCCAGCAGGGGATCCGCGCCATCACTATCGAGGATGAGCACGACCGCGCCGCCAAGCAGGCCGAGATCCGCGCGGCGGTGGATGCCGTCGATTCCGGCGATGGTGTGGTGGTCGTGACCGACATGTTCGGCGGATCGCCCTCGAACCTGAGCCTGCTGGCCTGCGAAGCCTGCGAGCGCGAGATCATCTACGGGGCGAACCTGCCCCTGCTGATCAAGCTGGCGAAATCGCGCAGCCTCGGGGTCCATGCGGCGGTGACCGCGGCGCTGGACGCCGGGCGCAAATATATCAACAGCTATTCGGTTTACGGAACGGGCGGCAAGTGAGCGTCAGCAGGACTTTGAAGATCGTCAATGAGAAGGGCCTGCATGCGCGCGCCTCGGCGCGTTTCGTCGAGGTGGTGGAAAAGTATGATGCCCAGGCTGAGGTCGAGAAAGACGGGATGAAGGTCTCGGGCGATTCGATCATGGGCCTGCTGATGCTGGCAGCCTCGCGCGGCACCACGATCGAAGTGACCACCCATGGCAGCCAGGCCGATGCGCTGGCCGATGCGCTGCAGGCGCTGGTGGGCGATCGCTTCGGCGAGGAAAACTAACCCCGCTCCCGCGCGAGCAGCGCCACCAGATCGGCCGCGGGCATCGGCCGGGCGCGGGCCGCGCCTGTCCCCGCCCATTGTGCGCTGAAGCCAGTCTCGCCTTGGGCACGCGCGGCGGCGTTCAGCGCTTTGCCGGCATCGTAGGCATAGGGATAGGGGGCGATCTGCGCCGCTGGCACCCCGTCGCCGAGCGCCGTGAACCGGTTCGCGATCCCGCGCGCGGGGCGCCCGGAAATCGCCCGGGTCATCACCGTCGCGCTGCCCAGGGCCGCGCGATAGGCGGTATCCGCCGCCGATTCAGGGCAGGCGACGAAGGCGGTCCCGAGTTGCGCTGCCGCCGCGCCGAGGCGCTCGGCGCGCGCGATGTCGGCGCCGGTCATCAGGCCGCCCGCTGCGATCACCGGCAGGCCGAGCGCGGCAATCCGGGGTAGGAGATCGAATGTCCCGAGGCGTTCATCTGCGCCGTCCGGATCAAACAGGCCGCGATGGCCCCCGGCTTCCCAGCCCTGTGCGACCACTGCGTCGATCCCGGCCGCCATCGCCGCGCGGGCTTCGGCGGCCGATGTCGCGGAGGCGAGCAGGACGATCCCGGCGGCCTTCAGCGCGGCAATGGCCTCGGGCTCCGGCAGCCCGAAATGCAGGCTGACGACGGCGGGGCGCAGCGCGAGGAGCATATCGAGCATGGCCCGATTGCCCCGGAAACTCTGATAGATTTCAGAAAGATCTTCGGGCGGAGCCGCCCCGAACTCCGCGAAGGCGGGGGCCAGATGCGCGATCCAGGCCCGGTTGCGCGCAGGATCGGGCGGGAGCGGCTGGTGGCAGAACAGGTTGGCATTGATCGGCCCGGAGGTCAGGGCGGCCGCCGCCCGCAGCGCGGCTTCTGCCTGATCCACCGTCATCGCCCCGAGCCCGAGCGCGCCGAGCGCGCCCGCCTGCGTCACCGCGGCCGCGAGCGCGGGCGTGGACACACCGGCCATCGGCGCCTGCAGGATCGGGACCCGCAGGCCGAGCCGTTCGATGAAAGGGTGCATGGTCTCCTCCTGCCGCGAGCCTGACGCAAAACCACGCCCGCGGCCAGAGGGATCAGCGCGTCGGGACGGGCGTCGCGCCGCGATAGTCGTAGAAGCCGCGCCCGGTCTTGCGCCCGAGCCAGCCCGCCTCGACATATTTCGTCAGCAGCGGGCAGGGGCGGTATTTGGTATCCGCCAGCCCGTCGTGCAGCACGTTCATGATCGCGAGGCAGGTGTCGAGCCCGATGAAATCGGCGAGCTCCAGCGGCCCCATCGGATGGTTCGCGCCGAGCTTCATCGCCATGTCGATCGACTGCACATTGCCCACGCCCTCATAGAGGACATAGACCGCCTCGTTGATCATCGGCACCAGGATCCGGTTCACGATGAAGGCGGGGAAGTCTTCGGCCGAAGCGGCGGTCTTGCCCAGCCGCGCAACGATATCGAGCATCGTGGTATAGGTCGGCTCATCGGTCGCGATGCCCCGGATCAGCTCCACCAGCTGCATCACCGGCACCGGGTTCATGAAGTGCACGCCCATGAACCGTTCCGGTCGGTCCGTGCGCGAGGCGAGCCGGGTGATCGAGATCGACGAGGTGTTGGAGGCGAGGATCGTTTCCGGCTTCAGATGCGGCAGCAGCGTGTCGAAGATCTTGGCCTTGACCTCTTCGCGCTCGGTCGCGGCCTCGATGATCAGGTCGGTCTGGCCAAGGTCGGTCAGGGTCAGCGTGGTCTTGATCCGGCCCAGCGTGGTGGCCTTGTCGGCCTCCGAGATCTTGCCCTTGGAGACCTGGCGGTCGAGGTTCTTACCGATCGTTACGAGCGCCTTGTCGAGGCTCTCCTGACTGATGTCGTTCAGCAGCACCTCATAGCCGGACAGAGCGAAGACATGCGCGATGCCGTTGCCCATCTGGCCGGCGCCCACGATCCCGACAGTCTCAATCGTCATCTCGTCACCCTTCGTTGATCCGGGCGAAATATGCTGCGGCGCAGAGAATGACGCAAGGGCAAAGCCCGGAAGTGCCGTGGCGTCGCATGTGGCACATTAGTCAAATTGCAATGTTCGTCGGGCAGGGTGCGCCGAGACGTTCATTTGTGATTTGATTCTGGAGGCGCCGATGGCCTTCGAGCATCCCGGTACCGGTGCACTCGATTATTACCCTTGCCGCTATGGCGATTCCCGCCTCATGTTCCGTGGCCCGCGTCGGACATTGGAGCGCAGCTTCATCGCCGCGATCGGCGGCTCGGAAACCTATGGCAAATTCGTCCTCGACCCCTGGCCCGCGCGGCTGGAGGCGGCGCTGGGCCTGCCGGTGGTGAACTTCGGCTGCCTGAATGCCGGCGCGGATACCTTCCTTCAGGAAAAGATCCTCGCGCGGCAGGCCAAGGCGGCGCGGCTGGCGATCGTGCAGCTGGTGGGCGCTGCCAATCTATCGAACGGGTATTATTATGTGCATCCGCGCCGCAACGATCGGTTCCTTACCGAAACCGCGCGGCTGCGGGCGCTGTTCCCGGGGGTGGATTTCACCGAATTCACCTTCACCCGGCATATGCTGGGCACGCTTCAGGCCCGTGATCCGGTGGCCTTCGCGATCCTCGCGGCGGAATTGCAGACGGTCTGGGTGCGGCAGATGACGCGGTTCCTGAACCGGATCGGCGGCAAGGCGGTGCTGCTGTGGCTGCGCGGTTGCGCCCATGACGGGGCGCCGGGGCCGGAGCCGGCGCTGGTGACCGCGGAGATGGTCGCGCAGGTGGCCGCAGGGGCTGAGGAGGTCGTCGAGGTCCGGCCATCTGCGGCGGCGCTCTCGCGGGGCACGGATGAGATGCATTTCGCGCCGATGGAGGCACCCGCTGCCGCCGTGATGCCGGGGCCGCAGGTGCATGCGGAAATCGCCGCGGCGCTGCAGCCGGTCATGCGCCGGTTGCTGGATCAGACCCCGAGGTAACGGTGCAGCAGCGACGGATCGGCTTGCAACGCTGCCGCATCGGTCTGGGCTGCGATCCGGCCATGCTCCAGAAACACCGCCCGATCCGCGAGATCGAGGACCGCCGCGGCCCGCTGCTCGACCAGAAGCACGGCCACGCCCGCCGCCCGCAATTGCCGCAGCGCCTCCCGGATCGTGGCGACCGCCTGCGGCATCAGGCCTTCGGTCGGTTCATCGAGCAAGATCACCTGCGGATCGACGCAGATCGCGCGCGCGACGGCGAGCATCGTCTGTTCGCCGCCCGACAGCGTGCCCGAGCGCTGCTGGAGCCGCTCGCCGAGCACCGGAAACAGTGCGAGTGCCCGCTCCAGCACCGCGCGCGGGCTGTTGCGCGTGGCGAGCCCGATTTGCAGGTTTTCCGCCACCGTCAGCTCCGCAAACAGCCGCCGCCCCTGCGGCACATGTGCGATGCCCGCGTGCGGGACCGCTTCGGGGGGCAGCGCGCTGAGGTCCCGGTCATCGAGCATGATGCTGCCCTGCCCGCGCCGGACCGTCCCCATGATTGCGCGGAGCGCGGTGGTCTTGCCCGCGCCGTTGCGCCCGAGCAGGCACAGGATCTCGCCGCCCCGGACGGTGATGGAAAAATCGCTGAGCGCCTGCGCCCGGCCATGGAAGGCATCGAGCCCCGATACGGTGAGCTGGCTCATGCCGGGGACCCCAGATAGGCGCTTTGCACAGCCGCATTGGCGACGATTTCTGCCGGGGAGCCTTCGGCGAGAAGCCGGCCGCGCTCCAATACGGTGATGCGGCTGGCAAGCGCCATCACCACATCCATATTGTGCTCGATGAGCAGCACCGTTGCCCCTTCCGCCACGCGCCGCACGAGGGCGATGAAATTTGCGATCTCCGCCTCGGACAGGCCCTGCGTCGGCTCATCGAGGATCAGGAGCTTCGGGCGCAGCGCGAGACCCATGGCCACTTCGAGCAGCCGCTGATGCCCATAGGCGAGGGCGCCCGCGGGCTCCTGCACCCGGTCGGCAAGGCCCACCCGGGCGAGGGCCTCACGGGCCGCCTTCAGGATTTCCGCCTCGGAGGCTCCGGGGCGGAGCAACCGCGGGCGCAACCGGCTCTGGGCGGCGATGGCCACGTTTTCGAGCGCGGTGAGCGCCGGGTAGATATTGGTGATCTGGAACGTATAGGCGATGCCGAGCCGCACGCGCCGGTGCGCGGGAAGCCCGGTGATGTCGCGCCCCTCGAAGGCGATACGGCCTGCGCTCGGCGTGATGCGCCCCGACAGCAGCCCGACGAAGGTCGATTTGCCTGCTCCGTTCGGGCCGATGATGGCGCGAATCTCGCCGCGGCGCAGGGCGAAATCGACGCCGTCCACCGCCTTCAGCCCGTCGAAATGGCGCGTCAGCCCGTGGGCCTCCAGGAGGGTCATTTCATCCATGGGATCCACCTGTCGCGCAAGCTGCCAAGAATTCCCTTCGGAAACCAGAGGTTGATGACGACGAGCAGCACGCCGATCACGATCGGATAGGCCGTGGTCAGGCCCGAGATCCGGTCGATCAGGAGTGTCATCAGCGTGGTCCCGAGAAGCGGGCCGAGCAGGGTTCCGGGCCCGCCCAGCAAGGTAAACAGCAGCACTTCGATCGAGACCCGGATTTCCGCGAAGGCGGAGCCGATATAGCCGAACATCAGCCCGTAGAGCGCGCCGGCCATGGCCGAGATCAGGCCGGAGAGGGTGAAGGCCAGAAGCCGGATGCGGTAGGTGTCGAAGCCGAGCATTTCTGTGCGGCGGGCATTCTCGCGCACGGCCGCGAACAGCCGGCCGAGCGGGCCCTGCGTCAGCGCGAAGAGGCCCAGTAGCGTGATCGCGAAGAGGCCGAGCGCGAGGTTGAACCGGGTGCTGCCCGAGGTCATGTCCACCATCCGGCCGAAGAGCGAGAAGCCGCGTGCGCTGGCGGGCAGAGTCAGGCCCTGATCGCCGCCGGTGATATCGGAGAATTGCAGGGTCAGCAGATATCCTACCTGCGAGAACATCAGGGTGACGATCATGAACGAGACCGCTTGC
>NZ_JAYRZN010000076.1:0-6195 GCF_041916475.1 Paenirhodobacter sp.
GTTCAGGGCAGCTGGCGTTTCCGCCGCGCTGATCCACGGCGATCTGGCGGCCGAGACCCGCAAGGCGATCCTCGCCGACTACGAGGCGGGCGACATCCACGTCATCGTCAACGTGGCGGTGCTGACGGAGGGCTGGGACCATCCGCCCACTTCCTGCGTCGTGCTGCTTCGCCCCAGCTCCTACAAGTCCACCATGATCCAGATGGTCGGGCGCGGCCTGCGCACCGTCGATCCCGAGGAACATCCCGGCATCGTGAAGACCGACTGCGTCGTGCTGGATTTCGGGACGTCGAGCCTCACGCACGGAACGCTGGAGCAGGATGTCGATCTCGACGGGCGGGTCCCGACGCCGGGGGAAGCGCCGACGAAACTCTGCCCGGAATGCAAGGCCGAGATCCCGATCGCGGTCACCGAATGCCCGATCTGCGGGTGCGAACTGCCGCGCGAAGGCGCGGAGCCAATCGACAGCTTCGTCATGACCGAGCTCGATCTTCTCGAGCGATCGAGTTTCGCGTGGGTGGACCTGTTCGGCGACGACGCCGCGCTGATGGCCAACGGCTTTCACGCCTGGGGCGGCGTGTTCTTCCTCGAGGGCCGCTGGCACGCGGTCGGGGGCGCCAAGGGCAAGGCGACGCGGCTCCTGAGCGTGGGCGAGCGCATCGTCTGTCTCGCGCAGGCCGACGACTGGCTGAACGAGCATGAGACCGACGAGAGCGCCTTCAAGTCGAAGGGCTGGCTGAAGCAGGACGCGACGGAGAAGCAGCTGAACTGCCTGCCCCCCGAGTTCCGGCGCGATTACGGCCTGACGCGCTATCGCGCCTCCGCGCTGATCTCGTTCCAGTTCAACAAGCGCGACATCCGGCGCCTCGTCACGGCGGCCGAGCCCGAGCGGAGGGCGGCGTGAATCATGTCGCGCAAGTCCCATCCCCGCCCGCAGCGCCTGCGGATTGCCCGAAGCGTATTCGGCTCTGGCACCCGCGCCTCAAGCCTTGCGCCGTCTGTCTGCGCCCCGCGCGCGGCTTCGGTTTCTTCAACCCCAACAGACCCCGCCCCCGCGAACACCGCTGGTTTTGCTCGATGCACTGCCAGGCGTTCTTCGCGGCCCGCCACCGGAAAGGACTGACCATGCAGGGAACCACTGATGAAGAACGCCTCGCCATAGCGATGGTGATGAAGCGGCTCGGCACGACCATGGACGAGATCGGCTGGGACAAGCGGCTACGGGATCTGGATGCGACAGAGGTCACCGCGCTGATCGAGGAGGTTCTGGAGGGCTATGGCGCCGAGATGTCGCGCATCGCCGCCAGGAGCGAGGTGCCGTTCTGATGCTGGATTTCAACCCGCGCCCCTCCATGGCCGAGCGGATCAACGCGCTGGTCGACGCCGCGCTGATCGCCGAGCGGGAGGCCACGCCGCCCCGGACCTATCTCGGCGCGTCCCGTCTGGGACATGCCTGCGAACGCGCGTTGCAGTTCGAGTTCGCAGGCGCGCCCAAGGACGAGGGCTCGGACTTCGGCGGGCAGACTCTGCGGATCTTCGAGATCGGTCACCAGCTCGAGGATCTGGCGATCCGCTGGCTGCGGGCGGCCGGGCTGGACCTCTACACCCGCAAGGGCAACCGCCCCGATGGCGAACAGTTCGGCTTCTCTGTCGCGGGCGGTCGCATCCGTGGCCATGTCGACGGGGTCATCGCGGCGGCACCGGCCGCGCTCGGTCTCCGCACCCCGGCGCTCTGGGAATGCAAGAC
Source organism: Paenirhodobacter sp. (assembly GCF_041916475.1). GTDB lineage: Bacteria > Pseudomonadota > Alphaproteobacteria > Rhodobacterales > Rhodobacteraceae > Rhodobacter. The sequence goes on from NZ_JAYRZN010000076.1 coordinate 1,748, forward strand.
GATGAACGCGAAGAACTGGCGGGCCTGCGTCAAGGGCGGGGTCGCCGTCTCCAAGCCCGTCTATGCCGCCCAGATCGCGATCTACCAGGCCTATATGGAGCCTTCGGTGCCGGGAATATCGGCCGCACCGGCGCTGTTCACCGCGATCAACAAGGACACCGCCGAGCTGCACCATGAGCTCGTCCCCTTCGATGCCGATCTCGCGCAGCGCATGTCTGATCGCGCCGTGCGGATCCTGCAGGCCACGGACGCGGGTGAGCTGTTGCCTCGCATCGCCGCCAATCGGGATTTCTTCGAATGCCGGTTCTGCGCCCATGCCGAGCGGTGCTGGGGGCTGGCGGCATGACTGACGAGCCCACCAATCCATCAGATCCCGATCAGGACACACCCATGCGCGACGACACGACGCCCGACACCCCCAAGAAAAACATCGTGCACTTCAATCCGTGGCGCGACTTCAACGACGCCGCCCCGCAGGTCGACGTGTTCGGCGACGAGCCGGATCCCGAGCAGATTGCGCAGTTCATGCAGGTGGTCTTTGGTTACTGCGACGGGCTGATCCCGGTCCGAAGTTTCATCGACAAGGGTCAGGGCATCGATGGCCGCCCGCACAACATCTGGCTGGAGGCGGATCAGGCCGCGCCTGAAAAGATGTCGACCTTCGCCACATGGGCCTCGCGCGAAGGCGCAGCGGTCTACGTGATCCCCGGCACCGTGGCCGCGCCCGGTCAGGCCAAGGCGGCAGAAATCCTGCAGATGCAGACCGTCGTCGTTGATCTCGATACCGGCGACATTGCCGCCAAGCGGGCCCATATGGAGCGCCATCTTGGCGCGCCGACCATGGTAGTGGAAAGCGGCGGTGTGACACCGGAGGGTCAGCGCAAAGCGCACATCTGGTGGACGCTGACCGAGCCCGCTGAGGGCGACGACATCGCCCGTGTCTGCCGTCTGCGCGGCGACATCGCGGCCAAGGTCGGTGGCGACATGCATTTTCGTTCCGCACACCAGCCGATCCGGGTGGCAGGCAGCGTCTATTACAAGAACAGTCTCAAGACGCAGGTGCGGATTGTCGAGATGAACGCCGACCGCGAGCGTGATCTGGCCGAGTTCATCGAAGCGGTCACTGACATGCCACCCGCGCCCGGCGTGTCCATGCAGCCTGAGTTCTCCCACCCCGACAAGCCCGCGATGGACGATGTTCTGGTGACCCCGGTGCGCGAGGGGGCGCAGGACGATTGGTCCCGCTTCGAAGGTGCGTCGGCCGCGATCGGCCATTTCATCCGCATGGTCCACGAGGGCCGGATGACTAAGGATGAGGGCTGGGAGGGCATCTGTGGCTACAACGCCGCCATGCTGCGGCCGCAGTGGCCGGTCGAACGGTTGAAGCGCGAGTCCGAGCGGCTCTGGAACCGGCATGTCGAGAAATACGGACCGCCGTTGATCCGGCTGGAGTCCGGCGCACCGGGACCGGCCGAGATGCCCGCATTCACGCTGGGCGCGCTGCTGGACGACCAGAGCCCGATGCCGGAGGACATCATCGCACCGCGGGTGCTGACGCCGGGCGGGCTGCTGGTGCTCGGTGGCGCGCCGAAGGTGGGCAAGAGCGACCTGTTGATCTCCTGGCTCGTCCACATGGCCGCCGGTGTGCCGTTCCTCGGGTTCACGCCGCCACGGCCCCTGCGCATTTTCTACCTGCAGGCCGAGATCCAATATCACTATCTGCGGGAACGGCTGAAGCAGATCGCCCTGCCGCCAGAGGTGTTGGCCGCCGCACGCGACACCTTCGTCGCCACGCCGAAACTCAAGATGCTGCTCGACAATGAGGGCAGCGTTCAGGTTGCCCGCGCCGTTCAGACGGCGTTTCCGGAGGCACCGGTGGACATCCTCTGCATCGATCCGATCCGGAACCTGTTCGACGGCGGGCCCGATGGCGGTGGCGAGAACGACAACACCGCCATGATGTTCTTCCTGAAGGAACGGGTCGAGGTTTTGCGCGACCATATCGACCCCGATTGCGGGGTCATCCTGATCCATCACACCAAGAAGCTCAGCAAGCAGCAGGTAAAGGACGATCCCTTCCTCGCGCTCTCCGGCGCCAGCGCGCTGCGCGGGTTCTACACCTCCGGCCTGATCCTGCACCGGCCCGACGAGGATTGCTCGCAACGAAAGCTGGAGATCGAGCTGCGCAATGGCCCCGCGTTGCCGCCAAAGGTGATCGACAAGGTCGGCGGCCAATGGGTCGAGATCAACCCAATGAACGAGCGTCTGGTGCGGGCCGATCTTGGAGCACGGCACGACGCGGAGCGCGCCCGAAAAGGCGAGGTGATTGTCACCATCCTCATGGACGAAGCCCTGAAGGGCAAGATCTACACCATGACCCAGTTCGCCGAGGCCTTCGAGAACAAGGCGGGGCTCAGCGGCGCCGCAGGCATCCGCGATCGGCTGAACGTGCTGACCACCAAGGGCGTCGTAAAATTCGTGAAAGGCCAAGCCGCAAGCGCCCTCGGGCTGCCATCCGACCGCAGCAAGTATGGCTATCTCTGCGTCGAGGAAATGGTCCTCGTGACCGGCGAGGAGGCAATCGATAGCGAGACGGGCGAGGTCCTGCCTAAGGCCATCCAGATCCTACCCAGCCACTACAAATGCCCCCAGACGGGGGCCGTCCTGCCGGTCGAAAACCCCGCTGTATGGGTCTATGCGGAGGGCAAGGATCCATGAGTTTTCCGTCCGAAACCGTGTGCAAAATCTGGGGTCTCAGGTGCCAAATCTGGCCAGATTTTGCCAAATCTGAAATCTGCTACAAATCTGAAATCTGGCTTTTATCCCTCATCTTCAATGGCTTGACAGGTGAAATCCAGATTTGGCTGGCAGCCTTGCCAAATCTGGAGACAGGTCTGGATTATCAACGTGATTCCAGTGGCTTATGCCAGATTTCAGATTTGGCACCAAGTACCCCTAAAGGGGTGGGTGGACTCCCCCCGCAAGGCGGGGAGGTCCACCACCCACCCCTGGGCATTTTTCTCGGACCGAACTCTGGGCATGGGCGCTGCCTCGACAACGTGACCGCTTTCCACCCCCACCACCCAATTCGAAGAGGAGCGCCCTATGGCTGACCCAACTCTTGCCGCCCGGACCATCCTCGCGCTCGACCTCGGCACCACCACCGGGTGGGCGCTGCATGGCCATGACGGTCTGATCACGAGCGGTACCGTGTCGTTCCGCCCTGGTCGCTTCGACGGCGGTGGCATGCGGTATCTGAGGCTCACAAACTGGCTGAGCGAGATTGACCGACTGTCCGGGCCCATCGCGGCGATCTGGTTCGAGGAGGTGCGCCGCCACGCCGGCACCGATGCCGCCCATGTCTATGGCGGGCTGATGGCGACGCTGACCGCATGTGCGGAACTGCGCGGTGTGCCCTATGCGGGCGTGCCGGTCGGCACCATCAAGCGCCACGCCACCGGCAAGGGCAATGCGCCGAAGCAGGCGATGATCGATGCGGCCCGCGCCCGTGGCTTCAGTCCCGCGGATGACAACGAGGCCGATGCCATCGCCATCCTGCTCTGGGCGATCGAGACGAACGGGGGTGTCGCATGACGCAGCACGAGTCCTGGACCGCCGATGACGTGGCCGATCATTTCGAGGAGGCGTTCCGCACCCTGCGCAAGCTGCCGGCGGTGAAGGCACGGGGGCATTTCAGCGGCTGGCCGCAGGTACTGCGCAGCCCCCGCGAGATCGCCGCCATGGAACCGGAGCCGATGCGCGTCTGGCCTTCGGCGGCAGCCATCACCCGGCTCGAGCAGACCTTCGACTGGGTGCTGTGGATCGAGGAGGCCGAGCGGCGGCTGGTCTGGTCCCGCGCGGCACGGGTGCCGTGGAAGCAGATCGCGGGCGAGATGGGCTGCGACCGGACCACCGCCTGGCGGCGCTGGCAGCTGGCGCTCACGAAGATCGCTGCGCGGCTGAATGCGTGAACGAGTCCAAAGTGTTGCAACACTTTTCTGTTCGACACATGCAACAGATCCGTGCTACAAGCAGGGCATGATCGGGAGAAGAGCGCCATGAGCGCCACCGATCGTTCCCACACCCATTCCATCCATTTCGCGAGGCCCCATGCCTGTGCGCCCGCCGATCCATCGCCCGGTGGGGCGACGCGACAAGCGTGAACGCGACCGCGATGCTGACCGTAACCGCGACCCCGCGGTCAGGGCGCTCTACAAGTCCGCCCGCTGGCAGCGTGCGCGGCAGATGTTTCTCGCCCGGCACCCGCTCTGCGCGGAATGCCAGCGTCAGGGCCGTGTGAGCGCCGCCAATGCCGTCGATCGGCTCTGATGATGTGACCGCCCCCCGACGGCATCTCTGTGCCAAGGTGGGTCTGCGATGATCCACAAAGGAGGACGGTCATGTCGGAGATTATCACGGTCGGGCTCGATCTGGCGAAGAATGTGTTC
>NZ_JAYRZN010000077.1:0-6071 GCF_041916475.1 Paenirhodobacter sp.
GATCGCCACTTCCGAGGCAAAGGTCGCCTGGGCCCAGCCCAGGAGCGCCGCCAGCATCTGGCCGGTCGCGTTCATGTCGTTGTCGATCGCCTGCTTGCCGGTGATGATCAGGCCCGGCTCCTCGGCCCTGGCCACCGCCGCGAGGATCTTCGCCACCGCCAGCGGCTCGATATCGGTCGTCACATCCGCCGCCGCTTCCACCAGGATCGCCCGGTCCGCGCCCATGGCCAGCGCCGTGCGCAGCGTCTCCTGCGCCTGCTTCACGCCGATCGAGACCACGACGATCTCGCTCACGACGCCCTTCTCCTTCAGCCGGATCGCCTCCTCGACCGCAATCTCGTCGAACGGGTTCATCGACATCTTCACGTTCGCAAGATCGACACCGGAACCGTCCGCCTTAACGCGAACCTTCACGTTGTAATCAATCACGCGCTTAACAGGTACAAGAACCTTCATCCGCGGAATCTCCCTTCTTCTCATCTCGCCCGGCCAGGGGCGGCGCTGTCTTCGGCAATTTTGTTACTAGAGCGAATCCGTCAGGGACAGTGCAAAATGGACATGTTTCTATGCCGCTACGTCACGTCGCGCGGATTGTTGGCGATAACGCTCAGCGATTCGCCCCCGGAACCCAGAGCACGTCGGCCCGGCCGTCCTCATTGGCGATGCGCCCGGCCACGAAAAACCAGTCCGAAAGCCGGTTCAGATATTTCACCGCAGCCGGGTTCGCCTCCTCCGCCGCGGCCAGCGCCACCGCCCCGCGCTCGGCGCGCCGCGCCACCGTGCGGCAAAGATGCAGATGCGCCGCAAGGGCGCTGCCGCCCGGCAGGATGAAGCTGCGCAGCGGCTCCAGCCGGGCGATCATGGTGTCGATTTCGGCCTCCAGGCGGCTCACCTGGCTCTCGATGATGCGCAGCACCGGATAGCCCGCCTCGGCATCGCGCGCCATCTCCGGCCGGGCCAGATCGGCGCCGAGGTCGAACAGGTCGTTCTGGATCCGCGCGAGCGCCTCGGCCAGCGCGCCTTCGGCATGAAGCTGCGCAAGCCCGAGCGTGGCGTTCAGCTCGTCCACCGTCCCATAAGCCTCCACCCGCAGCGCATGCTTCGGCACCCGGGTGCCATCGGCAAGGGCGGTTTCCCCCTTGTCCCCGGTCTTCGTATAGATCCTGTTCAGAACGACCATCGCCGCCTCCTATTTTCCGCGCAGCCAGACGAACAGCACCACCAGCACGATGGCCACCGCCTGGGCGATGATGCGCCAGCGCATCAGCCGATTGCCATTGCGCCGGTTGAATTCGCCCCCGCGCCCGAAGCTGAAGATACCGAACAGCAGCACCGCCAGCACGGCCAGGCAGGCGATGGCCACGGTGATGAACAGCGGATCTTTCGTCATGCGCCCCCCTCCGGCGCGCAGAGATTAGCCCCTCGCGCAGGAATTGCGACAGAAATCATGTGCGCGACAGCACCCGGTCGCGCAGCCCGGGCGGGGCGAACCGGCGCAGGGCGGCGGCGATATGGGTGGTGGTGGTGATATAATAGTGATCGCGCGGCGCGCGCGCCTCCAGCGCCTTCAGCAGCGCCGCCGTCACCGCCGCGGGCGGCAGCTCGAACCGGTCCTTCCTGCCCGACGGCTCATAGAGCCGCTTCAGCAGGCTCTCCTCATATTGCGCCCGGCGCGGCGAGGCGCGCCAATCCACCCAGCGTTCGAAATGGGGGATCGAATTCAGCCGGAACCGGGTCGGGATCGGGCCGGGGTTCAGCGTGATGATCCGCACCGGCGTGCCGCGCATTTCTATCCGCAGCACATCGGTCAGGCCTTCGAGGGCGAATTTGCTGGCCACATAGGCCCCGCGCCAGCGCGCGGCCACCAGGCCCAGCACCGAGGAGCATTGCACGATCCGCCCGCCGCCCTGCGCCCGCATCACCTTCACCGCGCGGGTGGTGAGGTCGTGCAGGCCGAACAGGTTGGTCTCGAAGATGTCGCGCAGGGCCTCCACGGGCAGGTCCTCCACGGCGCCCGGGATCGCGAACGCTGCGTTGTTGTAAAGCGCATCGAGCCGCCCGGCGATGGCAAGCGCTTCGGCGAAGCCCTCCGCGCGGGAGGCGGCATCGGCCACATCCAGCCGGATCGCCGTAAGCCCCTCGGCGCGCAGCCGCGCCACGTCCTCGGGCTTGCGGCAAGAGGCGATCACCTGCCATCCCGCAGCCCGCAGCCCATGCGCGGCATCGAGACCGATCCCGGAGGAACAGCCGGTGATGAGGATTGATTTGGTCATGCGGCCTCCTGGCTCCGGGCCGCGCGACATTGCGCGCCCGCGCCCGGGAATGGAAGGCCGGAACCGGCTTGCCGGGCGTAAAAGCGGCAGCGGCTCACCGCCGCAATCCACCGGCCCTTCGCGGCAGAGGCGGCTCGCAGGCTGGGAACCGGCTCCCCCGCCGCAGTGCCGGGCCTACTGCCCCCGCCACAGATGCGCATCCACGCCGAAGGCATAGGCCGCGAGCACCCAGACCGAGACCCAGACCGCCGCCCCGAGCACATTGCCCGCCAAGAACCGCGCCCAATGCATGCCCGCCGTGCCCGCGGCCAGCCCGTTCAGCTGCCGCAGCACGGCGACGAACCGCGCCCCGGCCACGATCATGAGGCCGCGCCGCTGCATCAGCGCCTCCACCCGCGCGAGCCGCGCCTCGCTCAGCCCGATCCGCCCGCCCCAGCGCAGCACCGCCGGGCGCCCGAGCCTGCGCCCGATCAGATAGCCCGCATTGTCGCCCGCGACCGATGCCGCAAACGCCGTGAGCCAGAGCGGCACCAGCGCCAGGTCCCCCTTCGCGGCCAGCGACCCGGCAAGCAGAAGCAACGTTTCGCCGGGCAGCGGCAGCCCGACGGATTCGAGGAACAGGTCCACGAAGATCACCGGCAGGCCATACTGGTGCAGGGTCGCCTCGACCCAGGAGAACGAACAGCACATCGGCACAGACTTGCATGCCCTGTGGCGCCACGCCATCCCCGGACATGCCCGAAAATCCGGCGAAACCTGCACTGAGGGAATTGCCCGGCGGCCACCGCCCGCCCATATTGAACCCAAACAGAGGTGCTCCGGCACAACGGATGGCCGGCGCAACGGATGGGACGACCCATGACGAATGACATCAAGGACCCGTATGTGGTGCTCGGGGTGGCGAAGACCGCCTCCGACGCCGACATCAAGAAAGCCTATCGCAGGCTCGCGAAAGAGCTGCACCCGGACCTGACCGGCAACGACCCGGCCAAATCCGAGCGTTTCAAGTCGGTCTCGGCGGCCTATGACCTGCTGCACGATACCGAAAAGCGCCGCCGCTTCGATGCCGGAGAGATTGACGCCGCCGGCCAGGAGCGGCCGCAGCAGCGCTATTACCGGCAATATGCCGAAGCCGATCCTTCGGGGCGCTACGACCATGCCGGCGGCTTCGATGACCTGGGCGATATCTTCCGCTCGGCCTTCCGCGGCCAGGGCAATGCCTATGGCAATATGCGCATGCGCGGCCAGGACCGGCATTTCCAGCTGACCATCGGATTTCTGGAAGCGGTGGAGGGCGGCAAGCATCCCGTCACCCTGCCCGAGATCGGCCGGGTGGAGATCTCGATCCCGGCCGGGATCGAGGATGGCCAGACGCTGCGCCTGGCGGGCAAGGGCGAGCCGGGGATGAACGGCGGCCCGGCGGGCGATGCGCTGCTCACCATCTCCATCGCCGAGGACCCGGTGTTCGCGCGTGAAGGCAATGACATCGTGATGGAGCTGCCGGTCTCGATCGACGAGGCGGTCTTGGGCGCCTCGGTGGAGGTGCCGGTGCCGGGCGGGCGGGTGCGGCTGAAGGTGCCTGCGAATTCCTCCACCGGCCGGGTGATGCGGCTGCGCGGGAAGGGCGTGAAGGGGGGCGATCTGCGCATCACGCTGAAGATCATGCTGCCGGAGACGGAGGATCCGGCGCTCGCCGAGGCGATCCGTGCCTGGCGGGCGAAGGCCTCCTACGATCCGCGGGCGGAGTGGAAGGGGAACCGGAAATGATGAGCGAAGCGGAGATCCTGACCCGGATCGCCGGGCTGACGCCGGACCGGCTGACGCTGTGCGTAACGCGGGCCTGGGTGCGGCCACGGCTTTCTGATGCGGGGCAGGTGTTTGACGACACCGACCTCGCGCGATTGCGGCTGATCGTGGAGCTGAGCGAGGATATGGCGGTCAGTGACGAGACGATGCCGCTGATCCTGAACCTGCTCGACGAAGTGACGACGCTGCGGCGCCGGATGCGCAGCCTCGATGCCGCGCTCGGCGCGGAGGGGCTGCGCGAGCGCCTGCGCATGCGGCTTCTCGCGATGCACGAACAGGCCTGAGGTGACGGACGGCATCTCCTTCGCCCTGGTGCTGTCCTCGGTCCTGCTGGCGCTGCATGGCACGGCGGTGCTCGCGGCCTTCCGCGCGATCCGGACCGCGCGCACGCCGCAGGGCGCGGTGGGTTGGGCCGTGTTCCTGGTGACGCTGCCCTATATTGCGCTGCCGGCCTTCGTGATTTTCGGCGATATCCGCTATCCTTCGATGATCCGGGACCGCAAGCTCTCCGAAGCGGCGGCGCGGCTGCAGCAGCGCGCGGCGCCCCCGGTGCGCGAGGGCATCAGCCTGCACAGCTCGCAGCTCCTGCAGGGCTTCGAGGCGATCGCCCGGCGCGAGGCCACCGGCGGCAATGCGGTGCAGCTGCTCACCGAGGGCGACGCCGTGTTCCGCGCCCTGTTCGAGGCGATCCGCAGCGCACGCAAATATGTGCTGATCGAGACCTATATCCTGCGCGACGACGGGCTCGGCCGCGAATTGCAGGAGCTGCTCTTGCAAAAGGAGAAGGAGGGCGTGCGGGTCTGCGTGCTCTATGATCCTTTCGGCAGCTACGGCCTGCACCGCACCTATATCCGGGCGATGCGCGCAGGCGGGGTGGAGATCACCAACTTCCACGCCCGCCATCCGCAGCGGCAATGGGCGCTGACCCGGGTGAACTTCCGCAACCACCGGAAATTCGCGGTGATCGATGGCCAGGTGGGCTTCACCGGCGGCTACAATATCGGCGACGAATATGTGGGCCGGAACCCGAGGCTCGGCGCCTGGCGCGACACCATGATCCGGCTCGACGGGCCGGTGGTGGCGCAGATGCAGCTGCATTTCGCCGAAGACTGGCACTGGGCCACCGGCGAGGTGCTGGACCTGGACTGGGAGCCGCGCATCCGCGGCCGGGTGGCGGGGCTGATCCTGGCCTCCGGCCCCTCGGATGCCGAAGAAACCGGCGGGCTGTTCTTCAGCCATGCCATTACCGCCGCGCGCGAGCGGGTGTGGATCGCCTCGCCCTACTTCACCCCGGACACCGGGCTGATGCAGGCGCTGCGGCTCGCGGCGCTGCGCGGGGCGGATGTGCGGGTGATCATGGCCGGGGCGCGCGATCACTGGCTGGTCTGGCTCGCGGGCTTCGCCTTCATCGAGGCGATGCGCGGATCCGGGGTGAAGATCTATCGCTATCGCGAGGGCTTCATGCACCAGAAGATCGTGCTGGTGGACGATCACCTCGCCTCGGTCGGGAGCCACAACCTGGATGCGCGCTCCTGCCGGCTGAATTTCGAGGCTTCCGCGGTGATGGCGGATCCGGATGTGGCGGCCGCGGTGGCGGCGATGCTGGAGCGCGATTTCACCCGCGCCGACCTCTATGACCGCCCGCTTTCCGAGGCGCCGCTGCCGCTGCGGATCGCGGCGCCGGTGGCGCGCCTGATGGCGCCGGTGCTGTAGCCCGGATCGCGCGGCCGCGGGGCGCGCAGGCTTCGTCCGCGCGGGCATAAGGAAGCGGCGCCCCTGTGTGTGTTGCCACATGGTCTGCGTATACTGTGACCCATTGAAAAATATAGACCGCCAAAACGGCAATTTGTCAAATCAAGTGTCACCGCTCAGCCCCCGAAGGAACTGGCCCTGACCTGCCACGGGAGTTTTCCTCCATCTGCGATTAGAGTCCGGCCCATGGAGAGGACGGACGATGAAGAAGGCACGACTGACGGAAGAGCAGATCATTGG
>NZ_JAYRZN010000078.1:0-4629 GCF_041916475.1 Paenirhodobacter sp.
CCCGCCCCTGGGCGCATGGCCCTGGCCAGGCGCACCAGGCGACGCCGACGGCGGCGCAACCCCGGCGCCCGCGCCGGGGGCCATGCCCCAGGGGCCCCAGCCCTGCGCCACCTGTCCGCCCATGGCCATGCCCATTCCGGCCCCGAGCCCGGCGCCCATCGCCGCGCCCATGCCCTGGGCCGCGCCGGAGCCGGGCTGGCCCATCGCCTCGGCGGCGTTGTATTGCATGTAGCGGTTCAGATCGCCCACGATCCCCATCGAGGTCCGTTTGTCGAGCGCGGCCTCCACCGCTTCGGGCAGCGAAATGTTCTCGATGTAGAATTCCGGGATCGACAGGCCGTAATTCGCGATCACCGGTGCGATCGCGGTCGCGACGATCTTGCCAAGGTCGCCGGTATTCGCCGCCATGTCCAGCACCGGGATCGAGGAGGCAGCCACCACCCGGCTGAATTCCTGCACGATCACATTGCGGATCTGGAAGCTGATCTCGTCGGCAGTGAAATCGCCATCGGTGCCGACGATCTCGGACAGGAATTTCCCCGGGTCCGCGACCCGCATCGCATAGGTGCCGAAGGCGCGCAGCCGTACCATACCGAATTCGCTGTCGCGGCAGATGACCGGGTTCTTCGTGCCCCATTTCAGGTCGTTGAACCGGGTGGTGTTGACGAAATACACCTCCGACAGGAACGGCGAGCGGAAGCCATGGTCCCAGTGCTGCAGCGTGGTCAGCACCGGCATGTTGTTGGTCTCCAGCATGTAGAGCCCCGGCCCGAACACATCGGCGATCTGGCCCTCATGCACGAAGACGGCGGCCTGCCCCTCGCGCACGGTCAGCTTGGCGCCGTATTTGATCGCATGGCCATAGCGCTCGAACCGCCAGACCATCGTGTTGCGGCTGTCGTCGGTCCATTCGATGACATCGATGAATTCGCCGGTCAGGAAGTCCAGAATTCCCATGTGCCTCTCCTATGCGTCAGGGCCGAGAAGTTCGTTCGCGATGGTCTCGATGATCGGGCGGGCCTCGTCCTCGCTCATGCCCGGCCGCAGGCGCGGATCATACAGGATCCGCAGCATGAGTTCATCCTGCCGGGTCAGCAGCGAGAACTCCTCGTCGTCGTTGAAGATCGAGGGCCGCGCCTGCGGGCTGTCATTGGCAAGGCCCAGCCCCTGCGCCAGCTCCTCGTGGAAGCACGACTGGCGCAGGTCGCGCGGGTGTTCGGCCCGGATCACGGCGATGGCACGCTCATAGACCGAGGAGGCCCCGCGCGAGAAGGCGAAGGCCACGCAGAAGGTAGAGGGCGGCAGTTCGGTGATGCTGCGCAGGGTCAGCGCGTCGATGCCGGGCACCAGCTCCTGCAGCCGTGGCCCGAGCGCGCGGCGTTCGTCCTCGTTCACCACCAGAACGGTGAAATTCCCGCCCGTGCGTACCGCGCCGATGGGATGGCGGCTCGCGCGGGCAAGCTGGCCCGCATAGGCCGCGACCATCTCGCGGTCGGCCGCGCGCTGCGCCGCCGGGACCGAGCTGCCGAATTCGACCGAGAACCGCACCGGCGTTTCCCAGCGGCGCAGGTGGCTCGGCGTCTGGCGCGCGACCATGCCGCTGTCGTATTCGTCGTAGAGCGCGATCTTCACGAAATTGTCGATCAGCTGCCATTTGGCGAACCGGGCGTCGCGCGGCGCCACATCCTTGCGCATCAGGCCGCGGTGCTTCAGCGTCTGCTCCACCTGGGCGTAATAGGCGAGCATGGCATTGCTCTCGGGCGAGCGCGGGGTGACCTGGCCATTCTCGCCAAGGTCGCCGGGGGCCGCATGCGGCCGCGGCGAATGCTCGGGCGCGCCCTGCGGCGCGGGTGGCGGCTCGGGCGCATGCGGCGGCGGCGCACAGGCCGTCAGCAGCGTGCTCAGGGCGAATGCGCTCGCCGCCTGTCCGAACCGTGCCGCCCGCATTTTCAGCCCGCAGCCCCGGATGCCGTGGCGGAGGCCAGGGTCTCGCGCAGCTGCCGCTCCATGCCGGTCAGCTCCGCCTCCGCCTCGGCGCGCTTGCGCTTGCCTTCGTCGGCGATGCGCAGGCTGTCTTCGATCGTGGCGATCAGCTCGGCATTGGCAGCCTTCACCGCGTTGATGTCGAAAATGCCGCGCTCCATCTCCGTGCGCACGGTCTGGTTCGCGGTGCGCAGGTTCTTCGCATTCGCGGTCAGAAGCTCATTGGTCAGGTCCGAGGCCTGGCGCACGGCCGTCGCGGCCTCGGCCGAGCGCTGGATCGTCACCGCCTGCGCGAGCTGCGTCTCCCACAGCGGCACGGTGTTCACCAGCGTCGAATTGATCTTCGTGACCAGGGACTTGTCGTTCTCCTGCACGAGCCGGATCGAGGGCAGCGACTGCATCGTCACCTGCCGGGTCAGGCGCAGGTCATGCACCCGCCGCCCCAGATCGTCGCGCGCGGCGCGCAGGTCGCGCAGCTCCTGCGCGCGCAGCACCTTCTGCTCCTCGCCCGCGGCCGCAACCTCGGCCTCCTTGACCGGGATCACCGTCGCATCGACCTGCTTCAGCTTCTCGTCGCCCGCGGCGATATAGAGCGCGAGTTCATCGTAGAAATTCAGCGTCTTGCCATAGAGCAGGTCGAGCGCCTTGATATCCTTCAGCAGCTTGTGCTCATGGCCGAGCAGCTCGTCGGTGATGCGGTCGATCTGGGTCTGCACCTCCTCGAACCGGGCGATGAACTTGGCAAAGGGGGCGGCCCGGCCGAGCAGCTTCTCCCACCAGGAGCGTTCGCGGCGCACATCCAGCTCCGAGACGGAGAAGCCGCGCAGCGTGGTCACGATCCTGGACAGGCTGTCGCCGGCGGGGCCCACATCCTTGTTGCGCACATCGGCCAGCATCGCCTGGCTGATGGATTGCAGCTCGCCCTGCGCCTTGGCGCCGAAATACAGGATCGAGCCGGTGTTGGTCAGGTCGATCTCGGCCATCCGGGCGCGGATCTCCTCGGCCAGCTGCGGCGGGGCGGTCTCGATCGTGAGCGGCGCCTGCGACGGATCGGGCAGCGCGGCGGTGGCCACGCTCTCGATTTCGGCGACCGCCTGGGCGGCCTTCGCGCGGACGGATTCGGTCATGGATTCCCCCGGGTTGGGGCGGGCACGCGGCCCGCATCGGCGACGGTCTGGCCCGCGGCAGGCGGGCTACGGCTCATATTCTCCTGCCGCGCGGGCAAGGACAATCTCCTGCGTGTCGAGGCCGCGTGCCTGTTGCAGCGGCTCCCCACTATTCCGGCCGCGGCCCGGCCACGCCCTCGCGGGCGAGCCGCTCGCGCAGCACGTCGATCTCGATCTCCAGCCCCTCGCGGCCGCCTTCGATCAGGCTGCGGGTGCGGGCGGTGAAATTGCTTTCCAGATCGCCCAGCAGCGCCTCGTAATCGTGCCGGGCCTTGGCGTCGCGGGTGGCGGCCCACAGTTCGGCAAAGCGCAGCGTCGCGTCGCGTGCGCCCGCCAGATAGACCCCCATGTAGCGCCGTGCCGCGGCCAGATCGCCCGGATCCTGCTCGACCGCGCGGAACAGATCGCGCGCGGTGGCGGCGAAGCGTTCGATCCGCGCGCTCAGCAGCCCGTCGCCGGTGCGCGCGATCGCCTCCTGCATCTCGCGCAGATGCGCCTCGCCGTCGCGCACGGCGCGGGCGACGCGGTCTTGCTGGAAGCTGTCGATGCCCTCCATGCCCTTGTCCTGCAACGGGTCGAGGCCGAAGGCCGCGAGCGCCAGCACCAGCCCGACCGCGCCCAGGGTGAGCGCGCCCGCAGGCCCCAGCCCCTGCGCGCCAAGCGCAAGCGCCGCGCCCATCGCGACGGCGCCGAAGATCTTGCGCGGGATCGCCGGGCGGCGGGCGCTGCGCCGCGCGTCATAGGCGGCTTCGGCGCGCAGCCCTTCGCGCAGCAGGAACACCGCAGCCCCGCTCAGGGCGAAGGCGCCGAGCCCGCGCACCAGCGCTTCGGGGCCGCTGCCGAAGGCCTGGCCCAGAAACGGGATCGCGGCGGCGAGCAGCCAACCGGGGCGCCGGGCCAGCGGATGGCGCGGCTCCGCGGGCTTCGGGATCCGGTTCGGTGCGACGCCGGGATAGCCTGCGCCGCGCTCCGCGCCGGGCTCCGGGCTGTATTTGCCGCCGTAGCGCTGCGCCATGTCAGACCGTGCCCTTCAGCGCGACCGACAGGGTCAGCGCCAAGAGCAGCCAGAAGGAAATGGTTTGCACGGTCCTGCGCGACATCCTGACCTCACCGGGGGGCGATATGCCCCCTCAGAGGTTAGGGATTCCGCCGGGCCAATTCCAGTGCCAAACAGCGCTCAGCCGCGTTTGGGGCCGGGCTTGCCGCCGGGGCGGCGCGGGGCGGGCGCATCGCCGCGGTGCGACTTGAAGCCCTGTGCGCGGGGTTTGCCGCCGCCGCCATGGCTCTTGTAGCCCGCGGATTTGAAGCCGCCCTCCTTGCGCGGACGCTCCCCTTCGGCGCCCTCGCTGCGCGGGCCGCGGGAGAAGGGGCGGTCTCCCTCGCGCTTCTCGAAGGAGCGGCCCGCCGGGCGGTCTCCGTCGCGCTTCTCGTAGGGCTTCTTGCCGAAGGGCCGGTCGCCTGCGCGTTGTTGGATGGAGCG
>NZ_JAYRZN010000079.1:0-3191 GCF_041916475.1 Paenirhodobacter sp.
TGTCCAGAAGCTTGCCGAGCCCGAACCCGTCGACCCCGCAATTGTTCGACGCGATCGTCAGATCCTTCACCCCGCTCGCCACCAGCGCATCGATCAGAAGCTCCGGGATCCCGCAAAGCCCGAACCCGCCCGCAGCCAGCGTCATCCCGTCAGACAAAAGCCCGTCAAGAGCCGCCGACGCGGACATATATACCTTCGACATAAACCCCTCCCAGGCCCGGGCGGCGCAAGGCGCGCGGCTCCGGCAGGGCGCATCCTGTCTCTTTTCAGCGCGCGCCAAAATCCGTAAGAATACGTAGATCCCTACGTAGAGAGCCGCGATGACCCCCAGCAGCCAGGACCTGGACCGCATCGGCTTCCGCTATGCCCCCGACGCTACCCTGGTGCTGGCCGAACGGATCGTGCTGCGCGCGAACGATCTGGTCGCGGAAGTGTTCGGCTGGAGCGCGCGGGAGATCGAGGGGCAGTCGATCCGGGTCCTTTATCCCGGCCCCGCGGATTACGCGCTGATCGGCAGCCGGGCGCACCTGGCGATGCAGCGCGACAGCTTCTACCGCGATGAGCGCTTCATGCGGCGCAAGGATGGCCGCGTGGTCTGGATGGAGGGGCGCGGCCGCACGCTGGATAGCGGCGCGCCGGAGCGGCTGGCGGTCTGGTCCTACCGGCCGCTGGATGCGGCGCTGGCAGGCCCCGCCCCGCTCACCCCGGCCGAGAAGCGGGTGGCGGGCTATCTGGTGAACGGCTTCACCAGCAAGGAGATCGCCGCCGCACTCGCCTGTTCGCCGCGCACGGTGGAGGTGCACCGCGCCAACATGATCCGCAAGATGAACGTGCGCAACAGCGCCGAGCTGATCCACCGGCTGCTGTCGAGCAGCTAGCGACGCCGCGGCACGCGCCTGCCTTTGCCTTTGCCCCGCATAAGCCTTTGCACAGTGAGCATCGGTACTTTACAAAGCCGTCGAAACCGGCAGGTTGCATAACGACCGTAGACTCCCCGCCTGCATGACGCACCGGATCGCGGCCACGGACCCCGCCCTAGACCAGGTCATGAAATGGCACAGACACTGACGAACACTGCTTCCGCCCCGCTGGCCTTCGACATCCAGCCCAACACCACCCCGATGCCGGAGGCCGCGCGCCTCGAAGCCTTCGGCCATCTGGGCTTCGGCACGCTGTTCAGCGACCATATGGCCGTCATCCAGTGGAGCGAGGGCAAGGGCTGGCATTCCGCGCGCATCACCGCGCGCGCGCCGTTCCAGATCGACCCGGCCAGCGCGGTGCTGCATTACGCGCAGGAGATCTTCGAGGGGATGAAGGCCTATCGCAATGCCGAGGGCAAGGTCGTGCTGTTCCGCCCGCAGGAGAATGCGCGGCGCTTCAACGCCTCCGCCCGGCGCATGGCGATGCCCGAAATCAGCGAGGCGGATTTCATCGCCGCGGTCGAGGGGCTGATCGCGCAGGATGCGAAATGGGTGCCCGAGGGCGAAGGCGCGAGCCTGTACCTGCGCCCGTTCATGTTCGCCTCCGAGCCCTTCCTGGGGGTGCGCCCGGCGCATGAATATATCTTCTGTGTCATTGCCTCGCCGGTGGGCCCGTATTTCAAGGGCGGCGCGAAGCCGGTCTCGATCTGGGTCTCCACGGATTACACGCGCGCCGCGCGTGGCGGCACCGGGGCCGCGAAATGCGGCGGCAACTATGCCGCGAGCCTGGTTGCGCAATCCGAGGCCTATGACAACGGCTGCGATCAGGTGGTGTTCCTCGATGCGGCCGAGCATGCCTGGGTCGAGGAACTGGGCGGCATGAACATCTTCTTCGTGTTCGAGGATGGCAGCATCATCACCCCCGAGCTCGGCACGATCTTGCCCGGCATCACCCGCAAATCGCTGATCGAGCTTGCGAAAGACAGCGGCGTCCCGCTGACCGAGCGGCATTATTCCTTCGCCGAATGGCAGGCCGATGCCGCCAGCGGCCGCATGACCGAGGCCTTCGCCTGCGGTACGGCGGCGGTCGTGGCCTCGATCGGCACGGTGAAGTTCCGCGGCGGCGAATTCCGCATCGGCGATGGCCAGGGCGGCCCGGTGACCGAGGCGCTGCGTCAGAAGCTGACCGGCATCCAGCGCGGCGTCCTCGCCGACCCGCACGGCTGGGTTCATACCGTCGGCTGAGGCCCATATACCGTGCTGCAGCCCGGGTGCTGAGGCGCCCGGGCCCTCAGCCCGCCATCGCACGCGCTTTCGCCGCCCCGGCGGCGAGCGCCGCGCGCAGAGCCTCGGCGAAGCCCGCCTCTTGTGCCGCGCTCAGCGCCGCCGCCGTGGTACCGCGATAGTCCACGAATTCCTTGACCATCGCCCCCGCTTCGCCAATCCGCCCGCTGAGCAGCGCCGGCGCATCGCAAACCACGGCCTCCACCGCCGCCTGCGCGACCCCGGAGGGCAACCCCGCCGCCTCGGCCGCATCGAGCAGAGCCTGCGCCATCAGCGCGGCATAGGCCGGCCCCGCCCCCGACAGCGCGGTGAGCACCAGCACCTGATCCTCGTTTTCCAGGGCATCACCATGGCCGCAGGCACCGATGATCCCCTCGGTGAGGCGCAGATCCGCAGCCGTGGCCTCGGGTGCCGCGTACCACGGCGTGTAGGAGCGGCCGATCTCCATCGCGGCATTCGGCATCGCCCGGATCACCGCGCGCGCCCCCGTCCGCGCCCGGATCTCGGCGCAGCTCACCCCCGCCATGAACGACAGCACCAGCCGCCCCGCGCAGGGGATGTCTGCCGCGCGGAATTCATCAGGGCGCAGCGAGAGCACCACCGCCTGCGCGCCCTCCACCGCCCGCGCCGGCACGGTTTCCCAGCGCAGCCCGGGCCAGCCCGCATAGGTGGGGGATGGGCCGCTGCGGTTCGCGCAAATGAGGTTCTCCGGCCGGATCAGCCCTTTGCGCAGCAGCGCAGGCCCGAGCGCACGGCCAAGCCAGCCCGAGGCGCCGATCAGTGTGATGGTCGTGTCTGTCATGCAATGCTCTCCGAGCCGATGGCACAGGATGCCGCGGCCCGGGGAGAACGGCAAGGCGGCCAGGGCCCAGACTCATTGCTTTTGACAGCCGGAACAAGACGGTTGCGGCGAGCATGATCGCGGAGAAGAAGGTTTCCGGACATCGGTCGTATCGTGTGGCGACCCGCCGCCAGTCCTTGAGGCGG
>NZ_JAYRZN010000080.1:0-2828 GCF_041916475.1 Paenirhodobacter sp.
GATCACCTTGGCGATGCGTTCACCCTCGAATTCGCTCATCTTGACCCGTCACCCATGATTGCCTCAATTGGCACGATGCGACTGAATCTGCCAGCCCCCCTCGAAATCGCCTTCGCGGAGGCCGAAGCCGCCGCAGCCCGTGGCGAAGTGCCGGTGGGCGCCGTGGTGGCGGACAAGGTGGGAACCGTGATCGCCCGGGCCGGCAACCGCACCCTCGAACTGAAGGACCCCACGGCCCATGCCGAGCTGCTGGCGATCCGCCGGGCAGCGGAAATCCTCGGTTCGGAGCGCCTGACCGACTGCGACCTCTTCGTCACGCTTGAACCCTGCGCCATGTGCGCCGCCGCCATCTCCTTCGCCCGCATCCGCCGCCTCTATTTCGCGGCCAGCGACGAGAAGATGGGCGCGGTGGAACACGGCCCGCGTTTCTATTCGCAGGCGACCTGCCACCACGCGCCGGACGTCTACAGCGGTCTCGGCGAAGAACGGGCGAAAATGCTGCTGAAGGATTTCTTCAGGTCGCGGCGATGAGCCGCTTCTCGAGCTCGCGCTTCAACTGGTCCTTCGCCGGCTGCGCCTGTTCCAGCACCTCGCGGATGCGGAAGAAATCGCCGCCCGAGAAGCTGTCGATGGCGGGCCTGACATATATGTCCGGCGGGCTGATCTCCCGGCGCAGGCTGGCCACCTGGTTGAACAGGATCAGCAGCGATCCCACCGCCAGTTCCATGTTGGAGCGGTTCGCCCCATTGGCCTCGCGCGGCCGCCCCGAGACATCGACCGCCACCACGATGTCCATGCCCTCGCGCACATGATTGAAAGGCACCGGATTGGTGACGCAGCCATCGACATAGCTGTGCCCGTCATACTGCGTGCCGAGGATGACACCCGGAATGGCAATGGACGCGCCCACCGCCTTGGCCAGCGGGCCTCGCTCGATCACCCGCTCTTCCATCGCATCGAAATCGGTGGCGATGACCTTGAAGGGGATCGGCAAGTCCTCGATCAGCGCCGGCAGGCTCTCCGGCAGCACCAGCCCCGCCAGCTTCTCGCCATGCACATGCAGCGAGGCGAGGCCGCGCAGCGCCAGCAGTTCGAACGGGTTCACGCGCTTCTGCCCGAAGGCGAATTTCAGCGCCCCGATGCGGTCCGACAGCAGCAACTCGGCGCGCTCGCGGATCTCCCGCGCGCTCATGCCCCCGGCATAGGCCGCACCCAGCAGCGAACCGATGGAACAGCCCGCGATCACCTTCGGCTTGATCCCCAGCTCGTCGAACACCTCGAGCACCGGGATATGCGCCAGCCCGCGCGCACTGCCACCGCCCAGCGCCAGCCCGATCGAAGGTCCGCTCATGCGCCCGCCTTCCGCGCGAAAGACCACGCCGTCTCGGCCAGAGGCCGCACCTGCCGCGCCATCGCCGCAGCCTCGGCATTGGCCGCCGTTCCGTCGCGCACCCGCCCCAGGATGCCCTGCAGGATCGCCGCCAGCCGGAAGAAATTATAGGCCATGTAGATCGAAAGCTCCGGAATGCCGTTCCGCCCCGTGCGGCGGCAGTAATCGGCGATATAGGCCTCGATGGCCGGAACGCCCGGATCGGTTTCGTGCCCCAGCAGCGAACCGACGCCTGCACCCGTCTCCGACACCGGCATGAACCACTGCATCAAATGATAGGTGAAATCGGCCAGCGGGTCGCCCAGCGTCGAAAGCTCCCAGTCCAGCACCGCGATGACGCGCGGCTCAGTGGGGTGGACGATGCAATTGTCGAGCCGGAAATCGCCATGCACGATGGCCGCACCCGAGTCTGCCGGACACACGCCCGGAAGCCAGGCGATGAGCCGGTCCATCTCCGGAATCGTCTCGGTTTCGGAGGCGCGGTACTGCTCGCTCCAGCGCTTGATCTGCCGCCCGACATATCCCTGCGGCCTGCCGAAGTCGCCGAGCCCGATGGAGGCCGGGTCGATCCCGTGCAGTTGCGCGATGGTGGCATTGAGCGAGTCGAACAGTGCCGCACGGTCGGCGCCGGAGAGCCCCGGCGCCTGCGGCTCCCAGAACACCCGGCCCTCGGCATGCTCCATCACATAGAAGGCCGCCCCGATGACGCTGTCATCGGCGCAGAGCTGCAGCGGCCGCGCCACCGGAAACCCGGCCTCCGCCAGCGCCGCTGTCACCCGATACTCGCGCTCGATGGCATGGGCCGAGGGCAGCAGCTTGCCGAAGGGCTTGCGCCGCAGCACATAGGATCGGCCGGGCGTCACCAGCTTGTAGGTCGGGTTCGATTGACCGCCCTTGAAGCGCGCCAGCGTCAGCGGCCCGGCAAAGCCCGCGATGTGCTGCGCGAGATGGGTCTCGAGTGCGACGGCATCGATGTCTGAGGCGGTGGTGCCGGAGAAGGCCTGCTGTCGGTCAATGCGCATGGCGGTCCAGGAAGGGCAGCAGCGCGTCGAGCACCGCCTGCGGATTTTCCTCGGCGACGAAGTGGCCGGAGTCGATGCCCTGGCCCTCGACGCTGTCGCACCACTCGTGCCAGGTTTCGAGCGGCCCGTCGGTCTCGCTCGGAATGCCGGCGGTTCCCCACAGCGCCAGCGTCGGGCAGGCGATCTTGCGGTCCGCCGCGTGGTCCACCACGTCGGCAGCGAGATCATAGGTCGCGCCGGCGCGATAGTCGTTGCAGGTGGCGTGGATGTGCTCAGGCGTCGCGTAATGCAGCCGGTATTCCGACAGCGCCTCGTCGCTGAAGGCCGAAAGGTCCTTCGCTTTCGTCCAGCTCGCGATGGTGTAGTCGAGGTAGCCCACCGGGTTCTGCTCGATCAACATCTCGGGCAGCGGGTGC